>JABZLM010000074.1 GCA_015256775.1 Solobacterium sp. | reverse complement strand
CTGTTAATCGTGAAGGCAAGGATCATTACCTCGCAAAAGGAAGTATTGATGAAATCAGTCTATTTAATAAAGCAATTAGTGATCAGGAAGTTTCAACTATTCCCTTGTCAAATCCATTTCAGTTAATTTTCCAATCAGGAGATTCTACTCAGGCTAACTATTTTAGAATACCGACATTATATACATTAAGTAGTGGAAGAGTTCTATCAAGTATTGATGCACGTTATGGTGGGACTCATGATTCTAAAAGTAAGATTAATATCGCCACTTCTTATAGTGATGATAATGGGAAAACGTGGAGTGAGCCAACTTTTGCTATGAAGTTTAATGACTATGAGGAGCAGTTAGTTTACTGGCCACGAGACAATAAATTAAAGAATAGTCAAATTAGTGGAAGTGCTTCATTTATAGATTCATCCATTGTTGAAGATAAAAAATCTGGGAAAACGATATTATTAGCTGATGTTATGCCTGCTGGTATTGGAAATAATAATGCAAATAAAGCTGATTCAGGTTTTAAAGAAATAAACGGTCATTATTATTTAAAACTAAAGAAGGATGGAGATAATGATTTCCGTTACACAGTTAGAGAAAATGGTGTCGTTTACGATGAAAGGACTAATAAACCTACAAATTATACTGTAAATGATAAGTATGAAGTTTTGGAGGGAGGAAAGTCTTTAACAGTCGAACAATATTCGGTTGATTTTGATAGTGGCTCTCTAAGAGAAAGGCATAATGGAAAACAGGTTCCTATGAATGTTTTCTACAAAGATTCGTTATTTAAAGTGACTCCTACTAATTATATAGCAATGACAACTAGTCAGAATAGAGGAGAGAGTTGGGAACAATTTAAGTTATTGCCTCCGTTCTTAGGAGAAAAACATAATGGAACTTACTTATGTCCCGGACAAGGTTTAGCATTAAAATCAAGTAACAGATTAATTTTTGCAACATATACCAGTGGTGAACTAACTTATCTCATTTCTGATGATAGTGGTCAAACATGGAAGAAATCCTCAGCTTCAATTCCGTTTAAGAATGCGACAGCAGAAGCGCAAATGGTTGAAATGAGAGATGGTGTGATTAGAACATTCTTTAGAACTACTACAGGTAAGATTGCCTATATGACTAGTAGAGATTCTGGAGAAACATGGTCAGAAGTTTCGTATATCGATGGAATTCAACAAACTTCATATGGTACACAAGTATCTGCAATTAAATACTCTCAATTAATTGATGGAAAAGAAGCAGTCATTTTGAGTACACCAAATTCTAGAAATGGCCGTAAGGGAGGTCAATTAGTTGTCGGTTTAGTCAATAAAGAAGATGATAGTATTGATTGGAAGTACCACTATGATATTGATTTGCCTTCGTATGGTTATGCATATTCTGCGATTACAGAATTGCCAAATCATCACATAGGTGTATTGTTTGAAAAATATGATTCATGGTCGAGAAATGAATTGCATTTAAGCAATGTAGTTCAGTATATAGATTTGGAAATTAATGATTTAACAAAATAAAGGAGAAAAAACATGGTTAAATACGGTGTTGTTGGAACAGGATATTTTGGAGCTGAGTTAGCTCGTTATATGCAAAAGAATGATGGAGCAGAGATTACTCTTCTCTATGATCCAGATAATGCAGAGGCAATTGCAGAAGAATTGGGAGCAAAAGTAGCAAGCTCCTTAGATGAGTTGGTTTCTAGCGATGAAGTAGATTGTGTTATTGTCGCAACTCCAAATAATCTTCATAAAGAACCAGTTATTAAGGCTGCACAACATGGCAAAAATGTTTTCTGTGAAAAACCAATTGCGCTTTCTTATCAAGATTGTCGCGAGATGGTAGATGCTTGTAAAGAAAACAATGTAACCTTTATGGCAGGACATATTATGAACTTCTTTAATGGTGTCCATCATGCAAAAGAACTAATTAATCAAGGAGTCATTGGAGACGTTCTATATTGTCACACAGCTCGTAATGGTTGGGAAGAACAACAACCGTCAGTATCATGGAAAAAAATTCGTGAAAAATCAGGTGGTCACTTGTATCACCACATCCATGAATTGGATTGCGTGCAATTCCTTATGGGTGGTATGCCTGAAACTGTAACCATGACAGGTGGAAATGTAGCCCATGAAGGTGAAAATTTCGGTGATGAAGATGATATGATTTTTGTCAATATGGAATTTTCTAATAAGCGTTTTGCCTTGTTAGAATGGGGTTCAGCTTATCGTTGGGGTGAACATTATGTCTTAATTCAAGGCACAAAAGGCGCTATCCGCTTAGATTTATTCAACTGTAAAGGAACTCTTAAGCTAGATGGACAAGAAAGTTATTTCTTGATTCATGAATCGCAAGAAGAAGATGATGATCGTACTCGTATCTATCATAGTACAGAAATGGACGGAGCAATTGCTTATGGTAAACCAGGTAAACGTACTCCATTATGGCTATCATCTGTGATTGACAAAGAAATGCGCTATCTACATGAGATTATGCAAGGAGCACCAGTATCAGAAGAATTCGCAAAACTATTGACAGGTGAAGCTGCTCTAGAAGCAATTGCTACTGCAGATGCTTGTACCCAGTCTATGTTTGAAGATCGCAAAGTAAAATTGTCAGAAATTGTAAAATAAA
>JABZLM010000039.1 GCA_015256775.1 Solobacterium sp. | reverse complement strand
CAAGATCTTCCTGCAAATCAAATTCAAGCAGAAGACAATAAAACAATCTACTTAACATTTGATGATGGACCAAGTGCACATACACAACGTCTATTAGATGTACTTGCAAAGTACAACATCCCAGCAACCTTCTTCGTAACTGCTTTACAACCGGATTATATCTATATGATTCAAAAGGAAGCACAAGCAGGTCACGTTGTTGCGGAGCATTCATACACGCATGATTACTCAAATGTATATTCCAGTACTGATGCATTCTGGAATGACTTTAACGCAATGAATAATATCATTTATCAACAGACAGGAACATACGCAAATCTATTCCGTTTCCCAGGTGGTTCTTCTAATACAGTCAGCCGTAACTATACTTCTGGTATCATGACGGCATTAGTAAGACAAGCTGCTTTAAAGGGCTATACTTACTTTGACTGGAATGTATCCAGTGGGGATGCGGGTGGAGCTTCCACTGCAGATGAAGTATTTGAGAATGTAACAACTCAAGTCCAAAATGTTTCCGCAAACAATCGCCCTTCTGTTGTGTTACAGCATGATTCCAAAGGTTTCTCAGTTGATGCGGTAGAACGTATTATTATCTGGGGTCTACAGAATGGATATCATTTCTCTTCCCTAACGTCAGGTAGCTATACTGCACATCATGGTATCGCAAATTAATGAGGTAATCCCTTTATTCGGGATTACCTTTTGTATAGAGAATTATAAAAACTGTCACCTTCCATCTTTAGAAAGTGACAGTTTTTTATTTCATATCTTTACTTAAGCTAATGCTTCACCTAATGCTTTGCACTGTGCTAATGCACCATCATCAGGTTCATAGTTTGCCATAACACCATCTTGTACTAATACAGCTCCATCTGCTGCTATACGATCCTGCCATGTACGCATCCATTCGCCATCACCCCAACCATAGGAGCCAAATAGTCCAACCTTCTTACCAGCTAGGCTACCTTCAACATCTGCGAACATTGGTTCGAAAGTACTCTCTTCAAGCTGTTCAACACCCATTGCTGGACTACCAAATGCGATTGCATCATAATTAGCTACTTCACCAGCGTTGAATGCATCTGCTGTTAAAACAACAACTTCTGCTCCCTTGCTCTTTGCACCTTCAGCGACAGCCTCTGCCATCTTTTCTGTGTTACCTGTTGTACTTGTGTACACAACTGCTACTTTACTCATGATTTTTTCCTCCTTTAATTTAGACAAATCTAACTAACTGCTCTAAAGACATTCCTTTTTCAAAATGTTCCAAATATGCATATGTGCATTTCTCATATATTTGGAATAGATGTTTTGCCATCTCTTCATTGCCATAAACTTTCCAAGTTCCGACAAGTTTACAAGGTTTACTATCCTCAATAAAACCTCGAACATCTTCTGCTGGATACCCCAAGAAACATCCAATTTCATGCGGAAATGCACGCTGCCCTGATGATTGAATGCGTTGACTTAATACATCAATACATGCAGACATATCTTCAATAGGATACCCTCTTTCTTTCAGAATCGAAATAACATCTTCTTTAGATAAATCTGTCCTCAACCATGTTGGCCGATACAGATATATAAGTGCTCGATCCTTTGGATAACTGAGGACAGTCATTCTAAGATCACAATTTCTGAAACGATGATTGATTTCCGCAATCTGTTTCATTAACTGTTCTTTACAAGAATAACCACAGTTAAAAAGGTTCCCTGTCTTGACACCGGCTAATGTCGGTGCACAATGTTCTACAATGAGTTCTTCCGGCATAATTTTCAGTAGTTAGTTACACTAAACTAACTAAGTTAAATATAATACTTTTCGTTTTGCTCGTCAACTAATATTATTCGCTTTCAAAACGCATTATAAAAAGGAAATACAAGATGTGTATCTCCCTATAAATTTAGCTTTCTTTTTTCGCTCTAACTGGTACGACAAGTAGAATAACAGATACAAGGACGAGTACAATTCCAATCCATTGACGTACTGTTAATAACTCATGGAATACAATTACACCGATAAATAAACTTGTGAGTGGTTCAAATGTACTAAGTAGCGAAGCCTTTAGACCACCAGTAATTAATACACCATGTTGGAATAGTAAGACCGCAATAACAGACACCACTAACGCAAGGATAAACATAGATACCTGTCCCATCGGTTCTGTAACAATCATCAGCTGACCACTAGCGATGCCAATGACACCTACCGCAATGGACGCAAAGAAGTTAATCCAGAAGGATAGTACAGTTGGATCGATTTTATCAATCCCCTTTTGATCACAAGCAATTACATAGACGCTATAGATAAATCCTGCAAGAATTGCGATAGCTACACCAACAATCTTAACTTCCCCTTGAATTGCGTTTAATAGGATAATACCTGCTAAACATAAAACCATACATAGTATTTGTTTCTTAGATGGAAATGCATGGTACATCAGAATTGACAATAACATAACAAAGATTGGATGTGTATAAAACAGAATCGTTGCCATACCCGAATCCAAATGTGTATAGGCATTAAATAGCGCAACAGGAATTAATCCAAATGGAATCGCAATTTTTAACATTGGAATTATTTGTGCACGCTCAATCGAGAAGATATTTTTCTTCATGAGTGGCAAAATTAGCGCAAGAATGATTGTCGCGTAGAAACAACGACAAAACGCAACTGTAATTGGGGTTGCACCATAGCTATACGCCATCTTTGTAATCAACGGCATTAAGCCAAACAGTGATGAGGACACGATAATCTGTAAATGTCCTAAGATGTTCTTATTCTTCATAATCTACTCCTCTTTCTTTAGAATGCGATATTTCGTTGTCCTTTGAAAGATGCGCCGTATTCTTGAACATAGATAACCATCAAAGAATACTGCTATTTTATCTACATTATCTAGATAAAATCCTTTTATATTTTATTTCCAAATACAACATTTTAGTACATACATGGCGAATATATCTAATCTTTTACGGCCATGCAATCATTACTATACCATGTAAAAAAGAGAATGGAATTCTTTTTTCCACTCTCATTCGATTAGTAGTACAACCTTCCCCTCTTTGCGGGTTTTCTTAAGATCAATCACACGTTGATTTTCTGAGCCACGATACATCAGACGAAGATTCTTCTTCTGCCACATAAATGGTCCATCAATCAAAACATCTAATAAGTCCAACATTTCATCAGTAACTTCAGTATGTCTTCTTCCACCCTTTACAAGGTCACGTTCATAGACAAAGCCTGTATAGCTCCATAAATCTTTTTCTGGATAGCGCTGTTTTACTTTACGAAGAAGTTTGACAAGCTCTACCTGATTCTCTGGTTCAAATGGTTCTCCACCAAGAAGTGTTAGTCCTTGTATATACTCTCTTCCTAGAGCATCTAGAATACGATTTTCAACTTCTTCGGTATATAAATTGCCATAACAGAAACTCCATGTCTGTGGTTGAAAACACCCTTTACAACGATTTGTACAACCCGATACAAAGAGTGATACACGCACCCCCGGACCATCCGCAATGTCATATTCTTTTATATTTCCGTAATACATAAATACCTCCTAGGATGCAGGGTCACGTGTAAAGTCTTTAATATATTCGCCCTTTAAAATACGACGAATACATAGAATAATTTTGAAAATAATATCGAAGCGCAAGAAGAAATATACATACGTAACAGGTAATTTCCAAACAAAGGCCGCAAGTAATCCCATTGGTAAGCCAATAAACCACATACAACCGGCATCAATACGGAATGCATAATGCATATCCCCTGCACCACGTAAAATCCCTACAATTGACGTATTTTCAATTCCTGTAAATAACATAATACCAGCGATAACAGTCATAAACTGATACGCAAGATTCTTAGTCTCAACTGTTACATTTGGGTAAAGAGATAATACTGGTGTACGTATGAAAAGTACAACTCCACACGCAAGGATGCCTACAAACGCAGATAACACCAAAAAGGTTCTACCAATTTGTTTAACGCGCTCATAATTTCCTTGCCCAACTGCTTTTCCTGTAGTAATCGTAGCACTTTTCGCCATGGAATAGACAAGAATCATTACAAATTGTTGGGCAACACTCGCAATAGAAGCAGCCGCAACATAATCACTACTCATCCTACCGATGATGGCTAACTGTGTAGATACCGCCAAACTCCAAATCAAATCATCCCCAATCACAGGCAAACTTAAATGGAAATAAGTAGGAATCATTGTTTTATCAAAATCGAAAATATCACGCAAGCCAAATCGAATATCCTTTTCGTGATATCGCGCATATATACTTGCACATACAAGTTGGAAGGCTCTTGCGACAATCGTACCAATTGCGGCTCCAACAACGCCTAACTTTGGAAAACCAAAGTTTCCATAAATCAAAAGAAAATTACAGATTAGATTAACAAAGAAAGATCCCGTATATACAGCTGCACTGATTTTAACATTTTCCTTTGCGGATAATGATGAGAAGTACCACATGGATAATCCATTCAATAGATATGAAACAACAACTACTTGAAGATAGGATACACCAAGTTCTACTAACTTTTCATCACTTGCAAATATATGAATGATTTGTCGTGGAAATAACCAACAAGCTCCCATATATAGTACAGATACGACGATAACTGACCATAACATAACACTCATGATATGTTTGATCTTTTCGATATTCTTCTGTCCCCAATATTGAGAAATCATAACTGCCCCAGCAGAAGTCAAGCCAAACGCAAAGACATTAAATATAAAATATGGCTGTCCTGCCAAGGTGACTGCCGATACTGCCGCATCCCCCAAAGATCCAACCATGACTGTATCTAGCATTTGTACACAGAAATTTATAATCTCTTGAATCACAAGAGGTATCATCATCGCTACTAAGTATTGATAAAATTGACGCTCTTTAATCATAGAATCCCACTCTCATTTGGCTTTCATTATAGCATACCCATTCATGCGTATCTTCTGCGAAAAATAAAATATGTTCCTACATTTCTGTAAGAACATATCTTCTTTAACGTTTTGTCATTTCATTATATGCACGTTGGTTTTCGTTTGTATAACCTAATAGAACAGAAGGATTCTTCATCGCAATTGTATTTAAGATTTCCTCAATTGCGCCCTTCTTACCAAAGCCTGGAGGTGTCAGTTCCATCTTGTCACCATCAACCAAACGACATAATGCGTATTGATTTACGACAACGAAGTTTCTTCTCATGACATAACGATATGCCCAAAGAATATCTTCATATGGTCTCATCATACCGTTCTGTTTCGAAACTACATAGTTATCTAGAATGACACAATAGCTATCCTTATGCGTTTGTAAGTATGTCTGTAATTCATTCCACGCTTCATATAGTCTACCTGTACTTTCAAGGTATGCGATTGTCTTTTCAATATTCTTGTTTTTCTTATTGCATTCAAATGCGGAAACTGCACCACCAATAGTAAATACAATACCTACTAAGAATAATACTCTGACGGTATCCTTATTGGATTCAACCCCATTAGAGAAGTAGTAAGAGCCTACATACTTACGCATCTCTGCATTCGTTTTATTGTAAGCACCCGCAATAGCGTTGATGTGTTCATCTGACAAATACTTCTGTACACCATATAAGCGATATGGCTTTGGTGCTAACTCTCCAGTTGTGTCATCACCACGTGTTGACCAGTAGGCTTGTTGTTCCTTCATCTGATTGTAGATGCTTTGATCAATCTTAACGACGTTTAATAAACGATCTGTATCAACTGCTACATAGTAATAATCTGAACCTTGATAAGCACTATAATCATCAATTGCTATAATATCGATGTAAGTATATTTACCATCCTGCTTACTATCATCAGCGTTAAACATCAATGCACTGTTTTTATTTGCTAACAACTTTGGCATTACTCTTGGTAATGTCATCAAACCAATACCAATAATGCAAGCAATCAAAGAAAGAATAATTCCTTGGTTTCCTGCTTTAAAATACCTTCTAAATCCCTGCTTGATATCGTCCATAAAATCTCCTCTTTAAACTATAATACTTATTTATTTTACCATTAAATAATGATGTCTTCCTCAACATTTTTATGATGGTCTCCATGAATATACAGATATATCTTTTCTGTAACGATAATTATGACACTTATGAGTACAGAAAGTATAAAGAATAACTGTATTGGCATAAAATCAAAGGGAAACATTTTTGGTAAAGCTTTTAGATAACCGTAGTTACTCCCCATAAAATGATTCACAAAAGAAATCACAAGATTCATCGTTACTGTATATAAGAAAATATCTTTTATATTCAGTTCAATTTCCTCTTGACACAAAATGATGACTGCAGACATCCCCAGTAACATATGACTGCCAATATACGTAATATTGGTGATGTGTGGCCATAGGAATGGAGATGGATCTGGAAATGAGAATGCAATGATTGCGCCAAGTAAACCTAGCCATGCAAAGTATCGCATCCACTTTTCTTTCTTCAAGAAGTAAGATACCGCAAGCATGATTGCGGATAATCGACAATGATACATTGGTAGTCCTTCTTTCATAAATAAAACTGGGTTTCCAGAATACCAGAAAAACAAAACTACTTGTAAGAATAATCCAAGTGTTAAAGAAATCTTTAACAATTTTTTATTATGTTTTTGCGTATGCGCAAATAACAAAACCGCTATAAATACAATTCGTATGATGAAGATAGACATGTTATGAACCCCATCTGGTTCATAGCGAAAAAAATATGTCATGTAGTTAACCCTCTGCAGTCTATTATAACAAAGATATCACCATAATAGGAAATAGGTTTTTATACATGCATGTATGTATAAAAAACGTTATCACATGGATAACGTTTACTTGATATCTTTGGCTGCTTGTTCTCCCGCAAGTCTTCCAGATGTGTATGCAAATCCTAAAGTACCACCTTCAAAATCCACATACGCCTTCCCATACATTCCACCAGCATCTGCACCAGCAGCGTATAGACCTTTAATGACATTGAAGTCTCTGTCTAGTACTTGCATGTTTTCGTTGATACGAATACCACCTAAAGTGCCTAGATTTCTAGCAACATACTTCACAGCGTAGTATGGGCCTTCTTTCACCTCGACAAGACGATTTGTATTAGCAGCGTACGCATCATCATGTCCAGTCGCAATTGCTTGGTTGTATTGATTTACAGATGCTTGTAAAGTATTCGCATCCACATCCATTGCCTTCGCAAGTTCTTCAATTGTATTTCCTTTATATACAACCTTTGTGTCTAAAAGTTTATCTAATGTCGTCGTAAAGTCAATCGGTGTATGTTGTTGAGCATACATTGCGTCAGTGCTATTTGGTTCATTGAATTCCATATAGAATTGTTCATTGCCAACCCATGATGCATACTGATCTTCAATCACTGCTACACCATTATGCGCAATCTTCTTAAGAATAGAACTATCAATGATAGCGTACTCATACTGTCCTGGTTGTTGGGCAATCTCCCCGCCATGTTCTGCGAATGAAGTTACCTTTGTTTCATCAGAATAACGTTGACCAAGTGAATTAACACGTAAGAATGGAAACATGGTAAATGTAGTCATTGAGAACCAATCTTCACCAAGTATTTGCGAAAGTTGGCCAATTTCTTCTGGCTTAAAAGTCTCCCAGAAATATTGTGTTACACCTAAACCAGATCTTCCTGCACCTAAGCTATAAGCCATATTGATACCATCACCTGTATTTTGTGCAACTTCACCTAAAGTATATTGATCACCAATATACTTTTCTAGCATCTCCTTATTACCACCATATCCACCAGTAGCGATAATAGCAGCCTTTGTATTAATTTTTAGTGTTGAGCCATCTTCCTTCTTGGCAAGCACTGCTTTTACACCATTTTCATCTTTTTGAATTTCATAAGCTGGCGTTAACCAACGTACTTCTCCTCCAGCATTTTCAAATTCTTGTACAAGTTTCTTCAGTGCAACACTACCACCTTCATTGTAGCCATGTAATGTTGCAGGCATGCCTACATGGTTATATGCAGCACCTGAACCTGCATCAACCAAATTTAGTTCCATATGATTATCTAATAACCAGTTCACTGTATTACCAGCTTCATCAATAATATGATCTACCAACTGTGAATTCATATATCCATTCGAAGCTTTGTAATATTGTTCGTATAGCCAACTCTTATCTACTGTTTTGCCTTGTTCCTGTTGTAGACGGCTATCAGCCGCAAACATACCACCAGCCAGTGTACTAGCACCCATTGGTGTTGCGGTCTTTTCTAACAACATAACTTTCTTGCCTTCTTGTGCTGCACGTAAAGCTGCTGCAGTACCTGCTCCACCTGCGCCAATGACAACGATATCTGCTTCCACTTCTTCTACTTGATTATTTGTCGAAGTAGTCTTTTGCGTTAACTTATCCATATCTACACCAGAAGAGGATAACGCATCCTTAACCGCATCTAAAATTCCTTGACTGGTAATTGTTGCGCCACTGATTGTATCAATGGCCAGGCTTTGCTCTTTTACAATATTTTGCGGAATCTTCTCTAATGCGTCCTTTGCAATCGATGGTGTCTCATTTTGTTCAAGAATATCCACCTTTTTAATACTATCATTTGTTACTTCTACTGATACTTTAATGGAACCATTTTTGCCTGTACCGCTACCTTCATATGTTCCAGCCTTAAAGTTATAGCCTTTTGAACTACCACCACAAGCTGTTAAGAACAACGAAAAAGAAACGATAGCTCCTAATAATGCTTTTTTCATACTTTTCCTCCGAACTATATGTTAAATATATAACAAGTTAGTTTTTTTAAAATTTCTAAACGGAAAAATGAAAATCTGATTTAGAAAGACTATCATTTCTAATTTATGTTACATTGTATAACTTTATAAATTAATACAATTTGGCTTATCTAGAATCATCGTATTCAGACGATGTCCTATATAGTTAAATATAAACTCCATCAAAAAGAGATCACTCTCATTATTATCTCCATCAATATAAATTGGTAAATCGACATTTTTAATATATGATGCTAATTTTGATGTATAGATAACTGCAGATTTAAATTTATGATTTTTAATATCCTTTACCATATTGGAATAAAAGATAGAGCTATCTATTAAATACTGAATCCCAATAACCAGTGTATTTGATTTTGCATGCATGATAGCTTGATATTGGTTTTCAGGGTTTAAAAATGCCGATGTTTTCTTTTTTAACATCACAAGCTCCATCTGTAATCTCCATACAAATGAAGGCATTGGCATTCCAACAAATATGATTTCATCTGAGGATAGTATCATCTCAATCAGTTGTTCTACTTGTATATGGATATTCTTTTCTTTTAATACATGTATCTTTTCAAACATGTAGTCGATATAGTTATCAAAGCGATGAATCTTCGCATTCTTTGAGGTATACCTTCCTTGTAAATAATAATTCTCTAAGAATGTGATTTGTCCAGCTTTCATCTGATTATAGTTTTCATATCCCATCATTTTAACAAAACGATAGATTGTAGACTGTGAAACAAATAAGAATTCTGCTAGTTCAGAAATCGACATTTCTGAAACAACAGAGAAATTCTCTAACATTTTCTCAGCAATCTTATGATAGATTTCATCCGTTTCGTATGTATTATAAAATTCAAGCAGGCATAATAAATCAATCATAAAGTTACTCCTTGTTACTAGTATAAGACAAAAATATCAGAGTAGTTAAAATAGTTAACTACTCTGACGTATTTTACTTAATATCAATTGCGGAATAGTCTGAATCTGGTGTTTGTGTTGTTCTAGCTGCTGCTTCAGCTGCCTCTTGGCTTGCATATCCAGTAAAGAATCTACTACCAACTAGATTAATCATATTCCCAGTATACATCGATTCTCCATGAGCCACAGAATATTCACCACTACTGTTCTTTCTAAGCACTACATTTTTAAAGTATGTAGAAAGATAATACGAAACATTTGTACCATCCTGTAACGTATAGTTAATTTCAGAAATCACATAGACTGTACTATTTTGGTCACTAGACATAACGATGAGTTTTTTGGCTTTTATGGAGTTAAATGTAGCACCAGATGAATTCTTAGTAACATCAGGTTGTTTTGCTAGAGCTTCTGAAACAAATAAATCAATATTATCTTGACTCAGTTCATCTACATTTTTCAGATATTCATCAAGACCACTAACAGTATACACCTTTGATTTTTCTGTCAGTTGATATGTATCACTTTCTGCTGTCACTGTAAATGTATCATCATTTGAGAATTCATCAGTTTTAGAAATCTGATATTTGATTTTACCTGTATTAACGATTTTTCCTTTATCATCTTTGGTATCTCCTAATTTCATTTGACATTTCCCTTTACCATCAATACCTGAGCATTCAATGGTTACGTTAGAAAATGGATCAACCTTAGGACGATTCATCTTTTCAATAAAATTAAAAATAATCACCGCAAATAATAATATACTAATCGAAATTCCGATTCTCTTGCGAGTACGTCTCTTTTTAATCTCTTCAATTTCATCATTTGCACGCAAATATCCTTTTTCTTTTGCATAGACGATGTTTTCTTCATGTTCCATCTGCTCTGCAGTGGACTTTCTCTTTGGTTCAATTCTCTTGTAATCACAATACGGACATACGATTTGATCGTAATTATCGTTATATGCCTCAATCTTTAAGTTCGCACCACATTTTGGACAAACCATGCTTGCATTCTTTTCTGTATCTGTCATTTGAATTTCCCCCTTTATTACTCACAATTTAATCATATAGATTTTTGACCAATAGTCAAATATTTTTTAAAAAGAATTGCTATCTTTTGATAGCAGTTCTCTCTCAATTTATTTTCCTTGTAGATATGTTTTATATACTTCTTTATCCATACTGTGATGAGAAACTTTGATTTGTTCAATTAACTCTGGTTTCTCCAATAAATCAACGATACATCCACATACAATTTTTGCTGGTTCTATAAATGCTTTATATGAGTCTACAATCTTAAAATCCACCCCGTGAATTGCACCACTAAAACCATTATATCCAAACTGAATCATCGGATAGAAACAGGATACATCACCAACATCACCACCTGCAATACTTCTTTCATTTGCAATGATTTTATCTTCTGTTGTGTAATCCAAGATATTCTGATGTGCAACTTCACTAAGTACTGGATTTGGTGTAAATGGTAGATAACCTATCATATCCGCAAACTCTACGTTTCCGCCTAATGCGGCAGCACAATGTTGTGCCATCGATGTAATCTGGTGATCAATTTCTAATAATTTATCTTGATTTAAGGTACGAATATAACATTCATAGATTACTTCTGAAGGAACACTGTTAATCGTATCTCCACCCTTTGTAAGAATCCCATGTACACGTACCATATCTTTTTCTTCAAAAGTTTCACGTAACATTCCTAGAGCCGCATTGAATAATGTAAATTCATTGAGCGCATTGATACCTAAATGTGGTAATACCCCTGCATGTGACGCTTTTCCTTTGAAGATAATTTTTTTGTATTTAAATCCAGCAAGTGAAGAACCATAGCCATACGCATATGTAGAACCCATCGCATGTAAGTGAATAATACAGTCACAGCCATCAAATACACCAGCTTCTAGCATGTTCATCTTTCCACCGATGTATTGAATTTTCCCTTCTTGAATGAGTTTGCGTCGATAGTCTAAATCGGTATATTCTTCTGCTGGTGTAAAGAACAATGTTACTTTTCCTTTTTTATCTAATAAACCTGATTTCTTTAACGCAATGATTGCATTCACCATAATTGTGACTTGCGTACTATGTCCGCATGCATGTGCCGCATGGTCCTTTGGATTTGAACATGGATGTCCTTCTACAGGAATTGCATCTAGTTCCGCAATTAGTCCAATATGTGGCTTCCCTTCTCCAATGCTTACTTGAAAGCCAGTCTCAAAATATTCCGCTTCCGCATGAATGCCATACTTAGCAAGTTCTTCTTGAACCATCTTTTTTGTTTCAAATTCTTTATAACCAAGTTCTGGATGCATAAACAACTCTTTGCCTAATGCAATCATCTCATCTTGTTGTGCGTCAATGATTTTATTAATCTCTGTTTTCATATAGCCTCATTCCTAATCCATCGCATTCCAATATTCAATCTCATCGATCCATGCAAGTTCTTCATTCTTCACACGATTACGAACATCTGTAGATAGTTTATTTCTTTCAAAGAATCCTGCTTTGCGTAAGATAAACTCTGGATTTATATTTATATTCTTTATCTTACGAGAAACTTGTACAACCATTGCCGGAACTTCTTTCTCGTTCATAGAAACCATCACAATATCTCTTGGTTGAATTGATTCATCTTCGCTTTGAAACAGTAGTGCTTTACTACAATGATTTGCATAGACTTTTACATAAATCGGTTTCTTACTAAACATGATTTTATCCTCATATAAAAAGCTACATTCATTATAATTCATGTAGCTGATATTTATCAAAAACTGTATATTCATCTACGTCATGCGTTACCCAAAAGACTGTCTTATCTTTGATTCGTTCTTTGATAAACAGCATGACTTTTTCTTTAGTAGTATCATCTAATCCTTTGAGAGGTTCATCAAAGAATATGATATCTGCCTTTGCGTACATAGCACGTAAAATTGCAACTCTGCGCTTCATACCACCAGATAAAGTAGATACTTTTTGAAACATATCATCTAGTCCTACTTGATAAAAATCTTGTTTTAATTGATCAAGTAAATCTTTCTTAGATTGATTATTTACTACCATCAAAACATTCTGCATGGCACTTAAATTCTCACAGAGTCTATCTTCTTGAAACACCGCTGCTTTACGATAGTTCTGTAATGGTGTGATTGTGCCTGAATCTGGTATTTCTAAACCCATTAACATTCTTAACAGTGTTGTCTTACCACAGCCAGATGGACCTTTAAGGACGTGTACCATCCCCGTTTTAAAGTTTTGATTCCAATTTATAAAAACGGGATGTTGATCAAATGTTTTACAAATATTCTGTAATTGAATTGTATCCATCATAAACACTCCGTTTCTATATACTTAATCAACAGACGTATGAAAGTCATCACAAGTTTTTCCAGTACTGTACTTAAAATAATAATAACAAGTGTCCAAGCAAATAAATCAGCTGTATCAAAATATACCTTTGCCTGTTGTAAGTGTTCACCAATCGAAAACTTTGGTAAACCAATAACTTCGGCTGCTATACCTGATTTCCATGCAAGTCCTAATGCTAAGGAGCAGGCATTTTGGAAGTATGGAAGAATACTTGAAGTATAAATATAACGAATACGTGTGAAATTGGATAGTTCAAATACATCTGCCATCTCTATTAGCTGATGGTCACACATCTCAATCCCTTTTCGCACATTCTCATAGAAAATCGGAAAAACCATCAAGAAGGAAATCACAATTGACAGTTGTGCAGATCGCACCCAAATTAGCACAAGAATAATAAAGGAAGCGACAGGAATCGACTTTACTGTAAAGATAAGTGGAGCTAGTAAATGTTTAAACCAGTTATACTTTGTGGCAAAGATAGCCATCAGAATTCCTACAATCATCGCTACTATAAAACCTAAACTAATATTCACAAGTGAACGTACAATAGATTGGTAAAAATTCACTGTTTTTAGTAATTCTGTCAGTCGTAAAATAACGGTAAAAGGAGATACCAGTAGTATCTCCTGATTTAATATCATACTGATGGCTTGCCATACAAGAAGCCAGAATAGTATAGTCCAGATTTTAATCTTTGATTTAGTTAGCTCCATAATAGAAATCATCTTCCGGTAAGCTGCCACCGACTGACTTTGGATTCTGTTCATTTAATACACTGAGATAACCTGAAAGTTTTTCTTTCATCTCCTTACCAGCAATGTATGTAATGTTGCAGAATGGTAATGCTTTTTTAGCGACTGCTGCCGCAATAATATCATATGATTCAATCATTGTCGCTGCTTCATCGTTATTTTCATTTACAAACTTAATAGATGCTTCATACTTCTCTAAGAAATCCACAACCGCTTCTGGGTGTGCTTCCACAAAATCTTTACGCGCTACTACAACACCAGTAATCAATGAACTCTTATTCTTTTCATCTTTTTGGATTGCATCCCATTCCTTTGTTAAGTCTAATGCCGCATGAATCTTATCATTCTTAGCTGCAGCTGCAGTAACAAATGGTTGTGGTAACATTGCGATAGCGTTTGGATCTTGTGCTAAAGCCTGAA
>JABZLM010000073.1 GCA_015256775.1 Solobacterium sp. | reverse complement strand
CTAACATTAAGTGTGGATATGATAAAATCATTTATAGCCATATGGCGCCTCCTATCGTTATTATTCAATCTTTTTCCAACTTGAATTCTAACATAGGAGTTTTTTATTAGCTGAGACCCTGAGTAAATTTGGAGGGTATCCCCGAGTTGTTAAAAAAGAGGTCAAAATTTGACCCCTAGAAATTTCGGAGGGTCGCCCCGACCCCGACTGATTTTTGAGTGCCAATATTTGCATGTACAAGTAGAAGACATCTTGGTCTGCATGGACGAGATGCCTTCTTTATTTTTGTATCTAGGTTTATAATTGAGTAAAGAATGTTCATTGATTATTGGACAAGGAGAATAGAATATGAATATTGAATTCGAAAATGAGAATAAAGTAGCGCTTGAAGATTTTAATGGAGATTATTTTAATTCAACAGGTGCTGAATTCTATCGTGCCGGGGATTATGATACTGCAATCGAATATTATCGTATTGCCTCATCGATGGGTAATGTTCAATCACTCGCAAACCTTGGCTACTGTTACTACTATGGTAGAGGTTGTAAGAAGGATTTGAAACTTGCGTTTGCATATTTTAAGATGGCTGCACGCTTTAAGAATACGGATGCTTTATATAAGTTAAGTACGATGTATGAACATGGCAAGGGTGTAAAGAAAAATGATGAGATTGCGGAATACTATCTCATGACAGCCTTCCAATCTTTAAATGATTTACCAGAAGTTGCTAGATTAGAGTATCCAAGTGTATTGTTTGCGATGGGTAAGAGATTCTTGGCAATTGGTGAAGAGGAAGGCGACTTTGAAGTTGCATATACTCTATTAAGAGGTGCACAAGAAGGCTATGAATACCAAATTAATCAGGGCTGTCACTATTATGAAAAGATGCTAGCTGAGGTTGAAGAAATATTGCAAAGAGATTGCTTTGATCCTTATAGGGATGAAGATGACGAGGAAATATTTTTAAACTAATATGAGATATTACTTATGTAGTAGTTTAGTTGATTATTCAAAGATGGAACTTCACAATGAATATCATTGGGTTGAAGATCTGTTAAAACATGTTCACTTTCCATGCCATGCATTACTTGTTGCGTCTTCTCCTGATGAGATTGAAAAGACAAGACGCTATGCACAGGAGATTGTGGATGTCATGGACAAACAGGGTTTATGTTTATCAGGGTTTGATATCTTAGATCGAAATAGTGCAAAACGTACAAAAGAACTTGTTAATAAGGCGGATATCATTATCGCAATGGGTGGTCATGTTCCAACACAGAATGCTTTCTTCCAAGAGATTGATTTGAAGAAACATCTTCAAGACTTTAATGGACTCTGGATCGGTAGTTCTGCTGGTAGTATGAATAGTGCAACGCTTGTCTACGCTCAACCCGAACTAGAAGGTGAAGTGATTGATCCAACATATCAGAGGTTTATACCTGGATTAGGGTTAACAGAGAAGATGATTCTTCCTCACTATTCTTCTTGGAAGAATGATGTAGTAGATGGGCTTCGGCTTCTAGAAGATGTTACCTATCCGGATAGTCAAGGACATACATTCTATCTAATGGAAGATGGTAGTTATGTGCTTGGTGATACGGAAGAGAAGATAGAAGAAGTTGTTGGTGAATACTATGTTCTTCGCGATGGAGTAATTGTTCAGTAATGTATATAAAATGAAATGGTATCCGATGTGTTGGATACCATTTTTTGATGATTAGAATTTTGTGACGAAGTATGGATATAGAAATGACTTCTCTGTTTGTTCAGGTGGCTCTACTTCGATAATCGCCTTTTGATAACCATTGACAATCTTTGTGCCACTTTCGTGTGTAAGTTCTCTTTGGAATTGCCCGTATTCTTGGTGTACATGTCCATGTACCATGTATGCAGGTTTATACTTCTCAAGTAAATCGTTGAAACATGCATACCCTGTATGTGGTAGATCATCTAGGTCACCATAGCCTTCGGCAGGTGCATGCGTGACTAGAATATCGACTCCTTTGGAAATCCAAAGGCTTGGCTTGAGTTTGTTGATGCGTTTTTGCATTTCGGATTCAGTATACATGAACGGAGAGTCATTGTACTTCATACATCCTCCAAGTCCTGCAATACGTAATCCTTTGTATTCATATACACGACCGTCTATATCAACACATCCTTCTGGCGCATGGCGTAGATACGCGGTATCGTGATTGCCATGCACATAGAAGAGTGGTTTATTTGCGACTGTCACAAGGAATTCTAGGTATCTAGCTGGTAAATCTCCACAGGAGATAATCAGGTCGATATCTTTTAATTTATTTGGTGTGTAGTAATCATATAGATAAGGATCTACTTGATCACTAATGACTAGTATCTTCATCTGTTGTTTTAATCTCCGTTAATTCGTCTCGTGGGATATTGTTGGAAGAAAGTTCTCCAACAATATTATTGTTTAACCAGTTGATACGAATGATATCTAATGGTTGTAAGCTACAATCTGCTTCTACAATCTGCTTGCCAGTACGTGTTTCGATTGGACCGGTAAATGGAACGATAGTACCTTCTTTGATTGCGGTAATAAAGTGATTCATACTACGTAAAATCGCAGCTGATGTGGAAGATGGTAGATAGAGTTCTTCTGCACCTGAAGATAAACCTAACCAATAGCTCTGTTCACTGATTTCCTTGTGTGTCAAAATATCCTGTACAAGTAAATCATAGAAGAGTGACCAGTT
>JABZLM010000072.1 GCA_015256775.1 Solobacterium sp. | reverse complement strand
TTTTTACGATTCGTTTGTTTCTGATTCATATTAACGAACACCTCCTTCTTCCACAATTTCCTCAGTACCTTGTTTATTCTGAGATAGATATACTTCACGGTAGATTTGATTTGTCTTTAGCAATTCCTCGCTTGTGCCAATCGCATCAATCTGACCGCCATCTAAGACGATAATACGGTCTGCATCTTCTACAGATGAAGTTCTTTGGGCAATAATAATCTTTGTTGTTTCTGGAATATATTCTTTCATTGCCTTACGGATAATTGCGTCTGTCTTTGTGTCTACAGCAGAGGTTGAATCATCCATAATTAAAATCTTTGGTTGTTTTAAGAGTGCTCTTGCGATACAGAGTCTTTGTTTCTGACCACCAGAGACGTTTGTTCCACCCTGCTCAATCCAAGTATCATACCCATCTGGCATCTGTTCGATAAACTCATCTGCACAAGCCAAATGACATACATGCTTCACTTCTTCTAATGTTGCATCCTTATTACCCCAACGGATATTATCTGCAATCGTACCTGAGAATAATACGTTCTTCTGTAACACCATCGCAACAGAATCACGTAATGTCACAAGGTCATAGTCTCTAACATCTTCTTTACCAACCCGAACTGTACCTTCAGTAACGTCGTATAGACGTGGAATCAACTGTACAAAGGAAGACTTTGCGGAACCTGTTCCACCAATGATACCAATCGTTTCACCAGATTTAATATGGACATCGATATTTTCGAGAACTGGTCTTTCTGCTGTAGGTGAATATTTGAAACGCACATGATCGAAGTCAATACAACCATCCTTCACTTCTGTAATTGCATTTTCCTTTGAAGTGATAGAACTCTTCTCGTTTAATACCTCAACAATACGCTTGCTTGATTCTTCAGAGAAAGTAATCATCACAAATACCATCGATAACATCATTAAGGAAACCATGATTTGGAATCCATAAGTCATCAAAGTAGATAACTGTCCTACATCTAAGCTTGTAGCATTTGTTTTGATGATCATTTCAGAGCCAAACATCAATACAAATAACATAACCGCATAAATACTTATCTGCATTAATGGGTTATTCAAAGCGATAATCTGCTCTGCACGTGTAAACATTTTACGAATATCATTTGATGTTTCATCAAATTTGTTAATTTCAAAGTCTTCACGCACAAAGGATTTCACAACACGAATACCCTTTACATTTTCTTCTACAATACGTGTAATCTTATCAAATAGAGGAAATCCCTTCTTGAAGATAGGCATAACTGATCTAACGATTAGATATAAACCAATGCCTAAGAAAGGAATGATAATTAAAAAGATAACTGCCATTGTCCCACCCATAATATATGCCATTGTAAAGGAGAATATTAAATTGAGTGGAGCACGTACAGCAGTACGAATAATCATCATAAATGCCATCTGCACATTTTGAATATCAGTCGTTAATCGAGTAACGAGTGATGCAGATGAGAACTTATCAATATTTGAAAATGAAAATTTCTGGATATTAGTGAAGATATCATAACGTAAGTTACGCGCAAATCCTGTACTAGCCTTTGCACAATAGATACCTGCTAAGTATCCACATAATAGTGAAAGCAGTGATAAGGCAACTAACTTCCATGCATATCCTAAAATCACTGATAAATCACAACCTGCTTTAATATCATTGATTAATAAGGATATTAAAAATGGAATCAATGCCTCAATGATAACTTCACCTATTACAAAGGTTGGTGTTAGTATTGTTGCTAGCTTAAACTCACGAATACTTTTCATTAATTGCTTAACCATTTCTACCTCCAAAAAGATACTTGACTATTTTACACTAAATTTAAAAAAAACATAAAGGAAAGATGCTATCTTTCCTTAATCAGTCACTTTATAAAACTCTTCTAATGTAAGCCCTGAATCATAAACTTTCTTGGCTTCTTCAACACCGATATATCTGAAACTCCATGGATTGTAGGCAATACCAGTAATCGTTTCTTTTCCACGAGGGAAGCGGAAGATATATCCGTACTCATAACTATGCTTTAATAACCACTGATACGCGGCTGTTGATTCAAAGGAATCATCAATATCATGATTCCGATTATCATCAGATAAATCGACCGCCAAACCAAGTTGGTGTTCACAAGCACCAGGAATCGCATCATATTGATCAGCTAATGCCTTACCGTCAGTTGCTACATAAGTATTATACAATTCTAGCTGTTGCTCATATGAACGATAACCGCTCACTAGGTATAAATTGATATTATCCTTACGAGCTGCCTCAAACATGTTTGTTAATGCAGTTGCAGCTTCACTACGTAAGTATTGGGTACCGTTGGAATTCACATTAACTTTAGTCAAATCAGCTGGTATATATCCAGGATCAATTGGATGACTCTTATTTGTAATCTTCTGAATAGACGATACAGTAGTTGTATCGACTGTTGGTTTAACAGTTGGTTCAGGCGTTGAATTAGGTGTCGTTGTAGGAGTAGGTGTTGGCGTAGTCACTACAGAACTATTCTGATTCGTCTGTATAGCGGATAAACAATCTTGGCAATCTTTTTCAGATAAAGTACGCGGTGTAAAAAATATTAACTTAATCAATAAGATAAATAAAACACCAAACAAAATTGAAAAAAGACCAATCAGTATGCGGATTCGTGATTGATATTTATCTATGCTTTTCATGGATAATATTATAACATCTAAACCCATAAAAAGTATAAAAAAAGGGAGAGCGATGGAAAACCATGCTCTC
>JABZLM010000038.1 GCA_015256775.1 Solobacterium sp. | reverse complement strand
AAGTCGCATGATTTTGCGACTTTTATTTCATATCTTGTACTAGAATATCTGGATACTTGTCCTTGATGGAGTCGTAGATAGTCTTGTCGTAGATGTGGAAGTTGTGCTTCTTGAAGAAGTATGTTGATGCGTCTGCAGAAACCTGATTAATCTTCTGTAGTGCTGTATCCACATCATCCTTTATCTTTGAAGCATCGTTTTCATCAACCTTGATAACATAGAATTTCGCACCATCACTAGCAGGTGACTCTGTCCAAGGATCGCTTGGTTTATTTGAGGTGATGATAGTACGTACTAATGCATCTAAGTCGGATGATTCAGTTGTGTAAATCTGTGATACAGGAGTACCTGTTCCGTTGTGGGCTGTAGATACTGCAGCAAAATCAGTGTTACCACCTTTTAAGTCAGCTAACGCTGCATCAGCATCTGCTTGGGCAGTAAAGGTTAATACTGTAGCCTTTACTGGCTTGTATGTATCTACTAGAGAGTCGAAGTTCTCATCGATATATTTCTTTGTTAGTTCCTTAGCCTGAAGAGAAGGGATAAGGTATTCCTTCAGGTATGATTCTTCATCCAAGTTGTTATTTTTCATATAGGAAGCAAATGTATCACCATACATAGACTTATAGTTTGCAAGGCTTTGTTCTGCTTCTTTTTGCATCTTATCTGTAACTTCAATTTCTGCTACGGCGATTGCTTTACTTGCTTCATTGACAGCAGTAGTAGCACCGGCGTTCTGCTTCATTAATGTGAATACATCACCCTTTGTAATATTCTTCTTACCAATGGAGAAGATTACTTCATTACTATCTTTTAATTTTGCTACTGCATCACTACATCCAGTTAATCCAGATAAGAGGATAGCAGCACAAACAACGGCAGTAAGTTTCTTAAACTTTGTCATTATTTTGTTTCCTCACTTTCTGTCTTAATTCCCATAGCTTTCTTAATTGAACTTTCAAGTTCATCATTACCCTTGAAATCAATGCCTAATTCTTCAGCTTTTGACCATAGTGCCTGATTTGAAAGAGTTGTATCGTAGTTTTGAACTAATGTTAAGTAAGGATTATCTCCAGCAACTTCTTCAAGCTTAGCTTGTGTTGTAGCATTCGCAATAATCTTGAAATAACCAAAGTTAGAAGAACGTACCCACTTACTTACTTCACCTTCATTGAGAGCGAGGGATGCTTCTAAGAATGCAGCATCCAATGTAGATGTGTTCTTATCGATAACACCTAATACACCACCGTTAACAGATGTTGATGTATCTTCACTATGCTTGGAAGCAACTGTAGCGAAATCATCACCAGCTGCTAATTCATCATCAACAGCTTTCATTCTAGCTGCTTCATCTGCTGTAGGTTCGGCAGTAGGGTTGTTTCTATCTGTAAACTTAATCAAGATGTAAGATACTTGACGAATCTTTAATTCATCGAAATGCTGCTTTGCGTATTCAGCTGTTAACTGATTTACTTTTTGTTGTTGAATTAAGTATTCTTCTAAATCTGTATAACCAGTTGATGACATATCGCTGAGTAACTTAGCTTCATAGTTATTGCCATATGAGTTCTTGTAGTTAGCGATAATGGATTCAGCTTGCTTGGCAGCTGCGTCTTTAATTTCATTTGTTGTAGAAATACTAGCGTCTGCGATTGCACGTTTGAACAATGTTAATTCAGCACTTGAACCATTTGTTCTAAATAGTGTTTCGTAGAATTCAGAAGCAGTTGTATCGTTATCATCGATAGAATAAACGACATCTTCTCCGTTTGTTTGTTTACCTTTTAATTTTCCTTTGTTTGTATCGTAAATGTAATACACACTGATAGCGAGGAAGACTGCTACCACTAACATTACAAACCAGTTCTTTTTCAAGAATTTGCTCATAATACCTCCTAAAGTTTTATACGTAAAAACGCTTTTTAATTATAGTGTAAATGTGGCTTAATTGCAATTTCTGTAAACTGAAGTTTGTGTGAAGAATCACAAAATAAAAAAATTTCACAAATGAGATAGTGTAACCCCAAGAATTTATAAGATAATGTTACAATAGGTAGCGGAATGAAGGTGATTGTGTGAAAACTTTAGAGATTAGAGATCTTCACGTATCAGTAGAAGATAAAGAAATTTTAAAGGGTGTAAACCTTACAATTGGAGAAAATGAGGTACACGCCTTAATGGGACCAAATGGTAATGGTAAATCAACATTACTTGCGGCGATTATGGGTAATCCTGTATATACCGTAACAAAAGGTTCTATTACATATGATGGAAAAGATGTATTAGCGATGCCTGTAAATGAGAGAAGTGTTGCTGGTTTATTCTTAGCGATGCAATATCCGCAAGAGATTCCAGGTGTTACTAACAGTGATTTTTTACGTGCTGCGATGAACGTTCGTCGTGAGTCTCCGGTTCCATTATTTACATTTATTAAATCTATGGAAAAGACAATCCAAGATTTACAGATGAAAGAAGATCTAGCCCACCGCTTCTTAAATGAAGGCTTCTCTGGTGGTGAAAAGAAGAGAAATGAAATTGTACAGATGGAGATGTTACGTCCATCTCTTGCGATGTTAGATGAAATCGACTCAGGTTTAGACGTAGATGCAATGCATATTGTTGCAAATGCTATTAATAATCTACGTGCTGAAACGGGTATGTCATTAATGATTGTTTCTCACTATGAACGTTTCTTCGAATTAATTGAACCTCAATATACACACGTACTTGTAGATGGAAAAGTGGTACTTGAAGGAGATGGTCAGTTAGCTCGTAAGATTGATACAGACGGCTATGATTGGATTTACGCTGAATATGGTATTGAAATACCTCGCGAAAAGAAGGCTGCTCATCGTCCAGCTAGTACAATTGGTAGTTGTGCTGTTCGTAATGCCGCAGAAGCAGAGGCTAAAAAGTAATGGAAATGATTCATGTTGATACAGATATTCAATTACGCGATTCTTTTAGTCAATTTGAAATTGATACGGAGCGTGATATTGAATTAACTTTCAGTGCAGATGCGGGCGAATATGAAGTGTTTGTACGTATCAAAAACTGCGGTAAATTACGTATTCGTACATTTGCTTACGCTAATGCACAAGTTAAATATCTGTTCTGGAATGACAATGAGCATATGATTGAGATTGATGAGACACATGAAGTGTTACGCAATGCAAATGTCGAAGTTGCTCATTGTGAAGTGAATCCATATCCAGTGAAGCGTAATACATATATGGCTCTAAGAGAACCAGGTGCGTATGGTCATCTTGTGTCTTCGTCACTAGTCGCATCTGATAAAAACTACAAGCAGAATATCGTAAATTTTGCCCAACGTACATTAGCGAATATCGATAACTTCGCAGTTGTACTAAATGGCGGTAAGTTATATATCGATGCGATAGGTAAGATTGTTAAGGGTGCTTCTCGCTCAGAAAGCCATCAGAAGTCACGCGTAATGTGTTTTGATGATGGACAAAGTTCTACCGTTATTCCTGAGTTATTGATTGATGAAAATGATGTACAGGCTAGCCATGCTTTAACGATTGGTAGAATTGACCGTGAACAGCTATACTATTTACAATCGCGCGGTCTAGATCAACGCCAATGTACGTCTTTGATTAGTTCTGGTTATATGTATCCAATCACTCAATTTTTAAGTGATGAAACACTTCAGCAAGAACTCCGCGCAGAAATGGAGGCAAAGTTAGCAAACTTATGATTGATGTAGAAAAGATTCGTCAAGATTTTCCGATGATTGTAAATCATCCTGAGTTAATTTATTTTGACAATGGTGCGACAACATACAAACCGAAAGCTGTAATCGATGCTATCTGTAATTTTTATTGCAACTTCACTTCAAATGTTGAACGTGGTGATTATGAAACAGCAATTCAAGCTGATCGTGCATATGACAATACGCGTAAGATTATTGCTAGATTTATCAACTGCGAGCCTTGCGAAGTAGCGTTTACAGCGAATATTACTGCTACATTGAATCAGATAGCGTATGGACTAGGTAAGGGCTGGCTAAAGAAGGGCGATATTGTTTTAACAACGCTCAATGAACATGCTAGTAATCTTTTACCTTGGTATCGCTTGGAAAAAGAATTGGGTATAGAAATTCAATATATTCCAGTTGATAACCATGGTGTGGTTATCATGGATGAATATAAAAATTTATTAAATTCTCAGGTAAAGGTTGTTACACTTGCACACGTTACTAACGTAATGGGTGCATTACAACCGATTCAGCAGATGACAACTTTAGCACATGAAGTTGGCGCATTGATGGTTGTGGATGGAGCCCAAAGTGTTCCGCATCATCCAATCGATGTTAAGGCACTTGATATTGATTTCTTGGGCTTTTCATCACACAAGATGTGTGGACCAGATGGAGTAGGAGTTCTTTACGGTAAGTTTGAATTACTAGATCGTATGGAACCGTTATTGCTTGGTGGTGGCATGAATGCACGCTTTACTTCAGATGCTGATGTGATTCTGAAGAATGCGCCTATTAAATTTGAAGCAGGTACACCAAATATTGAAGGTGTTATTGGATTAGGTGCAGCTGCAGAGTATCTTATGTCTATTGGTATGGAAAATATCAGTGCATATGAAAAGGAACTCCGTGCGTACTTTGCGGAAAAGTTAAAAGAATTGGATAATATCGAGTTCTATAATCCTAATAATACTTCTGGACCTATCACATTTAATGCAAAGGGTGTATTTGCACAGGATGCGGCTGGCTATCTTGGTGCGAGTCACATTGCGGTACGCTCTGGTAATCATTGTGCGAAGGTTTTACATGAAGTAATTGGCACAGACCAGACAATTCGTGCATCGTTATATTTTTACAATACAAAAGAAGAAGTGGATCGTTTTATTGAAGTTGCAAAGAACATCAGTTTAGAAAATGCAGTTGGCATCTTCTTCTAAAGGAGTACAAACAATGAGTGAAGTAGAAAATTTTATTAATGATCCGCAGATATTACGTGAATTGATTATGGATCATTATCAATATCCACATAATCATAAATTGGTAAAAGACGATCGTTACTTATCTGTACATATGGCTTCAGATAGCTGTATTGACGATATTACAGTGCAGTCTGATATCAAGGATGGTGTAATACAGGATATTCGCTTTGAAGGTGTTGCTTGTACAATTTCAACAGCGAGTACTTCGATGATGACTGATTTGTTAAAGGGAAAAACATTGGATGAGGCGCGTGTAATTATTCAGAATTATTTTGCGATGATTCACGAGCAACCATATGATCCAGAACTTTTACAAGAAGCAGTTGCTTTGAAGAATGTATATAAACAAGCCAATCGCATTAAATGTGCAACTATTGGTTGGGATGCGATTGAACAGATGATTGATGAA
The DNA here is from genome assembly GCA_015256775.1 of Solobacterium sp. Taxonomy (GTDB): domain Bacteria; phylum Bacillota_I; class Bacilli_A; order Erysipelotrichales; family Erysipelotrichaceae; genus Bulleidia. The sequence goes on along the minus strand of JABZLM010000038.1, from coordinate 9,470 downwards.
AGTGAGGGTAAGAAATGAGCGAACAGATTAAGCTAACCTCTGAAGATGAAGCAGTTCTTTCTTCCCAAGATGATTATAAATACGGTTTCCATGATGATGTGAAGTCCATCATTGATACAGGTAAGGGCATTTCTGAAGAAGTTGTAAGACAAATCTCAGCATATAAGCATGAACCTGAATGGATGACACAAAAACGTGTAGATGCATATCATATCTTCATGAAGAAGCCTATGCCTAAATGGGGGCCAGATTTAAGTGAAATTGACTTCCAAGATTTTACTTACTATCGTAAAGTCTCCCAAGAAACAGAAAAGAGTTGGGAAGAAGTTCCTGAAGAAGTAAAGAATACATTTGAAAAGTTAGGTATTCCGGAAGCTGAACGTAAGTTTTTAGCGGGTGTCACAACTCAATACGAATCAGAAGCTGTATATCACAACATGCTTAAGGAAGTTGAAGAGAAGGGTGTTATCTTCTTGGATATTGACTCCGCATTAAAGGAACATCCAGAAATCTTTAAGCAATACTTTGGAAAGATTGTAAGTGCTGGTGATAACAAGTTATCTGCATTAAATAGTGCAGTATGGTCTGGTGGTAGTTTTATCTATGTACCTAAGGGTGTTAAATTAGAGAAACCGTTACAGTCTTACTTCCGTATTAACTCTGAATCCATGGGACAATTTGAAAGAACAATCATTATCGTTGATGATGGGGCTGAATGTTCCTATGTAGAAGGCTGTACAGCACCACAGTACTCTAAGGATTCTCTCCATGCGGCAGTTGTTGAAGTATATGTTGGTAAGAATGCGAAGTGTCGTTATTCATCTGTACAAAACTGGTCAGGCAATATCCTAAACTTAGTAACAAAGCGTGCAAGAGTTGATGCAGGTGGAACGATGGAATGGATTGATGGTAATATCGGTTCTAGAATTTCTATGAAGTATCCATCTTGCATTCTTGCAGGAGAAGATGCGACTGGTCTTTGTATCTCAATTGGTGTAGGTTCAAAGGGGCAGTTCCAAGATACTGGTTCTAAGATGATTCATGCAGCTCCTAATACGCGCTCCTCCATTATTTCTAAGTCAGTATCACGTAATGGCGGTGTAACTAATTTCCGTGATGAAGTACACTTTACGCCAGCTGCGAGAAATTCAAAGGCACACATTGAATGTGATACCTTAATTTTAGATAATATTTCTAAGAGTGATACGATTCCTACAAACTCAAATATGAATAATTCTTCTACTATCGAACATGAAGCGAAGGTTTCCAAGATTTCTGAAGACCAATTATTCTATTTGATGTCACGTGGTTTAAGTGAAGAACAAGCAACAGAAATGATTGTCATGGGATTCCTAGAGCCGTTTACGAGAGAATTACCGATGGAATACGCAGTAGAATTGAACCAGTTGATGAAACTGGATATGAGTGGCTCCGTTGGATAAAAAGATTGCACGTGCGAAAGGATTACAAGCGCGTGCTTTATTATCTTTGAAAGAGCGTAACCAAAAAAGTCATGTGGTATCTCAAGAAGTAATTTCGAGAATTCATGCAGGCATGGTAATCGGATGTTATGTTTCTATCAAGGATGAATTAAACACATCGGAAATTCTTAAGTATTGTTTTGCGAATGATATTACAGTATGTGTTCCAAAAGTAGTGGAGAATACTTTGCAATTATATCAAATTAAATCTAATCATGACTTAGTACCAGCACCATTTGGCTTATTAGAACCAAATGTAACGGAAATGATTCCAGTTCAAAAGATAGACATGATGATTGTTCCATTAAGTAGCTATGACTCAAAGAATCATCGTACAGGATATGGAAAAGGGTACTATGATTCAGTTCTACTGAATTGTAGAAATAGAATAGGTGTTGCATTTCAGGAACAAGAAGTTGATCAAATAGATATTGAATCACATGATATTACATTAGATGAAATCATCTCTGCTTAGGGGTGATTTTATTTTACTTGACAATATCGATACTCGATATTATATTTTGGGTAGATGAATATCGATACTCGATATTAGTGGAGGGAATATGATTCATAAGTTTGTCTATTATAATTATTTTGAATCAGATGTTTTTGCTAGTTATCTTCATGAAATGTCATTACAGGGATACCATTTTAAAGGATTTGGGTTTGGACTAAAATTTGAAAAAGGAGAACCAAAAGATATTACGTATGATGCGTATGTCTTTAACGAGCAACAAGAGGAAGATCAAGGTTTAAATCCAAATTCTGAGGACTTTTTGGGTTATTGTAAAGAGGCTGGATGGCAATATATTGACGCCTATCAACGCTGGATTATTTTCTATAAAGTGAAAGAAGATGCCGTAGATATCGCAACAAAAGAAGAAAAACTAGATAATGCGTTTGCGGTAAGGAAAGATGACCTAAAATTTGCTCGAATAGTATTACCTTTGTTCGCTATTTATATTATTAACTCGGTTTTACTCAATCCTAATATTTTTGAACTTCTGGAATACAGAAATCTTACAATTGAACTTGGTTGGTTTCTTTTCATACTTTCACCATTTTTTCTGTACTTTCACGATAAGAAAATATATCAATTATTGCGTAGTAAATATGAAAGTACAGGTGAGTTATATTTAGGGAATCCAAATAAAAAACAAATGTATTTTCAACCAAAATCACTTTTTTATTTCGTATTTACGATTGTTATTTCTACTCTATTTTTAAAATCTTATTGTGGCCTTTTGATAAGTCCATTGATTGGTGTTGTTGTTTATTGTGCGTTTTTCTGCTTGCAAAAATTCTTTTGTAGGAAATATGGCTCATCTGGTTATATGGCGATTATGGGAATTACGATGTTTATATTCTTCGTAATCATGATGGTGTTGTATGGACAGAAGCAGGCTAATCTTAAGGCAGCATCAACAGATGATTTTCCATTACAACTTGTTGATATTGATGTCGAAAATCAAACGATTACACATGGAACTTTTATAGAGCAGAAGGGTCTATTTGTGGAATGGACGGAGTACGTAATCTCACAAGGAGATGCAGCACAAGAAGTTCTATCGTATACGATTTATCATTCATCTTCTCCTTGGTTGATTCATAAGCAATATTTATACTTATCTTCAGGTATGAAGGCAACAGATATCAACGAACTTTGGAAACAAAAATCAGCGATTGTTTATAAGGAATTTGATGACTATGTGTATGTTGTTGACTGTGAAAATGAGTTGATTGAACTTAGGTATTCACAAGAGTTAACTCAACAACAGATAGATACAGTTATCGGAAAGATAGTGAAATGATATGGCACGTGCACAGTTTCAAACATTAACAGAACCGATGTTCTATATTCTCCTATGCTTGCAGAAAGAAGTATGTGGTATTGATATCATGGCTATGGTAAGTGTAATCTCAAATGGTAGAGTTTCCATTGGACCAGGTACTTTGTATGCGATGTTGCAAAAGTTTGAGGATAACGAAATTATTGAAAAGACTAGAGAAGAAAATCGTAAGAAGTGGTATCTTATCACAGATGCAGGGAAACAAATGCTTGAGGACGAATTAAAACGTCTAGAATCAATGTTGCATGATGCAAAATCTACGATGAAATATAACTAAATGATTTCATATAAATACAATCTACGAATATTATTTGGTATGATATAGATGAAAAATAAAGGAGAACAGCTTAATGAAGGTTGTACTAGTAGCTGAATCAGGTGCGGATATTCCAAAGGAAATAGCCGAAAAAGAAGGTATCTATATCGTTCCAATGCATGTCACTTTTGATGGTGAGACAAAAGATGATGGTACTTTCCCAGCATCAAATATCATTGATTATTTTGAGAAGAACTTAAAGATTCCAAAGACGAGTGGTTCTACTATTGTGGATTTTGATTATATCTTTGATCGTATTCACGAAGAGCATCCTGAAGCACATATCTTGTATCTAGCATATTCTTCTGTAACAACTTGTGCTTACGGTTGTGCACAGATTGCAATGGAAAACCGTGATTATATTACGGCAATTGATACAAAGCTTTATTCAATTGGACAGGGTCAAGTATTAGTGCGTATGGCTGAATTATTACGCGAACATCCTGAATGGGGTATTGAGGAAGCGGTAAGTGCTGCCAATGACTTGATTGCTAGAGGTCATATGTCATTTATTCCGAAGACGTTAGCTTTTTTGGTCGCTGGTGGAAGAGTCAGTAATGCGAAGGCTTTATTAGCAGGTGTATTACTTTTACATCCATGCATTGAAGCAAAGGATGGACGTCTAGTCGCTGGTAAGAACTATCGTGGCAAGATGAATCGTGTGATTTTTAAAATGATGGATGACTTCCTTGTAAATAATGCGATTGCTAAGGATGAAGTGTGGTGCTGTACTACGGTTGGCTTTGATGAAGCATTGAAACCGGAAGTAGAAGAATATCTTCATACCAAAGGAATTGAAAAGGTACGTTGGTCACAATGTGGTGGTGTTATTACAACTCATGGTGGACCGGGTGCATTTGGTATTGCGGGATTTCGTACGAAGTAAGTAAGGTGCAGATATATCTGTACCTTTTTTATGAGATAGTATTATTTTAAATTTATTCGTAATAGATATATACTAATGGACGGGAGAGTAAAATTATGTATAACGTTAGAAAGATTCAAGATGATATTTATTGGTTAGGTGCCTCAGATCGACGCCTTGAAAAGTTTGAGAATACATATAGTGTTCCATCAGGAATGTCTTATAACAACTATTTGATTTTAGATGAGAAGACATGTCTTGTGGATGGCATTGATTACAATGTTGCCCAGCAGTTCTTTGAAAACTTGGAGTTTGCTTTGCAAGGTAGAACATTAGATTATATGATTGTTAATCATATGGAGCCTGATCACTGTGCAATCATTCCGCAGCTTGTACAGATGTATCCAAATATGAAATTAATTGGTTCCATGCAAGCATTCAAAATGATGAACCAGTTCTATCGTTTTGAAACAGATAGTCGTTCCATCGTTGTAAAGGAAAATGATACATTAAATCTTGGTAAGCATAATTTGAAGTTTATAACTGCACCAATGGTACATTGGCCTGAAGTCATTGTGACATATGATGAAACTGCGAAGATATTATTTAGCGCAGATGTATTTGGTAGCTTTGGAGCAATGAGCGGTAATGTATTTGCGGATGAAGTTGATTGGGAACATGACTGGAAGGATGAAAGTAGACGTTATTATACTTCTATTGTTGGTAAGTATGGCATGCAGGCATCTGCAGTATTAAAGAAAGTTAGCAATCTTGAGATTGAAATGATCTGTCCTTTACATGCGCATATTTGGCGTAAGGATTTTGATAAAATTATCAGTCTTTATGAAAAGTGGACTTCTTATAGCTATGAAGTAAACTCGGTTGCGATATTCTACGGTTCTGTCTATAACAATACAGCTAACGCAGCAGATATCCTCGCGATGCAGCTGGCGGAAAAGGGTGTTAAGAATGTGAAAGTATTTGATACATCCAAGACGGATTTATCAATCATGTTATCGACAGCGTTCCAATACTCTACACTTGTATTTGCGGCAGCTTCTTATAATGCAGAAGTATTTGATACCATACAGCACTTATTATCAGAGATTAAGAATCATAGTCTTGCGAATCGTACGGTTGGGTTAATTGAAAATGGTTCATGGGTTCCAACCGCGAAACTTCTTATGGAAAAACAAATTTCTACTTGGAAGAATACGGTGATTCTAGAACCTAAGGTTACTGTGAAGTCTGCTGTAAAAGAAGATAGTTTAGCTGAAATCGAAAAATTAGCTGATGCGATTGTCGAGTCATTAAATAAGTAAATGTAAAAGAGAAGTTATGGGTGTGACTTCTCTTTTTTTGGGTTATATAGTTTTTTGTAATAGTTCAATGACTTCTTGTTTTGGCTTAGATGAACGTGCAGTGACAATCTTAGGTGAGCCACCACCACTAACTTCTAATGATTCTTGGATAGCTGCGTAGATATTTCTTGCTTTTCCTTCTGTGGAAATGATAGCGAAATCATTGTTGTCATTAGAAGTAGTCAGCAGGATTTTTGTGGAAGATACTTCATTTAGTAGAGCTTGTGATACGGTACGTAAAAGACTCGCGTCCACAACATCTACTAGTACGGTATCTTCCATTTGAAGAATCTCTTTTACTTTATAGGCTGTTAGTTCTTTTTGAAGTTCTTCAACTTGTTTTTTATAGGTTTTATTTGCATTGCGTAAAGTCTGGACATTTTCTAGAATGTCATCTTCTTTTCCATTTAGCATTTTATGCAATTCTTGAATTAGATTATAGTATTTCTTTAATTTAATGTTTGTGGCCCAACTAACAGTTGTATAGATGCGTGTCCCACGTGATGTTTTTTCGCTACCTAGGATAATAAAACTACCAATTTGATTTACATTATTTACGTGGGGTGTACCACATGGTTGGGAGTCGATATCACCGAATGTAACAACGCGTACTTCATCATGATTTGCGTATTTAGGGTTTGGATATTCACTTCCTTTGTAGTATGTAAATTCTGCTGGAATATCTTGTAAGAGTGTATCATTCATAAACTCTTGTACCTCTTGTAGGTGTTTTTCATCTAGATCTTTACTGTTAACTTCATACCATTGATTTTCTGGTGAAGTAACACCAATCGCAACGATATAAAGACCCATCTTTCCATAATATCCATCTAGTAGATGATATGCACTCTGTACAGTTGTATTGATGATACGTGTTTTTTTATCGACTTCCATGTGGATAGGGTTTTTTAACGTACCATCAACTTTGTGATAGAGGATGTCATTTTCCCATTTTAGGTCGATAACATCTTGGCCGTTGATGGTTCCTTTATCACCAGGCATACCACCTTTTTTGCCATAGAATACTGTTTCTTTGAATGTATAATAGCCGTCTTTTTCAGTTGCGATTGTGGTATCGCAACTGAGGTTTAATAGATTATCATAGTGGTTCATAAGGTACCTCCTTTTTTTATCATTATACTTGAAAAAGTGAATTCCTGCAGATTAGGTTTTCTATGCATATTTCAAACTGGTATAATACATACATGAGTCAAATAAAGCGAACAGTGATTGGTATCTTAGCGCATGTTGATGCGGGGAAGACAACACTAATAGAGAGCATTTTATATCAAACGGGTGCGATTAGTTCATTAGGTAGAGTGGATCATCGTGATTCTTTTTTTGATTTTGATGAACAAGAGAGAAATCGTGGGATTACGATTTATTCTAAAGAGGCACATTTTGTTTATAAAGATATCGAAGTATATATCATTGATACACCAGGACATGCGGATTTTTCTTCTGAGATGGAGAGAACCTTGTCAGTTTTAGATATAGCAATTGTATTGATTAATGGACAAGATGGTGTACAGGCACATAGTGAAACGATATGGAAATGTTTAGAGTATTATCACGTACCTACAATGGTGTTTGTGAATAAGATGGATATTAGTTATCTTAGCAAAGAAAAGTTACTTGAGGATATACATATAAAATTATCTGGAAATTGTATTGATTGGTTAAATGAAAACAAATTAGAAGAGATTTGTTTTTCTAGTGATGTACTCTTAGAACAATTTGAAAATAAGGGTTCTTTAACCTTGGAAGATATTGTAGAAGGGTTCTATCATCGAAGCTTCTTCCCGGTATTCTTTGGCTCTGCACTGAAGGTGCAAGGTGTTGATTTATTGTTAGACGCAATTGCAGAGTTTTCAGTTGATAAAAGTTATCCTGAGGAATTTGGTGCTAGAGTGTATAAGATTACCATGGCAGAGAATCATACACGTTTAACCCATGTAAAGATTACGGGTGGTATTTTATGTGCCAAACAAAAGCTGGATGAAGATGAAAAGGTCGATCAGATTCGTCTATATCACGGCACGAAGTTTAGCATGCTTGATGAAGCGTATCCTGGTATGGTTGTAGCATTAAAGGGACTAGAACACGTTGAAGCAGGAGATGGTCTGGGATTTGAAGAGAAACAGATACAACCTATCTTAAGTGCGTACATGGATTATCGTTTGGTATATCCCAAGGGTACAGATTTACTTGCGTTAACGATGGCCTGTCGTGAAATCAGTGAAGAAGATCCAGCCCTCGAAATGGATATTCAAAGTGAGATGGGACAGATTGATGTTCACATCATGGGTGAGATGCAGATGGAAGTCTTACAGAAGAGAATCTTTGATCGTTGTGGGATTTCGGTAGGCTTTAGTACTGGCAGAATTCTTTATCGTGAAACGATTGGAGAAACAGTAAAGGGTGCGGGTCACTTTGAACCATTACGTCATTATGCAGAAGTACAGGTTAGATTGGATCCTATTGATAGAGGCAAGGGAATTGTAATTGCCAATGAAACTGGTTCAGATCAGCTATCTTTCAACTGGCAAAATACGATTCTGAGTGCGTTACGTACCAAGAAACATCGCGGTGTTTTGACTGGGAGTGAACTAACGGATGTCAAGATTACTTTAATTGCAGGAAAGGGTCATTTAAAACATACTGAAGGTGGAGATTTCCGGCAGGCTGCAACACGCGCAGTACGCCAAGCACTGATGAAGACATCTTCAATACTACTAGAACCATATGTGCGTTTTGAATTAACTGTGCCTAGTGAATCTTTATCAAAGGCATTATTTGATTTAGAAAGCAAGAAGGCACAATTTGAGATACAAGATAGTGGAGATAGCCGTAGTGTGATTGTTGGTAGAGGTTGTATTCGATTACTCGCACACTATCAAAATGAAGTAAATGCCTATAGTAAAGGTCAGGGAAGATTTGCTTTTCAGCCAGATGGTTATGATGTTTGCCAAGATACAGATGAGATTGTGACACATCTTGGTTATGATCCAGACATGGATATGCGCAATCCCTCATCATCGGTATTCTGTGCAAATGGTAGTGGCTTTACGGTGACTTGGGATAAAGCGGATGAATACATGGATATCGTTCAAGAAAGGGTTGAATCAGTTTCAACACAACATCGTACGTATCGAATTGAAGAAGATGAATTGAAGCGTATTTTTGATCGATCTACATCAAATAATCGTAATTTCAATAAACAACATAATCCTATCAAAAAGAAACCAAAGGAAGAAAAACCAAAAGTAATGAAACACTTACCTCTTTGTTTAATCGTAGATGGATATAACATGATATTTAGTTGGGACATTTTTAAAGAATATAAAGATGATGAACTGGAAATATCACGAGAGAAGTTATTGGATATTTTATTCAACTATCAAGCTTTTACGGGTGAAAAGATGATTGTTGTATTTGATGGCTATAAAGTCAAAGATAATCTTGGTACAATATATTCACGAAAGGACATGGAGGTTGTATACACATCTAGTAATTTGACAGCAGATGCGTATATTGAACGATTTGTGGCAGATCATCAGAAAGAGTATGATTTAACAGTCGTAAGTTCTGATAGTT
>JABZLM010000007.1 GCA_015256775.1 Solobacterium sp. | reverse complement strand
ACCAAGCCCATTAGGAGATTCAGAGGTAGAATTCCCATATACGTACACGGTAACTGGACATCAGGCAAATGTAGGATGGATACCGGAAGTCGTTAATGATGGAGTTGTAGGAAATGTAAATACAGGGAATGCGTTAGAAGCATTCAAGATAACATTCTTAGGATCCAAACCTGGCGATATTGGTGTCCAAGCAGATGCACATGTAAGTACAATTGGATGGATCAACAACCAAGATGCAAGTCAGGTCGTAGGTGGCACGGTTGGTTCTGGTCATGCGCTAGAAGGCATTCGACTACGACTGGTAGGAAATAAAGCTAATAAATATAATCTATACTATCGTGTTTATATTGAACAATTTGGATGGTTAGGTTGGGCAAATGCAAATGAGTTAGCTGGAAGTGAGAATCTTTCTTTACATATACAAGGGTTACAAGTTAAAGCTGTAATGAAAAAATATGATGATGGATCTTTAGCAAATGATCAAAATGAGTCGTATGTTACTGAACCAAAAACGGGATTTGCGTCAATTATCCGAAACGGAAGACGAATGCAAGTTTATTTCTATAACGGTCAAATTGTGACTTGGAATTTTAGAGAAGGAAGAAATTTCTACCACGTTGACCCATCTACTGGAGAAATATTAACTTTACAGACGACACGTTCAGATTCAGTCTGGGCTGAGGGTATTGATATTTCTGAACATAACTATGGTATTAATCTTGCGGATTACCGAAATGGATTTGTAATTATCCGTATCGGATATAGTACAAAAGAAGATAAACATTGGCGTGAATATTTGAGAATTTGTGAGCAATTGCATATACCTTATGGAGTGTATTTATATTCCTACGCATTAAACGATGCTGATGCAGTTGAGGAGGCAAAGTTTACTTTAAATATCCTTTCTCAAATTCATCCTACATTAGGGGTTTGGTTTGATATGGAAGATGCAGATGGCTATAAACAAAGACGAGCTCCATGGATTTTAAATAAAACAACAATTAGTTCTATTACAAGGACTTATTTAGATATCGTAGCTACATCTGGACATACTGTAGGAATATATGCTTCTTCAAGTTGGTTTTCAAATTACATTGATGTTCCGGGGTATCCAAAATGGGTTGCAAATTGGGGTGTCAATGATGGACAGTGGCATAATGATTTTTCTAATCAAGCATATATGCAACAATATACTAGCTTTGAGAACCTAGATAGAGATTTACTGTTTATTGATCCAAATCTAATACGTTAAAATAAGAGTCGTGGGTTGTCCCCGACTCTTATTTCGCAGATGGGATATACTTTTGCATTCGATTAAGAGATATTGCGCTTAAGATTTAATCAAATTTAAGTGTACTCATTATAAGAGAAAATCTGAAATAAAGAAGGGTGTACTAGTGGCTAGGGCGAGATTATAAATCTCCCAATTTTATTAGCTTTTCTTGGGCTATCTATAAATAGCAAAAAAGTGTAAAATAGTATGGCTAATAGCAAATGCCTTGTGTTAGATACATTGAGAGTTTATTAATTAATTGTGATAGCGAAAAGATGATATATGGAGGGAAAATGGAAACATACAAGCAAAAAAACTGGGTTTTATTTGGGGTTCTTGCGCTGGCTTTTATTTCTTTAGAAGTTTATCTATTTAGAAATTTTTCTGTTAGGCCAGGTGTATTTATAAAACGAACGGAGATAATAGTTTTAGTATTTGGTTTTCTATCCCTACATTGTTTTGTTGATACACATAAGATATATGATTGGATATATAAATATAGGGTAATTTTGTGCTTTGCTTTATTTATTTTCTTTGTGGCAAATTGTTTTACATGGTCTTCAGTTGGACAATGGGATAACTATATTCAACCTGGTGTAGGTTCACAATATATTAAACCTATTTTTGGTATCGCACGGCCTATTCGTAGTGATGAGTGGATGGTTAGTGTACCAAGATATATCTCAGCTGAGTTAACAAAATACGGACCACTAAATGACATTTTGAGAGCTACAACTGTTTCTAATGTATCAGCTACAGGTTTACAACTTGATTTTTCAATTATTAAATCACCACAATTGTGGGGCCATTACTTATTAGGTGCTAGTTATGGTTCGTCATGGGAATGGTCATATAATCTGATTTTTGGTTTCTTATTTATTTTTGAATTCTGCATGGTTACGACTCATGGTAATCGACTTGTTTCTTTTTTTGGAGCATGTTTGATTGCAATGTCGTCCTTTAGTATGTGGTGGTCTGTGTGTAGAATCTTATATTTGATGGCCGCAATCATTGCGTTGTTCTACTATTTTGTTAGGGAAGAGAAAACTTTGATGCGTATAGTTTTTGGAACCATATTAGCAATTATGGGCGCTGAATATGTTAGTACTTTATATGCTGCATGGTTGGTTCCGACAGGTTGGATTATTGTTTCATATATGGCTTGGATATTGTATGAAAATCATATATGGGAAAGATTTAAGGCGATTGATTGGATTGTATTTGTCGCTGATATTTTATTGATGGTCATCTTGATTGTCAGACATTTGATGATTAGTGCTGAATATTTAACTGCAATATTGAATACTGTGTATCCTGGTGGAAGAGTAGATTATGGTGGAATGGCGCTACATAAAATATTGGATTATGTACCAACAGTATTAACCCCATTTGGTGGTTTTGCAAACCCAAGTGAAATGGGTACAATCTTTGGTGTGTTTCCTTTAGGGTACTTCTTATACATATATGTTCTTGTAAAATATAAAGGCAAAGATAAATTACTTTGGTTTTTAACACCTGTACTTACTTTGTTTACAATATATTGCACGATTGGTTTACCGCCAATCCTAGCTAAGATTTTTATGCTTACATTCTCTACCTCAAGTAGAACTGTAGACTTTTTAGGGGTTTTACTAGCAATCATTACAGTTTATTGCATTTCAAAAATTCAAGATGAAAATGGGATGAATATTTGGCTATCAATTATTGTTGCGGTGCTTGCGGTAGCTCCTACGGTAATATATGAATTTCCAAAATGGAGAGGAATTGGCATACGTTATTATGCATTATGGATTATTGCGGTATTTACAGTAATTGCGTTTATATTTATTCTTTCTAAGAATAAGTATCAAAAAGCTGCAATTATTATTGTATCATGCATGTTGTTCGGAGATGGCATCATTGTAAATCCGATTTCTGTCGGATTAGATGCAATTACAAGTAAACCTGCATACGGGGAGATTCAACGTATTGTGGCAAGTGACCCTAATGCCAGATGGGTTTCTATTGGTTCATTTGTTACTCCACAATATTTAGTTGCTGCTGGTGCACACACAGTAAACTCTGTAAACTATATTCCTAATAAAGATACTTGGGAAAGACTTGGCGTTGAAGAAAATGAAGAATTGTGGAATCGTTACGCCCATGTTGTGATTTCATTGATAGATAGTGATAAATCTGAATATTCAGTGATACAGGCTGATTTAATTCAGGCAAATTTAACATGGAACGATTTTGAAAAATTAGATATTAAATATATTGGAACAACAACACCAATCCCTACGTTCGCTAAAGATAAAGTGATTGAATTATATAATGAGTATGGATTCTATATTTATCAAGTGAAGTAGACAATAATATATAAAACTTATCAGATAGAAAACAAGAATGGAATGATGTTATAATATTAAAAATAACAGGGGTCAATGTTAATATGAACCAAGAGAATGCAATTGAAATAAGAAATATGTCGAAAAGTTTTAAGGTACAATACGATAAAGCAAACTCCTTAAAGGCTTTTCTTGTAACAAGAAGAAAAAATAGAATCCAAAATTTAGAAGTACTAAAGGATATCAGTTTGGATATCAAAAAAGGTGATACAGTTGCACTTATTGGTACAAATGGATCTGGAAAATCTACATTGTTAAAATTAATGACAAAAATTATTTATCCAACTAGTGGAGAGATTCAGACATGTGGAAAACTAACCTCTTTATTAGAGTTAGGCGCAGGTTTTCATCCGGATTTTACGGGAAGAGAAAATATCTATTTTAATGCTTCTATCTTTGGGCTAACGAGGAAAGAAATAGAAGCGCGGATGGATGATATTATTAATTTTTCAGAATTGGGAAATTTTATTGATGAGCCAATCCGTACATATTCTTCGGGTATGTATATGCGACTTGCATTTTCGATTGCAATTAACGTCGATGCTGATATCTTATTGATTGATGAAATATTGGCAGTTGGTGATCAGCACTTCCAAGATAAATGTTATGCAAAGTTGGAGGAACTACGAGATTCCGATAAAACAATTGTTATTGTTTCACACAGTCTTTCGGTTGTAAAAAAACTATGTACACGTGCCATTTGGATTTATAAAGGTACATTTAAGTTGGATGGCGATCCAACCTATGTCATTGATGAATATTTGAAACAATCAGCTATTGACAATAAAGAAAAGAAGAAACAAGAGGTCCAATCTGGGAAAGCTGAGTACCGTGCAATCACATTTATTGATACGCCTGTTGATTTTACGCGGGTTGATTCTGGAACGCATAAAATACGAATTGATGGATGGAGTATTTCTGACTATGAGGATAGTCATAACGAACTCTATGTTGGCAGTACAAAATTGGATACATCGCCATTTGAAAGATGGGATGTATATAATGCATACAGCGAAGAGTTTAGCGGTTTTATGGATGCCAGTACAATCGGTTGGCGTGTATATATCAATCCCAATGATTACAGAGATCAGATAGATGAAATGGGATATTTATATGTAACATCTAAGGTTGTATCAAAGGATGGCAAGGAATTGACAAGTAAAAAAATAACAATCGTATTTGATGAGAGGTAAGCCGTGTTTAAAGAAATATATAAGTATCGTGAATTGTTAAAAACAAATATTAGAAAAGAGATACGTGGTAAATATAAAGGCTCCTTTTTGGGTGTTTTATGGAGTTTTATTAATCCATTATTACAGGTAATTGTATATGCGATTGTGTTCCCGTACTTAATGCGTGGTACAGGAGATGATTATCTAGTCTACCTAGCTACAGGAATTATACCGTGGACATTTTTTCAAATGACCCTTGTAAGCTGTGTGGGCAGTATTAAGGCAAACTCAGGAATCATAAAAAAAGTTTACTTTCCACGTGAAATATTGCCGATTTCAATTGTTCTAAGTGGACTTATTAACTTCTTTATCTCTTGTATTATTATTTTATTATTTTGCATTGGATATGGGGTTGGTATTAGTTGGCATTTAGTCTTTGTGCCAGTGTTTGCAATCCTACAGGCTATTTTAACTTTGGGGTTAGGACTAATATTGAGTGCTATTACAGCATATGTGCAGGATTTGGAGTATATTATCAATTTTCTACTAATGTTAGGTTTTTATGGGACACCAGTGGTATATAAACTAGAGATGTTTGCCTCAAATTCAATTTTAATTACATTAGTTCGATATAATCCATTAACAATTATTTTAAATGGGTACCGCAATGCATTTTTGTACCATGCAGTCCCTGGGATGCACAGCCTTATAGTTTTGGCAATCATGTCATTTACAGTACTGGCAGTGGGAATGCTAACATTTAAGAAACTAGAAAAAGGATTTGCAGAACAGTTCTAATTAGAATATGGGTAAGTTTGAACTATGAAATATCGATTTGAAAGTATTATGAAGAAAAATGATTCAATCAAAATAAGTGGTTTCATCGTTGGTCATCAGCCGACGGATGTGGCCATTTTTAAGTATTTTGTAGGGAATCGTGAAGAACATATTGAATATACAACTGTAGTTCGCAATGATGTTTCAAATAAATATTTCCAAAAGACATATAAGAATTCATATGGATTTTCCATTATACTGCCATTAAAAAAACAAGCCAAATTACAAGTGTCCATAGGGAATGAGACTCACATATTCCATATAAATCAAATTTTTTTGGGTTGGGAAAGTTTTATCATAAAGTTGCGAAATTCAAAATTTGTAGTGAAACTAAAAGAATTCATAAGAAACATGTATCAAAGAAAGGTAACTTATAAATCGTGGTTTAAGTTAACGAAAGCATCAAAAGAAGAACTGATAAAGCAGAAAGAGTATAAGTGGGCAGAAGACGCACCGTTATTTTCGATAGTCGTGCCTTTGTATAGAACGCCTAAGGGATACCTAAAAGAGTTGATAGAGAGTATTGGAGCACAGACATATGTAAAGTGGGAACTGTGCTTGGCGGATGGAAGTCCAGATAATAAATTAGAGATGTTTGTCAAATCTTATCAAGACGAAAGAATCAAGTATCGATATATTGGTGAAAATCTAGGAATATCAGGGAACACAAATAAAGCTGTTGAGATGGCAACAGGTGATTTCATTGTGCTTTGTGATCATGATGATTTAATTACACCAGATGCGTTATTTGAGTTTGCCAAAGAGATAGTGGCAGATTCAGAGGTAGATTCCATCTATTCAGATGAAGATAAGATAGATGAGAAAAGCTATGATGTTTTTGATCCGAGCTTTAAGCCAGACTTTAATATAGACATGTTGCGATCACAGAATTACATCTGTCATTTGTATGGAGTTAGAAGAGAACTCGTAGAAAAGTATGGGATGTTTAATTCAGAGTATGATGGTGCGCAGGACTATGATTTCATATTGCGAATGAGCGAGCATAGCAGAAAGATAGCACACGTGGCAAAGATACTGTATCATTGGCGAACACATCAAGGGTCAACTGCGTTGAATCCCGAGTCGAAGATGTATGCATATGATGCAGGGGCAAGAGCGATCGGAGCCTATTACGCAAGGGTGTTACCAGAGATTCAGATTGAGAGAATCGAGAATGGGTATACGCTAGGCATGTATCATACTGTATTCAAATTCAATGAGTACCCTCTCATATCTGTCATCATTCCAAATAAAGATCATACAGATGACCTAGATAAAGCGATACGGTCAATGATTGAGAAAGGGACTTGGCCAAATCTTGAATTTATCGTAGTAGAGAATAATTCAACGGAAGAAAAGACATGGGAGTATTACAAAAAGATAGAGAAAGAATATTCACAAGTTAAGGTTGTTTATTATGATGGAATATTCAATTACGCGAAGATAAACAATTTTGGAGTAAGGCATGCCAGAGGAGAGTATTATCTCTTCATGAATAACGATGTAGAACTAATCGAGCCAGATTCATTGAAAGAGATGATGGGATATGGACAACGGAATGATGTGGGTGCAGTTGGATGTAGATTACTATATGAGGACAACACGTTACAACATGCTGGGGTTATTCTTGGTATTGGTGGAATTGCTGGACATGCATTCATAGGTCTACGTTCGGAAGGTGAAACCTACTTAAATCGCGCAATGTTAACGCAAGACATGTCAGCGGTAACAGCTGCGGTCATGTTAGTTAAGAAAGAAGTTTTTGAGAAGGTGGAAGGCTTTGATGAAAGATTTGCAGTAGCATTCAACGATATTGATATCTGCATGAAGATAAGAGAAGATAAGAAACTGATCGTTTACGCACCATACGCATGTTTTCATCACTATGAGTCAAAATCAAGAGGTGCAGAGGATACACCTGAAAAAATTGAAAGATTTATTAACGAAGTTAATTTGTTTAACTCAAAATGGAGAAGCTTCATTGAAAATGGGGATCCTTACTATAATTGTAATTTTTCTAAGAAGCATACGGATTGCCGGTTGCGATAGAATAATTCTCTATTTTGTGTGATAATAGATGTGTTTTTAAATACTCAGAGGTGCTTAATGTCGATAAAGTATAGGATTGAAATTGCGTATAGTGTTTACAATGATATTGAACTTGCAGGATGGGCAGTTTGTGATGATCAGGATGAAGTTGTTCAACTTGATCTTTTAGATGCGAATGGAAAGCAACTACGTCAGTGTATCAACCGTTATTCTCGTCCTGATGTTGGAATTCGCTTCTTTCATAGTTCTGATGAAAACACATATGGGTTTAAATTGAGATTTCCTTTCAGAAAAGGGGATCATTATATTCTCCGATTGGCGGATTCTAAATCCACTGTAGAAAAGCGTATCGATGGAAAGTTAATTTTCATCAAACGAGTATTGAAAAATATGATGGAAAAACAGTCAATTCGCGAAATCTTTGAAAGACGAATAAGACGTAAAAATATACTTGATTATCCAGAATGGTTTAAGTTAACGAAAGCATCAAAAGAAGAACTGATAAAGCAGAAAGAGTATAAGTGGGCAGAAGACGCACCGTTATTTTCGATAGTCGTGCCTTTGTATAGAACGCCTAAGGGATACCTAAAAGAGTTGATAGAGAGTATTGGAGCACAGACATATGTAAAGTGGGAACTGTGCTTGGCGGATGGAAGTCCAGATAATAAATTAGAGATGTTTGTCAAATCTTATCAAGACGAAAGAATCAAGTATCGATATATTGGTGAAAATCTAGGAATATCAGGGAACACAAATAAAGCTGTTGAGATGGCAACAGGTGATTTCATTGTGCTTTGTGATCATGATGATTTAATTACACCAGATGCGTTATTTGAGTTTGCCAAAGAGATAGTGGCAGATTCAGAGGTAGATTCCATCTATTCAGATGAAGATAAGATAGATGAGAAAAGCTATGATGTTTTTGATCCGAGCTTTAAGCCAGACTTTAATATAGACATGTTGCGATCACAGAATTACATCTGTCATTTGTATGGAGTTAGAAGAGAACTCGTAGAAAAGTATGGGATGTTTAATTCAGAGTATGATGGTGCGCAGGACTATGATTTCATATTGCGAATGAGCGAGCATAGCAGAAAGATAGCACACGTGGCAAAGATACTGTATCATTGGCGAACACATCAAGGGTCAACTGCGTTGAATCCCGAGTCGAAGATGTATGCATATGATGCAGGGGCAAGAGCGATCGGAGCCTATTACGCAAGGGTGTTACCAGAGATTCAGATTGAGAGAATCGAGAATGGGTATACGCTAGGCATGTATCATACTGTATTCAAATTCAATGAGTACCCTCTCATATCTGTCATCATTCCAAATAAAGATCATACAGATGACCTAGATAAAGCGATACGGTCAATGATTGAGAAAGGGACTTGGCCAAATCTTGAATTTATCGTAGTAGAGAATAATTCAACGGAAGAAAAGACATGGGAGTATTACAAAAAGATAGAGAAAGAATATTCACAAGTTAAGGTTGTTTATTATGATGGAATATTCAATTACGCGAAGATAAACAATTTTGGAGTAAGGCATGCCAGAGGAGAGTATTATCTCTTCATGAATAACGATGTAGAACTAATCGAGCCAGATTCATTGAAAGAGATGATGGGATATGGACAACGGAATGATGTGGGTGCAGTTGGATGTAGATTACTATATGAGGACAACACGTTACAACATGCTGGGGTTATTCTTGGTATTGGTGGAATTGCTGGACATGCATTCATAGGTCTACGTTCGGAAGGTGAAACCTACTTAAATCGCGCAATGTTAACGCAAGACATGTCAGCGGTAACAGCTGCGGTCATGTTAGTTAAGAAAGAAGTTTTTGAGAAGGTGGAAGGCTTTGATGAAAGATTTGCAGTAGCATTCAACGATATTGATATCTGCATGAAGATAAGAGAAGATAAGAAACTGATCGTTTACGCACCATACGCATGTTTTCATCACTATGAGTCAAAATCAAGAGGTGCAGAGGATACACCTGAAAAAATTGAAAGATTTAATAGAGAGATTGGTCTATTCAATTTGAAATGGGAAAAAAATATTTTGGATGGTGATCCTTACTATAATCAAAATCTATCTGTAAAAGATGGGTTCTTTAACATTCGCAATATTGAAAGTGAAAAAATTGGACAACCTTATTACAGTTTGGAAATGAGAAATTTCCTAAAGGACAAAGCAAAAGATATTTATGATAAGAAGTAGTTTGTGTATGCGTAAGATTTAAGAAATGATAACGGGGGATATATGAAAAAATTAATTATTATACCTGCATATAATGAATCTGAGAGCATTGAATACACAATTGAACATATTAAAAAGGAAGCTCCGGATTTTGATTATGTAATTATCAACGATTGTTCATCAGATAATACGGCAGAGATTTTAGAGAAAAATCATTATAACTATATCTCTTTACCTGTTAATCTCGGAATCGGAGGAGCTGTTCAAACCGGGTACAAATATGCGCTCGAAAATGGATATGACATGGCTGTACAAGTTGATGGAGATGGACAGCATGATGTTTCGTTTTTAAATTTGATGGTCGATAAATTAGTTAAAGAAGATGCCGATATGGTAATTGGATCTCGTTTTATTAACAAAGAAGGATTTCAATCAACGTTCATGCGCCGTGTAGGGATTACCTATTTCACAAGATTAATCAAGTTATTAACAAATCAGACTATTACTGATCCAACCTCTGGTTTTCGACTTGCAAATCGAAGAGCTATTGAATTGTTTGCAAAAGAATATCCTAGAGATTATCCAGAGCCTGAATCTGTTGTTGTATTACTGAAAAAGAACTTTAAGATAGTTGAGGCACCTGTAATAATGAAGGCAAGAGAAGGTGGACAGTCTTCAATTAGAATGTGGAGTTCAGTATACTATATGGTTAAAGTATCGATGGCAATTCTCGTTGAATTTATAAGGAAGTGAGGCATATATGGAATTTCATCTAAAAACAGTATTATTAATATTTGCTTTACTTATCTTTGCTGGACTGATTGTACAAGTAAAGCAAAAGAAACTCGACCTTCAATATACAATGTCTTGGATAGTTATGGTGTTTGGCCTTGTTGTCGTAATTCTGTTTCCAGGACTATTATCTACTTTGACAATGATTATGGGTGTATCCACGCCTGTAAATATGATTTTTTTCTTAGGATTTTGCTTTGCATTATTAATTATCTACAATTTGACGAAGTATGTTTCTAAACTCTCGGGTGAAATCAAAAGTCTATCTCAGAGTTTTGCAATTTTAGAAAAAAAGATGAAAGATGGTTATCACGAGTAAGATTCTCCGCTGGGGGAATCTTTTTCATGGAAAACTTGGTGTCTTATGCATCAATTTCCACACGTTGAGTATTCAACGGCGAAAGTGTATAATTTTTCTGAGTATATAGGAGAAAAAATGAATATATTAATAGTAAGTCAGCACTATTATCCTGAGCAGTTTCGCATTAATGATATATCGTTCGAATTAGCGAAAAGAGGTCATAAAGTAACAGTGCTTACAGGGTTACCAAATTATCCTGAAGGAAAAATTTATGATGGATATCAAAACAAGCAGAATCGTAATCAGACTGTAAACGGTGTACATATTATTCGTACTTCCTTAATCGGACGTGGGAAAAGCTTACTGACTTTTGGAATAAATTATGCTTGGTTTGCAATTGCTGGTAAGCAGAAAGCAAAAACTTTACATGAGGATTTTGATGTTATTTTCTCCTATCAAACTTCTCCTGTATCAATGGTATGGCCAGCAATCGAAGTGAAGAATAGACAAAATATTCCTTTGGTATTGTACTGTTTGGACCAATGGCCAATTAGTATTACTACTGGTCCGTTTTCCAAAGGAACACTTGCATATTCGTTCTTTTGGAGACTTAGTGTAGACACATATAATAAGGCGGACCGTATTTTAATAACCTCAAAATCTTTTGAAAATTACTTTAATAAAGAGCTGAAGTTATCTACTGAGAAATATGGGTTAGATTATTGGCCACAGTATGCAGAAGATATATATCAAAATACTATCAAAAACATTAATGGTACATATGATGTTCTATATGCGGGTAATATTGGACCTGCTGCAGATGTTGAAGTGATTGTTAAGGCAGCAGAATATTTAAAAGAACATAAAAATATTCATTTTAATATTGTGGGTGATGGTGTTAATCGCCAAAACTGTGAACAAATGGCTATTAATGCTGGCCTAAATAATATAACATTTTATGGTAGTCATAAAGTTGACGAGATGAAGCAATATTATGATTTAGCAGATGCCTTCTTAATCACCATGAAAGATAATGAAGTTGTAAATTATACCTTACCTGCAAAAATGCAATCATATATGCTTGCAGGGAAAACGATTATTGGTGCAATCAATGGAGAGACTAAACGTGTAATTCAAGATGCAGATTGTGGATATTGTGGGCCTTCTGGAGATGCACGTAGGTTAGCTGAAAATATCTTGAAAGCAAGTGAAGATGAACAAGACACTTATGGTAGAGGCAGAAATGCGAGTACTTATTATCATTCACATTTTGATAAAGAAAAATTGTTAGATGAATTGGAAAAGATTTTCCAAGAGGAAATAGATAGAAAGAAGATTGGCAAATGAAGATATTGGTGACAGGTGCTAATGGGTTTGTTGGAAAGAATTTGGTGGCAAACCTAAAAAATATCAAAGATGGAAAAAACAGAACTACAAATTTAAATATCGCTGAAGTTTATTCGTATGATAAAGATTCAACAGTTGAAGATCTTGAATATTATTGCAAGAACTGTGACTTTGTATTTAACTTGGCTGGGGTAAATCGTCCTGAAAATGATAAAGAGTTCATGGAAGGCAATTTTGGGTTTGCTAGCACATTACTTGATACTCTGAAAAAATTTGATAATAAGGCAACTGTCATGTTAAGTTCTTCGATTCAGGCAACTTTAATCGGTCGATATGGCGAATCAGATTATGGAAAATCCAAACTTGCTGGCGAAAATCTATTCTTTGATTATGCAAAAGAAACGGGAGCAAAGGTTTTGGTTTATCGCTTTGCAAATTTATTCGGAAAGTGGTGTCGTCCAAATTATAATAGTGTTGTGGCAACTTTTTGTAACAACTATGCAAATGATTTGCCAATTCAAATTAATGATCCAAGTGTAGAGTTGGAATTAGTGTATATCGATGACTTGTTGGAAGAAATGATATTGGCCTTAACTGGCAAAGAACATCATTGTGAGTACGAAGGTGTGACTCCGATAGCGGTTGATAATGGCAAATACTGCTATGTACCTGTATCGCACAAAGTGACATTACAGAAAATTGTTGACTTACTCGAAGAGTTTAAGAATCAACCACAAACCGGAATGATACCAAGCATACCTCCACATTCTTTTGCAAAGAAGTTGTATTCAACATATTTGTCATATCTTCCAAAAGAAAAAGTTGCGTACGATTTAAAAATGAATGTTGATTCTCGAGGGTCATTTACGGAATTATTAAAGACATTTGATAGAGGACAGTTTTCTGTAAATATAAGTAAGCCGGGAATTACAAAGGGAGAACATTGGCATAATACGAAATGGGAATTCTTTATTGTGGTATCTGGTCATGCACGTATTCAAGAGAGAAGAATCGACTCTGATGAAATTATAGAATTTGATGTAAATGGAGAGCAGATTCAAGCTGTGCATATGTTACCAGGGTACACACATAACATTATTAATTTATCCCAGACAGAAAATTTAGTAACATTGATGTGGGCAAATGAACAGTTTGATAGTAATCGTCCAGATACCTTTAGTCTAAAGGTCAAGGAATAAAAGGGGAATATATGGAAGAAAGTAAAGTTCAATTTAAAAATGATGGCCGTTTAAAATTGCTGATTATCGTTGGGACACGTCCTGAAATTATTCGATTATCCGCTGTAATCACAAAGTGTAGAAAGTATTTTGATACTATTTTGGCACATACGGGTCAAAATTATGATTACAATCTGAATGGTGTTTTCTTCAAAGATTTAAAGCTAGATAATCCTGAAGCCTATTTGAATGCTGTTGGCGCAGATTTAGGAGAGACCGTTGGCAATATCATCGCTAAGAGTTACCAGTTGATGGTTGATATCAAGCCTGACGCTTTACTTGTTTTAGGTGATACAAATAGTTGTCTTTCTGCAATTGGAGCCAAGAGGTTGCACATTCCAATATTTCATATGGAAGCAGGAAATCGTTGCAAAGATGAGTGCTTGCCTGAAGAAACAAACCGCCGTATCGTTGATATTATTTCAGATGTAAATATGGCTTATTCAGAACATGCTCGTCGTTATTTAGCAGACTGTGGATTACCAAAGGAGAGAACTTATGTTACTGGCTCGCCAATGGCTGAAGTTCTTCGCAATAACCTTAATGAAATAGAAAATAGTGACATTCATAAAAAATTGAATTTAGAAAAAGGAAAGTATATTTTACTGTCTGCACATCGAGAGGAAAATATTGATACCGAAAAAAATTTTGTGTCTTTGTTTAAGGCGATTAATAAGATGGCAGAAAAATATGATATGCCAATTTTATATTCGTGCCATCCGCGTTCTCGCAAGCGTCTAGAAAATTCTGGTTTTAATCTTGATAAGCGAATTATTCAACATGAACCACTTGGTTTTCATGACTATAATTGCTTACAGATGAATGCATTCTGTGTGGTGTCTGATAGTGGTACATTACCAGAGGAGGCTAGTTTCTTTACCTCCGTGGGTCACCCATTCCCTGCAGTATGTATCCGAACAAGTACAGAAAGACCGGAAGCATTAGATAAAGGTGGTTTTACTTTGGCAGGAATAGATGAGAATTCTTTGTTACAAGCAGTTCAGATTGCAGTAGAAATGAATTTAAATGGAGATTATGGATTACCTGTTCCAGATTATTTGGATGAGAATGTCTCAACGAAAGTTGTTAAAATTATTCAAAGTTATACAGGTATTGTAAATAAGATGGTTTGGCGAAAATATTAGGAGGCTATATGTCAGAATTTAAAGGAAAAACATTGATGATTACAGGAGGGACAGGATCGTTTGGCAGAACTGTTCTTAAGCATTTCTTAGATAGTGATATTGGAGAAATTCGTATTTTTTCAAGAGATGAGTTGAAACAGGATAATATGCGTCATGAATTACAGGCAAAGTATCCGGAGTTTTCTAAGAAAGTAAAATTTTTTATTGGTGATGTTCGTAACATTCAGTCTTTAAAAGATGCAATGAATGGCGTTAACTTCATCTTCCATGCGGCAGCTTTAAAACAGGTACCTTCATGTGAATTCTTCCCTATGGAGGCTGTACGTACAAATATTATTGGTACAGATAATATGCTGCATGCCGCAATCGAAGCAGGTGTAGAACGCGTTGTCTGTCTATCAACAGATAAAGCTGCATATCCAATCAATGCTATGGGTATTTCCAAAGCAATGATGGAACATGTTATTTACGCAAATGCAAGAGTAGCCGCAGAGAGAGGCGGAACTGTCATCTGCTGCACTCGCTATGGAAATGTTATGGCTAGTAGAGGTTCAGTTATCCCTTTATTTGTTGAACAGATAAAAGCAGGAAAACCAATCACGATTACCAACCCAGATATGACTAGATTTCTAATGAATTTAGATGAGGCAGTAAACCTTGTGAAGTTTGCTTTTACTAATGCAAAACCGGGCGACTTATTTGTTCAAAAGGCAGATGCTTCTACGATTGGGGATTTAGCAAAGGCAGTTCAGAAATTATTTGGGGATACAGGCACTCAAATTATTGGCACTCGTCATGGCGAAAAACTATATGAAACATTAATGACAAGAGAGGAAAGATTGCGTGCAGAAGATATGGGAAACTATTTCCGTGTATCGGCAGATAATCGTGATTTAAACTACGATAAATTTGTTGTAAAAGGTGAAGTGCATACAATGGCTGATGAAGCGTATACTTCTCATAATACAAGAAGATTAGATGTAGACCAGACTGTTGAAAAGATTATGACAACAGACTATATCAAAGAAGAATTAGAAAAATTGAATAACAAGTAAGTATGAAGGTTATACAAATAAATTCTGTATATGGTTATGGTAGTACTGGAAAGATTGTCAAGGCTATACATCAGAATAACTTAGAGAACGGAATAGATAGTTATGTAATTTATGGTAGGACTTCAGCGTATGGTCATCAAAAAAGACAGGCCATAATCGATGATAGGGTTTTCTATTTTAACAATCTAGTTGGACAGGATTTACATGTATTAAAGGCTTTGATTTTTGATAAACATGGTTTATATAGTGAGAATAACACTAAAAAAATTTTGAGAAAGATTGATGAAATTCAACCGGATATCATCCATCTACATAATATCCATGGATTTTATATTAATTATGAAATGCTATTTAAGTATATACGTCAACATCAAATTAAGGTTGTTTGGACTTTACATGATTGTTGGTCATTTACTGGATATTGTTCACATTATGAATTTAATGGATGTAATGAATGGAAATCTGGATGTAAAACATGTAAATTTAAAAATGTTTATCCATATCGTATTCTATCGAACTCGGCGAATAACTATGTACGTAAAATGAAGTCATTTGACTACGAAAACATTGTTTTTGTTACTCCGTCCAATTGGCTAAAGAAGCAACTATCGAAATCGTTCTTGAGAAGTCACTCGTGCTTTGTTATACACAATAATGTGGATGTAACACACTTTAAATATAACTTGAATAACAATTTACGCAGTTTGTATGGAATTGGTGATAGAAAGGTTTTACTTGGAGTTGCTAGCCCATTTTCTAAACAAAAAGGGTTTGATGAATTTATTAAATTATCAAAGTTAGTAAACGATTCTTATCGAATTGTACTGATTGGTGTAAATAAAAAACAGCAAAAAAATTTACCATCAAATGTGATAGGTATTTTGCGTACAGATAGCCAAGATGAATTGGCTCAATGGTATAGTTTGGCTGATTATTTCTTGAATTTAACTTTAGAGGATACATACCCAACGGTAAATTTAGAAGCAATGGCCTGTGGGACACCAGTAATTACATACAGAACTGGTGGAAGTACAGAAATTGTTGAAGGATATGGAACCGTAGTAGATCAGTATGATTTAAAGGGTTTAATGGTAGCAATAGAAAAAGATACAGAAGATCGCAAGCAACTTATATTTGACAATGATATGTGTGGGGATTACTTAAAGTTATATCGTCAAATTGTAAACTGAAGAATAGATATGAAAGATACTAATGACAATACAAAATTAAATCTTCTAAAGATTGCTTGGCACAAGTTTGCGGTTGAGTATCATTTTAATATTCCCAAGGATTTACTTGTCAGATATTGGCAGAAATATTGGCATGAACGTGGAAATATTAAAAAGTATGGTTTTCGATATCTCAATCCAGAGGATGCGAGGGAATATGCAACATGGCGCTCATATTTACCAATGATAGAATATAAAAATGCATTTTATGACATTACTTTTCTGAGTGATCAAGAGATAAAAAATGTTGATAAATATCCAATTCTAATCCAAGATGTTTTAGATATTAATAAAATTACGACGAAGTACATATGTATAGTTGATTCTGGATGCTGTATCTATAATCTCAGTTTCCTTGATGAAAGATATTTTAAAGAGTCTGATATTGTGTATTTTGATTATGATTTTTTAAAGGAAGATGGGACTAGAATTAACCCACAATTACTTCCTGATTATTCCTATGATACACTAAGAGGCTATAACTATATTGGTAACTGTTGGCTTGTAAAAACGGATGTAATGCGACAATTTGATAAAGAGGCGTGGAATCCTTATGGGTGGTTACTGAGGTTGAGTGATAAAGGGTATACATGGGGACATGTTCCTCAAATATTATATGGGACATATTCACCTGAGAGAAACCAAAAAGATATTCTTAATGGATATTTGCAAGAAGCCTTCCCTAATAGTCAGATAATCTCTAATCAAGATGGTATTACGAATACAGTGCAATATTCTATAGAAGGAAGTCCACTTGTTTCGATTGTTATTCCAATGCGTGATGGTATTGAAGATACAAAGAAATGTATCAGTTCTATTTACGAAAAAACGACATATAAAAACTTTGAAATTATTATTGCAGATAATGGTAGCCAAAAATTAGAATCAAAAGAATACATTACTCAAGTTAAAAATATGTATACAAATATACATGTTATCTCGATAGATATACCATTCAATTATTCAAGGATTAACAATATAGCAATACGTAATAAAGCTCGGGGCGAGTTCATAGTCCTACTAAATAATGACACATCTGTAATTACTAAAAATTGGCTAGAACAGATGGTAGGCTACGCACAATTAAAGCATGTGGGTAGTGTGGGTGTGAAACTTTTATATCCAGATATGACCTTACAACATGCGGGTGTAATAGCGGGTAAGTCAGGAGTTGCTTCACATCGATATTACCGTAAGGATTATGCAGAGACAGATTACATGCATGCATTATCGATTCCATATGATGTTGCTTGTTGTACGGCAGCTTGCTTGATGTTTAGAAGGTCTTGTTTTGATGAAGTTGGCGGCTTAAATGAGGAACTTGCAGTTAACTTCAATGATGTTGATTTTGGATTCAAACTATTAGACAGAGGATATCATAATATATTCTTACCGAGCGTTGAGTTATTCCACTATGAATCAAAGTCTCGAGGTCTAGATATTACTAAAGAAAAGCTTATCAGATATCGACGAGAGGTTAAATACATGCAAGAAAAATGGAGCATATATTTAAAACATGATCCATATTATAGTAATTTGTTTGATAAAGCATACGACTATCGATTAAAACTTGGTGTTCTAAAAGAGGATTTAGACGACTCGTCTGAAAAGTGAGAATTATTTAGTGATACATGATAAAATAAAAATATTGAGAGATTAAGGAGATTTTATTATGAAGGGAATTATTTTGGCGGGGGGATCTGGGACACGATTATACCCACTCACAAAAGTAACATCCAAACAATTACTACCAGTTTATGATAAACCAATGATTTTTTATCCAATTAGTACTTTGATGCTTGCTGGTATTCGCGACATTCTAATTATTTCTACACCACATGATTTGCCTAATTTTGAACGCCTTTTAGGGGATGGATCAAGTATGGGTGTGCATTTCTCTTACAAAGTTCAGGAAAGACCTGATGGGCTTGCACAAGCGTTTGTATTAGGAAAAGAATTCATAGGAGATGATACTGCGTGTCTGGTATTAGGTGATAATATTTTCTATGGAAACCATTTTGGCAGAATGTTAAGAGAAGCTGTACGTAATGCAGAGGATAATCATCGTGCAACTGTATTTGGCAAATATGTAAATGATCCAGAAAGATTTGGTATCGCAGAATTCGATGATAATGGAAAGGTTATTTCTCTTGAAGAAAAACCAGTGCATCCAAAATCAAATTATGCTGTTGTTGGCTTGTATTTCTATGATAATCGTGTCGTAGAGTATGCTTCTACATTGAAACCTTCTGCACGTGGAGAATATGAGATAACAGATTTAAATCGTATTTTCTTGGAAAATGGTGATTTAGATTTACAAGTTTTAGGCAGAGGATTTTCTTGGGTAGATACAGGTACAGTAGAATCTATGGCGGAAGCTACAAACTATGTGCGCTCAATTGAACATATCCAAGGCATACGTATTTCTGTTCCAGAAGAGATTGCGTTCTATAATGGCTGGATTAGCGAAGAAGAATTGTTAGCAACAGCTGAAGAATATGGAAAGAGTCCGTATGGTCAATATTTAAAGAATATTGCAAAGGGTAATATACAAGATACCATCACAAAAGTGACGAAGGAGAATAAGTAGAATGAATATTATTGTTACAGGTGGAGCCGGTTTTATTGGTAGTAATTTTATTTTTCATATGTTAAAGGAACATCCGGATTATCGTATTATCTGTGTTGATGCATTAACATATGCAGGAAATCTATCTACTCTAGAACCGGTTATGGATAATCCGAATTTCCGATTTGTGAAATTGGATATTACAGATAGAGAAGGTGTATATAAGTTATTTGAAGAAGAACATCCAGATATGGTTGTCAACTTTGCGGCCGAATCACATGTAGACCGTTCGATTGAAGACCCGGAGATTTTCTTACGAACAAATATTATTGGAACTGCTGTATTAATGGATGCGTGTCGCAAATACGGTATTCAAAGATATCATCAGGTATCTACAGATGAAGTATATGGTGATTTACCATTAGATCGTCCGGATCTTTTCTTCACAGAGACAACACCAATTCATACATCATCACCATATAGTTCTTCTAAGGCTTCTGCTGACTTATTGGTACTTGCATACCATAGAACCTATGGATTACCTGTAACATTAAGCCGTTGTTCAAATAACTATGGTCCATATCACTTCCCAGAGAAGTTAATTCCATTAATGATTATCAATGCGTTACATGATAAGCCATTGCCTGTTTATGGGGAAGGCTTAAATGTGCGTGACTGGTTATATGTTGAAGACCATTGCCGTGCAATTGATTTAATCATTCATAAGGGGCGTGTAGGAGAAGTTTATAATGTCGGTGGACATAACGAAATGAAGAATATCGATATTGTAAAGATTATCTGCAACGCCTTAGGAAAACCTGAGTCATTGATTACACATGTTGTTGACCGTAAGGGACATGATATGCGTTATGCAATTGACCCAACTAAGATTCATAATGAATTAGGATGGTTACCTGAGACTAAGTTTGAAGATGGCATCAAGAAGACAATTGAATGGTATTTAGCTAATGAAGATTGGTGGAAGCCAATTATTAGTGGAGAGTATCAAAAGTATTATGATAAAATGTACGGGAACCGATAAGGTTCTCGTTTCGTATGTTTGAAAGGATTGAAAATATGAAAGTGTTAGTTACAGGAGTATCAGGACAACTTGGTCATGATGTTATGAATGAGTTAGCAAAGAGAGGATATGAGGGAATTGGAAGTGGCATGGAAGAAGTATATGCCGGAATTCAAGATGGTACCTCAGTTGAGACAATGCCCTATGTTCAACTAGACATAACTGATGAGAATGCTGTAAGTAAAATGATTCATGAAATCAAACCGGATGTGGTTATACATTGTGCAGCATGGACGGCAGTAGATATGGCTGAAGATGATAATTTGGTTGAAAAAGTACGTTTGGTAAATGCTAAGGGAACACAGTATATCGCATCTGCATGCAAGGAAATTGATTGTAAAATGGTTTACATCTCAACAGATTATGTATTCAATGGACAAGGTGAAACACCATGGCAACCTGATTGTAAGGATTATGCACCATTAAATGTATATGGACAGACAAAGCTTGAGGGTGAACTGGCCGTTGCGAATACATTGGACAAATACTTTATTGTACGTATTGCATGGGTATTTGGAAAAAATGGCAAGAATTTTATTAAGACGATGTTGAAGGTTGGCAAAACACATGATGAAGTGCGTGTTGTAAATGATCAGATTGGAACACCAACATATACATTAGACCTATCTAGATTATTGGTTGATATGTGTGAAACCGAAAAGTATGGATACTATCATGCTACAAATGAAGGTGGATATATTTCTTGGTATGATTTCACAAAAGAAATCTATCGTGTTGCCGGCTATACAACAAAGGTAGTACCTGTAACAACTGCAGAATATGGTTTAGCAAAAGCTGCTCGTCCATTTAATTCTAGATTGGATAAATCTAAATTAATTGAGAATGGATTTCAACCTCTTCCAACTTGGCAAGATGCGGTTGAAAGATATGTGAAAGAATTGGATTTAGATAACTTATAAGAAAGAGGATATTTATGGGACAAATTCAAGTAGAAAAGAATGTAGGTGGAATTGAAGGTCTTACTGTCATTACACCTGCTGTACATGGGGATGACCGTGGATACTTCATGGAAACGTATAATGAAAATGATATGAAGGAAGCTGGAATTGATATTACATTTGTACAAGATAATCAATCTATGTCCAAAAAAGGTGTATTACGTGGTTTACATTATCAGAAGCAATTTCCTCAGGCAAAGTTAGTGCGTGTAATTAAAGGTAGTGTATTTGATGTTGCTGTAGATTTGCGTGCTGAGTCGAAGACATATGGGAAATGGTATGGAATAGAACTAACGGAAGAAAATAAAAAGCAGTTCTTAGTGCCTGCAGGATTTGCACATGGTTTTTTAGTTCTTAGTGATATTGCGGAGTTCTGCTATAAAGTTACAGATTTTTATCATCCAAATGACGAGGGTGGAATTGCTTGGAATGATCCAGAATTAGGTGTTAAATGGCCACAGGTATACGGTGAGTACCCAGGCAGCGCAAACGCGTCTGAATACCGTATGGAGGATGGGACAAAATTATCGCTAAGTGCAAAAGACCAAGTCTTGCTTGGCTTAAAAGATACATTCAAGTTTTAATATGACTAGTGTAAAGAAGAATATTGGTTACCAAACAGTATATCAAATATTGGCGACAGTCTTACCATTAATCACGGCACCATATTTATCGCGTGTTTTTGGCGCAGAGAATCTAGGTATTTTTTCATATACTACATCGGTGATTAGTTATTTTACATTATTTGCAATGCTCGGTTTTATTAATTATGGAACCCGTACAATCGCTTCTAAAAGAAGCAATATAGTTGATAGAGATAGAACTTTCTGGGAAATCTATAGTTTACAGTTAATTACAAGTTTAATTTCAATTACTGTCTATGTACTTTATTTAGCATTTATTTGTCGTGAAAATCGTGATATTGCATTAATTCAGTCAATCGCAATTTTAGCGTGCTTTCTAGATGTTAACTGGTTTTTCTTTGGAACAGAACAGTTTAGTTTGACGGTAAAAAGAAATATTTTTGTGAAGTTAACATCTGTAACATTAATTTTGTTGTTTGTTCGTAAGCCTTCGGATTTACCTTTGTATACCATGATTATGACGGGAAGTACTGCTATAAGTCAGATCATTTTATGGTACTACATTCCAAAAAATATTAAGTTTTATCGTATACATTTTAAGGATATTATTTATCACATTCGTCCTGTTATTACACTGTTTGTACCTATTATGGCAATGAGTGTATATCAAATTATGGATAAGACGATGCTCGGTGTTATGAGTACACGTGCAGAAAGTGGTTACTATTTTAACGCAGATAGTATTGTGAATGTACCTGTTAATATATTGATTGGATTTGGAATGGTATTGATGCCGAAAATTTCAACGTTAATTTTCGAAGAAAAACATAAAGAAGCTGATCAACTGTTTTTAACTTCCATGCGAGGTGTAATTTTAATTGGTTCTGCTTTATCGCTAGGTATTGCGTCGGTTGCTAAAGAGTTTACGCCAATATTTTTTGGCCCTGGTTATGAACCGTGCGTCACTCTTATTATCTGTTTTTCACCGATATTAATAATAAAAGGATATTCAGATGCGATACGCTCTCAATATCTGATACCCAATCGATTAGATCATATTTATATCTATTCTGTATTTATAGGTGCGGGTGTAAATCTTATCTTTAACCCTCTGCTGATTCCGAAGATGGGGGCTTTAGGAGCTGTTATAGGAACGCTATTTGCCGAGATTAGCTCTTGCACTGCACAATTTATATTTGTAAGAAAACGGATTAACTTTTGGCCTGCATTGCAAAAGAGTTTTGTATACATTTTTTGTGGGTTAATCATGGCTGCAATTGTAAGAGTTGTTGCGGGACTTATACATCCTGGAATTATTTCATTATTGATTGAAATTCTGGTCGGCGCGTTCGTTTATATTATACTTGCAGGCTTATATACTTGGTTTAGAGATACAGAATTACGCAGAATATTATTTAATAGATAGCGAGGAATGAAGAATCATGAAAATATTATTCTTAACTAATTATCCAGCGCCATATCGAGTTCATTTCTTTAATGAACTCGGAAAGAAATGTGAATTAACAGTTGCGTTTGAAGAGAGACCGGAAGAACAGAACGAACGTGAGATGAGCTGGTTCAATTTAGATTTTAAAAATTTCAAAGCTATTTATTTAGAAAATAAGAAGATTTACTCAATAAAAGACCGGAAACACTATAAGGCGGTAATTGCATTTTCTATCAAGAAATTAATCAGAGAAGGAAATTTTGACCATATTATTTTAGGCGGATATGCGACATTAACAGCAATGTATGCAATTCAGTATATGCAATTTTGCAGAATACCATACTGGATAGAGATTGATGGCGGAATAAAACAGAAGAGAAATTTTATTGTACATGCACTTCAGAAACATTTTGTTTCTAAAGCAAAAGGATATTTTAGCCCAAGCAAACCGGCGGATGAATATCTTGAGTCATTGGGGGCTAGTAAAGATAAGATTTTCCGTTATCCTTTTAGTTCTTTATCAAAAGATGATATTCTACCGACAATATTAACTACCCAAGAGAAAGAAATAATTCGAAACAAATTGGGTATGAAAGAACGTAAGATAGTTGTATCTGTTGGGCAGTTCATTCCTCGTAAGGGATTTGATTTATTGATAAAGGCATCCAAACAAATAAATCCAGATGTTGGAATTTATATCATCGGTGATGGGATTACACAGAAATATATAGATTTAAAAGAGGAGTATGATAACCTAGATAGAGTTCATTTCATAAGTTTTAAATCAAAAAACGAGCTAGAAGAATATTATCGAGCTTCTGATTTATTGTGCTTTCCAACAAGGTATGATATCTGGGGCCTTGTTATTAATGAAGCAATGGCAAATGGACTGCCTATTATCACTACGGATAAATGTATAGCTGGTCTTACATTGGTTGACAAGACTAATGGTAAGATTATTCCGACTGATGATGCGGAAAAAATTGCAGATGCAATAAACGAATTGATTATCTCAGAAAATCTTGATGAACTTGCAAAGAATAGCTTAAGTAAAATAGAAAAGTATACATATGCAAATATGGTTGAAGATCATCTTAGAGTATTAGTTAAATAAAAGATTTTTAACCTTCGAACTTATTTCATCATGGTATAATTAATCGGTAGTGTAAGAGGAAAAAGATATGACAAAAAAAATAGTGGCAAAAAGCAAAATGAAATGGAATAAGATATCTTTAACGTTATTATTAATAACGATTATTTGTGTCATTCTTGCGATAGGATGGAACGTTATTGGTATTTTATTTCGTCAGAGCGGTGCGGGTGTTACGATTGAAAAAGAAAAAATTTCTGATAAATACACCAATGCATACTATACAATTGGGAATAATCCAACTGAGATTGCCAAATCTTATTTTCTCGAACTAAATGATGCAATTACAGCAAATGATACAACAGAAATTGCTAAAGATGTTGTTAAAAACTTTATTTGCCAATACTATACTTGGACAAATAAAGATGGAAACTATGACATAGGTGGAATGCAATACATTTATTCACCACGGAAAAAAGATTTTGAAAGATATACACTCTATAATTTTTATAAAGATATGGATTTATACATCACACAACTTGGTCGTGATCATCTGATTGAAGTATCTGAAGTAATGATAAATAGTGCTTCTGCAGCAGAGGACTATACAGTCACATCGCCTACTGGGGAAAGTGTTACTTTACCTAGTGTTACAGTGGATGCTTCATGGAAATATAAATCGGATACTGGAATGGACATCAATTCAATCCAAGTACATGCGATTTTCCGTGTTGTTAACAATAACGGAAGAATGGAAATTGCATCTATAACGGAGGGTTAACCAAATGGTTCAAAATCGAGAACATTTACATGAAAAACCTGTAGGTATAAAGAAGAAAAGACGTAGTATTTCACGACAGCAATTATCAATTAATTTCTTGATGTCATTTGCTACTATGCTATTCAATATATTAGTAGTCTTATTAGTATATAGGGTTACAAAATATTCAACTGTTAGTAAACTTATGTTTATTTTGGGTAATGGCGTGGTATTGCTATTTTTGTTGATATTTGATTTATTAGTTTTCTTATCTATTCGTACACGTAGACCACGTATATTGATAGCTTGTTTAATTGTATTAACGTTTTTGGTACCATCAACAGAGTACGCTTGGACACTTGTGAGCCGTGTAAATAACAGTATTGAACAAATTGTAGAAACTGAGAGTGAGGAGAGTGTTTCTGCTTCATTTATTATCTACACTGAATCTGTGGGTTCCCCAATCATACAGATTGATGATTTATCTGGTAAGAAAGTAGGCGTTTTGTCTGGCACTCACATGGCTGAAGTTGCGCAGAGGAGACTAGAGAATGAGGGAATCACAGCTACTATTGTCAGCTATACAAATTCGATAGAAGAATTTACTGCTCTTATAAATGGTGAAATCGATGCGGCTGTCTTACCTCCAACATATGCAACTACCATTGGAGAAGATAAAAATTTAAAGACTTTTGTAGATAAAACAAAATCGATTCTAAACTTTTCTGATACAGTTACAACATCTGCCCAAGAAGGAAGTAATAAAGACTTAACGAAGGATCCATTTACCGTTTTATTAACTGGTGAAAACGAAGGACTTGCTGATACAATTATCCTGATGTCTGTAAACCCAGTTAGTATGAAAATTACAATGACGTCTATTGCACGTGACTCATATGTTCCTATTACGTGTAATGGATATGGTAAAAGTAAAATTAATGCAGCGCATTATACAAGCGAAGGCTGCATGGTAGATACAGTGGAAAATTTAACGGGTGTACATATCGATTACACAGTCGAATTTAATTTTGCGAGTGTTATTCAAATCGTAGATGCAGTTGGTGGTGTAGACGTAGATATTACCGAATCATTTGATGCTCAGTCTTGGGATATTGAAAGTGATTCATTAGTTGTATATCACATTGAAGCTGGTAATAATCAGCATTTAAATGGTCAACTAGCATTAGGTTATGCACGCGAACGTCATGCATTTGTGGATGGTGATTTTGCACGCCAGCGACACCAGCAAGAGATTATTTCCAAAGTTATTGCGAAGATTATGGCGTTAAAAGATCCAAATATGGCGGTGTCAGTATTAGAAGCTGCTGGCGAAAATGTAAAGACAAATATCTCTGTTGAGCAGTTATTGAATTTTGTGACATATATTATGGCAAAATCACAAAGATATTACGATAGTAGTAATTTATCTGGTGTATTAAATATACAACCATCACGTATTTTTGGATATGATTCTTCAGTTTGGAATGAAGGATTACAAATGGACCTATACACTTACGAAATTTATAAAGGTTCAGTTATTGCTGAAGCAAATAATATTGAAAGAAATACAAATTTAAATTCTCCATATTCAATACCTGATAGTGTAAACTGGGATGCCACACAGGATTATCCTGTTCCTCCAGTTTCAAAAGACTATGTCTATGAGTATAAAGACCGTAGTTAGATTTATTATTTTTGGCTTATTCTTCAGCTAATTGAAAACAATAGTAATTAATTTTAAAAATTCTAGTCAATCTGTTTCACTGCTTGGCAACGTTGAAGAAGTATGGAAGTCTATCGTTGGTTTTAGAACATGCATAGCATACAGAAAGGCTGGGATTTTTATATGAAATTATTTGAAAAAGAAAGCTTAAAAAAATCAGTGATATTCTTCCTGATACTTTCTATATTATTTTACCTTATACAAATCCCTTTTTATGCCGCTCGTAAATATGGCTATCAATATAAGACTGTTTACCAGAAGGTTGAAACATTTAAAAAGTACGAAAACCAGAAATTAGATGTTTTATATTTAGGGGATAGTGTAGGATGGGCTGCTTTTTCTCCGAGAACACTTTGGAATAATAGTGGATTTACTTCATATAACTTATGTACTTCAGGGCAATGGTTAGAAGATGCGAGTGCAATTCTTTCGGAGATTGGCGAAAGAATGCCAAAAGTATTAGTGATTGAAGGAAGTATGCTGTTTGAACATCCAAATCAAATAAAGAATCTTTTTTATAAAAATTTCCCATTATTTCATTATCACGATTATTTTCGCTATACAAGTGAGGTTAAACTTTTTGAAAATGAAACAAAAGGGTATAATGACTCGAATATTGTACAGCCTTTTAATAATGAAAATGATTACATGCTACAGGTAGGGTATAATGATGTGATAAAGGATGATTCTATACAATATTTAGAAAATATTCTTGCAAAATGTAAGGAATTTAATACAGAGGTTATTATTGTGACAGTTCCAAATGGAAAAGGGTGGAATCAGTCAAAACATAATTACCTTACAAGCTATTGCGAAACACAAGGATTACCTTTTATAGATTTTAATATGTTATTGGATAATATTCATTTTGATTGGCAAACGGATACACGCGATGGTGGGGAGCATCTAAATAACTCTGGATCAGTTAAAGTTATGGAATATTTGTCAAAATACCTACATGATAATTATCAATTAAAAGATAAGCATGATAATACTGATTTTCAAGCGTGGAATGAGTTATTTGAAAGGGACAAATAGATATGAAACTGAGTTATCATTCATTAATATTCTTGTTTATTCTTTTGCCGACATTAATGGTTGTATATAATGTATTTCCACAAAAACTACGACGGTATATTATTCTTTTGTTTAATTATGTGTTTTTGTTCATGTGGTCTAAAAAATTAGTTCTAGTACAGATATGCTTAATGTTGATTACATATATAATAGGTCGTAAAGTTCAAGATATTCAATGCCAAGGAAAAGATAAGATATATAAGCGGATTGCAAAACGATACATGTGGTTTGGAATTATTATGAATTTGGGTACACTCGCAATATTTAAATATTTAAATTTTTTTGCGGAGTTAGGTACAAATTTTCTTAATATTCAATTTTCGCCACTTAACATATTAATTCCTGTTGGTATCAGTTATTATACGTTACAACAAATTTCATATTTAATAGATATTTCATCACGCAATATAGAAGCAGAACGGAACATTATTAACTTTGCAATATACACAAGTTTTTTTGCGACTATTCTCCAAGGACCTATCACAAGATATGCTGAGGTTAAAGATGATATTGCTAATTTAAATGCCATTAATTTGGATAATTCCATTCATGGATATGAGAGAATCCTCTTTGGGCTATTTAAAAAGGTTGTTCTGGCTGATAGAATAGCGCCTGCTGTTAACTATCTGTTTAACTTACATACTTCAGTCGGAAGCATTACAGTGCTGGCCGCAGTTCTTTGTACGGTACAGTTATATATGGATTTTTCGGGCACTGTGGACATTTCAATCGGTGCAGCAAAAATATTTGGTATTCATTTACCAGAAAATTTCAAACAACCATTTTTTGCTAAAAATGCTACAGATTTTTGGCATCGTTGGCATATGACTTTAAGCCGCTATCTAAGAGATTATGTGTTCTATCCAATCTCATTAAGTAGAATAATGATGCGGCTTTCAAAGTTCTTAAAAAAACATAATTGTAAATGGCTCGCAAAAGTAACAGGTCCGTTTATTGCTTTATTTGTTGTTTGGCTATGTAATGGGTTGTGGCATGGTGCAAATATTCTGTTCATCTTGTATGGAATGTATTATTTTATGCTTATGATAATAGAGATTTTATTAGAAAAACCATGGAAATTATTTTTGAATTATTTTAAATTAACGGATAGAAGTAATATAATTATAGTTTTTAGATTTATTAAATTACTAATCATTGTCTGTTATGGTGAAATGATGTGTAGAGTTTCTGGCTTTAGTGAATTAATTGTTATGACAAAGAGTATCTTTATCAATTTTAATATAAATCAGTTACTTTCAATGATAACCAATATACCTTTATTGATATCAGACTGGGTTATTATTTTAGCTGGTATGCTAATTATATTTATAATTAGTTTATATAAAGAACGTAAAGTAGATTTACAGGTAAAATTTGATTCTTTAAATACTTGGAAGAGATGGGGAATATTATATATTTTGATTTTTACAATAATATTGTTTGGTGCCTATGGTCCGGGATTTGACAATATTGCAATGATCTATGCAGGATTTTAGGTTTGACTGATTTATATAAGTAATTATAAATTGATGAATTCTATCTATTGGCTTAGAATTTATCATGTATTGCAACATATAGTATGTATTCGTACTGTTTATGAGGGTGATGGATATGCAAAGATTTGACAAGATTATTATTGGAGCAGGGTTATATGGTTTATATTCTGCTTTGTTTTGTGCAAAAAGAGGACAGAGAGTTATTGTATTAGAATGTGACCCAACACCATTCAGAAGGGCTACCTATATTAACCAGGCTAGAGTCCATCAAGGTTATCATTATCCACGCTCTATTTCTACAGCATTAAAGTCAGCTGGCTACTTTGAACGTTTTAATAAAGATTATGATTTCTGTATCAATCGTGAGTTTGATCAAATTTATGCAACATCTAGTCAATATTCTTGGTCTGACGGAAAACAATTCAAAGATTTCTGTAAGGCAGCTGATATTCCTTGTGAACAATTAGTGCCAGAAAATTATTTCAAACCAGGGATGTGTGATGGTGTATTTAGAACAAGAGAATATACATATGATGCAAAAATCCTATTAGATTACTTCTTGGAAGAACTAAAGAAATATCCTAATGAAGCTACAATCAAGTATGGAGTTGATATTACAACGATTGATAAGGCAAGTGATTCCTATATCATTCACACTGCAGAAGGAATTGATTATGAATCGGGCTTTGTATTGAATGCGACTTACGCTAGTACAAATCAAATTCTGGAGAAGGTTGGATTTGAAAAGTTTGGCATTAAGTATGAGTTATGTGAAATCATCTTATGTGATGTAAATGAGAAATTGAAGGATATTGGATTTACTGTTATGGATGGTCCTTTCTTCTCCATTATGCCGTTTGGAAAAACTGGTTTACATTCTCTGACATCAGTAACATTTACACCACATACAACAAGTTATGATGGATTGCCTACATTTGAATGTCAGAAGGAGAGTGGTGGTTACTGTTCTCCAAAACGTTTAGGTAACTGCAATGACTGTCCAGCTAAGCCAAAGACAGCTTTCCCATATATGGCAAATCTTGCAAGAAAATACATGCTGGATGAGTATGGCTTTGAATATAAAGGATCACTTTTCTCTATGAAACCAATTTTAATGAGTTCGGAGATTGATGATTCTAGACCTACAGTAATTCGAAAATATTCCGAGAATCCAACATTTGTTGGGGTTCTTTCTGGAAAGATTAATACAGTATATGACTTAGATGAGGTGTTAAGTGATGGAGAATAAGGAAAAGAATTTTGCGTCAGCAGTAGTTTATGTTAGAAACGCTGAAAATCGATTAGAGAAGTTTTTAAAGACTATTATTTCAACAATGGAAGATAACTTTGCACACTCTGAAGTAATTTGTGTCAATGATGCTTCTGATGATAAGTCGTTAGAGATTATCAAGAAAACAAGTGAGATAGCAAAATCTACGAGTGTATCTGTGATTAATATGAGTTACTTCCATGGTTTAGAGTTATCCATGGATGCAGGTATTGATATGTCTATTGGAGACTTCGTGTTTGAATTTGATAATACAACATTAGACTTTGATCCTGAAATGATTATGACAATCTATTATCGTTCCTTGAAGGGATACGATATTGTTAGTGCATCTCCAGATCGTAAGGAAAAATTTACATCAAACTTATTCTATAAAGTGTTTGATCGATTCACGGACTATTCATATAAGATGACAACAGAAAGCTTTAGAATTTTGAGTAGACGAGTCATTAACCGTGTTAGTTCAATGAATAAGACAATTCCATATCGCAAGGTTGTATACGCAAACTGCGGTCTTAAGACGGATAATCTTAAGTACGATGTTATAAATAATATTGCATTTGATGAGGATGTTCGTGAAAAGAAGTATCGTTCTAACCTTGCTGCCAATTCATTGCTATTATTTACAGATATTGGCTATCGTTTTGCAAAGTTTATGACAGTATTTATGATGGTTGTTTCTGTATTTATGGTGCTTTATTCTGTCGTTGTGTATCTTACAGCTAACCCAGTTGTTGGATGGACAACAACCATCTTATTCTTATCCGTTGCATTCTTCGGATTATTTGGAATTTTAACAATTATCATCAAATATCTACAGTTATTGGTTGATTTAGTTTTTAAGAGAAAACAGTATAGTTTTGAAAATATTGAAAAGTTGACGAAGTAGGAGATTTTTATGAAGAAGGCACTTGTTGGATATACAGGTTTTGTAGGAAGTAATATTTACGCTGCTACTAATTTTGATGCAGTATATAATTCTAAAAATATTGAAGAAGCGTTTGGTACAAATCCAGATTTATTGGTGTACGCTGGATTACGTGCTGAAAAATACTTGGCAAATAATGCGCCAGAACAAGATATGGCATTAATTATACAAGCAGAAGAAAATATTACAAAGATTAACCCTAAGAAACTTGTACTAATTTCAACAATTGATGTTTTTAAGGTGCCTGTTAATGTAGATGAAAAATCTACAATTGATACAAATAACCTGCATGCATATGGGTACAATCGTTATCAACTAGAACTTTGGGTGAGAGAACATTATCCAGATGCATTGATTATTCGTTTGCCTGGATTATTTGGAAAGAACATTAAGAAGAATTTTATCTTTGACTTTATTAACGTAATTCCATTCATGTTAAAGAAAGAGAAATTTGATGAATTAGTTCAAAAAGATTCTTCTTTAGAAAAGTATTATGTATTACAGGACAATGGTTTCTACAAGGTGAATTTTCCTGAGGAAGATCGAGAACTATTAAAGAGTAAATTTAAGGCATTGCAATTCTCAGCCTTAAACTTTACAGATAGTAGAAGTGTATATCAGTTCTATAATCTTGGAAGATTATGGAGTGATATTGAAATAGCGTTAGAAAATAATCTTCATATGTGGCATCCTGCAACAGAACCTGTATCTGCAGGAGAAGTATATGAATATTTAACTGGAAAACAGTTTGTAAATGAACTAAAGGGTATCCCTGCAAACTATGACTATAAGACAATCTATGACACACTATATGGTGGTTATAATGGGTATATTTGTAATAAAGAGACTGTATTAGATGAAGTAAAGAAATTTGTGGAGGAATCAAATGAAAATAAATAAACTAAAAATTATCATTACAGTTATTGTAAGTGTTGTGGTATTTTGTTTAACATTTTTGATTGGACCATTTGATTTCTTTTCGCATGGTTATTTTGCAAACGAGATTAATGTTACTCAAATAAATGATGCTAATTTATCTCGTTATAATTTAGCTTTGGGCGAATACACCACAAGTTTTATTCCATTAAATCGTCATCTTACAGGCATAGAAATTTATATTGAAAACAATCCTGCCGAGAATACTGGAAATTTATTAATCTCTATCCAAGATGCTGAGGGTAATGAAATCGAATCAGAGAAGATAGCGCTAAATACAATTAAGGAAAATAGTTGGCATAAGTTTTATTTACATAAGAAATATACAGTTGGGAATGAATACGTATTACATATTACGACAGAAAATACTAATACATTTCCGTCTCTTGTAACGACAAACCTATCACAATTGGTATCTGAAATATCTGAAGGAAACGCATTAATTGTATTTGCATATAAAAAATCAACTTTTATTGCTTCGGAAAAACTATTCCTGATAATTGTTCTTTTTTCAATATGGGCAATATATATTTCAAATTTATTTAAACCATGCATCAAAAAGATATTAAAAAACATAGGTATTTTTGGCTTACTTTTGACTGTTTTGGGTTGGAATTATACATTTAATTTTATGGATAATTTAAATACTCAATTTTCTGGATTTCAAGATGATAGTGAATCTATTGTTATAGGTACACTTAAAGCCGATAAGATAGATTCATATCATGTTACTGGTACAGAGGCGAGATATGGCTTGGGTAACTACATTGATACACATGGCTATATAGATGAACTTGTACGAAATGTATATACAATTCGAACCGATGAAAATTGGACATCAGGTTACGCGAATGATGGTACTGCTATTTTAATCCAAAATAATTTATATAATCAGAAAGTATGTATTGTAGGTAATCATATTCAATTTGCAAATGGTGAGACATATCAAATTTTAAAAGTTACAACAATTGAAGATAGTATTCGATTAGATTTAAATAGTAAAGATATTAATGCAAATAAAAATGGTCAGATTGCTTCAATTACATTTTTAGATACACATGGTGATAAACTCCCAAGCGCATATCTGGAGCCGTATAAGAGTCAATATGGTCTTCAAGGGAAAATATTTAGGAGAATGGTCAAATCTCTTACATTAGAACAAGCAGTTCCATTTTTGAGGCTATGCTGTTCGCTAATAACCGCATCTATATTTATTTTGATATGCTTCCTATTGAAAAAGAAATATAACTTACTAGTATCTGTGTGTTTCTTTATCACGTTTTGGTTATCTCCGTGGATTATTAATTTTGCTCAGAATTTATACTGGGTCGAATTCACATGGTTCATTCCAATGGCTGTAGGATTAGCATGTTCATTAAAAGTTGATAATCGAATATGGAGAATAATGTCGTATGTACTTTCGACCGTCTCAATCTGTATTAAATGTTTATGTGGATATGAATACATTTCCACGATTATGGTAGGACTGATAATATTTTTGATTGCGGATTTAGTTGTAGCTTTAAGTCAGAAAGATAAAAAAAGATTTATATTTCTGCTCAGAACAATATTTATTATGGGCTTGATGGCATTACTTGGATTTATTATTGCAATAATTATGCATGCAGGTATTAAAGGCGACGGGAATATACTATTAGGTATAAAACACATCATCCAAGAAGACGTAATGCGAAGAACGTCTGGTGCAGATTTAAATCAATTCGATCCTGTGTATTGGCCTTCATTTAATGCGTCAATCTGGCAGGTTTGCATGATATATTTTAACTTCCAAACAGAAATCATAACTGGTATCAACGGGAATTTATTCCCACTACTAAGTATTCTACCAATATTTGTGTTTGTATCAGATTTCCACAGTAACAAGAAAAATATTGGAGTCGTTACACTTTATGCATTAAGCTTCTTCGGATCGATTTCTTGGTTGGTGTTAGCTAAATCACACTCTTATATACATACACATATTAACTTCATAATATGGTATTTTGGGTTTATACAAATATGTATTTATATTCTATTGGACAAAGTGATTAGAATTTTTAGGAAGGATGGATCTAAAAATGACTAGGCTTGCGATTTCAAATATTGCATGGGGCAATAATGATGATGAAACGGTCTACAGATGGATGCAAGAATATGGTTTTACTGGATTAGAGATTGCGCCAACAAGAATATTTCCAACAAAACCATATGAGAACCTCACTAATGCAACTAGGTGGAGTAAAGAACTAAATGAAAAATATGGTT
Organism: Solobacterium sp.; assembly: GCA_015256775.1. Lineage (GTDB taxonomy): Bacteria > Bacillota_I > Bacilli_A > Erysipelotrichales > Erysipelotrichaceae > Bulleidia. Next base: position 25,066 of record JABZLM010000007.1, on the reverse strand, counting down.
TTATCATCCCATCTATTCAATCGATTTGGTATGGTAAACAAGAAAAACTATTCGGCAGTGATTTTGAGAGGGAAAAACTGTTTGAGTATTCAATAGAAGCGATGTCATTTGCAAATTCTATTGGGTGTAATAATTTGGTTTTTGGATGCCCACGCAATCGATACCTTTCAGACGATGCTGATGAAAATGTTGCTATTGATTTTTTTGAGCAGCTAGGTATGGCTGCACTAAAATATCATACAGTATTTGCTTTGGAAGCAAATCCTACGATCTATAATACTAATTATATCAATGATACAAAATCTGCTATAAAGTTGATAAAAACAATTAATTCGGATGGTTTTAAATTAAATTTAGATGTTGGAACAATGATTCAGAATCAAGAAAATATTTCTGAATTAGTGGGTAATATTCATCTCATTAATCATGTGCATATTAGTGAACCGTACTTAAAACCTATTAAAAATAGAGAGCTGCACATAGAATTAAAGAATCTATTAGAAAAAGAAGGGTATAAAGGATTTATATCCATAGAGATGGGAAAAGTAGATGATTTAGGCGATATAAAAAATGCTATGTCATATGTTTCACGTATATTTCGATAAGCAATCATTTTGACATGTAAGGAGAGATTAAATGATATATGAGAAAAGGCCTGGAGTACCAAAGTATGAATGTTTTGAGTACGCTGAAAAAACAAAAGATTATGTAGTTCTAATTCCAATTATTAATGAAGGAGACCGCATTACAAAGGAACTTACCAGAGCAAAGGAACATCATATTTCTGATTATGCAGATATTGTGATTTGTGATGGTGGTTCTACAGATGGATGTACAGATGAAAAATCATTACGTAGTTTTGATGTAAATACATTATTGATCAAGCGTGATGAAGGAAAACAGGGTGCTCAATTACGCATGGGAATTTCATGGGCTCTTGAAAGAGGCTATGAAGGTATCATTACCATTGATGGAAATAACAAAGATAGTATTGAAGATGTTCCAAATTTTATTCAAAAATTAAAAGAGGGATATGACTTAGTGCAGGGCTCTCGTTTTATTAAAGGTGGCAAAGCAATCAATACACCATTTATCCGTACAGTATCTGTACGCCTCATTCATGCACCTGTTATTTCTTTAACAGCACATCAAAAGTTCACAGATACAACGAATGCATATCGTGCATACTCAAGAAAATATTTAACAGATATCCGCGTCCAACCATTACGTGATATCTTTATGACATATGAATTACTTGCATATCTTTCTGTGCGTGCAACACAGATTGGAATGAAGGCATGTGAGATTCCTGTTACACGTGCATATCCAAAAACAGGTAAGACGCCAACAAAGATTAGTTTCTTCAAAGGGAATTCTGAGTTATTACGTATCTTATTTAAAAATATGCAGGGTGCGTATAATCCACTATAAGGTGATATTATGATTGAATCGATTCAAAAGAATAAGAAAGGGATATTACTGATGTTAGTATCCTCTATCTGTGTATGTGTTGGGCAATTATTATGGAAATTATCTGCTATGCAAGGACTTATTTTCATGCTAGCAGGTTTTGCTTTTTATGGTGCAGGTGCACTAATCATGATTGTTGCCTATAAGTTTGGGAAACTATCTGTATTACAACCAATGCTTAGTTTGAATTATGTATTAAGTATTCTATTAGCTGCTTTTGTACTGCATGAAGCAATAACGCTATATAAAGTGATAGGTGTTATCATCATCACCTGTGGAGTCATTATGATTGCAGGAGGTGATGAATAATGGTGATTTACTATATCGTATTATTAATTATGACGATGTTTGGGTCTGTAGCATCATTATTTTTGAAGAAGGCATCAGGTTCGAATGACCTTATAGATATGTTAAAGAATATCAATTTGTATATAGGTGGTTTTCTTTATGTATCTTCAGCGGTACTAAATATATGGTTATTAAAGATTTTAGATTATTCTGTAATCTTACCCCTGACATCGCTCACGTATATATGGACAATGATTTTATCCTATTTTATTCTGAAAGAAAAAATAACAGTAAAGAAGATTGCTGGAGTTTGTTTGATATTAGTTGGAGCGATTATTATCTCTTCTTTATAAAGCCACATTAATTAACAATTTAAAAAGTCTCTGCTAGGATTTGCTAGGCCTAGAGAGACTTTTTTACATGCATGCAAGTTATTTTAGATTACCTTTTTTGATGTGATTTTGAAGGATTTGGTCTGTCACTTCGTAGATAGCTTCTGAGCCTAGTTTGGTTTTTGATTGTCGCCCGTATACCTTTTCGGCAGTGACTTGGTGTTCCTTCCAGTCACCACCATTATTGGAGCTGTTTAGTAGGAGTGGTTGGAAGTTATCCATTGCATGTGCAAAACGTGCTTCTGGAGTTTCATTGGCTTCAAACTCATCAAATAGTGCGATGAGCTCCGTCTTTTGGTCGTCTGGTAGAATTGAATATATTTTTTCTTTGGCAAGGTCTTCTCTTGCTTTTTGTGTCTTTAGACCTTCTGTATCGTATGCGTAGGTATCACCTGCATCAATTTCAACAATGTCATGTATAAGACACATCATCATTGTTTTAGCGACATCAATCTTTTCATTTGCATGTTCCTTTAAAAGATAGGTCATGATAGCCATGTGCCATGCATGTTCTGCGTCATTCTCATTTCGTCCATGATTGGTTAAATGAGTCTGACGGAAGATATTCTTTTCTTTATCGATTTCTAAGATAAAATTCATCTGTTTCTGTAGACGTTCATTCATAATTTCTATACTCCTGACGATTCATTGAAATCGACTGTTTTTAAAATTGCTTTTTCCATGACATATGCAGCGATAGTGCCTACGACATTGATGTCTGCTGGTATAGTGCTAGAACTCATTGCATAGATGGAATCTCCATCGAATGTAGTATGTACTGGTTTGATGACACGTGCGTATCCATCATGTGCCATGCCTGCAACTTTTGTAAGTGCAGTTTTATCTAGTTTTGCATTGGTGATGATAGCGCCAATAGTTGTATTTTGATGAAATAGGTCACGGCCTAAGATTGCCGTGTATAGTGCTTCTTCCGCATCGATAAAACCTCCATCTTTCAGATTGCGAATACCCGAGAGAGTATTACCACTTGTTGGATCGTAGATATTACCGATAGCGTTGACTGCAACGATAGCACCTACTTTCAAATCTCCTAGCTGTACGGCATAGGTTGCTAAAGCGGAAGGAGATGCTTGTTTAGGACCATATATCTTTCCGATAGTAGCACCAGTTCCAGCACCATGTTTTCCTTCTTCGAAGATTCCTTGATATGCATTTTCACAAGCTTGATAGCCAAGGCTTGCGTCAGGGTATTTCTGGGTTGGGTTTCCGTTTAAATCAAACAAACATGAAGCACATACAATTGGTACAACACCTGCAGCGGTAGGAAATCCAATGTTCTTTTCTGCTAAGAATTTCATAACGCCACTTGCTGTATCAAGACCAAAAGCACTACCACCAGATAGTACAATCGCATGTACTCCGTCATTGGCTGCGAGTGGATTTAATAGTCCACTTTCTCTAGATGCAGGGGCACCTCCACGGATATCGATTCCAGTAGTGTATCCTGATTCACTTAATATTACGGTACAACCGCTGTTAGAGTCTGGATATTCAGCACTACCTAATTTGAATTCTGTGAATGCATGGATGGATATTTCTTGTAATAAACTGTTTTTCATATAAGCACCTTCATAGAAATAGTATAGAAAAAATAATGAGAAATGGAATATTTTATGAACGATATTCCATATAAATGAATACTTTCTTTTCCTTTTGATAAATGTTAGGGAAAAGAACTTTTGTATCTATTATGAACATGTTAATATAAAAACAGAATAAAAAACAGGAGGCCGTATAATGGTAATTGAAGATTTAAAATTACACGCAAAGAATATTCGCAAGAATATTTTAAGACAAGTGTATGGAGCGCAATCTGGACACCCAGGAGGATCATTAGGCGCAACAGATATTCTTACAGTGCTTTATTTTGATGTAATGGATATCAATAAGGAAAATGCTGGTGGAATCGATCGTGATCGTTTCGTATTATCGAAGGGACATGTATCACCACTCTTATATGCTGTATTAGCTGAAAAGGGTATTTTAGCAGAAGAAGAATTAAAGACATTCCGTTTAATTGATTCTAAGTTGCAAGGACATCCAAATATGAACTATGTAACAGGTGTAGATATGTCTACTGGTTCATTAGGTCAAGGTTTTGCGGTGGCTGATGGAATGGCATTAGCAAATAAATTAGCAGGAAATGATCACCGTATTTACTGCTTAATCGGTGATGGTGAAACAGAAGAGGGCGAAATTTGGGAAGCTGCAATGGCTGCTGCTCATTATAAGAATGACAATCTTTGTGCCATCGTTGACGTAAATGGATTACAGATTGATGGTAAGACATCTGATGTTATTGGACCTGAACCATTAGATCAGAAGTTTGCGGCATTTGGATTCCATGTAATTTGTGTAGATGGACATAATATGGAAGAATTAAAAGCTGCTTTTGCGGAAGCGAAGACAGTAAAGGGAAAGCCTACAGCAATCATTGCTCGTACTGTTAAGGGTAAGGGCGTTTCCTTTATGGAAAACAATGCTGGATGGCATGGAAAGGCTCCTAACCAAGAGCAATTTGAAGCAGCAATGGCAGAATTGGAGGCAGAGTAGTCATGGGTAAGGCAACAAGAGAAGCGTATGGTGAAGCGTTAGCTGAATTAGTCGCTGAAAATAAAAAGATTGTAGTATTAGATGCGGACTTATCAGGAAGTACTAAGACAGCAAATGCAAAAAAAGTAGCACCTGAAAGATTCTTCAATATGGGTATTGCGGAATCTGATATGATTGGTCATGCGGCTGGTTTTGCGACAAGTGGATTTATCCCATTTGCATCTTCATTCTCTATGTTCTGCACAGGTAGAGCTTGGGAACAGATTCGTAATAGTGTTGCATATCCTCACCTAAATGTTAAGGTGTGTGGAACACATGCAGGTATTACTGTAGGTGAAGATGGTGTTTCTCACCAAGCAATCGAAGATATCGCATTAATGCGTGTTGTGCCAGGTATGGAAGTATATGTGCCATGTGATGCGGCTCAGACAAAGGCAGTTATTCGACATGTCGCTTCTACAAATACACCATGTTATGTAAGATTGGGTCGTTCTTCTGTTGAAGATGTATACACAGAAGATACAGTATTCGATTTTAGTAAGCCTCATGTTGTTCGTGAGGGTAAGGATGCTGTTATCTTTGCTTGTGGCTTGATGGTTCAATCTGCATTAAAGGCAGCTGAAAAATTAAGCACAGAAGGTAAGGAGGTTGCCGTTGTAGATGTATGTGCTATCAAGCCATGCAATGAAGAACAGATTGCTGAATTGCTATCGAAGTATGATGTAGTATTCACTGCTGAAGAGCACAATGTCATTGGTGGTTTAGGCGGACTCATCTGTGAAATTGCTGCAGATAAGTGCCCTAAGAAGATTCATCGTATTGGCATTCAAGATACATATGCTGAATCTGGAGATGCCAATAAGTTAATGGCTAAATATAAGTTAGATGGTGAAGGCGTTTACGAACAAGTAAAAGCAGCTTTATAAAAACTAGTTAAAAGATTCATTACGAGTATGTAGTGAATCTTTTTTTGCATTCATGATATAAAATTTCGTAAAAAGTACTTGTTTTTATATGTTGCTTTTTGTAAACTATCACTGTGATAAATATGTCACGCTTGACCGCTTATTATAAGCTGAGGCTACACGGACGGCCGGGTCAAATGCCGAAGACCTGTTGAAGAAGCAGGGACTGCATCGTGGATGCAGCAGGGCAGAAAGACTGCCTGATTAATCGGGATTTCCCGCATATTGAGCAATCAACTCTGTGCCTGTAGTAATCTTCTATAGATAAGTGTGTGACGAATTGAATACATACAGGTGGTATTGGTTGATACTGCCTTTTTTGTTGGGGACCGGGAAGGGGAAAAATGAAAAAGTTTTATTTAGTTTTACTTGCGCTGCTTATGACAGCATGCACAACCAAAGCTACATCTGTAAAGGAGACTGCAGCAAACACAACTGGTAATTACACTGATGAAATGAAGATTGAGGACAATGAAGACCTGGATCCAGAAGCTGGTTCAGATTCTGTGGAACGCGCAGGAGATCACAAAGGAAGTCCTTATTTTACATCTTTAGATTATTACAATATGACAAGTAATGGCTCACTTTCAATTTTACCGAAGTTTAAAACAATTCAACAATCAAGTGAGTGGAGCTGTGGTGTAGCATCAGCCTTAATGGTAATGGATTTCTATGGTAAAAGAGGAAATCTAGGAGAAGAAGATCTTGCGAAGCTACGTCCTAATGGTTTGACTCCAGGCCCTACATCGGTAAAACAAGCCGTAGAAATGTTTAAGGGTGTTGGTGGATTCTCTGTTGAATCCAATTATGATCATGTTGGAGAGGATCCACATGAGGTTTTCCCTCTGTCACGTTTTAAGGAAGAAATTCAAGCAGGAAATGCTGTGATGGTTTGCTGGATTGAGTGGGGTGGACACTGGCAAGTAGTCATTGGTTATGATGATATGGGAACAGAGACAACACAAGATGACGTTATGATTATGGCAGATCCTTATGATACAACTGATCATAATCAAGATGGCTACTTTGTGTATGGTGCAGAACGTTTCTACTATAACTGGTCTATGTATGATTTCTTCGCAGAAGAAGGTAAAGAAGACTACGAACGCAATGCATTATTTGTGTTAGCAAAGCCTGAATAATAAAATAAGCAGATTTCATACACACACGTGAAGTCTGCTTTTAGTGTGTGCCAGACATGGCATATATCTTGGAGGTTGAAAGGTACCTCTAACCAAGGGATGTAGTCCCTAAGGTTTAGCCGAATTCAAGGGTGTCCATCGTGAGGTGGAATCTGAAGGAAGAACTAGGCAAACTGCTGGCCCGAGGGTCACGAATCTCAATTGAGGCCACTCATGCGGATAAGCGTACACTACAACGTAAAGTCCAAATAACTACAATAGTATGAGTGGTAAATGAGGCGGGTAGATGGCAGGAAAGATGTATGTCTTACTCTTGGAGGTCTTATCAGTGTCAAAGATGAGGTAGAGAACGCTACGCAGTCGACAGGCATAGTAACAACGAATGATAAGAAGTCAGCAGAGGCCATAGTAGTCCGAAAGGATGAAGGGCCGAACAGAACTTAAGTTTTACGAGTTTCAAAATTGTATGACCAATTCCTCGAAACAGTTTGTGCTGTCCCAAGGATGGACTTAAGACTGGGAATGGTCAAGCGAAGGAAAGGAGAAAACAAACTATGACAACGAAACTATTGGAGGAAATCCTAAGTAAGGAGAATCTGGAAAAGGCATGTACAGCCGTAGTTAGAAACAAGGGTGCCAGTGGAATTGATGGAATGAAGGTGAATGAACTCAAAGGATACATATGCGAGCATGGCGAGAGTATCACACAAAAGATACAACAAAGGAAGTATAAGCCGCTAGCAGTCAGAAGAGTACAGATACCAAAACCAGACGGAACCAAAAGAGACCTTGGGATACCTGCGGTAAAAGACAGATGGATACAACAAGCAATCTATCAGGTGCTGAATCCGAAGTTTGAAGAAGTATTTTCAGAATATAGTTACGGATTTAGGCCAAGAAGAAGTTGCGAGAGTGCGGTCATCAAAGCACTAGAGTATATGAACGATGGATATGATTGGATAGTCGATATGGACTTATCGAAGTTCTTCGACAACGTTAATCAAGACATCCTCATGATATTGGTGCATAAGGTCATCAAAGACCCAGATACAGAATCCCTTATACGGAGAGTACTGCAAAGTGGAGTAATGGTAGAAGGTGTATTCCAAGAAACCAAGATTGGAACACCACAAGGTGGTAACCTCAGTCCTCTTCTAGCAAACATCTATTTAAATGAATTGGATGTGGAACTAACGAAACGAGGATTAAGATTTACAAGATACGCAGATGACGTCATCATATGCGTAAGAAGTGAAGTAGCCGCCAACAGAGTCATGCGTACCGTAACAGAATGGCTTGAGAAACATTTGAGAGTCAAGGTGAACATGACAAAGACAAAGGTGTGCAGACCAAATGGTCTAAAATATCTAGGATACTCATTCTTTCAAAGAAATGGATGGAAACCAAAGCCACACATTAAATCAGTGGAGAAGTTGAAAGCAAAACTGCATGAACTAACGATACGTAGCAAGTCTATCTCGATGGAAAGCAGAATAGCGAAAATCAATTCAGTGATAAGAGGATGGGTAAACTACTTTCGGATATGTGAAATGAAAACAGTATTAAGAACAATCGACAAGTGGTTGAGAGTGCGTATCCGGATGTGCATATGGAAACAGTGGAAGACCATACAGAAAAGAAGAAGAGCACTCATGATACTAGGAGCACCAAGATGGCTGGCGGAGGGACTTTCGAACTCACGCAAAGGCTGTATGGCAATCGCCAAAGGTGGACTAGGGTCATTAATCAGTGCGAAGATTCTAAAATTAAAAGGTCTGTTATCACTAACAGACCACTACCAAGAAGTGCATAGTTATTAAGTTGTGAACCGCCGTATACCGAACGGTACGTACGGTGGTGTGAGAGGTCGGAAGTTTTAAAACTCCTTAAAACTTCCTCCTACTCGATTTGTTAATTTCAATTTCTTCGCAGTAAATAAAAAATACCGCATTTCTACGGTATTTTTTGATAAGTGGAGCTAAGGAGGATCGAACTCCTGACCCCCTGCTTGCAAAGCAGGTGCTCTCCCAGCTGAGCTATAACCCCATGTATATCAATTCGATGAGTTTACCGAAAATGGTGGGCCTGAATGGACTTGAACCAGCGACCTCACCCTTATCAGGGGTGCGCTCTAGCCACCTGAGCTACAGGCCCAACTTCATCGAATGCTTTAATATAATATCAACCACGGCACCTAGTGTCAACACATTTTTGTAATTTTTTGGAAAATAATTTGGAATCCTGAGAAATCCTCAGAAATAAAGAGGTTAGACAGTTTTTTGTCGATTTTAGGTGATTTTCTCTTCATAGAATTGCGATGAATAGTGGTCTATGGTAAAGTTAGCAAGGATATGCGGAGGTTTTGCATGGAAGGTTTTATTATCTGGTGGGCAGGGACTGTTGGAAAGTTCTTATCACCTAAATTATCAATCTTTTTAGTTAGTTTATTACCACTCATTGAAGAACGTGGTGGATTATTACTTGCCAAGATGCTACAAGTTCCTATGTGGGAGGCGGTATTCTGGTGTGTGATTGGAAATATTTTACCAATCCCATTTATTCTATTTGGCATTAAAAAATTAATTCATTGGTTATCTACTCATCATCTGTCGAAGATTGCGGAGTGGCTAGAACAAAAAGCAATTAAGAATAAACCGAAAATCGATAAATACGGATTCTGGGGGTTAGCACTATTTGTAGGTATTCCATTACCTGGAACGGGTGCTTGGACTGGATGTTTGATCGCGGCTTTGTTTGAAATGGACTTAAAAAAAGCAACTCTATCAATTCTGATTGGAGTTGCAATGGCTGCAATTATTATGACATTAGTATCCTATGGATTATTAGGTGCAGTGTTTGGATAAGATCTCATTTGAGGTCTTTTTTGTACTGATGAAATTATTCGGGTAAAGTTTCAAGTAGTTCGATGATACCTCGGAAGTCTTGGATTGTGGCAGATAAGAACGGAAGTTCATGTGCTTCTAAAGAATCACTAGCGATAGCTATGACTTTTGCGTTAGCTTTCTTTGCAGCTAGGACGCCGTTGATTGAATCTTCAAAGATTAGGACGGGATTGTCTATACGTAGGCGCCTCATTGCCTCTAAATACATTTCATATTTATTCTTATATGTACCATCATCATAGACAATTGTATCTGGATCAATCCATTGATCTAAGTGAAACTGAGATACATAGAAGTCTATGTTCTCTTTAATGGATGCTGAAGCAATTGTAAATGGAATATTATGGTGTTTGAGGTAGTGGAAGAATTCAATGACACCAGGAGCTAATGCTGCGTTAGGATCATTTTTTACATACATACGGTACAATGATTCTTTTTCGGCAGATAAACGCTCGCATTCTTCTATGGAAAGTGTACCATTTGTCATACGTTGAATTAAATCAACATTAGCTAGACCCCAGTATTTTTGTACGAGTGTTTCCTTAGTCATGTGTTTCCCTATGACTTTCATTGCGATTGTATCCCAAGCCTGAATATGAATATCTGTATCAAAGAATAGGGTGCCATTAAAGTCAAATATAATTCCGTTATAGTGCATGGTTTCTCCTTTTTTGATTATTATACATTTTATTGATGCACATGACACTTGATTGTGTTTTAATATATGCAAAAAGAGGGAGATAGTTATGCAATACAGTGCTCTAATCGTTGCGGCAGGTAGTGGAACAAGAATGAAGCTTGGATATAATAAGGTTTATGCAAAACTATCGGATGGTACAACTATTCTGGATAAGACGCTTTCTGTGTTTTTAAATGATAGTGATTGTGTACAGATTGTTCTAGTAACAGATTGTGTAGAACACTTTGAAAAAGAGCAGGGAAGAAAAGATGGTAGGATTGTATTTGCTAGCGGTGGAAAGACAAGACAGGATAGTGTTTATAATGGACTACGTGCGGTGCTAGCAGATGTTGTCTTGGTTCATGATGGTGCTAGACCTTTCTTGGATCAAGAATCACTAGAAAAGATTAAAAAGACAATGGAAACAGAGAAAGCGGCACTGCTATGTGTTCCATGCAAAGATACTATAAAGCATGTTCAGGATGGTTATGTTGTAGAGACGTATGAGCGAAGTACTCTACAGTGTGCACAAACACCCCAGGCATTTGAAACGGATTTATTACTCACATGCATGCATAAAGCAAAGAACGATCACTTTATTGGTACTGATGATACTTCCTTAGTAGAGAGATATTCAGATGTAAAAGTGGCAGTAGTCGAAGGAAAGTACTCTAACTATAAAATCACAACGCCAGAAGATATAAGATGAAAATTGGATAAAATTTATCCAATTTTTTATATTTGTCAAAATAACAAAAGAAATGTTTTAGTTATGCATTGTATAATAAAACGATGTTATATAAAATATAAAGTGAAATTAATCACATGTTATATACATGCATAATTGATTGAGTGAGAACATAAAAAGGGGAGGACAATATGTTATTTCACATTAGCGGGGATACGGCCATATATCAATGGGTCGCAATGTTAGGGGTACTTGCCAGTTTAATCTTGTTGAACGAGTTTTCTCGTCGTACAAAGTTTGGTGGTATCTTGATGTTTTTTGTTTTACCATTAATTTTAACAGTGTATTTTATCGCAATTTATGTATCAGCTAGAATGGGTGCAGAGTGGGCATTACACAATCAAACATATCTATATATGAATGGTTGGTTCCATTACGCAAAGTTATATGCATCACTAACTGGATGTATTGGATTTATGATGATCAAATACAAATGGGGGATTGGAAAACAGCGTTGGTTCCGTGCATTCCCATTTGCGATTGTTGCAATTAATATCTTGATTGCAGTAGCAAGTGACTTTGAATCAGCGATTAACGGATGGTATAAGTGGTGGCTATCTTCTGAAGGTGTTTGGTTATATGGTGGTTGGCACAATGTATTTAACGGTTTAGCTGGTTTAATCAATATCTTCTGTATGACAGGTTGGTGGGCTGTATATTCTTCTAAGGATGAGAAGGATATGATATGGCCAGATATGATTTGGGTATATATCTTAATTTATGATGTATGGAATTTCGCATATACATACAACTGCTTACCAACACACACTTGGTTCTGTGGGGTTGCGCTCTTACTTTCACCTACAATTCCAGCGTTGTTATGGAATAAAGGTGGATGGATTCAAAATAGAGCGAACACATTATGTATCTGGTGTATGTTTGCACAGGTGTTCCCATTATTCCAAGAAATATTAGCTGATGGCACAAAGGCGTTCCCGTGGGTTACGTTACCAGCGTTATACGCAGATGGAACTTTAAATGGTATCGTAGCAGGTGGAAGTGCGAACGCAAATCCAACAATGATGACAATTGTGAGTGGATTAGCACTTGTGGTAAACCTTATCGCAATCATCTACATTATTCGTACTTGTATGAAGACAAAGAAGAATCCATACAAGGGAGAAGTATTTACAGAATTTAAGTATTATAAAGACGCAGCTGCTCGTGCAGTAATCGACTGATGAATAATCGAAAGGGATAGAATCATAAAAGGTAGGTCCTAAGAAGGTGTGCTTCATTTTGGGGCTACCTTTTATTTTGGACAGGATACTTTAAAAGGCAAATCTCATCAGTACCAATATCAACTCATATCCAAAAGAAAAGCTGCACGGAAGATCATCCATACAGCTGCTCCATTTCTACAACGAAGAAATGGCTAAGAGACTTCATGATTTTGGAATTACCGAAATCGCTGCAGACGAAGTAATTCTAAAACCATATCTTCTAAAGTAAGAAGATAACTCAGAAGTTTCAAAATCAATCACACACGAAGAATCGGCATACAACTTTTAGCCATCAACGAAGTAGAATCAACTCTTACAAATTTTTTGAACAATAGATTCTGCCTACCTTTCATGCGCTCATTTTTTCTTTAGAAGTGAAATGTAAGTTTTGCTTAATCCTACTTGATTTTGACATGATATTTTAAATTGATTAAGACAACTAAAATGTTGGTAGGTAGATAATGAAAGTTAATAAAATCTTAAAAAAGTTTGTGTATGAATCTTATACGTTGTCACTTAAAATTGATATATGCAACAAAACGTTTTTTGTTTGTGAATACATCCTTTGAATACGGAATAGTGCTAGATAAAATCAGTTAAAATAGTAATCAAATCCACGTTGCCAAGTAGCGTTGATGGTGGAGTATCACAATTCCTAGCAATGATTTCGTACAAAGTTAAACGCTGCAGAAATCATTGAAAGGGGAAAACTATGAATAGTAATCATCGTCTTATAAAGGGAATGCAGAGGTTGTTTACGTTTCTATTATCATTTGTGATTGTAATCGCCGGTTTTATTCCTGGAAAAGCTGTTGTTTGGGCTGAGAATACAACCGGTTTTCAATTTAATAAAGTGATTGTGAAAGATTCATCTACTGGTGTACAGGTCGCAGATTTATTAAATGGAGATATTCCAGAACTAAAAACAGGTGTAATTTACTCGTTGGATGTTGAATATGCAGTTCCATCGTCCTTGCAGTTTTCAAATACATATTTCCATTTAAATCTTGGTAATGGAGCTTATATTACTACACTTCCTGGTTCCACATTTACAGAAGGACCAATTACTGCGACTGGATTCGAGGAGCTTGTTAAAACACCAACCGGTACAGGCACTTCTCCATATGGATATCCAACGGTAGGGTCTGCACAGGCAAGAAATGGTGAATTAATCTATAAGACAAAGACTTCCTTGACCAATGTAGCTTCTGCTGGTGAAATTAGTTTTAGTATTGATAGTGCATATCTAAACCAAGATCCAAACCAAATTCTTACGAATTTGATTCAGGTGAGTTTAAGTACGGATGCGACTCCAACGGTGGATGCACGTTCTTTTAATGCAAAGTCTACAGAAGAATTTAGATATAATTTCTGGACGGATCAATCAACGGAGACGATTAATAAAGGTGATACTACAATTTCATTGATGGCCTCAATTACGGGTGGTAAATCATTGACAGAGGCAGGTAGTAAGACAACTGTTGAAATTGAGTATCCGAGTGATATTGAATTAGTTTCTCTTGAAGAGACACAACTCTATCATAGAAATGGAACTGTTGTCTCTACAACAGAGAGTGGTGGCATTAAGACTACAAAATTAGAATGGGATGAGCCAGGTTCTTATTCTGGAACTCCTGTATTTAAGCCACATGTTAAGGTTCCTGCAAGTTCTACTCGTGCAAGTGGATCTACCTTTAATATTGTTTTAAGGAATTTTAAGAAGACGATTTGGGATGATACGCCAAATGTTGATCGTACATCTAGTAATATTTCTACAATGATTGTGAAGATGATTGATGGAGTTGATCCAGAACAGGTAACATCGCATGCCTTAACAGATACAGCAGTTAACTGGGCTTATCAAAAATATGATACGTATAACGTACGTTTAGGTTCTATGTTGATTAAAAATGAACTGACGACTCCAACAAAACCAAAGACAATTGAAATGACGATTGATGAGACGGATACTGCTATTATCCGTGGTGTAACAATTCCATATCACACTGATATGGTGTATGGAAATATCTATTGGACATCCGCTAGTGGTGCCAGTGGTGTAGCTAGTTCAAGTATCCTACAGAAGTCTAATGTTTCTGCGTTAATTACAAATACTGCACTTGGCTTAGATATCAATGATTCTATCAAGTCTATTAAGGTTGATTTGGGACCAATTCCAGCACAATATGATGGTGTTCGTCCACAACGTGACCTATTAGATACATGGAATCCAAATAATAAGTTTATTAGTGATGGGGAATACTATGGTTGGTCTTATATTCCAAATGGCGTGTACGGTAGCTGGAAAGTAGGTACAAACGCAGACGTTAAGACAACTGTTAAATTTTATACAACAGGCACAATACCAACAGCAGGTGATACTTACCACTTAACGGGTAAGTCTAAGGCACCAGAAGTAAAAAATGGTGTTGGTACGATCAATAAGACACAGATTCTAGGTGGAAATTCCTTTACGGTATCAGGACGTATCGATGATGCCAACTGGGATTGGAACCCACTTCAAGAGCCTGAGATTTATGTAATCATGCCAGAAGGTTTTACATATTCAAACTTGCAAGTTACTGAAGGAACATTAAGTGCACCAACTTATGTAGGTGAGTTTGAAAAAGATGGTGATAAGATCAAAGTTTGGAAATATTCCATCGACATTGGACAAGAGACAAGAGGTCAATACCAACCTAACTTTACTAGTAAGAATATGACGGTGAAGTTTGATGTTCATGCGGATAAGACCGTCAAGGTTGCGACTTACCACATCAATGATTTCTTAGGTATTACGACGAAGGATTTCGACGCGATTGGTGCAGTCATCAAACCGGAAAAATGGGACCGCAGTAACTGGAATACTGACAAATATACAACTGTATTTGGTACAGCGGTTAATTCTGGTAAAACGATGGTTTCCCTATCTGAAAGTACTGGTGTAAAAGTAAATCAAGCTGCAGAGGTAAACGCACATTCTTCCTTAATTGATAAGGATACAGGTGCAGAGCTTATCTATGATAATACTTCTGCGACAACAAAAGAAAACACCACAGTTGTACTAGGGAAAGGTGATACGACAACGATGCGTATCAAACTGAGAAATAATAGTGGACAGCCAATTAACTATGCAAATGTATTTATTCCGTTACTGAATGAGAATTTAGACTTTGGTCCTTCATTTATGCCGGAAGGTGCAACACAGTTACCGCTAAAACTAGAACGTGTCGAAGCGACACCTAACTTTGAAGTGAAATACATCAAGTTAAGACCAGGGAAAACTTATGCACTCAATCATGCTCCACAGCCAAGTGATTACGATATCGTTACAAATCCAGCAGATGCCAATATGGTGATGCTTGTAGCGAGAACAACTGTAAGTGATGGGGATGGTGGCAGAATTGAAGTTACATATAAGGCTGAAAATAACCTATCTATGTCTTATAACAATAAAGTGGATGTTATTACGCCAGTGTTAGATTATGACATTAATGGTAACCGTGCGACATTAACACTTGAACCTGCGGCGATGACCTATCATGGTTCTTCAATCAAAGTCACAAAAGAATGGAAGAATTATGATGGAACAGGATTAACTGCTCCAGTAAGTGAAGTAGAAGTAGAGTTATATCGTGATGGAACATTCGTAGAAAAGAAGAAGATTACAGCTGCTAATCACTGGAAAGTATCCTTCGATAACATCGATATCTTAAACCCAGCTACGGGTGCTAACTACCAATATACAGTCAAAGAAGTTGGAGTAGATAGTTCTAATAAGATTCAGATTGATAATGCTTGGTATAGTGCGATTGTAACAGGTGATGTAGACCAAGGATTTACAGTCACGAATAAAAAGTCTTTAAATGTTACACCGCTAGTTCCATCAACAATCACAAAGACGATAACAAAGGAATGGGTTAATCTTACACAGGCAGAGATTGATACATTATCTACAACAATTGCCTTATATAAGAATGGAAATAAAGTGCAAGAGGTAACTGTTGATAAAAACAATCACTTTACTGCGACGTTCTCTAACTTGCCGGTAACGGACACAATTACATCTACCGCAAATGTTTACACAGTAAAAGAAATTGATGGTGATGGTAATGCGGTAGAAGAAGGAAATACAATCACAATTGATAGTAGAGACTTTACAGTCCACTATGATGGCACAAAGATTGTTAATACTTATGTACCAAAACCTGTATTGGTTGATCCTCCAGTTAAGAAGATTGTAGAAGGAAATCCAACGAACGCATCCACATTCCAATTTGAGATGAAGGCAATCAATCCAATAGATCCAATGCCAAATGGTAGTGTAAATGGTGTAAAACTAGCTACGGTAATTGGAAGTGGTGAAGTTGAATTCGGTACTTTTGAAATTACACAGGCAGGTACGTATCAGTATGTGATTCGTGAAATCAATGGTGGTATCGCAAATTATACCTATGATACAACTCTCTATACAATCACATTTGATGTAAGAGATGTTGCTGGACAACTTGTGGCTGATACTCATGTTGAGAAGGCGGATGGTACAGTCGCAAATGAAGCTGTATTTACAAATATCTATAAAACACCAGTAGCAACGCCAAAGACAGGTGATAATTCTCATTTACCAATTTATATTGGTGCGATTATTATCGCACTTGTAGGATTTGGCTTTGCGTTTATAAAGAGAATCCGATCAAATAAGCAATCATAAAATGTATTCGGTTGATAGGCAAAACTATCAACCTTTTTTGTGGAAAGAAATGAACTTATGTGAATATTAGAGTAGAGGTGAGATGATGAAATGTCCACGTTGCGGGAATGCTCGTAAATCGTACTTTTACAAAGGGAGTCATGGATATTATTGTAGAAAATGTATTGGGTTTGGAAGACTGCTATTAGAAGAGGAAGAGATGGCTGGAAAGCTTGAAGATATACACGCTGATTGTAGTGAATACACCATGCAGTATCCCTTAACAAAATTTCAAGAAGTAGTGTCGAAAGAGTGTCAGATGCACATACGTACACAGGATGTATTACTAGAATGTGTTTGTGGTGCGGGTAAAACAGAAATGGTACTTGCTAGTATTGCGGATGCGCTAAACGAGAATCGAAAAGTTTGCTTTGCGATTGCGAGAAGACAAGTGGTATTAGAACTATCAGAAAGACTACAAATCTATTTCAAAAAAGCAAAGATTGTTGCGGTATGTGGTGGCCATACAGATGTACTTGATGGAGATTTAATCGTGTGCACTACCCACCAGTTATATCGCTACCAAGGCCAATTTTCATTACTGATATTAGATGAACCAGATGCTTTCCCATATCGTGGAGATGAGGTATTACATGGTATTGCACAACATGCGTGCATAGGTCATATCATCTACCTAACGGCGACACCAGATAGTTACCTGTTAAGTAAAGTGAAAGAAGGAACAATGCGTCATATCGTATTAAATAAAAGACCTCATGGACACGATTTACCAGTACCAAGGCTTTTTATTTATCCATCGATAATATTGTTTTATGTATTATTACGATGGATAAACGAACATGCATGCAATCCTAGAATTATCTTTGTGCCAACGATAAAAACGGCAAAGAGATTTGGATATATTCTTAGTACATTAATGAAGTGTTATGTATGCACAAGCGAAAGTGAAAATCGAGATACTATCATCCATGAGTTTAAACAAGAAACAAATGGTATCATGATTGCGACGACAGTACTTGAAAGAGGTGTCACAATTCCAAAAGCAGATATCTGTGTATGGCATGCGAATCACTCTGTATTTGATGAGGCTGGCTTAATTCAAATGGCGGGTAGAGCAGGAAGAAGCTTTACATCACCAGAAGGAGATGTGCTGTTTTTATGCAGTGAAAAGACAGAACTTGTACAACTTTGCAAAGAAAAGATTGAGCGGGCAAATCACGTATGTATTGCTTAATGTGTGGAATGGAAAAAGGGGATGGAGATTTCATTGATATCCTAGAGAATGATGATCCCTTATGTCATAGATGTCGCAGTAATTTAAATTGTGTCAAATTTCGTATGAAGTTTCATGGATACAAGCTATATGCAAGTTACGTTTATGATGATGCTTTTGCGAAGATATTAGTTCAATACAAGGAATGTTTTGATGAAGCTTTGAAAACAGTATTTCTCTATCCATTTCGTTGGTGGTTTATGATTCGATTTTTTGGATATACTGTCTGTTATTTGCCAAGTTCAAAAGAGAAAATCGCAAAACGTGGGTTTCACCATCTAGAAAAGATGTTTTCATCTATTCCTTTACAACAGGCAGATCTCTTTGAAAAAGTGAATGATTTTGATCAGAAAAATCGTAGTGTTGAAGAGCGAATGAAGATGGTTGATAATATTGCATTAAAGAAACATTGCGATGTGCCTAGGAAAGTTTTATTGGTGGATGATACGATTACAACAGGTGCTTCTTTGTTGGGGGCACTTCATTGTTTACAAGATTATGACTGTAAGATTGTAATCTATGTTGTCAGTGTGAATCATTTATGGCTAAAAAAGCCGAAAATATTCGGAAAATAAGGTGCTTTCTAGAGCGTTGGTGGTGCTTGTCTCATTGCCTTTTATATGCCGAAAATATATAATAAAATAGTTATTTAGTATAAAAAATATGGAGGCATTATGGCAAATTTTTTAAGTCGATTATTCAACGAAGACGCCCGTAAGTTAAAACAGATTCAAAAGAAGATTAAGCCAGTTTTGGATTTGGAAGAAGAATATAAAGCAAAGAGTGATGATGAACTCAAAGCGATGACACCTTATTTGAGAGAAAAACTCGCTGCAGGTGCTACATTAGACGATATCTTTGTGGAGGCGTTTGCGACAGCACGTGAAGCCTGCCGAAGAGTAATCGGTGAATTCCCATATCCTGTTCAGCTCATGGGTGCTGCTGTTATGCAAGGCGGCGATATCGCCGAAATGAAGACAGGTGAAGGTAAGACTTTAACATCTGTTATGGCGGTATATCTAAATGCCTTAGAGGGTAAAGGTGTTCATGTTGTAACTGTAAACGAATACCTATCAGAACGTGACTCTGCATGGATGGGAGAAATTCACCGTTTCTTAGGCCTAACAGTTGGCTTAAACCTTCGCCAATTAACAAAGGCTCAAAAGCGTGCGGCGTATGCATGTGATATTACATATACAACAAACTCAGAACTTGGATTTGATTATCTACGTGACAACATGGTGACTCGCGTTGAAGACCGTGTACTTCGTGGCCTGAATGTTGCGATGGTCGATGAAGTTGACTCCATTTTAATTGATGAATCTCGTACTCCATTGATTATTTCCGGTGGTAAGAAAGATACAGCGAATCTTTATCTACAGGCTGACCGTTTCGTAAAGCGTTTGGTAAAAGATGAAGATTATGAATTGGATGTTAAATCACGTACAGTTCAGTTAACGGAAAAAGGTACCGCAAAAGCAGAAGCTACTTTCCGGATTGAAAACTTATTCAATCTAGCGCATACACAGTTATTGCATCACATCAATCAGGCTTTAAAGGCTAACTATGTGATGTTAAGAGATATTGAGTATGTCGTAGATGAAGAAAATGATGAAATTGTTATTGTCGATCCAAATACTGGTCGTTTGATGAAGGGTAGACAATGGTCTGATGGTTTACACCAGGCAGTGGAAGCTAAGGAAGGCATTTCTATCAAGCAAGAAACAACAACTCTTGCGACAATTACATATCAGAACTTCTTCCGTCTCTATAACAAACTTTGCGGTATGACTGGTACAGCGAAGACAGAGGAAGAAGAATTCTTAGAGATTTACAACATGTACGTATTTGAGATTCCAACGAATCGTCCGGTTGCACGTATTGACTATCCGGATGCGGTATATGGCACAAAGAAGGCGAAGTTCAATGCACTTGTGGATGAGGTTGTAGAACGTCATGCGGCAGGTCAACCTGTACTTGTAGGTACAATCGCGGTTGAAACTTCTGAATTGATTTCTAAATACTTAAAGGAACGTCATATTCCACACGAAGTATTGAATGCTAAAAACAATGCTCGTGAAGCAGATATTATCGCTAAGGCCGGTCAGAAGGGTGCAGTTACCATTGCGACAAACATGGCTGGCCGTGGTACTGATATTAAGCTTGGCGAAGGTGTTCGTGAGTTAGGTGGTCTTTGTGTATTAGGTTCTGAACGACATGAATCTAGACGTATTGATAACCAGTTACGTGGACGTTCTGGTCGTCAAGGAGACCCAGGTATGTCACGTTTCTATGTATCTGTACAAGATGATCTGATGGTACGTTTCGGTGCCGAACACATGGAAGCGTTATTTGCGAAACTTGGTGATACAGTTATTGAGTCTAAGACAGTTACACGTTCTATCTCTGGTGCACAACGTCGTGTAGAAGGTGTAAACTACGATGCTCGTAAGCAGTTATTACAATATGATGATGTTATGCGTCAACAGCGTGAAACAATGTATGATACAAGAAATTTCATTCTTGAAAATGATGATGTTCATGCGGTTATTCACGATATGTTTAAGCGTGTCATCTCCGATATTGTTGCAGCACACTTCAACAGTGAAGCTAGAGACCAAGACTTAAATGAACTCATTGCGGCTTTAGATGGTATCGGGTTCAAGGGTGTTGTTCGTGTAGAAGATATTGAAGGACGTACTGAAAATGATGTTGTGGATATCTGTTTAGAACAGGCTTGGTCTGATTATGAACAGAAGATTGAAAAAGTAAAAGATAAGGTACTACCAATTGAAAAGGAAGTATCCTTACGTATGATTGACCGTGCTTGGTCTAACCACATCGATACGATGTCGAAGTTACGTGATGGTATTGGTTTACGTTCTTATGCGCAAAGTAATCCTCTACAGGCATATGTCACAGAAGGATTCAACTTATTTGAAGATATGATGCGTACAATTTCTCGTGAAATCGTAGCATTCTGCATGAATATCCGTGTTGTGGATGGACCTGAACAGGAGGCGTAATCATGGAATTGTATGAGATGAGACAAAGCGTTTCACAGTGCCAAGCAAAATTGGAGTCGCTTGGCCACTCTCTTTGACCTGGAAGGAAAAGAGAAACGTTTAGCAGAAAACACTGCCTTAATGGCAGAAGCTGACTTCTGGAATGACCAGAAGAAAGCACAAAAAATTATTCGCGAAAGTAATCAATTAAAAGCTTTAATTGAAACACACCACTCCTTAACTGATTCCTTTGCGGAATTAAGCGAAGGAATCAGTGAGTTATCATCTTCCTTTGATGAAGATATGAATGAACTCATCAGTGAAGAATATGTTGAGACAATGAAGAAGTTTGAAGAGTTTGAAATTCAAGTTCTATTGTCTGGGCCGTATGATGATCATAATGCCATTTTAGAAATTCACCCAGGTGCTGGTGGAACAGAAGCGATGGACTGGGCCGCAATGTTATATCGCATGTATATGCGTTGGGCTGAAAGAAAAGGCTTCAAGATTGAACTAATGGATTATCAAGAAGGTGAAGAGGCAGGTATGAAATCCTGTTCTGTTCTCATCCAAGGTCCGATGGCATATGGTTACTTGAAAGCAGAAAGTGGAGTACATCGTTTGGTTCGTATTTCACCATTCGACTCTAACGCAAGAAGACATACGTCCTTTGCGTCGGTAGAAATCATGCCAGAATTTGAGGATGATCTTGAAATTGAAATTGATGATAAAGATTTAGATATTATCACAATGCGAGCTTCAGGTGCTGGTGGTCAGCACATCAATAAGACAGACTCCGCTGTACGTATGACACATATCCCTACTGGGATTACTGTGTTCTGCCAATCACAGCGTTCGCAGATTCAAAACCGTGAAGCATGCTTGAATATGTTGAAGTCAAAGTTACTACAACTCAAAATTCGTGAGAATGAAGAGCGTGCAGCTGCGGTAAGAGGTGAAGTGAAGGCAAATGAATGGGGTTCTCAAATTCGTTCTTATGTCTTTGCACCATATACAATGGTAAAAGACTTACGTACCGGTCATGAAGCAGGCAATGTCCAAGCTGTCATGGATGGCGAAATTGATGGCTTCATTGATAGTTATTTACGTAGTATGATTAAGGCAGATGAATAAAGAACTGCACTATCAAATCACAGATAAACAAAACGGTCTTACAGTAAAGGCCGTTTTATCGTCTTTGGGTTTTAGTCGTCATGAAATTTCACGCTTTAAATTCTCAGCATATCAGATGTATTTAAATGGAGAACCTGTGATGGTCAACCAAGTTGTACATACAACAGATGTTCTAGTGATTGAAGAATTGAATCTAGAAATATATCCACTTCATCCAAGTGCCATGCGACCAGACATCTTGTATGAAGATGAAGATATTGTGATTGTGGATAAACCTGCAGGCATACCATCTCATCCGAGTCATCTTCATTTAACGGATGATATGGGAACAATTCTAAGAGATTATTACCAAGATGAGCACTTTGTGATTCGTCCAATTGGACGATTAGATAAAGATGTATCAGGTATTATGATTTATGCGAAAAATCAGCTCTCTGCCGCAAGATTAACAGCACAAAGGAAAGATGGAATCCTTCGAAAGCATTACTACGCGATTGTTGAAGGACAACTAGAAGATAAAGCTACACTAATTTTTTCCTTGTTGAAGGAAGATGGACAACTGACACAATCCTTCAATCAAGGTGGAAAACAATGTATCACAGAATATGAAGTAATGAAAAGGTATCAAACAGAGTGTCTGATAAAAGTGCATTTACAAACGGGAAGAACACACCAGATACGTGCTGGTTTTGCGGGGATTGGTCATCCACTTTGTGGGGATACGTTGTATGGTGGCAGTACACAATGGATCAAACGACCAGCATTGCATTGTGCAAGAATTGAATTCTTACAACCCTTTACCAAAGCGAAGATTGTTCTAGAATCACCATTACTAGAAGATATGAAAAGAAAGTAGTTAGACTACTTTCCCTTGTTTGTAATATTGAATCATCTCAGTTGTAAGTGAAGCATTATCTAGACTGTTAATCTCTTCCTCACGGTCTGCCCACCGTGCAACACGTAACTCATTTTCATCCATCTGGATAGGAGAATCACCATGTGCTTTACACCAGAATCCAAAAAGTAATGTGGATGAGAAGGACCATGGTTGTGATTTATAGTATTGAATATCGGTTACATCTAGACCAGTTTCTTCTTTTACTTCACGCTTTACGGTTTCTTCGATTGTTTCACCAATTTCACAGAAACCGGCAACCAGTGCATAACTTTGGTAGTGACCATGCGCATACTTCGTTACGAGAATCTGACCTTTTTCATTGGTAATACCAACGATAACAGCAGGTGAAATCTTAGGATATACTATATTTGAGCAATGTGGACAACGCATCGCTCTTTCTTTTTGATCAAAGTTCATTGGATTGCCACACTTACCACAGTATTTGTTATCTTGAATCCAACGATACAGTTGCCAAGCTGTAATCGCCGCAAAACCTAACATTTGATTTTCAAAGGTACGCATCGCGCGGAAGGATACCTTAATATGATCAAGACTTGTTAAGTCAGCGAGAAAGAATTTTATATCGTCGATAGAAAATAGATAATAACAACGACTTTCCTGGGAAATTTCATGATAGCGATAAAAGTGATGTTCGTCTTTCATTAAGACTTGGTCTTCTTCAAAAGAGAAGATAATATCATTCTCGGCAGGCGTAACATCTGTTTGAAACGCATTCTTATAAACGTGTGGGTAGATATCTTGTATCATCTTATGACCTCCTGGAAATAAGAAATGGTCCTTATCGGACCAACAATAATATTATAGAACAAAAAAATTTTAATTGTAAGACTATTAAATTTAAAAGCGGATGCTATAGTAAAGGTGCGAAGAGAAGTACCCTAGAAGAAAGGATAAGGAGGTACAAGCTCATGAAGGAAGTGTTACTCAATTACAGTTTACGCTCCAACATTTAACAAAGATCGTTAAATGAAATGTTTCTCAAGAAAAGTTGAGGACAGACCAATGGACAATTTAAAATAAAAATAGAATATAAATAATCATTTGTGAAAACAAATTATTCTGAAATTCGTATTTCAGTAGCGAAGTATCGCAAAAAAGATAATGCAGTAAATCTATAGCATCAAGAAAGGTCTCGCAAAAACAAACCGTTGGATTGGAACAGCAGGGTTTAATCGAGACCTTTTGTTATGTTTATGTGGCAATGTACGTTTAAGGTTTATAATATTTATTTGCATTGCATTGTAATATGAATTATATATGAAAAATATAAATGAAAGGAGTGAAATTAATGGCAAATAAAGAAAATATGATACTGCGAATCGATCATGATATTAAAGTACAGGCAACGAAGTTATTCAAATCTTTAGGGCTTGATATGAGTACTGCTACTGGAATTTTCTATCGACAAGCATTACAACATCGTGGACTACCATTTGATGTGAGAATCGAAGAGCCAAATATAGAGACATATGCGGCGATGGAAGATTCCACAAAGAGAAGAGATTTAAATGGTCCTTTCGATAGTGTTGAAGAACTATGACTGTATAGAAACTTATGTCATTGATTCTGTACGAGTTTGTCTTTTTTTATTTATGTGATTGGAATAAGAATCGAATGACATAGATGGAAGTGATACATGG
>JABZLM010000071.1 GCA_015256775.1 Solobacterium sp. | reverse complement strand
CCTTAAATAAGGAATTCGCAAAGGGATTTGCGACTGAAATCGGTGGACGTACAAGCCATAGCGCTATCATGGCGCGTTCCTTAGAGATTCCAGCAATCGTTGGTGTAACAAATATCTTAAATACATTAAAATCTGGCGATTTAGTTATCTTAGATGCAATCAATGGCGAAGTTATTACAGAACCAACAGAAGAACAGATTGCGGAATATACAAAGCGCGCTGAAGAGTTCCGTGCAAATAAGGAAGCTTTAAAGGCTTTAAAAGATAAACCATCCGTATCTGTTGATGGCCATAAGGTTGAACTGGTTGGTAATATCGGTTCACCAGCTGATGTTGATGCAGTAAACGCAAATGGTGGTGAAGGTGTAGGTCTATTCCGTACAGAATTCCTCTACATGAAGAGTGAAAATGATTTCCCTAACGAAGATATGCAGTTTGCGGCATACAAATCAGTTCTTGAAGGTATGAATGGCAAGCAAGTTGTTATTCGTACACTTGATATCGGTGGCGATAAGAAGTTAAGTTACTACCAATTTGAAGAAGAGATGAACCCATTCTTAGGTGTTCGTGCTGTACGTTTCTGCTTATCACGTAAGGATATCTTCCGTGTTCAATTGCGTGCACTATTACGTGCTTCTGCATTTGGTAAGTTATGCATCATGTTCCCAATGATTGCGACTGTCGCAGAATTCCGTGAAGCAAAGTCTGTATATGATGAAGAACGTGCAAAGTTAATCGCAGAAGGTGTAACTGTCGGTGATGTACAAGTTGGTATCATGATTGAAATTCCTGCTGCAGCAGTACTTGCTGATCAGTTAGCGAAGGAAGCAGATTTCTTCTCCATCGGTACAAACGACTTGATTCAGTACTCCATGGCTGCTGACCGTATGAGTCAACCAGTATCTTATCTCTATCAGCCACTAAACCCGTCTGTATTACGTTTAATCAAGATGGCAATCGATGGAGCGCACAAAGAAGGTAAATGGTGTGGTATGTGTGGTGAAATGGCTGGCGATGAGTTAGCTGCACCAATCTTACTTGGTTTAGGATTAGATGAGTTCTCTATGAGTGCTACTTCAATCTTACCAGCACGTAAGATCATTAACTCCTTAAGTTATGCTAAGATGAAGGAACTTGCTGAAAAGGCAGTTGCTTCCTCTACAGAAGCAGAAGTTGTAGAACTGATCAAGAATACAATTTCAAAGTAATGTAATGAAAATGCTGTATAAGTGAAATGACCTATACAGCATTTTTTTCTATTATGAAGAAGTATTATGTTCGATCCGGCTGTAAACTTGGAATATAGAATTCTTTTAAATCATCTAGGCGTAAACAACCTAAGGACTTACCAAATACACATCCACAATCAATATGATAGATTTGTTTATTCTTTCCTATGGCAATTTTTCCACGGTATTCATCGCCATAGCGGAAGGTAGGTGTATGGCCTACAATCATTGTCGTATCGTTGAAGGGATTTGCATCTAACCTTATCTTTTCCCATATAAGGGTGTGATGTGGTACAGAGGCGATAACAGTAGTAGGTTTCATATATTCTTCGCTAAGGCCAGCGTGAACTAATAGGAATTTTTTGCCATGAACGGTTAATTCTTTGTAATACGGACAGTTTTCGAGATAAAGTTTAATGTCATAACATTCATGGTAATCTAAGTCCATAAATTGGTCAGAAGTGATGAGTCCTCCATTACGCAATGTCCATCGTAGATAATCATCATCTGCACGTTGTGCGCGAAAATCTCGTTTACAGTCAATCATGTATTGTGCATACTTTAATAGCCATACGTCATGATTGCCCATGACGAGGTGCATATTCTTGCTGGAGATAATTTTTTGTAATAACTCCATCGACTTAGGACCACGGTCACAAACATCACCAACAATCCATAGTTCATCATAATCGCTAAAAGAAATCAGATCTAACATCTGCATAAATTCATCGTAGCAACCATGTATATCACTCATTACATATATCGACATCTGTATTAACTCCTAATGCAAATATCATACCACAAACAGGATATAGGAATGTGGATTATGGTTAGACTTCAATTGTTTTTTCTTCACAATAAGACACAGTTTTGGTATAATATCAACGGCTATTTTTATGAAAGAAGGTATTGAATATGGGAAGAGCGCATGAAGTCCGTGCAGCCTCAATGGCAAAGACTGCTGCAATTAAATCAAAGTTATATTCACGTTTTGGAAAGGAATTATATATCGCTGCTAAGAGTGGTGTTCCTGATCCAGATATGAATCTTTCTTTAAAGAGAAAGATTGCTGAAGCAAAATCCAACCAAGTACCTGCCGATGTTATTAAAAGAGCAATCGACAAAGCAAAGGGTGGAACAGACGAAAACTATACAGAAGCACGCTATGAAGGATTTGGTCCTGGTAACTCTACTGTCATTGTAGATTGCTTAACAGATAATACAAATCGTTCTATGACAGAAGTTAAGACAGCATTCAATAAGTCAAAGGGTGCTAAGATGGTTAACGCTGGTGGTGTTTCTTACAACTATGAATCAGTTGGTCTATTCGTATTTGAATATGCGGATGAAGACGCAATGCTTGAGGCATTATTAGAAGCTGAGGTTGATGTTACTGACCTTACAATTGAAGATGGTGTGATGACTGTTAAGACAGCGTTCACTGATTTCGGTAAGGCACAGGATGCGATTGAAAAGCTATTACCAAACATTGAATTTGAAACATGTGAAACAACAATGTTACCAAATGAATATGTAACACTTACAGATCCTGAAGAAATCGAAGCGTTCCATAAGTTAATGGATATGCTCAATGAAGCAGATGATGTAAATAAGGT
>JABZLM010000037.1 GCA_015256775.1 Solobacterium sp. | reverse complement strand
TCATATACACCTGCACAATGTGCATGCATGAAGTGGGTGTTTGCGATGATATAATCTTCACTTTCGTAATTACCTGTTTTTTCCGCAATCTCTATTGCGCGTTGATCAGCTTCGGACATGAAGCGAATCATGCGATGTTGTTCACTTGCCCAAAGAGAAGCGGAAGACAATGTGCTAGATAGAATCAGTGATTCAATACCAGTAGGGTTGTAATGTAATATATAGTCTAGCGCAAGCATACCACCCCAAGATTGACCTAAGAGATGAATCTTTGTTAAGTTGAGATGCTTACGTAATGCGATTAACTCATTGACCCAAGTTTCAGGTGTCCATAGTTCAGGGTGACCTTCAACGTAGGAATTTCCGCAACCTAGTTGGTCATACATGACGACGCAATAATCATCACATGCAAGTGAATCAAGTAACTCGAAGTAGTTATGCGTGGAACCTGGGCCACCATGTAATAGAACTAAAGCAGGTTTGGTAATATCACCAACAATACGGTAGTAAGTTTGATAGTTTAAATATGGCATGTAGCCTTCTGTAATTTTCATATGTTTAGTATATCATGCAAGAGATAATGAATTTCACCTTTTTATGGGAAACATATTGTCTGAAGGTTTTTTGGATAATGCGTATAATTAAAATAGAGGGTTTATAGCATGGATAGACAGGATAGATTACTTTTCTTATTAGTGAAGGAAAATGATCGCAGTACATCGATTCGAGAAATTGCAGATCTTTTTGGTGTGACTGCTAGAACAATTCGTAATGATATTGAAGCACTCAATGATGTGCTTGTTTGTAATGGGGCAAGCATTAAGATAGAACGCAAGGGTATTTCAATTGAAATCCAAGATAAAGAAAAGTTAGAGGATTACTTGCAGTCTATCGAAAGTAATCGTGAAAGAGTATTGACAACTCAAGACCGTATTCGCCAGATTATAGAAACCTTACTCACTTCTGATGAAAGTGTGCGCATGGATGATCTTGCGGATGCGATGTTTATCAGTCGTGCAACACTAAAGAATGATATGAAGACTGTCCGCAATATTCTTGCGGATTTTGGTATTGAGATTGATTATCGTGCATATCAAGGTATGCGTGCAATTGGCAGTGAACAGCAGTATCGTCTATGTTTAACTCGAATCCAAATGGAAGAACCATTTTATACGCAACAACTTCCAGAAAATAATAAGTTAGATAGCATCCATAAAATTATTTCAGACAAAGTTGTAGAATACAATTTTATGATATCTGATCTATCACTCAATAATTTAACCTTCCACATCTATATCGCAATTCAGCGCATCCTAGATGGTAAAGTGATTCCCCTTGGTAAAGAGACAGAACAGCAGATGGAAAATGATAGTGACCTTGCGATGACCAAGGCTATTATTCAAGAAATCGAAAAAGAATTTGATGTAAAGTTTCCGGATAGTGAAGTATATTACGTGCTAATGCATTTGAGCAGTAAGAAGATTATCCGTTTGAATAATGGGCAACAGAGTAGTTCGGTTGTGGATGAAGATACTTTTGAGATTGTTTTGGCAATGTTGGAAGCGGTCAATGAAACCTTCCGTATTGATTTGCGTTATGATTTTGAACTTGCGACATTGTTATCCCTACACGTCATACCGTTTAAAGTCAGATTACAGAATCACATTGCAAGTTATAATCCACTAGCGAATCAGATTCGTGAGCACTTTGTGCTTGCGTACTCAATGGCTACTGTTGCCTGCGGTGTGTTAAAGAAAATGTATAACAGATGTATCTGTAAAGATGAGATTGCATATATTGCACTACACTTTAACGTTGCACTAGAGAAGAAACGTGAGAAACAGACGAAAGAAAAAGTGCTAATTGTCTGCGGAAGTGGACGTGCAAGTTCAGAACTTTTGCGCTATCAGATTGAAGAGAAGTTTGGCAAGAATCTAGAGGTAGTTGGTACAGCTAGTTTAAATACATTGCATAGTCAGAATCTTGAAGGTATTGATTACATTCTGACAACTGTGCCAATTGAAGAAAAACTAAATAAACCGGTCATTGAAGTTAATGCCTTCTTAGGCAAGAGCGCAATTGAAAATGTCCATGCGATGATTCAAAAGACACGCGACTTACAAATCTTCAACTACTTCCGTGAGGATATGTTCTTTGGGGATTTACCATATAACGATAAAGAAGAAGTGATCCATTTCTTGTGTATGCAAGCAAAGAAGAAAGTAGATATCTCAAATGACTTAGAGAAAGCTGTACTTGAAAGAGAAAGCGTTGGTGCAACTGCATTTGGAAACATGGTTGCGATACCACATCCAATCCACCCAATGGGTAAAGAGAGTTTTGTGGAGATTGGTATCTTACAAAAACCAATTCAATGGGATAAGGATACAGTGCAGATTATCTTTCTGTTATCCATGAAGGAGAAGGGTGATGATACCATGCCTGCATTTTATAAGGTGCTCAGTCAGATTGTAAGTTCTGATGAATATACAAAGGAATTGATCCGTACACAGGGTTTTGATAAGTTACATGAAATTATTCTGAAGATTGAAGAAGAATCCGTATAATCAATTTCCATTTCCAAATTGAAAAAAGTGAACTGTTCTTGATTGTTGAATAGATGGACAATGTAGATACAGGCGAAAGGAGACAAAAATGTTTGCAAAAGAATTAACGATTTTCACGGACAAAGTTTATCGTGACAAGTATGAGGCAATTGAAGATATTGCACATTTACCAAATGAATTTGTGAATAATAACGATGAGTATGCTAAGGCTGTTATTGACCGTGAAAACGTAATCGCAACCTATATTGGTTATGGTATTGCAATTCCACATGCAATCTCAGCTGCAGTCAATCAAGCATTTGTTATCTATGTGAAATTCTTGAATGGATGTCCATGGAAAAATGAAGAT
This sequence comes from Solobacterium sp., assembly GCA_015256775.1. Taxonomy (GTDB): domain Bacteria; phylum Bacillota_I; class Bacilli_A; order Erysipelotrichales; family Erysipelotrichaceae; genus Bulleidia. The sequence goes on along the minus strand of JABZLM010000037.1, from coordinate 12,640 downwards.
GGAGAAGACAGAGTGGATCACATGATGATGATTGGTGTACCTGCTGATAAAGGATCTACGCAACATTTGAAGATTCTAGCAGAACTCAGTAAGAATTTAATGCATGAAGATTTCCGCGAAAAATTCTTAAATACCAAGAGTCCTGAAGAGTCTTACGAACTTTTGAAATCGATTGAAAAGGAGATGGAAGCATGAAATTAGTAGCAGTAAGTGCATGTACAGCAGGTATCGCACATACGTACATGACACAAGAAGCAATCGAGCAGGAATGCAAGAAGAGAGGCATTGACTGCAAGGTTGAAACACAAGGTGGTATGGGTATCAATAATGAGTTGGAACAAGATGAAGTCGATGCGGCTGATGTCGTTATCCTAGCTATCGCAATTGGTATTGAAGGCGATGAACGCTTTGATGAAAAACGTGATGAGGGTAAGGTTATCGAAGTTGATCCAACACAAGCAATCAAAGATATCAAGAAATTAATTGATAGAGCGGAGGCTTTGGCAAATGAGTGAGATGAATAATAAGTTGAAAGAAACTGGACGTAGTATTTTTAAAGCATTTAATACAGGTATCTCATATTTCTTACCAGTCATTATCGCTGGTGGTATGTTATTCTCATTTACTTTATTTACAGGTCATATCGAGAATGGTGCAATTATTCCAAGTAATCAGTTCTGGCAGAATGTGTATAGCTTAGGTATTGCCGGCTTCTCCATGATGGTTCCGGTTATCTGCGGATACATCGCGTACGCAATCGCTGGTAAACCTGCATTAGCTCCAGGTTTGATTATGGGTTATGTCGCAAATAATCCTATTGGTAAAGATCAGTTATCCACAGGATTTATTGGCGCATTACTATTAGGTTTTATCGTAGGTTACTTCGTTAAGTGGATGAAGACTTGGAAGGTTATTGACTCCTTGAAGCCAATGATGCCTACATTCTTTATTCCTCTATTAACAACATTTGTCGTTGGTATTTTCTACATCTATGTATTAACAGGACCAATCAATGCGTTTGTACAGGTTATCGTTGATGTAATGAATGGCCTAAGTGGAACAAATGCAATCTTGTTAGGACTTGGAATTGGACTATTAGCAGCAGCTGATTTTGGCGGACCATGTTCAAAGGCTGCCACAGCATTCACACTTGCATTAATGGCTGAAGGTATCTACGGCCCTAACGGTGTGTTCCGTATGTGCTGTGCAATTCCTCCACTTGGTATGGGTCTTGCGTCATTTATCTTAAGAAAGCATTATACAAAGGCAGATCGCTCTGTAGGTATCTCTGCATTCTTGCTATCCTCAGGTGGCATCACAGAAGGTGCTTGGCCATTTGCAGGCAAGGACTTCAAGCATACTTGGATTGCATGTGCAATCGGTACAGCAATTGCTGGTGCATTAGGTATGGTACATGGTGTATCTTCCGTTGTAGCGTTTGGTGGTATCGTTGCGATTACTGGTGTCATTGAAGGGCAAGTTTGGTATGTAGTAGATATGTTAATTGGGGCACTGATTATCGTGGCAATCTTAGCAGTCACAAAGAAACCATTAACAGAAGAAGAATTGGCAGAAGGTAATAAATAATCTAGAAAGCATAACCGCAATTATGCGATAAAGGATGTGGCATTGTGTCACATCCTTTACTGTTTTTAAGAAACCAATTTAAGTTTGGATGTTAGATGCTTCGTTTGAATAGTAAATGAAAACACTTTAGATTCGTTGGCATCTAAAGTGTTTTGAGGATATCTAAAATATGTGATAGAAGGTAACTATTCTTTGATTTCTGAATCAATTTTATGCAGTGTATCAGCTAGTATCTCTTTTCTAAGCAAAGTTAGCCATGAAGAGAATTGTACAACATCAAACGCATAGGTTTTGTTGAGTTCATATTCATTCTCTGACCATGTATCAATTGGTGATTCATTATGTTGGATGACTGCTTCTAGTTTATCTAAGGCTTTATATATTTTGGATTCTAGTGTTTCTTGTTGGCTCATCTCGTTATATAGTTCTGTCATTCGTGTTGAGATGTTTTCAGGGAGAGTGTTAACCCATTGCGATAATAATGAATCTTCAATATCACGGTCGTGATCAGTTTTGAGAAATGTTGGGATATCGCCGGTAAAACATTCGCCTAAATCATGAATTAAGCACATACTGATTACTTTATCAATATCTGCATTGGGGAACTCATCCTTTAAAAGAAAGGCCATGAGGGAAATTCTCCAACTATGTTCGGCAACACTCTCGATGCGTCTTTTACTCGTCGTACAGTGACGTGTGGTATCTTTCAATCTTTCTGCAATATGCAATATCTCTAAATATTCTCTCGGATTCATAGGCAGGCTCCCTTCTAAAATCTATATTTGTAATGAAATCTTGTATTCATTTGAAACTATCCTCCTTAGTATATAACGTCATGGAGTTTAAGATGTATATTTTCCTTTATGTAGACCTTGAAATTTTTGCGGTGTTGATAGGGGAATCGGCTGAGAATACAATAATGCAAATGGAACTTGACATTATAAAAATGCATGGTATCATATCATCGTTATCAAATACCACAGACAGTAACGGCGTACGCTTAATAAGGTTACCGAGGTAGATGAAAGTTCATATTAATGTACTTTTGCTCTCGCTGTCTGCGAGGGCTTTCTTTCTAAATGTGTATTCGATAACAGAGAATAGGAAGGTGAAGTATGAATCAGACTGTATTAGAGTCTAAGCAGGGTGTTGTTTCCGAAATTAAGGAAAAATTCACTAACTCTTCATCCACTATCGTTGCCGAGTACCGTGGCCTCTCAGTTGCTGAGGTTACTGAACTCCGTAGAGCATTACGTGCTGAAGGTGTTGAACTTAAGGTTTATAAGAACACATTAGCTAGTAAGGCTGCTGAAGATGCAGGATATGGTGATCTTAAGGATTGCTTAACAGGTCCTAACGCATTGGCATTCGGTGGTGATGAAACTGGTGCTGCTCGTGTAATGGCTAAGTTTGCTAAGAAGCACAAGGCATTAGTTCTTAAGGGTGGTATTGTTGAAGGTAAGGTTGTTGACCTCAACACAGTAAATGAACTCTCTGCATTACCAAACAGAGAAGGCATGCTCAGCATGTTGTTATCTGTATTGAACGCTCCAGTATCTTCATTCGCACGTGTTGTGAATGCTGTTGCTGAAGCAAAACCAGCTAACGGAGCTGCTCCGGTTGCTGAAGAAGTAAAAGAAGCTGCTGAGGCAGCTGCCTAAGAAAGAAATAGAAGAGGAGAAATTAATCCATGGCAAAGTTAACACAGGAAGATATCCTAGCATATCTTGATGAAGCTACAATTCTTGAACTAAATGAACTCGTAAAGGCTATTGAAGAGAAGTACGGCGTTTCTGCTGCTGCTCCAGTAGCAGCTGCTGCTCCAACAGAAGCTGCTGCAGCTGCTCCTACAACAGTTAATGTTGTATTAGCTGCCGCTGGTGACTCTAAGGTAGGCGTAATTAAGGTTGTTCGTGAAATCACAGGTCTTGGACTTGTTGATGCTAAGAAGCTCGTTGATGGAGCTCCTGCAACAATCAAGGAAAACGTTGCTGCTGAAGAAGCTGAAGAACTCAAGAAGAAGCTCACAGATGCTGGTGCAACTGTTGAATTCAAGTAATCTAGAAAATAACAAAAAACACATGAAAAGCCGAATATTGAATTGTTCGGCTTTTCGGGTATTAGAAAGGAACGGTTAATGGCACATTATTTTACCGATAACCGAAATCTGGACGAGAACCGGAAGGAACATACTTTCCGGTTTTTAGACCGTTTATATATCTTTACGACTGATAATGGCGTTTTCTCGAAAACAGGTGTGGACTATGGAAGCTATGTCTTGCTAAAAGCTATCAGTAAAGAAGAACTTCATGGCAAGATCCTAGATATGGGTTGCGGATACGGAACGCTAGGTATTATTACAAAATCGCTATTTCCTAGTAGTGAAATTACAATGGCGGATATCAACCCACGTGCGGTAGAACTAACACAATTAAACTGCAATTTGAATCAAGTAGAGTGTACTGTGCTTGTTTCGGATGGATATGCTGAAATAAATGGGCAATATCATTGTATTATCACCAACCCTCCGATCCGAACGGGCAAGAAAGTTATCTATAAAATGTTTGAAGATGCGTATAATCACCTAGAAGTGGGTGGCTCTATCTATGCGGTCATCCGTAAACAGCAAGGTGCAGAAAGTGCTAAGAAGAAGTTTGCGGAAGTGTTTGGAAATTGTGAGGTTATTTCTAAGGATCGAGGATACTATATTTTGCAAAGTAGGAAGTTGACGGAATAAAAAAGTTGTTTTATTATAGTAAATTGCAAAAGAGTCGAATAGGGATGGGGTTATTCTACCCTTTTTCGACATTTCTGGCGGTGCAGGCGAAAGGATGGCGAACAAATGGAAAATAAGCAGACATACCACGTTGTGCATTATGGCAACAAGGCAACTCGTAGAGATTATTCTAAAGTTAGCAGTGGTCTAGATCTACCTGATTTGGTAGAAATTCAGACTGCAGCTTTTGATTGGTTTTTAAGAGACGGTATTAAAGAAGTATTTAACGATGTATATCCAATTTCAAACTATGCGGGTAACATTCGTTTGAAGTTCCTAGATTATGAATTTGGGGAACCAAAGTATTCAATTAGTGAATGCAAATACAGAGAAGTAAATTACAGCGCTCCTCTTAAAGGTAAGATGGAGTTAGAAGTTATGGATCCAGAAACTGGTGAAGTAATCACAAAGAATGAAGAGGTCTTCTTGGGAGACTTCCCTTTAATGACGCCAACAGGCACATTCATTATCAATGGTGCTGAGCGTATTATCGTATCTCAGATTGTTCGTTCTCCAGGTGCGTACTTTGATATTGAATCAGAAGAGCGCACAGGTCGTGATACATATAAATGCGAGTTGATTCCAAGCCGTGGAACATGGCTAGAATTCATGAGTGATGACAAGAAAGCTGCACTTGGCCGTATTTTGAACGTATCAATTGACCGCAGAAGAAAAGTATTAAGTTCAATCCTATTCAAGGCAATTGGTTTATCCTTGAACCTTGAACGTGGTGAAAATGCATTTGATACAACAAACATGAAGAAGTTCTTAAAGGCATTAAACTTGCCTGTAAATTCTGATGTTATCGTGCCAGAAGAAGAACGTGAATTCCAGAACGATTACATGTTATTGTATACGGCGATTTTCGGAAATTACGAAGAAGTTCGCAATACACTTGCGGCTGATAAGACAAAGACTAAGAACGAAGCACTCTTAACAGTGTATGAAAATCAGCGTGCGGATGAAATCGCAACCATCGATGGTGCGATTACTTTAATGGACGCTAAGTTCTTTGACTACAGAAGATATGACTTAACAAAGGCAGGTCGTTATAAGGTTCATAAGAAGTTAAGTATTTTAGACCGCATGGAAGGCTTGTCTCTTGAGAAGGACTTAGTAAGTGCTGAAGGCAAGACTCTTGTAAAGAAGGGTGTTGTTATCGACAAGGAATTAAGAAATGAGTTACGTGCTGAAATTGATAAGGGTATCAATTGCCGTGCATTACCATTTACACATACATTCTCACACCCATCGACAGCAGTAATGGATACATCTTGGAAGAATAGTTTAGTAGGACGTATCTTAGCAGTTGATTTAGATGGTAAGACAGAACGTACAACACTAGAAATGGGTACAGTTCTAACAGAAGAAGATGTAAAGGCAATCGCTAAGGAATTCAAGCAGGTAACTGTTTATGCCGGTATTATCGCTTCTCCTGTTAAGGTAACAAACGATAATGTTAACGCTGTTCTTGATTACGGTTCTCGTATGTTTGAGATCGGCCGTGTTACATTAAACGGTGAAGATCTAACAAACGCTGATGGCGAAGTAATGTGTCCAACTTACTTACCGGAAGTTGAACTGACTAAGCTTTCTACAGCTGATCAAGAAACAATCGTAGCTGAAGCCACAAACCATTCTGGAGAAGTAACTGTTTGGTTAGTAGGTGCTTGCGTACAGGAAGTAACTGTAATGCAGGATGGTCACCCAGTGAACTTGATTGGTATTGACCCATTAAATGACAGACACACAATCACAATGAGTGATATGTATGCTTTATATAACTACGAACTTACAATGTTCGATGGTGTAGGTTCTCAAGATGATATCGATATGCTTGGCAACCGTCGTATCCGTACAGTTGGTGAATTAATTCAGAACCAATTCCGTATTGGTTTATCACGCATGGAACGTGTTGTTAAGGAAAGAATGTCTATCGCAGATACAGCGAACTTAACACCAAAGCAACTAACAAATATTCGTCCATTAACAGCTGCGATTAAGGAGTTCTTCTCCTCATCTCAGTTATCTCAGTTCATGGATCAGGAAAACCCACTTGCGGAGTTATCGAACAAGCGTCGTATTTCTGCGTTAGGACCTGGTGGTCTTACACGTGAGCGCGCAGGCTTCGAAGTGCGTGATATTCACAACTCTCACTATGGACGTATCTGTCCAATTGAGACACCTGAAGGACCGAACATCGGTTTGATTTCTTACCTTACAACTTATGCAAAGGTAAATGAATATGGCTTCATCGAAACTCCATACCGTAAGGTTGTGGATGGCAAAGTTACAGATGAAATTAAGTACATGCCAGCAGACGAAGAAAATGATCACGTAATCGCTCAGGCAAACGAGATCAAGGATGGTCAGCTTGTAGGCGATAAGATTATCGCTCGTATCAAGGGTGAAACTGTGATGGTTGACCGTAGCCAAGTTGACTACGCCGACGTATCTCCACGTCAGATTGTTTCTGTAGCGACTGCGTGCGTTCCATTCTTGGAAAACGATGACTGTACTCGTGCCCTCATGGGTGCCAACATGCAGCGTCAGGCTGTACCTCTTATGAACCCACATAGTCCATTTGTTGGTACAGGTATGGAACATGTGATTGCACGTGACTCAGGTTCTGCTTGTGTTGCGACAGGTCCAGGTGTTGTTACATATGTTGACGCAACAAAGGTTGTTGTGGCTGAAGATAATGGTAATGAGAAGACATATGAACTAACGAAGTATCGTCGTTCTAACGCTTCTACTTGCTTAAATCAAAAACCTATTGTTTGGGATGGTGAACGTGTTGAACGTGGCACAATCCTTGCGGATGGTCCAGCGATGGAAAATGGTGAACTTGCTTTAGGTCAAAACGTTACAATCGCGTTTATGACATGGCATGGTTATAACTATGAAGATGCGATTATCATGTCTGAAAAGATGCAATCGCAGGATTACTACACATCTGTACATATTGAAGAATATGACATTGAATGCCGTGAAACGAAGTTAGGTCCAGAAGAGATTACTCGTGATATTCCTAATGTCGCTGAAAGTGCATGCCGCAACCTTGATGGTCGTGGTATCGTCATGGTCGGTGCAGAAGTGAAGGAAGGAGATATCCTTGTTGGTAAGGTTACTCCTAAGGGTCAAACAGACCAAACTCCAGAAGAGAAGTTATTGATGGCTATCTTCGGTGAGAAGTCACGTGAAGTACGTGATAACTCCTTGAAGGTACCACATGGTGGTGCCGGTATTGTTCACAGCATCCGCGTATTCAAGCGTAAGGAAGACCACGAACTTCCACCAGGAGTAAATGAAGTTGTTAAGGTTTATATCGTTCAGAAACGTAAGATTTCTGAGGGTGATAAGATGGCTGGACGTCACGGTAACAAGGGTGTCATCTCTCGTATCAACCCAGTTGAAGACATGCCATACATGTCAGATGGAACTCCTATCGACATTATGTTAAACCCATTCGGTGTACCATCACGTATGAACATCGGACAGGTATTAGAGGTTCATCTTGGTTTCGCTGCGAAGAAGTTAGGTGTTAAATTTGCGACTCCAGTATTCGACGGTGTTTCTAACACTGACCTACGTGACATCATGAAGGAATCTAACTCTTCACCAGATGGTAAGTATGTTCTATATGATGGACGTACAGGTGAGGCATATGACGACCGTATCTCAGTTGGTGTCATGTATATGATTAAGCTTGCGCACATGGTCGACGATAAGTTACATGCACGTGCAACTGGTCCATACTCACTCGTTACACAGCAGCCATTAGGTGGTAAGGCACAAAATGGTGGTCAGAGATTTGGTGAGATGGAAGTTTGGGCTCTTGAAGCATATGGTGCATCTCATGTATTACAAGAAATCTTGACTGTGAAGTCAGATGATATTGCTGGACGTACAAAGACATACGAAGCAATTGTGAAGGGTAAGGATATGCCAGAACCTGGTATTCCTGAATCATTCCGTGTATTAGTACACGAATTGCAGGCTCTTGCGATTGATGTACGTATGATGGATGACGCTGGCAATGAGATGGATCTCAAGCAGATGGAACAGGAAGAACTTAAGGAAGAAACAACTCTTGATTTCGACCCATCCACACTTGTAAATGATGCGGAATCAAACGAAGATCTAACAATCAAAGATGAATTAGATGAAGAAATTCCTGAAGCAGCGACCGTAGGGTTCGATGACTTCGGGGAAGAAGATCAATAAGGAGGATGCTTAGATGAATATTAATAACTTTACAGCGATTAAAGTCGGTCTGGCATCACCAGAGAAAATCCTTGCTTGGTCATATGGCGAAGTAAAGAAGCCAGAAACAATCAACTATCGTTCTCAGAAGCCTGAGCGTGATGGTTTATTCTGCGAACGCATTTTCGGTCCTACAAAGGACTGGGAGTGCGCTTGCGGAAAGTTCAAGAAGATTCGTTACCAAGGCGTAGTTTGCGACCGTTGTGGTGTTGAAATCACAAAGGCTAGTGTACGTCGTGAACGTATGGGTCATATTGAATTAGCAGCTCCAGTAGCACATATTTGGTATTTACGTGGAATTCCTTCCCGTATGGCACTCCTATTAAACGTAGCGCCTAAGTCATTGGAAGAAGTTGTATACTTTGTATCTTGGATCGTAACTGACCCAGGTGATACAAAGCTTGAATACAAGCAGATTCTTTCCGAAAGAGAATACCGTGAAAACAACGCTATTTATGGTGCTGGTAGCTTCGTTGCACAAACAGGTGCAGAAGCGATTAAGACATTACTTGAACAATGTGATGTTGAAGCTGAATATACAGCGATTATGGCAGAGCTTGAAAAGTCTACTGGTGATAAGCGCAAGAAACTAATCAAGCGCTTAGAAACAGTAGAAGCTTTCCGTAATTCTGAAAACAAGCCAGAATGGATGGTATTGACTGTATTGCCAGTTATCCCACCAGATCTTCGTCCAATGTTACAGTTGGATGGTGGTCGTTTTGCTACTTCTGACTTAAATGATTTATATCGTCGTGTTATTACTCGTAATAACCGTTTAAAGAAGTTGCTTGAACTTGGAACTCCTGCAATTATCGTTCAAAACGAAAAGCGTATGTTACAGGAAGCTGTTGATGCGTTAATTGATAACGGTCGTCGTTCCAAGGCAATTACAGGTGCTGGTGGACGCGCACTCAAGTCTCTATCTCACTCCTTAAAGGGTAAGCAGGGACGTTTCCGTCAGAACTTATTAGGTAAGCGTGTTGACTTCTCTGGTCGTTCCGTTATCGCAATTGGACCATACCTCAAGATGTGGCAGTGCGGATTACCTAAGGAAATGGCAATTAACTTATACAAGCCATTTGTAATCAATGAATTAGTAAACTTACAGATTGCGTCTAACCCTAAGACAGCTGAGAAGTTGATTGGTCGCCAAGATCCACGTGTTTGGGATGTTGTGGAAAAGGTTATTGCGAACCACCCAGTATTCTTAAACCGTGCACCTACACTTCACCGTTTAGGTATTCAGGCATTCTTCCCACGCTTGGTTGAAGGCCGTGCAATCCGTGTGCATCCGTTAGTATGTCCTGCGTTCAATGCGGACTTCGACGGTGACCAGATGGCTGTCCATCTCCCATTAAGTGAGATGGCAAGAGCTGAAACTGAAGTCTTGATGTTAGGTTCTAATAATATCTTAGGTCCTAAGGATGGTAAGCCTATCGTTACACCTGGACAGGACTTAGTATTAGGTAACTTCTACTTGAACATGGAAGAAACAGCGGAAGAGTTCAAGAAGAAGGCAGATGCTCTAGAACAGCTTGGTGAAAAGACTGAAGCAGCAAGATGGAGAAGATACAGCGAAAATGAAGGACACGTATTCAAGGATGTCAACGAAGTAATGATGGCATACCAGACAGGTGTTGTTCACTTACATAATCGTATCGCTCTTCCTGCAAGAGCAGTTAACAAGACTGGCTTTACAGAAGAACAAAATAACAAGTACTTATTAACAACAGTTGGTAAGATTATCTTTAACGGTGTATTCCCTGCAGATTTCCCATACCTCAATGAGGTGACTCCAGAAAATCTAAAGGCAACACCAGATTCAGAGTTTGTTCCACTAGGTACAGATATCAAGAAGGAATTTGCTAACCGTAAGGTAGCATCTGAATTCAAGAAGAAGGACTTAGGAAACTTGATTGCGGCTGTCTTTGACCACTATAAGACAAATGGCACATCAGACATCTTGGATAGCTTGAAGGATATGGGATACCTCTATTCAACATTAGCGGGTATGACTGTAGCCCTCAGCGATATCTCTGTCGCACCTAATAAGGAAGCGTTAGTAGCTGAAGGTCGTAAGAAGGCTGAACAGTTCAACATGTTACGTGACAGAGGTCTATTAACACCTCAGGAATGGGAAGCTAAGTTCTCCTCACTCTGGAATGATGTTAAGAATGATGTTGGTAACAACTTAATGGAATCCATGGCTCGTATGAACCCAATCAACATGATGGCGGTATCTGGTGCCCGTGGTAATAAGAACCACTTTACACAGTTAGCTGGTATGCGTGGATTGATGGCTCGTCCTACACAGTCTAAGTCCCGTAAGGAATACCAACCATCTATTATCGAAGTCCCAATTTACTCATGTTTCCGTGAAGGTATGAGCGTATCAGAGTTCTTTATTTCCACTCACGGTGTACGTAAGGGATTAACAGATACAGCCTTGAAGACTGCCGAATCTGGATACTTAACACGTCGTCTTGTCGATGTTGCTCAGGAAGTTATCATCGGAGAAGAAGACTGTGGAACAGAACGTGGATATCTTGTTAAGAATATTTACGAAGATAAGATTCTACGTCCAGATGAAAAGCCAGTATTAATTGAAGGCTTATTCGATCGTATCGTTGGTCGCTACACACAAAAGCCAATCCTAGATCCTAAGACAGGCGAAGTGATTGTTGATGGCGATACATTAGTAGATGAAGACTTAGCACACAAGGTTGTTGCGGCTGGTGTTGAAGAAGTTTACATCCGTAACGTATTCACATGCGAATCTACAAATGGTATCTGCCGTAAGTGCTATGGCCGTAACATGGCTACAGGTAACCTTGTTGAAGAAGGCGAAGCTATCGGTATCATGGCTGCTCAGGCGATCGGTGAACCTGGTACACAGTTAACAATGCGTAACTTCCACACTGGTGGTGTTGCGACACAGAACGGTGATATTACACAGGGTCTTCCTCGTGTAGAAGAATTGTTCGAAGCACGTGCACCTAAGGGATTAGCTGTCATCTCTAAGATTGATGGTGAAATCACTGATGTACATGACAATGAAAACAAGACAGGTACAGTTATTGTTGTATCGAATGAAAACGAATCTATCGAACACAAGTGTGACTTGACACAGGTGAAACGTCAGAACTTAAATATCGGTGATCATGTATCTGCTGGTGATAAGCTAACTGAAGGTCCAATCGCTCCTAAGGAATTATTGGAAGTAGCGGGTGTAAGAGCAGTTCAGGAATATATCTTGAAGGAAGTTAAGAAGGTTTACTCTTCTCAGTCTATCGATATTTCTGATAAGCACTTGGAAGTAATGATCAAGCAGATGTTAAAGAAAGTCATCGTTATCGAAGGAAATGACTCAGGCCTAAGTGCAGGACAGACATTATCACTCGCTAATATGAACGCAATTAACGAAGATCTATTGTTCGATGGAAAGAAACCAGCGAAGTTTGGTCCATTACTCTTAGGTATCTCCAAGTCTGCTGTTGAAACAGATTCATTCTTATCTGCTGCATCCTTCCAGGAAACAACAAGAGTTCTTACGGAAGCTGCGGTTAGAGGTAAGGTTGATAAACTTGAAGGTCTTAAGGAAAATGTTATCATCGGTAAACTTATTCCAGCCGGAACAGGTAGAAACTTTGACCGTGAAACATCACGTCGCATCGAGGAACGTGCAATGGAACTCAAGGAAATTCGTGAAGAAAAGGCTAGAGAACTCGCAGAAGCAACTGCAAATAGATTGCCTGATGAGATTCTCGGAAGCAATGCAGATGTGCATGTGAGTAGTGCAGAATCCGCACTTGCTTTAGCTGAACGTATGAAGTCAGAACATAACTTTGATTTCTAATGAATGCATGAAATGAAGCAGTCTGGAAACAGGCTGCTTTTTCTATGCAGACATGGAAAAAAACTTGAAAAAAATGATAAAAAACATTGACATGATGTCGGATACTTGGTATATTAATACAGCACTCTTCGGAAGGAGAGATGCAGAGATCTTTG
>JABZLM010000036.1 GCA_015256775.1 Solobacterium sp. | reverse complement strand
ATTTTTCTTTTCATATCTAAACTATATCATAAAAGCCATCTTACTGTTAATGTGGGAATATGTTATAATTTTGAATGATTTCAAATGAGGAAAGGAAAGAATATTATGTCAATATTTACAGGACCAATGAAGCTTCATTTAAATGGACATAAGGATTGGACTCTTCACAAAGAAGTATTGAAGTCTATCGATCCAGATGTTGTTTGGATTCCGCTTGTAAACGGTGTTGCCCCATGCCAACCACTTGTTCAAGTTGGAGATGAAGTTAAGATTGGACAAAAGATAGCAGAAAGAAATGATGCATTCTATTTACCACTCTTTGCGTCTGTTTCCGGTACTGTTACGGGTATCGAAAAGTTCTTGGGTGCAGGTGGTACAATGATTGACCATCTACGCATTCAAAATGACCACAAACATACAGTAGAACGTGCGTTTGCGGCGTTTGATTATGAAAAGGCTAGCTGGCAGGAATTACATGCATTTGCCAAGGAGTCCGGTATGCTTGGCTTAGGTGGTGCAGGATTTCCATCTTATGTAAAGTATAACAAGCCAGAGAATGTAGAACTTTTTATCGTAAATGCGGTTGAATGTGAACCATTTTTAACATCTGATTATAAGAATATTGAAGAAAACATGGACTTACTAAAGGTAGGTACACTTGCATTCTTCAAGATGAGTAATGCAAAGGCTGGTTGTATCGCAATCAAGGAAGATAAGAAGGAACAGATTGCCCAACTGCAAGAAACATTTAAGGGAACACCAATCGAGGTGCGTATCGTTCCTAACGTTTACCCTATGGGTTGGGAAAGAACACTTGTATACCAGCTAACAAAGAAGCGCTATGACAGATTACCAATTGAAGCAGGCTGTATTGTTAACAACGCATCTACAGCAATTGCATTTGGTAATGCGCTCGTAAATGGTATGCCAGTTACACATAAGTACTTAACTGTATCTGGTGATGCGGTTAAGAATCCACAGAATGTATATGTTCCTGTTGGAACAAAGGTACATGAGATTATCGACGCTGTTGGTGGATATAAAGATGGTGTGGATGATGTAGTGTTACTAGCTGGTGGACCAATGATGGGTCGTGCAGTTCCTAATGATCAATTTGCAGTAATGCAACAGAACAATGGTCTTACAATTCAGAAGTATAAAAAACCAGATACAGTTGCTTGTTTACGTTGTGGACGTTGTACGGAAACATGTCCATCTGGATTACAACCAGTACGTATCGCTTCTGAACATAAGTCTGTAGACTATGATACATTAATGCGTTTAGATGTAATGAACTGTATTGAATGTGGTCTATGTACATATGTATGTCCATCTAAGATTGAAGTAACTGAGAATGTTAGACGTGCAAAGACATTTGTACGTGCAAAACTAGCAGCACAGGCAAAGAAATAGGAGGCAAGAAAAATGAAATTTTCATATAAAGTATCGCCTAACTATGCGGCTAAACAATCTACAACAGGTATTATGTTGGAACTTAGCTTAGCTTTGGTTGTTGTGACAGTTGCTTCTGCAATCTGGTATGGAGTGACAGGCGGTGCTTCTTTAGGCATTCGTGTTATTCTACTGTCCATCGCTTCTGTAGTAACTGCATTGTGTACTGAAACATTGTACTTACTTGCAAGAAAGAAGAAGGACATTGCAAAAGAATTGTTACATTCCTATGGTTGGGTAACAGGTTTAATTATTCCATTAATCACAAGAATTAATGTTAGTTTTTACGCAATTATCATTGCGACTGCAATTGCAATCTTGTTTGGTAAGATGTTATTTGGTGGATTTGGTCAGAACATATTTAACCCAGCAGCATTTGCGGAAGCAATTATCATGAACTCATTTAGCGCAAGTGTTGCGGCTGATATACAAACAGGTGCTACACCACTTGCAGCCATGAAGTCATATGGTTGGGTAGTTGATGGCAGTGCATTGCAAAATGTATTAGGTCAATTTGGTAACTTATCCGGTATGTTCTTAGGTAATTATCAGAGTGTTATCGGTGGATCGTGCGCATTATTGTTAATTCTCGTTGCAGTATATCTCATTGCTAGACGTATTATTGACTATCGTTTGACAGTGACATATATCGTAACAGTATTCGTAGTATCTCTCATTGTTGGTTTAATGCATGGTGCAGGTATTGAATATGCAATCGTTAATGTATTAGCGGGTGGTGTATTATTCGCTGGTGTGTTCATGTTAACAGATCCAGTTACTTCACCAGTATCAATTCCAGGTAGATATGTATTTGCGGTAGGTGCTGCAGCTCTTACATTGATTATTCGTTGGAAGGCTAACTTACCAGATGGTGCATTATACTCTGTCTTAATTATGAATATGCTAACACCTGCAATTGATCAGTTGCTAGATGGTAGTCAGATTAAGGATGCGGCAAAGATTGCGCGTAAAGCAGTTATTGCAATGTGTGCATTCTTAGTGGCAGTTCTTCTTGTTGGATCTAGTTTAGTAGCAAAGACTCCAACAGTTGCTGAAGAGCCAAAGAAGGATGATAAACCTGCAGAAGCAGTAGCATTAAGTGCTGAGGACTTTAGCGAAAATAATGCAGAGTGTACAGAGACAAGTAATGATGGCACAACTGCAGTATATGCATGTAAGGCAAAGGGATTCGAAGGTGTTAACGAAGCTACAGTAACAATTGATGTAGCGAAGAAGACGGTTGTATCCATTGCGGTTACTAAGTTTAGTGATACGGAAGAAGTTGGTGATCAAGCTACTACAGAAGAACAACTTAAGAAATATGTTGGTGCAACTGCAGATAGTAAGATTGACGCAACAACAGGAGCGACATTTACAAGCAAGTCACTACGCGCAATGATTGCGACCGCTTTAAAGTCTGCTTCCGCAGTAGCGTTAGGCAAAGAAGATTTCAAAGACAACAAAGCAGAGTGCTCGGAAACAAGCAATGATGGAACAACAGCCATCTATGCATGTAAAGCACATGGTTTTGAAGGGGTAAATGAAGCAACAGTCACAGTAGATGTAGCAAGTAAGTCTGTAAAGAGTATTGAAGTTACAAAGTTTGGCGATACAGAGAGCGTAGGCGACCAAGCAACAAAAGCAGCTGAGTTAGAGAAGTACAAGGGAGTTACACTTGAAAGTAAAGTAGACTCTACAACAGGAGCAACATTTACAAGTACATCACTCAGAGCAATGATTACAACAGCCTTGCAGGCTGCAACAAAGTAAGGAGGTGCTCGTATGAAAATTGATAAGACTTCAGGAGTATATAAAGCATGCATGCTTGGTATTCTCTGTGCTGTATGTGGAATTCTACTATCAACAGTAAATGCGATTACCGCTCCGATTATTCAAGAAAATGCATTGGCATCTGTTAAGTCATCATTAGAGCAGATTTATCCAGGTGCAACATTTACAGATGTTACAGAAGACAAGATTGGTCTTCTTGAATTAAAAGATGGTGAAGAGTCTCACATCGATGGTATTTACAACGCTGAAGGTAAGGGGACAATCTTTACATTACATTCTACAGGATATAACGCAGATGGATTTAAGTTCATGATTGCGTATAACAATGACGGTTCCGTTGGTGGATACAGTGTGCTTGAACAAGCCGAAACAGCTGGTAAGGGTGATAAGGCATTTAAGGATCCATATGTAAGTGATGTATTAAAACTTACTTCTTCTGATACAATGCCACTTATTACCGGTGCAACAATTACAACTACTGCAGTAGGAAAAGCAGTAGATCAAGCTAGACAAGTATTCAATAAGATGAATAATATCTCTTATGATGAAAATGCGACAGCCACACCTGCACCAAAAGCAGAGCCGGTAGCGTTAGGCAAAGAAGACTTCAAAGACAACAAAGCAGAGTGCTCGGAAACAAGCAATGATGGAACAACAGCCATCTATGCATGTAAAGCACATGGTTTTGAAGGGGTAAATGAAGCAACAGTCACAGTAGATGTAGCAAGTAAGTCTGTAAAGAGTATTGAAGTTACAAAGTTTGGCGATACAGAGAGCGTAGGCGACCAAGCAACAAAAGCAGCTGAGTTAGAGAAGTACAAGGGAGTTACACTTGAAAGTAAAGTAGACTCTACAACAGGAGCAACATTTACAAGTACATCACTCAGAGCAATGATTACAACAGCCTTGCAGGCTGCAACAAAGTAAGGAGGAAGGTATGAGCGAAAAGAAAATTAAAGGTCAAGGCTTCTTCTCTAGATTAGCAACAGAGAACCCAGTATTCGCAACTTACTTAGGTATCTGTTCAACATTAGCAATTACAACAAGTTTAAATAGTGCGATTGGTATGGGTGTTGCGGTAATTGTTGTATTAACATTATCCAATATCTTAGTATCATTAATTGCACCAATTACACCGGATGATATTCATATTCCAGTTTATATCGTTATTATTGCAACACTAGTTACAATTGTTTCAATGTTTATGCATGCATATACACCAAGTTTATTTACTGCCTTAGGCGCATTCTTAGACTTAGTTGTTGTAAACTGTATTATCTTAGGACGTGCTGAAGCATATGCATGCAAGCATACAGTACTTGAATCTATCGTTGATGGATTACAACAGGGTTGTGCTTACACATGTGCACTTCTTGCAATGTCACTTATCAGACAGTTATTAGGTACTGGTGGATTATCTTTCTCAAATCCATTTACAAACAATGTAGTATTTGCATTTAGAATTCTTCCAGAAGGATTTGAAATTCCAATGTTCACAGAGCAGTTTGGTGCATTTATCACATTTGCATGTTTAGCTGCTGGTGTAGCTGCTTACAAGAACCATCTTGCAAAGCCAGCAAAGAAAGGAGCTGCTAAATAATGAATTTATTTACACTCTTGATCAGTGGATTACTGATTAACAATATTATTCTTACGAAGTTCTTAGGTATGTGTCCGTTCATGGGAGTATCTACAAAACTTGAATCTGCAGTAGGTATGGGTCTTGCCGTTATCTTTGTTATCTTCGGTGCATCCGTTCTTGCATGGGGACTTTATCACTTTATCTTAGTTCCATTTGAACTAGAGTTTATGGAACTGATATGCTTCATCTTATTGATTGCAGCATTCGTTCAGTTTGTTGAATTATTCGTTAAAAAGTTCTCACCAGAACTGTATAAGTCATTAGGTATTTACTTACCACTTATTACAACAAACTGTGCAGTACTTTATGTAGCAATGGATAACATTACACAGAAGTATACATTGGCACAAACAATGGTAAATTCTATCGCAGTACCTGCTGGCTTTATGATGATGCTAGTTATCTTTGCAACAATCCGTAGACGTTTAAATCAAAATGATATTCCGAAGGCATTCCAGGGCAATCCTATCGCTTTCATTTGTGCAGCAATTATGGCAATTGCATTCTCTGCATTTGCTGGATTAGTATAAGCCGTGCTTAGAATCGTTGTTGCGGCTTTATTAGCTGTAGGTTTCTTTGCCCTAAATGTATGGCTATTAAGGTTAAATCAGAAGACACCAAAGCCTGAAGGTTGTGAAGACCTGAAGGCAGAGTGTTCTGCATGTGGTATTAGTGAATGTAGTGTTCGCCAAGCGCCACACAAAACAGAGGAGGAATAATGGTAGTAGCAATTTTAAAAGCTTTTGGCTTGATGTTAGTATTGGGTGCTGTTTTAGGTGGTGTACTAGCGTTTGCTTCCATTAAGTTCTATGTGAAGGAAGATAATCGCAAGGAAGAGTTAACAGCTCTATTACCTGGTTATAACTGCGGTGCTTGTGGTAACCCAGGCTGTGCTGCGATGGCTGTGAAGTTACTTGATGGCCAAGCGCAAGTTGAACAGTGCAAACCAAGCAAGCCAGACCAAAGAGAAGCTATTAAAGCATATCTTGCTGAACATGTAGGTTAAGAAAAATTCCTGAGCGTAAGCTTAGGAATTTTTTGTGGAGAATATCATCAAATTACATATAAAATCTTGAGGGTAATTTGATGAAAAAGATAAGAAGAACGTCAATTTTTGTACTGATACTATGTTTATGGATAGCTGGAAATATACTAGTCTTTCGCTACTTTTTAGCAAAGACGATTAATTTAAAAACAACCTATATCGCAAAGCGTGATATTCCACCGCGTTCAGAGATTCAAACTGAAGATCTAACTATGATTCAAGTTCCAGAAAAATACATGCAGTCATATACTTGGAATGAAAAGGCAGATATTGTTGGTAAATATACATCAATTCAAGGGATGATACCGAAGGGTTCTTTGTTTTATAAAGATATGCTGTATAGCGAGAAAGAAGTCCGTGATCTTGCAATCACAAAACTTCAAGAAGGGATGACGATATTTACGTTAGAAACAAATGTATCTGCGTTAGGTAGTATAGAAGAGGGGATGTATGCAGATATTCATGTTTCAATCTCGCAAAAGAAAGATATACCAATTACTGGTATATTGATACGCCATGCGGAAGTAATATCCATTAAAGATCATAAAGGGTTATCACTAAAAGATGAACAATCTTCAAAGGTTCCATATTTTATTGAACTTGGAATCAATCAAAGTGATATTGATTATCTATCGCTAGCTTCATCGTTAGGAGAAGTAAGACTGTTTCCATCTAAAAATTCTTATCAACCAGATAAGTCTACGTTAGAACTTGATTCTAAAGTGACAGAGTTTTTAAAGATTCTTCAACAGTAGTAAACAAAAAATCCGTTATATAACGGATTTTTCGCTACAAGGGGCGACTAATGGGACTCGAACCCATGAGTGCTGGAGCCACAATCCAGTGTGTTAACCAACTTCACCATAGCCGCCATGTGCTAAAATATATTATCATATCCAAAAATAATAAACAATATATATTTTTGGCTAAATTGCAAATAGAGGTATTAAACATACATGAGACAAATAAATGTTGGTGGTGAACTGCGAAATCTCGTAGTTGAACACAAGCGAAATAAGAGAATGTACTTACGTGTAAAAGATGATGGAACATTATTCGTTACCTGCCCACGTTATGTCAGTGAGCAGGAAATTCTATCCTTTATTTTTGAAAAGGAAGAATGGATTTTAAAAGTTAGTAAAAAGGAAAGAAAAAAGAATCGCTATCTTTTAGATGGCACTGACCGTAAAGAGGCCTGTTGGTTAGGAAGGGTATATCCTGTGGAATTTATCATTTCAAAGCAGCGCTTTATGGCGGTAGAGCAGGATCGTATCGTATTCTATCTACCAGAGATTAAAGATAATATCATTCAAGATATTTTCTATCGTACAGGAAACTTACAACTGAAACTAATGGTGGAGGAAAGACGGAAAGAATGGGATGATCATATTTGTCTTGCAAATTATCGAAATCTTCCGCGTATTACACTAAAATACATGACAAGTAGATGGGGATCTTATTCACCGATGACACATCACATTAGTTTATCATCAAGACTCATCCATTTTCCGGTTGTATGTTTAGATTATGTTTTATTACATGAGTATGCACATATCCTAGAAGCGAACCATTCGAAACGATTTTATGATATCATCAGAATGTATATGCCTGAATATAAGGAATATAGTGATTTATTGAAGTGAGGTTAATGATGGGAAACATTGTAAAAGAAAATAGTGTGTTTTTGTTTGGAAATACTATTTTTGAAAATGGAGCTTTAGGATTTATCATTACATTTTTAATTACAGTGATTATCGCAAAGATATTTTCAACGATATTGGAAAAACTAGTTGATCATGCGATGAAGAAAGATGCTAGGGCTAGTATGCCATTTAAGTATCTTTTAAAGATTTTACGTACAGTGATTTACGTTATTGCGACATTTGCTATCTTGATGAATGTGAAACCTTTACAGAGCATTTCTACAGCGATACTAGGTGCAACGAGTGTTATGACGGTTGTTGTTGGTTTAGCTGCACAGGAAACGTTCGGTAACTTTATCGCTGGTTTCTTCATCGTTATCTATCAACCGTTTCACGTGGGGGATATGGTAAATCTTCCTGAAAAGAATATCTCTGGCACAGTGATTGAAATCACATTCCGTCATACGATTTTAAATACGGTTGAAAATACAAAAATCATTGTGCCAAATAGTACGATGAATTCTGCAATTGTAGAAGATAAAGCATTTGGACAGAAGACATATATTCGCTATTTAGTTTTATCAGTTGCGTATCATACGGATATCGATAAATTGGAGAGAGTGATTACTGATGTTGTAGTAAATACAGATGGCGTCATCGATACTAGAAGTGCAGAAGCAAAAGAAAAGAATTTACCAATTAATATTACGGTAAATGAGTTCTTAGACAGTGGTATTCAGATTCGTTTTCCATTTACAACAAAGTCACTAGGTAAGAGTGTAGAAACCGCATCAAAGATTCGCAAAGCTTTACTCGTTGCGTTTAGAGAGAATGGAATTGAAATTCCATATACAAAGATTCAGATTCTTAAATAGAATATGTAAACGTTTACATTTTTTTCATGAATTCACACGAAAAGTTGGCAAAAGATAAACAAACAATATTGCAGGGAAATAAAATTGCGGTATTATGTAGTTACAGGAACACGAAGTGTATTGATTAAGAGAATGGAGATGATGTAGCATGACTACGAAGCATGTTCTTTTTGATATACAATATGAGATTGTACAAACCCCAGGCGGGGAGGTTTTTGACGGGTTCTCTGTGAAAATGGTTTTTAGGATGGACATATAATGCCCATCCTTTTTTGTAACTAATTTCTGATAATCATACAGGAGGAAAACAATTATGGATCAGACAAATTTAGACTTTTTTGAAGCAGCAGCCAGTGGCGATTTTGCGAAGTTATGTGCACAGGTTTCTAAGGGTGCAAACATCAACATCGCAAATGGTGATGGACGTACAGCGTTAATGAGAAGCGCAAAACGTGGTTACACTGAAATCGTACGTTTCTTATTAGACAATGGTGCGGATACAAGAGCTAGAGATAAAAATAATAAGACAGCTTTAATGGGTGCCGCTAAGAAGGGTCACACAGACATTTGCCGTATGTTAATTCATGCTGGCGCAAATATTGATGCCCACGATAATAAGGGTAGAACAGCTTTGATGAGAGCTTCATTACTTGGTCATAGTGATACAGTGAAGTATTTAATTTCTAAGAACGCTGATGTAAATGCAGTAGATGAACAAGGTCGTACAGCATTAATGGAAGCAGTAAATGCATACAAGTTAGATGAAATTAAAGATTTAGTAGATAACGGTGCAGATATCAATAAGGCTGATAATAAGGGATGTACAGCATTGATGCGTGCTGCGTATATTGGAATTCCAGAATTAGTAAAGTATCTGCTTGAAAAAGGCGCAGATAAGACAATGAAGGATTATGATGGTAATTTAGCAATTCATTACGTACGTAAAGAATGCTTATCAGATTTGAAAGATATTTTAAAGTAGGAGGCCGACAATGAAAGACTATTTAGCAAATGAAGTAAGAAATGTAGTGGTGCTAGGACATTCTGGCGCTGGTAAGAGTTCTGTCATTGAAGCCTGCCTATATTTTACAAAGGCAATTGAACGTTATGGAAAGAATAACGATGGCACAACAGCTCTGAATTACGATCCTGAAGAAGGAAAGCGTGGTACATCAGTATATTGCCATATCGCACCTGTAGAATGGAAAGATAAGAAGATCAACTTTATCGATACACCGGGCTATATGGATTATGCAGGTGAGGAAGCGACTGGTTTAATGATGGGCGATAATGCCTTGATTGTTGTAAACGCAAAAGAAGGTATTGAAGCTGGTACAGAACGCGCATGGCGTGAAGCAGTTTCTAAACAAAAGATTCCTACCATCTTCTTTATCAATAAGATGGATGTAGAAAATGCAAACTTCGATGCAGTATATACTAGCATTCGTGATAAGTTCGGTAAGTCAGTCATTCCATTTGAAGTGCCAATTATTGAAAATGGTGTAGTTGTAGGATCTGTCAATATCTTGCGTCGTAAAGCATGGTATTACAATGATCGCAATACAGCCAAGGAAGTACCATCTGCTTTAATTGGTGAAGTAGAACGTTACTACAATGAAATCGCTGAAGCTATCGCAATGACTGATGATGAACTTATGGAGAAATTCTTCTCAGGGGAAACATTTGATGAACATGAACTAGCCAAGGGCTTACGTATTGGTGTACGTAGTGGTGATATCCGTCCTGTATACTGTGGTAGTGCAGAGAATCAAACAGGTATTGAACGTTTGTTAGACCTAATTACCGAATACTTCCCAAGCTACGCAGAAAAGGGAAGAATTCAAGCTGAAACACTCAAGGGCGATACAATCGACATGGAAACAAATGAAAACGAAGCACTTAGTGCATTTGTATTTAAGACCATCGTCGACCCATTTGTAGGTAAGGTTTCTTACTTAAAGGTAATGAGTGGTGTCCTCAACAGTGATAGCCAGGTATATAACTCCAAGAAAGATGTAACGGAAAAGATTAACCAGATTTATGTTATCAATGGTAAGTATCAGATTGGTGTAGGTAAGTTATTTACAGGTGATATCGGTGCAGTTGTTAAGCTACAAGCAACAGAAACAAACGATACACTGTGTACACGTTCAAGAGTTATTAAGTATCCAGATATTGAATATCCACATCCAATGTTAGGATATGCAATTCATCCAAAGACAAAGGCAGATGAAGATAAGTTATCCAGTGGTATTCATAATCTGATGCTAGAAGACCATACAATTAAACTAGTTAACAACGAAGAGACACACGAACAGGTACTCTATGGTGTAGGTGATCAACACATCGACTTGATTCTCTCTAAGTTAAAGAGTAAGTACAAAGTTGAAGTAACAACAGAAAAACCAACGGTACAGTATCGTGAGACAATCTCTGCAAAGGCTGAAGCACAAGGTAAATACAAGAAACAAAATGGTGGTGCTGGTCAGTATGGAGATGTTTGGGTAAGATTTGAACCAACAGATTCTGATGATATGGTATTTGCGGAAGAAGTATTCGGTGGTGCAGTTCCTAAACAGTACTTCCCACCTGTTGAACAAGGTTTGCGTGACTGCATGAATAAGGGTGTTCTTGCGGGATATAAAGTAGTTGGTGTTAAGGCAACGCTATATGATGGATCCTATCACCCAGTCGATTCTAAGGAAGTAGCCTTCAAAGAAGCTGCTAGACTTGCATACAATGCCGCAATGCCAAATGCGAAGCCAGTTCTTCTAGAACCGATTGGTAAGGTTGTTGTGACCGCACCTGAAGACTATACAGGTACACTGATGGGAGACTTTACAAAGCGTCGTGGAATCATCTTAGATATGGGTACTGATGAAGATGGTCTGCAGGTTATTAGAGCAGAAGTTCCAATGGCAGAAATGTTAACATACGCAACAGAATTACGTTCTATGACTCAGGGTCGTGGATCTTATGAATTAGCGTTTGACCGCTATGAAGCAGCTCCACATGATGTAGCACAGAAAGTCATCGACGCAAGAAAGAGCGAGAAAGAGTAATCCTTTTTAGGTGGAAAGTTCATTTGAAACTTTCCACCTATTGCATTTTAAAAAGCAATCATATAAAATAATTGAGCGCCCCCGTGATGGAATTGGTAGACGTAGGGGACTCAAAATCCCCCGGTAGCGATACCGTGTCGGTTCGAGTCCGACCGGAGGCACTGAAAGACGATTCGACAACTGTTGGGTCGTTTTTTTCTTTGAGAGTATATCAATTGCAATGCCATATATGGTTGATACAATAGAACTAACAAAAGGAGAAAATTAATTATGGGATTTTACGATTATTATGTAACTGATGCCAAAGGTAATCAGATTTCTTTAAAAGAGTATGAAAATAAGGTGGTATTAGTAGTTAATACTGCTACAGCTTGTGGTTTTACACCACAGTATGAAGAGTTAGAAAAGCTTCATGAAAACTACAATGCACAAGGTTTAGAAATTCTTGATATTCCTTGTAATCAGTTTGGAGGACAAGCACCTGGATCTGATGAAGAAATTCATGAGTTCTGTTCTTTACACTTCAATACAAAATTTCCACATATGCACAAGTCTGATGTAAATGGTGAAAATGAATTACCATTATACACATTCTTAAAGAGCGAAAAGGGCTTCGAAGGATTCACAGGTGAAAAGGCAGACTTCATGAATGCACACGTTGGTAATCTCGTTCCTAACTTTAGAGAAACTTCTGATATTAAGTGGAATTTCACGAAGTTCCTTGTTGACCGTAAGGGAAATGTAGTAGCTCGTTTTGAACCAACTGCTGATATGGCAGATGTAGAAAAAGCAATTCAAGAATTACTTTAATTTTTGGGGAATTATTTCATCTTCTGTGAATATATACGTAGAAGGATATTCTATGGAGGAAAGAAAGATGAATGATTTAAATGCAGTTGAAATTAAAGGGACAGTAATGTATGAACCTAGTGTCCGTAGCACAAAAAATGATTCTACAATGTCAACATTCTCAGTTTGTGTAAAACACAATGAACCAAGTAAAGCGAAGGACTATCTAAATGTAGTTGCGTGGGGAGATGTAGCAGATCAAGTTCGCGAAGAATTCCATGCGGGTACAAGAATTGGTATTAAAGGCCATCTTCGTAAGCAGTTTTACATGAAAGATGAAAATAAGAAGACCGTTGTGCAAATCGTTGCAGAGAAAATCTATCATCCAAAAGATGAAACTGAATAAGTTGTATAAAAGTGCGTTGAATACGCACTTTTAATTTTGATATAATACGAACGGATTATAACGAGGATGATATGAATCAATACATATTTATATTAGAAATAGTAGGTACCATTGCATTTGCGATTTCTGGAGCACTTGTCGCAATGAAATCGAAGATGGACTTCTTTGGAGTAGTAATTATTGGAGTTATTACCGCAACGTTTGGTGGAATTATGCGTGATATTGTATTGGGTAGTGTACCACCAAGTGCGTTTTCTAACCCGGTATATGTTGTTGTTGCGAGTATAACTTCTGTTATCGTATTCTTATTTGCCTACTTCAATGTGAATACAAATAAGATTACGCAGAAAAATGCATATAAGAATTTCTTGTTGATTGCTGATGCGATAGGATTAGGTGTATTTACAGCGGTAGGTGTGCGTGTAGCCTTCTTCTTGCATCCTGCATCACATAGTTTCTTACTCGTATTCTGTGGTGTATTAACGGGTGTCGGTGGAGGTTTATTCCGTGATATCTGTGTAAACCAATTACCGCAAATCTTTCACACGGATGTATATGCAATCGCTTCTATTATCGGCGCAATACCATGTGCAATGTTAATGCATGCAGGAAATATCTCACTTGGTATCTGGGTTGGAATTGGTGTGACAATCTTTGTAAGAGCAATGGCAATTCTACATAAATGGAGTTTACCAGTTGCTAAGAATATTCATGACTAACATACATGTAATCAATTGTATCAATTAAAAAAGTAGTAATATGACGAATGACATTTAAGGCTTCTCTTAGATCGTGATTCGTTTTTTGTTTTGCCCAAAGGGCAATAGAGGAAAAGCTATATTCACTTACGTCTATTCCATAGTGAAAACAAATACAATAGAGAATACTTTTCATTTCTATTTCACTCGTACAATATTTAGGGAAAGACGTATGAAGTAAATGATAGATGTAGTGTTGTAATGCATGTTTTATTTGTAGTGTAGTATCGTCTGTGACTGTTTGAAGGATAGAATCTATCTTTATCTTAGATAACATAGAACTTAGAATTCTATATATCTGTTTTATATGTATAGCAGGATGTGTTGAAATAAATTCTTTGCCAACTGTATGTTCGATATCAAAAACTAAGCGTACTTGATTATTGTTTATGGAATCTCTTAGTAATGCAATAGCAGTGTAACCTCTACGAACGGTACGATGATATGCTTGCCAAGCTTTATATGGGAATACAACTGTTGCAGTTGGACATTGTGTAAATATCAAAATGATATTTTCGATTGATTCTTCATGGAAGAAACTTAATTGATTTAGAAATGTTAGGTAATTCTCGGGATAGAAGATATTTGTTAAATTCTCTTGAATCATATGTAGAAGCTGTTGTTTTGTGAATGATGTTTTCATAGGATACCTCAACTCCTATATACAGATGTACGATATAAAATCCCTGGCGCATTGATATCTACTTATTTTCGCTAAAAGCGTGATATAATAACAGCATCTAATGGAGGTACTTAAATGGAACAATTAGAGTTTAAATTTGATACACAGTTGTTGATTGATGGACATGATTTAGATGAAGATGTCATTAATGACTATATTACAGAGAATTTTAGAGGTGACTGCTTATTAGTTGTTGGTGATGATACTTTAATCAAGATTCATTTCCATACAAATGAACCATGGAAGGTGCTTGAATATGCACAATCTATCGGTGATATCTACGATGTAGTTGTAGAGAATATGCAACGCCAAGAAGAAGGTTTAAAGGGATAAAAAAAACGAGGGTGCCCTCGTTTTTTAATACCCATTTTCATAGAAGAATTGATCAACAGCTTCGGGATAATCTTCTAGATTCATATGCATCTTAGAATGGTGTTCCACAAGCTTATCTGCGATGTGACCATGGAGCCATACGCCCATGCGTAGGCTAGTGAAGATATCACAATGATATGCAAGCAGTGCTGTTAGCATTCCAGTTAATAAATCACCGCTGCCAGCTTGTGCTAACGCTTCATTACCGGTTTGGTTAATATAACATTGTTCGTTTGGTGTAGCGATAATCGTATGTGCGGATTTTAATACGATATATACTTTTAATTCCTTTGCGTATTTTAATGCATAGTGTAAAGGATTACGCATAACTTCTTCCTTTTCTAAATGGAATAAATCTGCGAACTCTCCAATATGTGGTGTTAAGATAATTGGTGATTTTGCAAAGCGTAATTTCCAAGTGTTATATCGCAACATGCGTATACCTTCCGCATCCAATATCAAAGGCGCATGACAGTTTTGAATCATCAGATCAAGACAAGCTTCTTTCTCGTACATCTGTGTAACGCCACTGCCAAAGGCAGCCGCACTAACATGTTCAATTGTTGGGGTTAGCTGTTGTTCAATATTGTGTGCCGAGAATGGATGAAATACAGGTGTTGTATGCTTTGTGGCAACGATAGGGTAGCTGCCATCAATACAGCCTACTTCAATGTATGGAAAACCAAGTGCCTTTGCGCCAGTAATATTTAGACTGATTGCTCCAGCCATTCCATAAGAACCACCGACAAGTAGAATCTTTCCACAACTTCCTTTATGTGCTGTTTCTTTGCGCTTTGTAAGATTTTGAAAGAACAAGGTTTGATTCATTTCCATAAAACTACTTTGTTTTGGATGTGGTATATCAAGAGAAACAAGTTTTAATTGATCAAATAGATGATGATACTTCTGCAGTATATGGAAAGGCTTATAACAGTCTAGTGCAAATGTGACTGCAGAATGTAATGCGAAGGAATCATGCATGGCAGAATCACACTCTGCACCAGAGTTGATATCAATACTATAGATTGGCTTTTTCGCATTCTGTATCTGTTTGAATACTGCACGTATTTCGTCCGTTAATTTACCATGATAACCAAAACCAAAGATGCCATCGATAATAACATCACAGTTTTTCAAGTATGTATCTAAAGAACTAAGTGGTTGAATGATGGAAGATGGAACTTGTTTATAAAGTTTCATTGCATCAGAATTCTTTGGAAGTCCACTTACTAATATTAGATTGATATGGAATTGTTTTAAGTTGCTGATAAGCGCAAAAGAATCCGCACCATTATTGCCGTTTCCAGACAATATTAAAATATTAGAATTAACTTCTAAATAAGGTAATAAATGTGTAGCTAATTTCTTGCCTACAAGATTGATTAATTCAAATGACGAAATACCCGATTTTTCTTCAATCTCGAGCATT
>JABZLM010000035.1 GCA_015256775.1 Solobacterium sp. | reverse complement strand
CTTAACGTATTTCAGGAAATCCTTTTGTCACAAAATAAATCCATACCAACATCATTATTGGAACCCCAATCTGAAACTTTAAATGCTTTGTTTTATGACGGAAGATACGCATGCCTAAATATGCTCCATAGGCTCCCCCAATTGCGGCAACCCCTAGTAATGTCTTCTCAGGAATTCTCCACATATTGTTCATCGCACGATATTTATCTAAACCATATAAACCAAACGCAATGATATTGATCACTGCTAAATACGCTAAAACTGCTAATGACATCTATATACCTCTTACTTTTCGTATGGTTATCATATAGTATCCACCCATAAATTAGAAGTAATTTTTTTATGAATCCCACATTGAAGTGTTATGATTAACACAACAATAGATTGGAGATTAACAATATGCCATGTACAACATTACTCGTCGGTAAGAAAGCTAGTTATGACGGTTCGACTTTAGTAGCACGTAACGAAGATTCCGGTGCTGGCGAATTTACTGCCAAGAAGTTTATCGTAGTTCACCCAGATGAACAACCAAAAGTGTATAAATCTGTTTTATCACACGTAGAAATTCCACTCCCAAATAACCCAATGCGTTATACCTGTATGCCAGACGCATTAAATGATAAAGGCATCTGGGGTGCTGCAGGCGTCAATGCATTAAACGTATCTATGACAGCGACTGAGACTATCACTTCAAACGAAAGAGTTCTCGGTGCAGACCCTCTTGTAAAATACATTCCTGCCAAAGGCAAAGAAGGCGATGCAGACTATGTTCCAGAGGTCGTTGGTGGTATTGGGGAAGAAGATATTGTTACACTTGTACTCCCTTATATCAAGAGTGCTCGTGAAGGTGTTCTTCGTCTTGGCGAAATCTTAGAGAAGTATGGTACCTATGAAATGAATGGTATTGCCTTCCAAGATATCGATGAAATCTGGTGGTTAGAAACAATCGGCGGTCATCACTGGATTGCAAAGCGTGTCAAAGATGATGAATACGTTGTAATGCCAAACCAGTTAGGTATCGATAGTTTTGATTTAAAGGATGCCTTCGGCAAGCAAAAAGAGCACCTATGTTCAAGTGATCTTGTGGAATTTATTGAGAAAAATCATCTCAATCTAAATCAGGATAAACATTTTAATCCTAGATATGCTTTTGGTTCACACTCGGATGCAGACCATGTATACAACACACCACGTGCTTGGATCATCGGTAGATACTTTAATCCAACAACCTATCGCTGGGATGGACCTAAAGCGGACTATCGTCCTGATTCTGATAATATTCCTTGGAGCTTCGTGCCAGAACAAAAGATTACTGTAGAAGATGTAAAGTATGTCTTGTCTCATCACTATCAAGGCACACCATATGATCCATATGGAAAGCACGGTGATTCCTCACTCCGTGGTTGCTTTAGACCAATCGGTATCAACCGTAACAACTTCCTATCTTGCGTACAGATTCGTCCATACGCACCGGAAGAAATCCGCTCTATTGAATGGATTGCCTTCGGTTCAAATACATTTAATGCGTTTGTACCATTCTATGTAAACATCGATGAAACACCTATCTATACAGCGAATACGGATAAAACTGTATCCACAGATAACTTCTATTGGGCTAATCGTATTATCGGTGCTCTTGCGGATGCACATTTCAGTAATACAACTTCCGCAATCGACCGTTACCAAAACGCAGTACAAACAAAAGGTCATCAACTTATCAATAAGTATGATGCCTTATTCACAAAAGATGTAGACCCTGTCACATTCTGCCAAACAGCGAACCAAGAAATCGCAGATATGACAAAACAATATACAGATGACCTCTTAAATAAAGTTCTCTATACCGCAAGCATGGGTATGAAGAACAGCTTCTCAAGATCAGATGCTTAACCATCAAAAAGGCTCGTAACACACGAGCCTTTTATCGTTTTACACACACATATATTCTATGCATGCATATTGAGATTATTGTTTCGAGAACAATACTTCCTTACAAACCTTAAAGAAATTTGGCTTATTACCATAGTTCAATGTTCCCCAACGATAAATACGGATAGATAATCTTGCGAATAAGTAAATAAATACAATTGTCAGTAACGTTGATCCAATGACTTCATATGCCGCAACTGTTGTAATTGCATTTCTGATTGGCATTACCATGACAGAGAAGAATGGAATCCATGAGGCAATCTTTACCACAATCGACTCTCCACCCTGTAAAGCAGACATCGCAATCATATAACTAGCAATAAACAGGAACATGACTGGACTTATCGCATTGTTTACATCTTCCATTCTTGATACGACAGAACCTAAAGCCGCAAAGATAAACATATACAATAATAGACCGAGAACGAAATAGAAGATATACATACCTAACATCGATAGATCAAACATCGACTTTGCAATCAAGAGAGCCATCTTTGGATACATTCCCTTGAAGATAAAATAGGAAACAAGCCCAGAAGTAAAGATGATGCCACATTGAATTACCGATGCGCATGTTACTGCTAGAACTTTACCAATAATAAGGTTCTTTGGATCAGTTGTTGTAATGAGCAGTTCCATTGTTCGACTGTCTTTTTCTCTTGCGACAGCTGTAGCGACGATAGAACCAAACATCAAGATTACAGAATATAATGTAATGACATACACAAACGCAAGTAGATACTGTGTTGATGTATCACGGCCTAACACCTCTTCTTCCGCATTAATCTTTACATTCGTTAATGCCTGATACTCAGCGGTACTAATACCCTTCTCATTAAACTTTTGTGTGATGATGTGATCTTTTAAAACTTCATTTAAAGGATCACCCATTCCACCTAAGAATCCTTTATCGTGGAAATATGTCTTATAGTGATCGTAATCATAGATTGCATATCCCTTCGATTCTTTACCACTCTTTACCGCTTCTTTCAATGCTTCTTCCGAAGGATAAAGACTGGATTCATCAATGTTTAATGTCTTTGCGATATCTTCATTCGATACAAAGTATCCACCAGGAATGCTGTCATTGAGATAGGAAGCACCCTCAGAACTATCAAACTCAGTTGGCTTGTTAAAATAGTTGATGATTGCTGGCGCAGCACCACCACCGAAAGCGACAATTGCGAGTATTATCGTCGAGACGATAACTGCCTTCTTCTTTATTTGTTGGAAGAATTCAAATTCAAATACAGTTCTAAAGTTACGCATTTGTCTCACCTCCTACCTTATTTACAAAGATATCTTGTAGACTAGGACGATATTGTCCAAAGGACACGACTTCATGTACGTGATTTAATAATTCCTGTAAAATTTCATTCGAAGTATAGTCGGTATTCTTTGTAATCAGATATTCCCCATCCACAAGCTGAAACTCTAAGCCAAATTTATTTTGTAAAATATCCTCTACAACTGTAGAATCCTCAGGATTTACACGAAGTACCAACTTATCTTGTCCCTCTTTTTTCTTAATTTCTTCCAAGTCACCAGTGATAATAATATTACCATGGTCAATTAATGTAATCTCATCACACATCTCTTCAACATATGCCATCTGGTGTGAGGAGAAAATAACGAGTTTACCCTTCGCAACAGCTTCTTTAATCGCATCCTTAAAGATTTGAGCATTGACTGGATCTAAGCCCGAGAATGGTTCATCAAGGATAATAATTGCTGGATCGTTAATAAATGCTTGCGCAATCTGAATCTTTTGTTGATTACCTTTGGATAATGTTTCTAACTTTTTATTTGTATATTCTTTTAATCCAAAGTAATCAATCCAGTACTCTGCTTCTTCAGCAGCCTTTTTATTATCTGCCCCTTTTAACTTTGCAAAGTACGCCAATTGATCTTTTAGAGATACCTTTGCGTACATACCACGTTCTTCTGGCAGATAACCAATATGGTTTTGATTCACATCAAATGGTTTGCCATCTAACAAGAATTCGCCTTCTGTTTGTTTGAACACATTCATCAAACAGCGGAATGTTGTTGTCTTACCAGCACCATTTCGTCCAAGGAATCCCATTGCCTTACCACTTTGTACAGTAAAACTGATTCCATGGAGAATTTCCGTCTTGTCAAAGGTCTTCTTAATTCCCTTTACTTCTAATATCATAATTACCCCTTTCATTTCCAAGGAAATACAATTGTTAAAACAGGAACACCCGTACAACATTTCTATACGAGTGCCTCTTTATGATTTGATTATATTATCTATTTGACCAAAGGTCAATAAATATTATACAAAACTCAAATTTTGTCGCTACTTTAGAATTCCACAACCTAAATGAATACAATTTCCATCTAATAAATACTCTTTTATAGCACGTTGTAGAGATGTTTCTTCTGCTAATTCACGATAATCGCATTCCTTTGTTCGATACACGAAATCAAAGATATCCCTGATACAGTCATACCCTTTAGAAACATCAAATAATTCATAGAATTGATAAATATTTGAATCTTTTGAAACAAGTTGATGAATCTCAGGACTTAAGAGCCAAGAATCACAAACATATTGTGGTTTTTCAACCTTAAAGTACTGCGTGATAACATTTTTAGAAGATGTGATTGAATCGATTACCTTTAAAACCTCAAGTTTCTCATCGGATGGAATATGAATTCGTATGGTATACATATCTACATATTCATACTGTAATCGCCCAACTTCCACAAGGCGCGCATTGATAAAGTAAGTCCCCCAAATCATCTGTGATATACGTATCGATTTTAATTTTCTTTGAACGATATCCTTTGTCAGTACTTCCTTCATCCTCGTCTTGTGGATAGATTGTTGTACCTCATCAAACTGATGCTTTTCCATATTCTTTTGGTGTAGTTGACATCCACATAGCAACGCAACACTTGTCACAAAAGGATGGACTGGCTGATGAAATAATTCTTCAGTACTTTCAATTGACCAAAGGCGATTGATCTTCTGCGTTTTATCAACATATAAAACATCTAGAAGTTCTTCAAACTTTTGCATTAAACTATTGTCAGTTTTAATAGTTTTCATGCATGCATAACATTGGTTACGATACCAATCATCGTTGATACCGTAATACGATAAGGCATTATCTATGATTTCTTTATTCATATAGTTCCACAATCTTTAATAAATCATCTACGACAAGTGTATCTTCATATCGTGGTGTTACCGGAGTATTTTCATCCAAGAATAGGATACATTTAATTCCAGTTCTCTTTCCCGCTTCTTCATCTAAACGCCGATCACCAACATATGTGCAATACTCTGGATTCAACTTAAATTTATCTAGCAGATAACGAAGTCCTTCTGGATCTGGTTTTTTCGCAAAGCCATCATCACCGGTAATGGTATAACTTATATATTCTGCAATCCCTAAATCTTCCAAAACTTGTTTTGCGGTGTAATCTTTATGTGTGTATACATAATTTCTAACACCCTTACGTTTTAATAACTGTAATGTTTGTTTAGCGTTCTTGATTAACTTTACTTTATCATTATCTGCATCCTGTAAAGTTGTGTAATACTGATACACCATTTCAAACTGCAATCCTTCTTTCTCTGCAAATTCACGAATAAATTGATGCACAGAATGAAGTATGACATATTTACGAAGGTATTCACGGTCATATGTATGACCGTAATGCGCCATTGTTTCTTGTAAACTATCTAAAATTACATCATAGGAATCTAGCAACGTCCCATCTAAATCCCATATACATGCATGGATTGGTTTGATCGGCAGCCTTGTGTATACCTCTTCTTCATCATCATGGTGGATATATGCCCCATTTGCGAGTTGGACATGTAGAGATGCTGGATTATCTTTGTGAGAAGCCATATAAATTTCATCCTCACGAATCACATTTTTTGCGATATCCAATAATAGCGCTAATCCTTTCTTTGCATAACCTTGATTTCGATACGCCGGTAAAATACCATAGCCGATATGACCTGATCCATTTCGTAAATGTTCATTTAGATAATGTCTTAACTTATATACACCAACGATATGATTCTCTTCCCACAGAAAATAATATGTTTGCG
Organism: Solobacterium sp.; assembly: GCA_015256775.1. GTDB lineage: Bacteria > Bacillota_I > Bacilli_A > Erysipelotrichales > Erysipelotrichaceae > Bulleidia. The sequence goes on along the minus strand of JABZLM010000035.1, from coordinate 10,098 downwards.
GCACATGGTCAGGTTTTAAATTGATGCCGTTTGCGATATTAATTAGCTTCGCCATTGTTTCATGCATGAATGTTTCTTTATCAATTCCATGATATGGATTCATAAAGCCATTTTCATCTTCTGGTAAATCTTTGAACACCTGGTATATAGCATCCGCATCTTGCCAATTTAATTCTCGTATTTCTAACATACTTATTCCTCCTTGATTACTTTCGCAATAGATCCATGACTTCCATGTAAATCTTTAGTTACGATAATACCTTTATGGATACGTTCCTTTAACTCTTTGACGTGTGAAATAATACCTACTAGTCGATTTTCTCCAGACAAGTTTGTTAGTGTCTGTATTGCGTTATTGAGTGAATCTTGGTCTAATGTGCCAAAGCCTTCATCAATAAACATCGTATCAATTTGAATACCACCAGCTTGGGATTGTATTTCATCCGACATTCCTAACGCCAAGGCAAGTGATGCGATAAAGGACTCTCCACCAGATAAAGAACTTACCGGACGGATTGAGCCATTGCTGAAGTCGATTACGTCTAAATCTAATGCTTCATGACTTCTCTTATCTTTCGTACCTGCACTACGTACAAGTTGATATTGTTGATTAGACATCGATAAATAACGCTCATTTGCCTTATGAATCATACGATCGAGGTAGGCAATCTGAACATATTCTTGTAATGTAATCTTCTCTTTACTAGAGCGACCATTTCCCATCGCAACATCAGCCAGTTCTTTCAAACTACTATAACGAGAAAGCTTTATTTGATATGCATCACTTTCAGACACAATTTTCTTCTTTGTATCTTGCGCATCACTCTCATACATTTCTGTATTATGAATACACTTCAGTATCTCTTCTTGTTGTACTTGCAGGTTTTCAATTTCAGTTTGAAGAATCTTAAGTTGTTTCTGTTGATTTGGAATCTCATCAATGGATGATGATACCTTCCCCTTTAACATATCAATCTGTGCACTTACATAAACTAACTCATCCATTGCCAGTTTACTTTCATTCTCAAGTCGATTGATTTGTTGTTGGTATTCTAAGATTTGCTTTGTAATCATTGATATGCGATTCTTCGCTTCTGTTTCAGAAGTATACTTTAACTTTGCAGTAATTTCCTGTACTTGTTTTTGTAACTGCTCATATTCCACCGATAGCTTTGTTTGTGCAATTTGATTTTGACTCACTTCTTCAGATATAGCAGAAAATTTTTCCTGTAGTTGTGGAATCATCTTCTGCAATTCTTGATAGTGTTTTGACTGCTGTTGAAGTTGCTTGATTCGAGTTGAAATTTCTTTTTCCTCTTTCTTTAGCTGTACTGTACGTTCATCGATAAACAGTTGTACATCCTCAAATGAAACTGTTTCTTCTGTAACAGACTTCAATACTAGTTTCAGCTCATTCTGTAAAGCATTCATCTTTAAACTAGCATCAGCACATGCTTTACTAGTTATCTGATATTCTTTTTCTGCTTGATCCACTTTCTTTTTATATTGGTTAATTTCTTCTTCCGTAACAAGCTTATTACTATGGCTGGCAGGACGAGGATGTTCTAAAGATCCACATACAGGACATGGTTCACCCTTCGTCAGTCTTAATGCTAGCAATCCTGCCTGATTTGCGAAATAGGATATTTGTGCATCATCATATTGCTTTTGAAGTATTACTTTTCTATCTGTACTTTCTTGGAGTAACTGGGTTTTCTCCTTCAAAGTATTGACCGCATTTTGATAATTACTTTGAATCATGCTTGCATGATGAAAAGCAGAAATTTTCTTTTCTATCTCTTCTTCTTTTAAAATAACTTTATTCAAAGATAATTCACTATCGGTTAATGTGTGTGCTTCCTTCTGCTTTAAAGCGATATCTTCATCCAACTGCTTCTTAAAGTTTATTTTGGTTTCTAAATCTTTTGAAATAATAGAAATTTGTTTTTTAATCTCCGCAAGTTTTGTACTGAGCTTTGTTAAGCTCTCATATTCAGGTAACTCATGTTCAATTTGTGCTTGCTCTTTCTTTAACGCATCGATTTGAATATGATACTTTTCACCATCATTCTTTACTCTTTCTGCGTAAAGATTAGCCTTCTCTTCCTTTGCTGGCTTTTCTTTCAGTAGCTTTTCAAGTGATAGAAGATCTTGTAGCTGTTTTGTTTTCTCTGTTTCTTCTTTACGTGATTTCTGAAGCTGGTTTTGAATTTGTGCTTTTTGCTTCTGTAGTTTTTCTGTACTTTCTTTAGAACTAGCGATAATTTCATCCAATAAATCATATACTGGCTGAATATCATTCATCGCAAATGTTTCTAAAGTTTGCGCATATTGTTCTTGTAAAATCTCTGGCACACGCACATCACTGATAATCTGCTGTAAACGTAATTTTGCGTCATTCAGTGCGAGGTAACTTTCCTTTGCCATCTGATTTAAACGGTCCATCAAAACAGAGTACTTACTTGTCATAAATACTTTTTCAAATAACTTCCCGCGTTCTTTTGTGTCCGCATTTAAAATTTCAAGGAAACTTCCTTGCGCTATCATCGCAATCTGGCGGAATTGATCTCTCTTCATACCGAGTAATTGTTCAACCTGTTTGGTAACTTCTGTTGGTTTTACAATGCGTTCCCCATTTGGCAAAATGAGATATGCGTCTGCCGCCTTACTACGCTGTTTTACTTCACCATTTTTTTGGACATGCGTATAAGTATATTCAGGACGTCGATAGATATGATATTCCTCGTCATGATAGACAAAATCTAATTCGACGTAGGTTTCCATCTCTTCTTTTGCATATTCACTGCGTAAGGTCTTTACATCGCGAATATCCCCACTTGGCTTTCCAAATAAAGCGAATGTAATCGCATCAAAAATGGTTGTCTTACCTGCACCAGTATCACCAGTAATCAGATAAACTCCATTTTCACCTAACTTTGAAAGATCAAGCTCAATCTTGGAGGCATATGGTCCAAAGGCAGAGAGCACTAACTTAATTGGTCTCATTCTTCATCCCCCTCTTTCCAGATTTTTGTCACAAGTTCATCTAATATCTTCTCTTGTGTATCATCGAGCCCATGGCCTGTATATTGCGCAAAGAAATCACCAAAGATTTCTTGTGGTGTTTGGTTCTTTTGTTTTGTATAGCTAATACCTTGTTCACTTTGTTCATATGCTGAATTCGGATATGAAATCCCAAGAATATTTGGATAGCGCACACGCAGTGTATTCATCGCATCGAATACCATGCGCTCATCTTGCAGTTGGAAGTATACGTAGTCATCATTCTTTACATTCTTTTTTTGCAGAATATTCGCAAAGGTATCTTTGATGACAACCACATCATGTAGAGGTTTTAAATCAACCGTGTAAACGGTTGTATTTCCCTTCTCTTTCATATCGATGATGGTAACTGACTTTGTTGTATTTGCTTCACCAATCGAATATTTCAGAGGTGTACCACAATATCGCATTGTATCTCGCAAGATTGTCTGTGGACGATGGATATGCCCTAACGCAACATAATCAAAATCACGGAACACATTTCCATCCACATTATCTGTACCACCAACACTTACCTCTGAACCTTGTTCATCGGTTACAGTACCTGTAATAAATTGATGGGATAAGATTACATTACGTTCCTGTTGATTTAATTCAACTGTTTGTAATGCATGTTTTACTGCTGCCGTATATCCTTCTACAGCCTCAGTCTCATCTAAATATTGATTTACGTAGATTGGACGTATATATGGAAGACTGAAGAAATGAATTGGTCCATATTCATCTTCGATGGTAGTGCATGCAAGCTTACCTGTATATTTTCCAGTAATATGAATATCAGAGTCCGCAAATATCTCAGCCCCATACGAAAGTCTTGTACCATTATCGTGGTTTCCAGCAATCATCATCACATGGATATCTAAGTTCTTTAACTCCAACAAAAACATACTTAAAAGAGTGACTGCTTCTGAACTAGGGTTACCAGTATCATAGATATCACCAGCCAGTAATACTGTAGTCACTTTTTCTTGTTTTAGAATGTCAATGATTTGTCGCAAAATGTACTTTTGATCTTCGATTAGCGAATATTCCTTGAGTCTTTTCCCTAAATGAAGGTCTGATAAATGTGCAATTTTCATATTGACCACTTCTTTCTTAGACGTGTAACGTTTGATTCTGTGCAATTCTAAATAGAATCGCAATAATCCAAGTGTAATTCGTAATTGAATTTGGTGCGTAGTACTCTAACAACAGAATACATGCATGTAGCTCTTTGGCATTTTCAGAGAAGATACCATATCCCTTTTGGTATTTTAAAAACGTCATAACTTCTTTATAGTCTTCCTGAATACGATCAAGTGAAACGCCTAGATTCGCTAAAATCGCATGCAATACAAAATAGTAATAGTTTACTGCGCGATCAAAGCTACTACTAGACGATTGAATAAATTCCATTGTTCGTCTTACTTTTGTGGTCGCTGTCCCTTCACACAAAGCTAGGATATAAGATAATAATCTTGCATAGTCATTATCAAGTCGATATTCATGGATTAACAAATCATCCATGATAACTAGCTCATCAACCACATCATCCTTTAGATTTGGTGAAAGTGCTAGAAGTCCTGCATAAACCACATCTGTATCATTCGTCAAAAAGCGATGTAAATCTTTCATCTGATTATAAATGGAAAGAGCCTTATAATAGATGCTCTTATAATCAAGCCCTGGTAAACTCGCCGCAGTAAATGATAATAAACCAAGACCACTATTATCTGAAAAACTGCGGTTAAATTGTTCCTCAAATGCCTTGGCATGAGAAATAAATTCATCTGGCTCGATATCAGTCGCCGCAATCATCGCAGCATATATTTTTGGCATGTAAACACGATAAGGCGATGTAAATGAGAATGACTTACTAATAACTCGTTCGCAAATTTTGATAGCCTCAAAGTTGATATCTTTTTCAAAGTGAGAATAAATATAGGCGATTGCCACATTTTCCTGCTCTAACGAGAAGATATTACGACTTAGTTCATTTTTATCATCTACAAATTTTGTACATTTTTCTAATAATAACTCATTCATTTCATTTACCCCTTTTAACTAATATTATAAGCAGAATATGACTTTCCCTCAATCAAAGTCATAAAAACAAGCCCTCTATAGAGCTTGTTTATCGTGAACTACGTTGGGCAAGTGCTTTCATTAATGCAATCGTATAAAGGATTGCATTTGTCAGTGTATAAATAGATGTATTATTTCCAACGTAGTAACTTAATAAAATCATACATGCATGTAAGGATCTTTCCGGTTTAGAAAACCAACCATACTGTCTACTCTTTTTTAAATACTCTATCACGTCATCATAATCTTTTTGAATTGTATCAAGCGGAATAGAAAGATTTGCGACTACTGCATGAAGGACATAGTAAATATACCCTATGCGACGATTCCATTTACTTGTACAAGATTCAATGAATTCCATCGCATTCTGAACCTTCTGCGTTGCAGTACCATCACAGAAAGCGAGGGCATAGGAAAGTCTTCTAGAAAAATCCCTAGGTAGTCTATATTCATTTACAAGCAGATTATCCATAATAACTAGCTCATCCACAACATCTTCCTTAACATTTGAAGACATCGCCAGAATTCCTGCATACACCACGTCCAGATCATTTGTTAAGGAGCGTTGTAAATCCTTCATTTGGTTATAGATTGCAAGTGCCCTATAGTAGATGGTTTGATACTCTACCTGTGGTCTTTCCGCAGCACTAAAACATAGTACTCCAAGTCCTATCGTATCCTTAAATGTACGGTTAAAAAGTTCTTCAAAACTCATCACACGATTGACAACGATATCTGGTTCTATATTGGACACATCCATCATCGCCGCATATACCTTCGTTAAAAATCGGTATTGAAACGAGCTAAACGGAAATGAACTCTGGATGACATCTTCACAATGTTCCAGCATTTCAAAATTAATTTCTCTTTCGTTAAACATGTAGATAAATGCAATATCCGCAATTCCTTCAGGGTTATACAGGAAATATTTACGGCGTAACGCCCTTCGATTATCCAGGAATGTATTGCATTTTTCTAATAAAAAATCATCCATCAAATCCACCTCTATTTAAATATTGTATGTATAAATAACTTTTCATGCAATCCATAACAAAAAACAAGCCCCACTACCGAAGACTTGTTCATCGTAATTCTAATTAACGAAGTGAGAATACACCTTCTCCTTCATCTTCTAAAGTGAGGGAGAAGAAATGTGACATCACTTCTACAAGATACTCTGTATCTTTTGCGCCTGCTGTTTCATAAGACGAATGCATCGCAAGTTGTGCAAGTCCAATATCTACTGTATTCAACGATACATGGGCATTTGAAATATTACCCAACGTTGAACCACCTGCCATATCAGAGCGATTTGTGAATGTCTGTACAGGAACATTCACAGCTGCACATACTTCTTTAAATACTGCCGCAGATACCGCATCTGTTGTGTACTTTTGATTTGCATTGTACTTGATGACAATACCCTTATTCATCTGTGGTCTGTTGATAGGGTCTGCCTTTTCCACATGGTTTGGATGTACCGCATGTGCATTATCTGCAGATACCATAAAGCTAGATGCGATTGCGCGTTTAGCCTCTTCTGGATTCTTACCACAGGATAATGCAATTCTTTCCAATGTATCTTCTAAGAAAGTGGAATCTGCACCTTGTTTTGTGCCTGAACCAACTTCTTCATTGTCAAAGATTGCCACAACAGGAACACTTTCACTATCGTTTGCGCCTAAAAAGCCATAGAGGCACCCAAATGCACACTGTAAATCATCTAGATGACCTGCAGATACAAATTCATTCTGATAGCCCCAAACAGTACCCTTTTCACGTGTATAGAGATATAGGTCATGACTGAGGATATCTTCCACCTTTACGCCGATTGATTCAGCCACAACTTCCATAAACTTACCCTTGGCATCTTCAGTACCAAATACTGGCAACATATCTACCTGTGCGTTATAAGTCGCATTTGTATTCGCTTCACGATTCATATGAATCGCAAGATTTGGAATAACTAATAAATCTTTATCCACACGTACAAGCTTTGTAACAAGTTTTCCATTCTCCTTTACGATAACTCTACCCGCTACAGATAATGGGCGATCAAACCATGGCGCACATAACATACCGCCATATTTTTCAACGTTTAGCTTCACTACCCCGTTACCAACAATCTCTGGATTTTCTTTCACTTTGAAAGTTGGGGAATCGCTGTGTGCTGACCCAATCATATATCCCTTATAGTCTGTTGTAGGAATACGGAAGGCAATGATACTGGATTGGTTTCTCACCGTAAAGTATCTACCATCTATCTCAAGATTCCAAGAATCCGCCTCTGATAATTCACGATATCCTTGTTTTACTAATACCTTCTTTATCTCATCGATTGCGTGAAAACAAGTCGGACTCTTGTGTAGAAAATCTAATAATTTTTCATTGATATCTACCATAAACTCTCCTTATATAAAGTTACTTATTTATTATAGACGAAAACCACCATAATTGGTGGCTTCTCTATTTAGATTACAAAATTTCCATTTCTAAATACTGGCACAACCGTACCGTCTTGTTGGATACCATCAATATTCATTTCTTTTGTACCAAACATAAAGTCTTCATGTTGAGATGATTCATTTGCGCCTGCAGCCTTGAGTTCTTCCTCGCTCATATCCGCACCACCCTTTACGTTTTCAGGATATGGCATACCTAGCGCTAAATGACACGCAGCGTTTTCATCAAACAAAGTATTGAAGAATAGGATATTTGAATTTGAGATTGGAGAATCATATGGAACTAAGGCAACCTCGCCTAAGTATCTAGAACCCTCATCAAAATCCAATAAACTCTTGAGTGTTTCCTCTTCTTGTTTTGCGCCAAAGTCAACAGCCTTACCATTTTCAAAACGGAACCAGAAGCCATCAATCACCTTACCACTGTAACTTAAAGGCTTTGATGCGTACACGATACCATTTACACCTGTTTTCTTAGGCATTGTAAAACATTCTTCGGTTGGAATATTTGGGTCGAAGTAAACTCCCTTTGGCGTCTTATCCCCACCACCAATCCATATATGGTTATCTACAAGTTCTACTGTTAAATCCGTTCCTAGTTCACTTGTAAAATGCAACTGCTTGAAATTTAATTCTGTTAACTTGCGTGCATGTTCTACAAGTTGTGCATCATGAATGCGCCAGTTCTCAAGTGGATCACTATCTTCCGTAACACGGCTTGTCATAAAGATTGCGTCTTCTAACTTCTCAAACGCTTCTTCCTCAGAAAGATGAGGGAATACAACCTTTGCCCATTCCACAGAAGGGATGCCTATTACACACCATTGTCCTTCGTTATTCATTGTGTACTTACGTAAGTCTTTCATCTTCTTACTGTACGCCATCTGATATGCACGAACCTTAGACTGGTCTACATCCTTTAAAGCACCTGGCATATCAGAATGAATGCGTAAATAACACGCACCCAAATCATGTTCACGCTTTACCATGTCATATTTCCAATCTGGAATATCGGTTAATGTCTCTTCACTTTGATATGTATAAGTTAGTTTTGCTAATTCCGTATCCGTCCAACTCATAATGACTTCTCTAGCACCTACGGCATATGCTTCTTTCGCAACCATGCGTACAAACTCATAGTCACGAACGGATGCGGTAACCACTAGTGGTTGATTTGGCTGTACATTTACACCACGTACAACTGCTAATTTCGCTAACTTTTGATACATCGCTTTACTTGCACTCATAAGATCCTCCTATTTTTTAAATAATTCGTCATACCCTGGAACTTCTTGAATATGACGCATAAAGTCTTTGGTAATAATGAATGACTTTGGTCCAAATGGATTGATTACAATAGAGTCATATTTCGCAGGAATTAAGTGAAAACACTCCTTGATATTACGCACTTCCATTTGGATTTCATCCTCTTCATATATGTTACTATATCGCAATAATGCATTCCAATCTGTAAATAATACCAATACCCCTTTATCTGGATCAACATTTAGACGAACCGACATGAATCGTTCATCATCGATGTTTTCATTTGTATATTTAATGAGATAATACTCACTCATACAGATTTCATATACAAGTGTGCCAATATACTCTTGATTCATAAAGAACTTTGCATACTCACGTAAAATTCCACTTAAACCTGGATTCTCTATAATACTTGGATCAGCACTAGCTTGAATACTGCTGATAACACTATACTTCAATAAGAAATCTTTACAGGAATGATTGAGTTTGATTGTTACCACACGATTCTTTGCAGAAGATACTTGTTTATTATCACAGAGTATCTCCACAATTGTTGCATCGACATCTCCCTTATCACTACAGTGAAGACATATCGCATCATTTACTTTCATTTCACCATAGACAAAACCAGTACAGATTGTATCTTGGTCACTTTCGACAACCATCATCGTATAGCGTCTTTCACCATTCAGGATCGCTTTCTTCTCAAATTGTTTTAATTCCTTTTGGTGTTTCATCTTTGTGTACTGTTGTTGTGCAAAGATAACCACCGCAATTCCTAAAGCAATCGTGGTTAAATAGATCTGTGTTAATTCTCTATTGGCATTTGTTTGCGATTGACTTACAACAACGTATGTCATCCCTATTAGACGTGCAATTAATACACCAACAATTCCAAAAAAGAATAGATTTTTTGTCCATGGCGAGACTTTGAGTCGGAAATAAACCTCATTTCGACAAGTTTTTCGATACATATATTCCGCCATGGCAAACGTTAGGATCGCAAGGATTCCCCAAAGAAGCGGAAATAGGCCCTGGATAATCATCCATGGAGATATTGTAATCTTCTGAAATATAAAATTCAGATTATGAAAGAAGCCATATAGTCCCACTACATAACCAACCATCGATATTAACATTACTAAAATCAATAGATACTTTTTCATCGACTCCCTCCAATAGAACAAGTTTATCACAATCCCCAACCGAGGCTATCAAAATAACCACAAAAAACCAATAAAAA
>JABZLM010000034.1 GCA_015256775.1 Solobacterium sp. | reverse complement strand
TACTTCCACTTTATTTTTTATTCTTTAGAAGTGGAATTTAACTTTTCACTTGAGCAACCACAATTATCTAGTCAGTATCTTCTATCATCTTCTTACAATATGCTTTCATTCCATCTTTCAAGATATAATGACCAAGACCAGTTTCATCCACATCTTCCATCGGTTCCATCCCATATCCACCAGTAACTGTCTTTACACCTGCTGGTGTCACTGCCTCCGCATAGGCAACCGATACATGATATCCCTCTTCTTCCTGTTCTACTAACCAGGAAGCGATTGCTTTTCCGATTTCTTTCATACAACCACTACCTTGGTATTCTTCTTTAATATTGGCAGTATAGATATATAAGATATTTTCGCCTCTCTTCATACCCATATTTTTTAAAACCGTAAAATCTCCTGTCTCATAATATTTATGAAAATTATCTTTATCCACAAAAATTAATGTTTGATAACCGATTAGCTTTTCTTCATCATCCACCGCAAAAAATAATCCATCCTTTGAGTTTTCATACAATCTATGCAAATATGATGTTGGCAAATAACTTTCATCGTCTAATGGCCACACTTCATGATCCAAACGAATCATCTGTGAAAACAAGTCCTCATTGATTTCTTCATTCTTTATGATTTTCATGTATATCACCTCATGTGTACATTGTATAAGATAAACAATATTACTTCAAACAACCGCTATTCACACAAAATAAAAGACCCGATAATCGGGTCAACTATCAAGTGCGGATAACAGGATTCGAACCTGCACGAGTCGCCTCACTGACACCTGAAATCAGCGTGTCTACCAGTTTCACCATATCCGCATCGCAATAGTAATTATACACAAGCTCACTTTAAATTGCACGAATTTATTTTGAACGCTTTATCCGTAAAAAAGCCTAATAAAGATACTATTGCAACGCCTATCACAGTTGTCAAAAGCGTAACTGGAAGTAACTCTAAACTAAATGAAATTCCTAAGATACCCTGCGTGAAATAATAGGTAATCACGAAAAGGAAACTCATGATGAGTACAATCGTTAAACGATACTTTGTGGTCGGTTGATAGATACGGTACAAGGTATAAAGATAGATTACACCTGTTACAAATACTAAGATTGCATTTGCATTTTGTAAAGATAAGTCCATTGTTGTACGATAGAACTTTGTAAAGACTACAACTAGCACAACTGTAATTGCGGATGGGAGCGCTCGTAAAAACGCATCCACCAAAAACCTACCTTTTAATCTTTCAAAGCTAGGCTCTAGTTGTAGAAATACTGTTGGAATTCCCACACAGATTGCACTAATCATTGTTAAGTGCACTGGTACAAATGGATATACAGTTTGAAATAATGCAACATAAATCGTTAAGAAGAATGAGAATAAAGTTTTAACCAGATACATCGACGATGCTCTAGAGATATTATTGATTACTCTTCTTCCTTCACAGACAATCGAAGGTACAACATTAAAATCATTTTCTAATAAAACAATATCAGAAATATCTTTCGCAGCCGATGAACCTGCAAGCATAGCGATTGATACATCTGCTTGTCGCAATGCAGGAACATCATTTACGCCATCCCCTACCATGGCTACAACATGTTTACGCTGTAGCGCTATCAGTAGTTCTTTCTTTTGTTTCGGAAGCACTCTTCCAAAAACAGTATATTCTTCGACCACTTGATTATAATCAATTTCACCAACAGATAAATCAATATACTTATCTGCATCTGGTACCCCTGCTTTTCGTGCGATTGAAGAAACTGTATTTGGATAATCACCAGAGATAATTTTGATTGCAACACCTTGTTTAGAAAGATAGGCTAGTGTTTCATTCACATTTGGTCGCATCACATCACGTATATATACCAAGCCTACCAGTTCTTTTTGATTGTCTTCTTTTGCAAGTGCTATCGCAATCGTACGCAGTTCTCCTTTAGAAACCGTATCGTGATATTTCTGATAGACTGTATCTTCTTTGTCAAAGATAAATTCAAAGGCACCAACATATAGAGTTCCTATATTATGCAAAGAAGCACTTGTATATTTGCGCTCACTTGCAAACGGTTGAAAATCATCTACTTGGATTTTTGTATCACTCTTAAAATACTCAATCAGAGCTTTTGCAGTAGGGTTTGGATGTTTTTCCATCTCTAAGTATGCATGCATATATGCATGTAGATTCAACTCAGAAATATCACTGACAATCTCAATATGATCAACTTGCATATCTCCTTGCGTTAGTGTTCCTGTTTTATCAAGACATACCACATCAACCCTTGCAAGACCTTCAACTGAATATAGTTCCTGCACAAGTGCCTTTAATTTTAATAAACGCATCGTAGAAACCGCCAGGGCAACACTTGTTAGTACAACTAAGCCTTCTGGAATCATACCGATGATTGCGGCTGATGTATTTAATACGATAGTCGAATATCCTACCCCTTTTACTCCCATCTGCATTCCCACAAGTATCAATGCAACAGGAACAATTAGGACAGATACAATCTTAATCAGTTTCTGCAAATCTTTCTGTAATGCGCTCTTCTGAAACCCAGATATCTTTGAGCCTTCCATAATCTTTTCAGTTTGACGTTCATGCCCCACTTTAGTTACAGATACTTCCGCATCTCCACTTAGCACAATTGTCCCACTATAAACAGCATCTCCAGCTTTTTTATAAACTGTATCAGATTCACCAGTCAAAAGGCTCTCATTAATTTCTAGACTACCTTCAGTAATTACACCATCAATTGGTACCTGAATCCCTGCTTGTAAACCTAATACATCATCTTGTACAATCTCATCAACAGAAATTTCAATCCATGCATCATCACGATAAGCATTTACTTTCGTAGTTGTGAGAATCCTTATCTGATCCAATAGTTTTTTTGCGCGTATCTCTTGAATCATACCGATGAGTGCATTTGTTATGACTGCACCCATAAACATCGCATTTTGATATTTACCGGTTGTAAATACAAATATGAAAAGTATGACATTTAAAAGATTAAAATATGTAAAAATATTTTCTTTGATGATATTTATTGTCGACTTTGATAATTTCTTTGATTCACCATTCACTTTGTTCTCTTGAATACGCTGGTTTATTTCAATTGTTGTTAATCCTTTTTTTTGCATTACTTCTGCGCGATGATTTCCGCGAGTCTAATCTTACCTTCCGCGAAGGTAAAATCGTCATAATCATGTACTAACTTTTCAGCAAAGTCACACATGAACGCCATACTATTCTTCACATCAACACCAGCTAATTGCGCAAGAACGAATACAGCTGCCTGTAGTTCGATATCAGATACATGCTCGCACGGCAACATAAACTTCTCATCACCATAAGAGTATACGCCTTCATCATTCTTAAAGATCATAATATTTGAACCAGTCATCGTATGTAAGTATTCTGCCGTCAGTTTGAAATCATGATACTTTTCACTAGAAAGATAATACGCATCCGTTTCAGACAATAATAGTATTGGATTCAATGAACAAAGTGCACGGAAAACATCCTCATCCATCTGATCACCAAATTCACCTGGCACAAAATAGATAGGTTTTTCCAAATCATCTAAAGTATTCAATAAATCAATAACACCTTCTCCACTTAGCATTTCTCCATAGAGTAATACCGCGTGGATATCATCTTTCTCTAATGTCTGTACAAATGACACATCAAAGTTATATTCACCACCAGGAACACTAAAATAAGTTTGATTTCCTGCTTCATCAACCATGTGATAAGTACAGCCATTTACCAGCTTTGTTCTTACATTGATTGGTAAGTTACGTGCTATCATCTCTGCCTCTACAGTTTCGCCATAAATGCCAGTACCAATCGGCGCGTATAATTCATACGGAAAATCAAAATGTTGAAATACATCAGCAGCTTTAAAACCCGTACCACTGATAATTTGTTCTTGTCTTACAACGTTAAACTCTTCATTTCCTTGCGGAAGTTTATCTACATGTGAAACAAAGTCTACATGTGCTGATCCTATAATTAATATTTTTTCCATATGTTCAGTATATCAAAATTTTCAATCAAAAATAAATTTACAATTATTACATTTCTTTTTATGATATTAGTAACAATTCATCCATACACTGTTTAAAAATAATATTTAAATAAACAGTGCTCATACCATTGAATCATCACATCATAAAAACAAGCTTTTATCATTACAGAATACAATTCTTAATGCATTGTGATAAATCGGAGGGAAATATGATTCATACACATCATTTTTTAAAGCAGATTGGTAAAACTTCACTAGCTGTATTTTTATTCTTTTCTTATGGCTGTTCTAGTAACTCCACAAGTGAAGAGAAACACCAAACAACTGCGGATACAGAACAGGCAACACAAACCACAACAACCGTTTCAGTCCCAAAAACTACACCAAAGCCTACACCAAAACCGACTCCAAAGCCAACACCAACACCAGTTCCAACTTGTGACGGTACAACAATCACAACTAACTGTCAGGTAGATGGTATTGTCTATTCTAAATATATTTATCATCCAGCAATCCCTGAATCAAGTCATGTCGAAATTGTAACAACATACGAAAATCAAATTGTAGATTATAAAACACAATGCAATGACGGAACTTGGTCCCCTAGCAATGCGAAGGGAAAAGGAGCCTGTTCACATCATGGTGGTGTATATGATTTTTACGCACCTGTGTATCGTTCAGTAAGAGTTGATACAGAGCAGACTGTTATTGACCCAGCCGTAGATGCATGGTATGAAACCGAAGTGAAAAAATAAGATTATAGAAATGTTGAATAATTACTTCGTATATATACAAAAAAGCCTGTATTTCTACAGGTTTTTCAGGTGGCTCCAGCCAGAATCGAACTGGCGACACAAGGATTTTCAGTCCTTTGCTCTACCGACTGAGCTACAGAGCCAAATGGTTGCGAGGGAAGGATTTGAACCAACGACCTCCGGGTTATGGGCCCGACGAGCTACCAGGCTGCTCTACCTCGCGATGTGTTGTTCCGAAGAACATAATTTAAATGGCGGAGGAACTGGGATTCGAACCCAGGCGCCGATTTCTCGACCTACCGGTTTTCAAGACCGGACCCTTCAACCACTTGGGTATTCCTCCGTTTTAGTGGACCCTGAAGGACTCGAACCTTCGACCAGTCGGTTATGAGCCGACAGCTCTGACCAACTGAGCTAAGGGTCCGAGATGTTTCTTGCAAGATGCATGTTACATCTCGTTCTTAAATAGTAATGGTAGCGAGGGTGAGACTCGAACTCACGACCTACCGGGTATGAACCGATTGCTCTAGCCAACTAAGCTACCTCGCCATCATGGTCGGGATGACAGGATTCGAACCTGCGACCCCTTGATCCCAAATCAAGTACACTACCAAGCTGTGCTACATCCCGAATGGCGCGCCGAGCAGGAGTCGAACCCGCAACCTTTTGATTCGTAGTCAAATGCTCTATCCAGTTGAGCTATCGGCGCAATACACATTAAAATTAGTGCTATATAAATATAGCAAGAAAATATCTGTTTGGCAAGGTAAAAATAAAATAATTTTACAAAAGAGACTTCTCCCACAGAAGAAGTCTCTTTTATCGATTTATCCCCAGATTAGCCAAGTTATGATGTAACCAGAAAATACTGCAATTAATGTAAATGGAATACCAATACGGAAGAAGTCTTTGGAAGAAACTTTATATCCTTCTTTATTCAAAATACCAATTGCCGCAATATTAGCACTCGCACCAACCGGTGTTAAGTTACCACCAAGTGTTGCACCAATTAATAATCCAAAGTATAGAACATATGGTTCTACACCCATTGAGTTTGCAATGCCCTGCACCACCGGTAACATTGTCGCAACATATGGGATATTATCCACAAAGGCAGAGATAATTACCGAGACAAAAACAATCATCGTGTACATCACAAACACAGAGCTACCACCCAGTCTTACAAAGAGTTCGGCTATCGCATCAATCACACCAGCCTCTGTTATACCCGAAATAACCACGAATAATCCAATCAATAGAAGTAGTGTATTAAAATCAATTGCTTGAATTGCACGCTTTACAACATCAGTTGACTTCTCACGGATTGCTCTGTAGATAATTCCGATCACTGCATATCCCATACAGATAAAACCATTTGTAAGTTGTGGTTTATTTTCAAACTGAGAAGCGATAATCAATGTCATAATCACACCAATCATCAATAACGAAGGCACAAAGTCCGTTACTTTCGTAGTAATTTCCTCATGTACTGGATCTTTTGATTTTCTAAACAAGAATAATAATACTGGAATTGTCATTGCAGCACCAACTTCTACCGATAACGCGATACCCGGCTTACCCATGAATACAAAGAAATCATTAAAGCTCATGTTCGCATAACCACCTAGAAGAATACTTGTCGTATCCCCCACCAGTGTCGCAGCACCCTGTAAATTACTTGAAACCGCAATTGCGATCAGCACCGGAATAGGGTTTGTTTTTAATTTCTTTGATACCGCAAGTCCAACAGGTGCGACCATCAATACTGTCGCTACATTATCTACAAACGCAGAAATAACTCCTGCAAAAATACTCAGTACAACTACTGCCCACTGAATATTTGGAACGGCTTTTAATAATCCTTCAGCCATTAATGTCGGCATTTGACTTTCAATAAATAACTGCACGACCATCATCGTACCAGCCAACATTAGAATAATATTCCAATCCACAGCTTTGATGACATTTCCTAACGGCAAGATTCCTAATAGAATAAATACCCCAGCCGCAATTAATGCAACATATGGACGTTTTTCAGGAAGTGCCAACAAGAATATATACATGACAACAAACAATACTAATGCAAGTACCATAAACTCCTCCAAACAAGTAAGTGAATTATAACAGAAACAGATGAAAATCAAAGTATTCTTGCATTTAAAAATTATGTACTTTCATGTAAGATTGAATCATGAAAATTACTTTAAACGATAAGATCAATCAATTCCTTAATCGCTGTCATGCAAATATCGCTAATGATACAAAAAATGATTTTGTAGGAATGCACATCACAAAGAAAAATGAGAAGAAAGTCATTAAAATGCTTGCAGATGCTGGTATCCCAGAATTTCAAGACTCCAATAACTGCCCTTCTCTTTTCCTATCTGTTGATGAGTGGGAGAATAATCCATACCATAAAAATATTCATTTAGATTGGATTAAAGATTCGCATTTTACTTTCGAAAGAGGAAAGATCGCAGGCTTCGAATTATTTAATTCTGATGTAATCCAAAAAGATCCAAATCGAGAATTAAATGATTGGATGAAATTACGCGCAATGGACCGTAATTTTGATGCACTCTATCTATACCAAGATGATATGGACTGGATGTTTGATGCACCAAGTGAAGCCAACACCAATGATATTCCTGCACAAAGAGCACATGGCAAAGTACTTACCTTTGGTTTAGGCATCGGTTATTTCCTATATATGGCAATTCAAAATCCAAATGTAGAAGAAGTCACTGTCATCGAACGCTCAAAAGAAGTTATTGCAATGTTTAGAAATTTTATTCTCCCTCAATTCGAAACAACAAAGCCAATTCATCTCATTGAGGGTGATGCATTTGATTACTTCAATCAAGATTATCTTTCAAACTTTGATTATATCTATACGGATATTTGGCAATCATCACAAGATGGCTTACCACTGATTACAGAACTATTAGAACAATGTTATCTACCAAAAGAAAAAGCAGACTTCTGGATTGAAGATTCTTGTCTTGAGATCATTTGGACATTAATCTTCTTATACTTTGAAGCTCTAGCACGTAATAAAGAGTTGGAAGTTAATCCATACTATCAATCCTATATCGAAAAGATTGCTCATTACTTCGATCAAATTGATGAGACAGTCTCTGATGTAGAAACGCTAAAAACATTCATGTATGATACAAATATTTCTCGTTGTATCCTATCAACAAAACTGGATTGATCTTCACTAGACCAACCCAGTTTTTTATTTAAATTAACATTGGCAAGAATATATTTGCGAGTCCTAGGAAGATAAAGAATCCCAATACATCTGTCGCAGTTGTTACAAAGATGGAAGAAGATACCGCTGGATCTGCACCAAACTTATCCAAGATAACAGGAACTAAGAATCCAAAGATGCCAGCTACCACTAAATTTCCAATCATTGCAATCACTGTAATGACACCCAGAAATACGTTACGGTAAAGAATCATTACAATAATTGCTGTAATCAGACCATTCACTGTACCATTAATAACCCCAAGGAAAATTTCCTTTACAAAGGATTTCCAATCTCTTTTGAAATCAACTTTGTCTGTCGCAATCTGACGAACTAGGATTGACTGCGTTTGAGAACCAGCATTACCACCCATACCAGAAATAATTGTCATAATAGAACTCAGCGCTACAACCTGAGCAATGGTACCTTCAAATACTTTTACGGTAAAGGAGGCCATGAACGCTGTAATTAAGTTAATTAATAGCCAAGGTAAACGTAACTTGATGGATTGTAGTAGTGTTGTATCTAAACTTTCTTCCTTGGATACACCACCCATTTCTAAGATATCTTCGTTATACTCTTCGACGATAACATCGATAATATCATCGACAGTAACGATACCAAGGATTGCCATGCGTTGATTTACAACTGGAATCGCTTTTAAGTCGTACTTAGATACAAGTTTCGCAACTTCTTCCTGATCCATCTCTGGTCCTACACTAATGAAGTTTTCCTTTGTGATATCAGCCATCAATATATTTTTATCAGAAGATAAGATATCACGTAAATCTGCAGTACCAATCAACTGCCCTCTTGCGTTAACAACAAAAATTGTTTCAATAACTTCTATCTTAGGACCAATCTCACGGATCTTCTCTAGTCCTTCTATGACTTTCAAATCTTCCCTAATTGCGATGTAGGCGGTCGTCATAATACCACCAGCCGTATCTGCAGGATATTCCAACAGATTTGTAATTTCTGTACGGTCGTTATCCTTCATCAGATTTACAATTGTTTTACGTCTACCAATTGTTAAATCTCCAATAATATCGGCGATATCATCCTGTGCCATACTGCTAAAGATTTCAAGAAGTTCATTATTAGAGAGTGCATATGTAAAGCGAACTCGAAGATCATCATCTGCTTGTTCTAACACGGAGGCAATATCCTCTGAAGATAAAATACTACACATTTTCCATAGTTCTTCATCATCAAGATATTCAGCAGCTTGTGCTACATCAATCGGATTATTCTCTTTGATATATTCAGAAAGTTCTGCAGCCTTACTAGCTTCAATCATATGATGCAGTCTTTCTTCATTCATATTTTCTTTTAGTATTTCTTCAGACATCTCTTTGCCCCCTTAGCATAATAACTGTATAGTCTTATGCCAAGAATTTCAATTCATTTCATCCTTTGATTTCAGAAATTTTTATATAAGAATCTATTCTGCATCTACAATAATTGTCTCAAACTCTAACGCTGGCATACATTCTCTCAAATCATGTTCGATACGACGTAGTGCCTCTACTCTATCTTCAACTGGCGTATTTCCATTTCCTTGGATAATGAAGATGGCATTTTTGGTAGTATCATCAAACTTATAGTTTTCGCCATCTCTAACACCCATCCAAGCTAAGATGCCTTGACTATCACGATAGAGATAATCTGTTTCTGCAACATGTTTTGGAGTTGAACAAATCGGCAAGAATGTATCTTCTTTTTGACTAACAGTAAACAAGAGTGGTTCCTGAATCTTATCGAAATCATGACCACCAATCGCTAGGAAAGACTTTAGTGTCTCAACATTATAGATATCAACGATACTATTGACATGAGGCATAGCGCCACGGTGTTGAATATTACGAATAAATGCTGGAATAGTTGGTGGATTCTTCTTAATACTTCTACCAACCTTCTGCATCAGTTCAATGTAGCCCTGAATAAAAGGGTGTTGTAGTACTTCGTCAATGTTACACTGTAGCGCCCACTCTTCCACCTCTTTTTGTTTTTGTAAAAATGCTGGTGTTAATTCTGCGTTTGGATCAACGTTCTTAGCGATACCAATTACAACATGTTTTACGCCAAGAGCTTCCAAACTTTTATCTAAGATTATCTTCATATAGCACCTCACTATTACTAGCATTATATCATCTACGTATTAAAATATTTCTTTAAAATGAATCATTTTCCATTGTATATTCCCTAGTCTTTACTGCTAGTAAGATAACTCTTTTTGAAGAATATGCATCTAGACAAGTCTGTATAGTCACAAAGTCATCGTTAAATTTTGGCTTTAAATCTGTATCGTAGATAAGTGCGACTTTTTTCGCATCTGCTATCCATTCATAGAACTTATCAGCAGAAGTAAAATCCTTCTGCTGATAATTCCAATCTAATTCTTTGTTTTTTACTGTAATCAAAAATACTCTATATTTCTCTACTTTATCTTGCATGCACAAGTAAAAAGTTTGGTATTCGTAAAATAATTTCTTATCCGTTAATTCAGATAGTTTAGTAAACACTACATTTTCAGCCCCATAACCCACATGATGTCCGTAAATAATTTTATTTTTGGATTTTGTGTCAAAGATCATTGGTGTACCACACATAGATGGTTGTCCATCAAAATTTTGGTAAAGATATTCTTTGCCACCTGCATCAATCACTATCGGTTGTGATACGATACCCCCTTGCCAATAAATCCATGCCCAAAAATCTGGATTCTGTTTCTTCAGGTTATTCCATGCATGCGTGTTAAATTGAATTTCATCTTTTTTATTTTGAAGCTGAAGTTTCTCTGTAAGGTTTAAAATCTTCTCTTGTTCATCCTCCAATAATTTCCATTTTCTTGCATAGATACATGTACCGAATATCACAAGCAGTAAACACAAAGAGAGTTTAATCTTTACTATCATCTATTTTATCTACGTCTTGTTGAGAAAAAAGTCCATGCAATGCCAATAATTCCACCAACAATACAGAACCATATACCAAAGGAAATCCCTACACCTGTTGGAATATCTTTTTCTTTTTCATCCGCAACTGTTAATTCTACGGGTTTATCAGGATTGAAGTTTAGATTAGAAAGGTGTTTAATTTCATACTTTTCAACAGAGATTTCATATCCCTTTGGTGCTTCAGTTTCCATAACATACAATCCTTCTGCAGCATATGGTACCGCAAAGTCCACGAATCCATGCTCATCCGTTAGGCCAACCGTAGTTCTTCCATAGATGTCCTTTGCGATTGTGCTATCAGAATGGAAGATCGTAAATTCTGTATTCTCAAGTACTGTATCATGATCTTCTGCATCCACCTTCTTTACGCGAACATATATTTTCTTCTTACGATCAACCGCTTGAATGAGCTGTGGTTTTTCCTTTGTGCCTGTTGCGGTAAAGACAATATCTTGGTCCATCAATTCATATCCAAATGGTGCCTCTACTTCATGTAGGATATAGGTATTACCTCCTTTTACATACTGTCCAATGTCATAAACATCTTCATCCGTTGTAGTAAAGCGATAAACCAGTTTTGGATTTTGATTTTCATCTAATACAGGTATATATTCCTGATTTTCATTCTGTGTTGCTTCATAAATTTCAAGGGTAGATCCCACAACTATTTTGCCATCTTCATCTACTTTTTTAAGTGAAATATCAACTGTTAAATCAATCATTTGAATCTTAATAGGACCTGATGTTGTTGGATTATATTTTGGAACTGTAAACTGGATTGTTGATGCACGGTGTACACCATTAATAATTTCTACTTCTTCTAATTCGTATTGCTGACCTGCATGCAGGTTATTTAGATGGAATCCTTCATCGGTTGTAATACCATCATTAGGAAGCGGAACCAGTTCTCCAGTTGAAAGATTCCTTAATTGTAAACGAACACCACTAACTGCTTTGCCTTCTTCATTTACTTTCTCAATGAGATATTCAACAGGCTTATCTATCATTTCTACTGCTAGTATTGAGCCATCTTCATTCACTGTAAATGTGATATCATCCGCATAATAGTATCCATCCACAGTCATTTCCTCATGTAGAGTATATTTTTTCCCTGCAGTTAAGCCTGCAATTTTATGTACTACTTGATACGCGGATACCCATTCATCAATCACGGTATTTTCTTCGTCAATCACTTGTAATTTCGCACCAGGTGTTTCTGGACCACCTGTAATCATTGTCTTTGTGATATCTATCTTTGTAATTTCATTTGTAATTGTAAGTTTACGATGAATTGTAGATGTCACATCATCTTCTGCATTGAATTCAACAGGGTATGTCGTTTCATTTAATACAAGTCCATCCAGTGTCTGAATTTCTTGTACAACATACTTTCCTAAAGGAATATGTTCAACGAATGCATATCCATTTTCATCTGTGGTAAATTCTGTATATGTCTGTCCTTTTGGTAATATCACTTTTCCATGGATTGGTTCAATGATATCTTCTGCCGCAACCAATCTAAAAATGATTCCAGCAAGACTCTTTTCTGTTACTAAATTACGGTCACTTTGATATTCTTCAACCTGCTTCTGTAGTTCAAGCTGTCCATACATACGATTATTTTTTACTTCGACTGTAATGTATTGGTTATTATCCTCATCAACATTTACAACATTCTCCTGCTTTAATATAAAATGAATCTCCTGTGTCTCTCTTGTAAATCCATCAGGACTACTAATTTCTTCAATCGTATAACTACCTGGTGCTAACTTAAGTGGAGTAGTAATTGTCCCACTCTGTTGTATAACACAGAATGTACCTTCAGGGTATTTCTTATCTTCATTTGTGCTTGTCTGGAAGGTATCATAACTACGTTCTCCAACACGTTGAACAACATAATTTCCTGCTGCATCTTTGATTTTAAAACCTGCAGAATGGAAATCAATGATTTCATTTGTCTCAGCATCTTTCTTTACAAGACGTACATAATATTCCTTTGAAATATTACTAATTTCATATTTTACATCCGGTTGATTTTCACGAGATACTTCAAATACAAAGTCCTCATTTAAGAGTGCAATCTCACTATCCTTTGCGGATGTTTGACGTACTGTGTATTTCCCATATGCAAGTTCACCTGTTTCTGCAATACCGTCTTCATCCGTAGTGATTACTGCATATTCTTTTGGTGTAAACTCTGATAAGTGCTGATAAGCTTCTTCAAAGCCTCCAAAGCGTTCAATATGTTTCTGTAAGATTGCTGTAAAAGTAGCACCTTGTTCATTTGTTGCTAGAGCTGACTGATGCTTATTAACGAATAACTTATGAATACGAAACTTTCCTGTAATTACATCATCCATAACATCAAGTGAAATATGATTTGTATCACTAGGCAGTTGATTAAATAAAACAGTTTTCTTTTCGGTATCTAGTTTATATCCCTTAGGTGCCGTGATTTCTTTTACACTATATTGATGCGAGTAATACAGTCCGTCAATTGTATTAGAAACACCACTTTCACCAACGTTTAGCATACCTACTATCATTTGTGTTGTTTCATCAAAGAGTTCATAACTAGTCTGTGCAAAAGATTCCGCTGCACCTTGCGGTTGTTGAAGGTTTGTATCTGCGTCGTGCTTGATTAAGTTTAGGCTTGTCCCTACTGCATGTAAGTTAATTTCTGCACTATCTACATGTAATTTCCCTGCCTTGATAACATCTTGATTAATCGAAGAACGATAGATAATCTGATTTTCCCCACCTTCATCATTGCGAGATAAAAGTTTATTAATAAAGCGAATCTTAGCATGTTGTCCCATCGTAACTTTTACATAAAATTCATTCCCCACAACGGCAGAAACAGGATTACCATTAACATCTACAAGTGTTCCATTTTCAATCACTACATCAAAGTTTTCAAGATTTCCATTTGTATTCACAACACGAATAGGAACATTTCCATCAATTTCCCCAGTAAAGAAACTGCCTTCCTTTACGTTGTGGTTATACTCTATAACCTTTAGATTTGGCATAGTACGTAGTTGTTCTACAAGTGATCGAATTTCATTTTTCTTTTGTGTTGTATCTATTGTTGCACGTGTAATATTTGTCGTACCTAAATATTCCCAAATTAAATCTTGTGCTGCTAAATATCGCTCGTCTGTCCTCTCTCCATCAAACCCATAACCAAAAAATGCATATGCAAGTATGATATTTTGGTCAAGTTCGGACATCTTCGTCCACCCTGGATCTTCACCAACGTAACCGATTGGGTGATAGATTTCCGGTATTTTAGGCTGTATGCAGTATGCGGGTATTTCATCCGCCCGTAAGAAATGTGACTCTGGTGTATCATAGACAATCCCATCTACATAATACACTTGTCTACCAGGTACATTTTTACAAGTGATTGTTGTACTTCCTGCGTGAACATGCATGTGTGGTATCAGTGTGAATACCATGAATACTGACATGATACGCAAAATCAAATTTTGAATTTGTTTTTTGATCTTTTCTATCTTCATATGAGTTCCTCCCTACTCACTTATTTATAGAAAAAAAGTCGGTACATTCCTGTGCCAACTTTATGCCAATCTAAAATCCCTCATATTCAACCGAAATAATATCATCAAACTGTATTGTAGTACGGTCCTTAAAAATAACCTTTTTCTCAATATCATCAATACGATGCAATTGTTTTTCAACCGTTTGATAACTACCACCATTCTTTTTTAAATCCTGCAAGAAATACATAACTTTAATCAATGGTTTTTCTTTTTCATGAACATGCAAAAATTCAAGTTTATGTTTTAATTCTTCTATTTCTGTTTCCGATAACTCAATACGTCGTTGTGTCATTCTTGAGGATTCGCGAATTAAATCTTCATAGCCTGTGAGTGCCGCAAACGGCATAAACTGGGCTGCTCTTTCTGAAATCGACATCTTACGATGTATCTTAGATACTGGAGGTTCTAGATACAGCATATCTTCATACTTTTTATTCATGCCTTATGACCTCCAATCTGATTATTTCGTTCTACAGCTGTAGCACCTTCTTCTAAATCTCTCCCTTTTAATAGTTTATTCTTCCCATATTTATGCTTGATAGATAAAATTGCTTGTTGTAGTTGGTGGTCCTTTGTTTCATCTACTTTTGTTATCTTTGCTTTCGCGGTTGGTGGTGCGAATAAATCTAGTTGCGTAGCTTCTATACGCTTCTTAGCATCTTCCTCACTGATGATACTCATAAATGCGATTGTTATCTTACGCACCAACAATCTTGCATCAACAATCTTATCAAATAGCCGTTCTACAGCTTCCATAATCTCTTTCGAGAATGAAGTATGATGTGACAAATTCATAGTGCCATTTGTTGGTTTTGGAACCTCTCTACCATACCAATCTAGTGCTGTTTGAATATCCATCGATACTTCACAATCCTTTAAACTTTCCGCATCGTAACTAATGTATAGACCAACTTGTTTGGTAGTCATCTTCCTAGCAACCAAATCCAAAATCAATTGTTCTGTCATTTCTTTTACGACCAGTTTTGCTTTCGAAAACGTATATCCAGACATCAATACTTGCCCTGAACTAAAACTATGATTGCTTGGTTGATAATGCTTAATTGCATGCATGGTGCAAGTTTCACATCCCCATGCATGATCAATCAGTAATTCTGCATTTATTCCAAATAGTTTATATAACAATTCTTCATTTAAATACTCGCTTTCCTTACCAATCGAACATCTTGCGATATCCCCCATGGTATACATCCCATGTTGTGCAAGCTTGCGGACATAACCTCTACCCACTCGCCAAAAATCAGTTAATGGTTGATGGTCCCACAAAAGCTTTCGATATTTGATTTCATCTAGTTCACCGATACGAACACCATATTGATCTGCTGGAAGATGTTTTGCGATGATATCCATCGCAACTTTCGCAAGATATAAGTTTGATCCAATGCCAGCAGTTGCTGTAATTCCTGTCTCTTCATAGACAGCTGATATCATCATTCTCGCTAGTTCCTCTGCAGTCTTATGATATGTACGCAAATATCCCGTCACATCCATCATCACTTCATCAATCGAATATACATGGATATCCTCAGCAGCAATATAACGCAAGTAAATATTATAAATATTTGCACTATATTCAAGATATTTCGCCATACGAGGCTGCGCGATAATATATGTCATTTTATATTCAGGATGACTTTCTAATATATCTCGATTCCATTCCTCTTTTATAAATTGTTTTCCATGTAACTTACTTTGACGTTCACGATTAATTTCCTTAACCTTCTGTTCCACTTCAAAAAGTCTAGGTCTACCAGACACACCTAGTTTTTTTAGTGATGGTGATACCGCAAGACAAATTGTCTTATTCGTACGTGAAGTATCAGCTACTACTAGATTTGTTGTAAGTGGATTTAAATTTCGATCCTGACACTCTACAGATG
>JABZLM010000070.1 GCA_015256775.1 Solobacterium sp. | reverse complement strand
TGGATTTACGTTTAGTAGCAGTTCAAATTGTTCGTAAAGCATTAACTGCAGTAGGACGTGGTGGTTCCTTGCCAGGACGATTAGCACTAAAAATGGATTCTCATTTCATTGAGAAATTTCATATGCCTAAACATGTGATTCTTGTGACAGGGACAAACGGTAAGACAACTACATCAAACCTTATCGCAAAATCTATCATGCAAGCAGGTTTAAAGGTGATTAACAATAGTCGTGGTGATAACTTAAATGTTGGTATCGCTACATTACTAGCAGGTAACTCTGATGCAAATTTCAATGTACAAGCTGATGTAGCTGTTATTGAAGTTGATGAGTTAACATTATATCGTCAATTTAAGGCATTAAGACCTACAGCACTTGTAGTAAATAATTTCTTTCGCGATCAGTTAGATCGTGCAGGAGAGATGGAAACAATTATCCGTAAGATTGAAGAAGTAACGGAAAACTTTGAGGGAGATCTCATTATGAATGGAGATGACCCTAATGTAGTACGTATTGCGCAAAATGCAAAGAAAGCAAAAGTACACTACTTCTCTGTTGGACAGAATGAAGTATCACAAAAGACCACGAATGAAGCGAGTGAGGGTAAGTTCTGCCCACATTGTGGAGCACGCCTTGTCTATGATTATTACCAATATTCACATATTGGAAGATTTGCTTGTCCATCCTGCGGATTCGGAAAGATTACACCATATACATATGTATCTGAAATTGATTATCAAAACCAGACTTTCACAATAGATGGTGTGAAGTACCATTCCTTTATGAATACAATTTATGCAATCTATAATTGCGCAGTTGTATTAACCGTGATGCGTTTGTTAGGCTTAGATTTACAAGCAGCAAATACTGTATTTAAAACGTTTTCTATGAAGGAAGGGCGTAATGAGGTGTTTGCGCTCAGTAAGCCATCTGTATTAAATCTTATCAAAAATCCAACTGGTGCTAATGAAGTAATGAAGTATATCGTAAACCAAGAAGGTGATAAAAATATTGCTATCTTCTTGAATGATAATGACCAAGATGGTAGGGATATTAGTTGGATCTGGGATGCACATTTTGAAAGACTTAATAAAGAGAACATTCACACCATAGTATGTTCGGGAACACGCGCGTATGACATGGCTCTACGCTTGAAGTACGAAGGATTAGAAGACCATATTCAAGTTATTGAAAACTTCGAAGAAGCAATCAAATATTTAGATAAAGCAGATAGAGATAGTTATATTCTTTCTACATATACTGCCTTACATGTTGTGCGTGGTATCTTAAAGAAGGAGGCAAGATAATCATGGAATTAAAGATTTTGTGGATGTATCATGACCTCATGGACCTTTATGGAGATAAGGGTAATATTGAAACTTTACGCTATCGCGCAAGTAAGCGTGGTATTAATGTCGTTGTTGATACTTGTACATTACAAGAAAAAAGAAATATTGAAGATTATGATATCTTCTTCTTGGGTGGTGGAGCAGATAAAGAACAGACGCTTATCTATAAAGATTTGCTAGCACGTAAAGAATCTATCTTAAAAGCAAAAGAAAGTGGTACAGCATTCTTATTAATTTGTGGTGGATATCAATTATTTGGTCAATATTACTTAGACCAGGATGGTCAAAAGATTGATGGTTTGGGTATCTATGACTACTACACAGAAAGTAGTGACCGTGATCATCGCTGCATTGGTAATATTGTGGTAAAAACGAATATTCATGACAAAGAGGTTACTGTTGTAGGATTTGAAAATCATGGTGGTCAAACAAAAGCCGTATCGAATCCATTTGGTAAGGTATTAGTTGGACATGGAAATACATACAAAGGTAAATATGAAGGCTATATGGATGCACAAACAATCGCAACCTACATGCATGGACCACTGTTACCAAAAAATCCAGCCATCGCTGATGAAGTCATTCTACGTGGTTTAAATCGTAGATATGCTGTAGAGCAGCTAGAACAACTTCAAGATACACTAGAAAATGCAGCACATGATGCAATGCTAAAACGTTTGAATGTAAAGTAAGATAATTTTACATATTTAATATTCAAGGTAATCCTCATGATTATGGGGATTTTTTCATGTGGTGTACTGTATTATTAAACTAAGCTGATATATAATATTTTTACGACAATGTATATTTCGTAAGTGATTCATTCATCTATAGTATTTACAAAACATATAATTTTAAAGGTGGTTAAAATGAATTTATCAATTTATGAATATTTGGTAATCATAATTCTTGTGGTCGGTGGAATTAGTTACGCTAAGACAAAGAAATGGATTTATATTTTATTTACTGTCACTGCTTTGTTATTTATAAGTGGTTTTATACCCAGTGCAACTACGTCAAAAACAGATGGGATTTATAGTTCACTTATTGTTTTACTAATTGGATTAATTGCATATAAAATACAATTAATTAGAATTAAGAAATATCAAGAGGGTACATATTATAAACAGACTCAAGTTGATTATTTTGATTTGCATCACGGTGATATTGGAAGATTCGGTGAATTTCTTGTATACGATGAACTGAAATCATTAGAAACTGAGGGAGTTAAATTATTATTTAATGCATATATACCAAAACCAGATGGGACGACATCAGAAGTAGATGTTATTATCATTACAAAATGTGGATTATTTATCGTGGAAAGTAAAAACTATAGCGGTTGGATATTTGGAGATAAGTATCGAAAGATGTGGATGCAGATGATTGGAGGAGGTAGAAAAAACCAATTTTATAATCCAATTTGGCAGAATCATTCTCATTGTAAATATTTAAAAGAGTTATTAAATATCGATGAGTCATGCTTAACATCATATATTGTTTTTTCAGATAGGTGTGAATTCAAAAAAGTTCCATCTAATACAATGGAGTGTAAGGTAATACATCGACAGCATTTATTTCAATACATTTGTAATGACATTAAACTTAAGAATGAAATTTTTACTGATGTAGATATCATTCACATGTATGAAATTATCTACCCACTTACAAAAGTAGATGATGCTATAAAGCAAAAGCATATTGAGAATATTCGTAGGCTTTGAGTTTTTCACTTGATGCGATGTTATGAAATTGAATATGAAATGATAAAGGTGACATTATGAATGAGTGTGCATTAGACTTTTTAGAGTCTTATAAAAGATTAGATCAATTATGTAGAGATATGTTTAGAAGTAAAGATGGTGTTACAGAATACAT
>JABZLM010000033.1 GCA_015256775.1 Solobacterium sp. | reverse complement strand
ATTCTAAAGAATGTGCCGCTTGCTTCCTATTTCAATCCACGCTCTCCAAGCGGAGAGCGACTTTGTATCCTATTTCTGCCATGTTACCTCCTAACCTAATTTCAATCCACGCTCTCCAAGCGGAGAGCGACAGCAAAAATATGCATTTTCTTCCCGAATAATCCTTAAAATCACATATTTATTGTGAAATTTTAGATTAGAGGAATAATTTATACTAAAATTTATAAAAATATACAACAAAATCGGTGCGAATGATGAAGGTATACGATGTTAGCTTGACGTTCGCATTTCTATATTATGATTGGTTCATTGGAATAAAGACTTTTATTTTTTCCATAATGTTCAACTCTATTTTGAAATTTATCACCTAGATAATAAAAACGAATACTGTCCTCTGTTTCATTAACAATCTTAAGCAATATCGCTTTTACTTTACGCCATGTTGCATAATCTATCTCGCACTCGAACACAGAATTTTGAACTCTTCTAGCATAATTTTGACATTCTTTAGCAATTTTAGAAAGTCGCTTTTTTCCTAGACTACTATTTGTAGCCACATCATAAGTAATTATTATAAGCATATTTTTTATTTCCACAAAAATGGTGGATATACATCTATATCACCTCTAATAGTTCGTGCAAGTAGTAGTGCCTGCACATATGGCACTATACCCCATTCCACTTTTTCTGCTAGAAATGGATGTGTAATTATTTCCAGTTTTCGTTTTTGCCATTCAGTAATAAAAGTCTTTCTTCCATTATCATTTAAAATAACTGCACCATCCTCCTCTTTCAGAAAATCTTTCTTCGTTATGATTTTCTTATTAATTAGTGTTATAACAAACCTATCGGCAAATACACTTCGTAGTTCTTCCATTAAATCCAAAGATAATGAATGTCTACCCGGACGAATTGTATGCATGAATCCTACGTATGGATCTAGACCAACAGTTTCTAGAGCAGATGTACACATAGATTCTAATAAAGAATATGCAAAGGATAGCATTGCATTTAATTCATCTTTAGGAGGTCTCCTACTTCTTGATACAAATTTAAAGTCTTCTTTTTGTTGTAGGATTAATTCATTAAAGGCACCAAAATACTGAACTGCAGTTTTCCCTTCAATCCCTCTC
Source organism: Solobacterium sp. (assembly GCA_015256775.1). GTDB lineage: Bacteria > Bacillota_I > Bacilli_A > Erysipelotrichales > Erysipelotrichaceae > Bulleidia. The sequence goes on along the minus strand of JABZLM010000033.1, from coordinate 15,652 downwards.
AGTGAATCAATGTTATCAATATCATTTAGTAGTTCTTTTATAGATATATCCATCAAACTTGATACATATTTCAATTTATCTATATCAACTCGCAATGGATAGTCTCTAACCGCACGTTGTAAAACCCATTTAGAATTATAAATCTTCGCTATTATAAAAGATTTGGCATATGAGACACACAACGATTGATTCTCAGAATAGTTATATTGCTGTTTCCGCAGAATGACATTTCCATATAGTGGGCCTATGTATTTCCCCAAAAATTTCCCATTAGCTGATAAAAATACTAAGGAAATATTGTGTTCTGCACAATTTGCCATTAGTTTTGGACTAGCACCACGATATCCAATGGTTACAATCGAATCAATATTATGAAAAGGAAATCTTCCAAGCTCTTTTCCATCAGAAGAAACAACAATATTTTCTAGGTCATTAGATAGATACGCATTCGGATTAGTAATATACAATGTATTAAGTAGTTTTCTCATTTTTCTCACTCAACAAATCAATGATATATTGTTTCCCAGATTTTACTTTTGATAATACAGGTAAACATAATTCAGATAAAGAACAAGCTTTACATGATTTTCTTATTTTCACCTTAGGTGTAACTTGATTTTTAAAAAGCAAATGCATTTCTTTTAAATCACTTTGAACACGATTTCTTAACTCATTTGTAATTTCAACTGTCTCTCTATGTCGAATTTCTCCATAATAAATAAATCCCTTATTTATATCGCAGCATAGCATCTCCTCCAAACACATTGCTTGACATACAACCTGTAATTTATCTTCTAACCCCTTTTTAGGTCTTCCTCGTTTATATTCAACGGGAATAGGGATAAATTTGCCGTAATGGTTAAATAATTCAATTCCGTTGATTTCATCCTGCTGAAATTCTACAACATCACACTGCCCAACTACCCCCAGTTCCCTAGAAACAACCCTCATTGAACGTGTAGTTAAAACACCTTCTCTAAATTCTATAAATTTTTCATTATGAGCATTTTTATGCATCAATTCCCCATCTATTGTCAAGTAATTTTCTGTCCACAGTTTTTCAATATGAATAAGTGCCCACTGTCTTTTACAAAATTCAAAATGCTGTATACCTGAAATTGATAGATATTCATCCTCTTCTATAAAATTACTACATTCCATCAATTATCTCTAAACTTAAGTCATTGTAGTTATTTACTACAACATCATAATCTTCAAATGATGTAGGATTTTCAATATTATCTTTCAATTTAATAGATATGGTATTTTGTACTTTTGCAGAGGAATATTGCCCAGACTTACAATTGTGTCTCCACCAATAAACCTTTTTAACCTCCATACTTCCATCAGGTCGTGCTGATGATGCGTCATTTTCAAATAGTGTACGTAAAGCTTCTTTAATATTATCTGCATCTTTTTCGCAGAATCCTGTTTTTTCGGCTAATTGGCAATTAATACTGCCACGAATTACATATAGCCCAAACTCCACTCTAGATTTGGTTCCCATCGTATCAGATGCTTTTTCACCATCTTTAGCTTCACCATTAACACTCTTGGTAATTTGAATCTGATTTATCGAAATTGGATTTACACTTTCAGCTACTTGAATTGATACTGGTCCACGAATACCAACAGATAATGAGTCACCTTTAAATGCAAATACTTGTCCAAAAGTTCTCACATCTGTCCAAGTCTTACAAGCAACTTCCGCAAATAGTTCTTTATTCTTTTTACTAGTTGCTTCTTTTAGTTCCGTATTCCTATCAGCACGTTCTTTCAAACTCTTTGCACCATCGTCAGATCTATCTTGCGATTGAACAAAAATTCTTTCGCCCATATCTTGTAATCTATTTCTTATTTTACGTTTAATACATACATCTGAAATTTCGCCATGTCCTGCATAATCTTCACGTGGTCTATTCCCATTTAATGGATCACCATTTGGATTTGCCTTATGTACAGAAATAATTGCAGTAAAATCAATTTTGTTATTTAAAGTAGACATTATTTTTCCTCCTTTGAATAAGTGTCTAAACTATTTTTTTGATAATAATAACCTAAAAGATAATTCTCATTTAATGGAAAATTTGTAAAATCATTACACTTTTCTAGTTGTAACATAATTTCTTCTATTTTCTTATCATAAAAATGACGTGATCCTGATTTAATCTTCTCAAAATACGGCATTAATCTTTCATATAAAGTCATCCATGTCTTCGCAGGATACTTTGTATATGTACTCCAATAGCGTTTTGCATTTGTAATACGGTCACTTCCAGATTGGTAATTTGCTGATTGTTCAATTTTATCAGCAATCGCCAATAGCATACCAAACAGAAAACTGCGATCATGAATATCTTTTATTGAATCCATTTTTATTTCATTCCTTCCTTCTTCTAAATGAACTTTTTTTATTTGTATGCATGTATTTATCAATAGTTTTTCCCAAACAGTTTCACCCTTTTTTAAAAATCTAGTTGGATTTGAACAATTTCTTACAGAACTTAACATAATGTCTTTAGGAAAATTTGTGCCTTGTACAATACATGGTAGAAGTCTATCAATTGTCTTTTTTTGAAGATTACTATTTTGAACTTTTAAATATCCTCCTTCATCTATGCCGTATGCAGAAGAGACAATTTCTTCTAATGACGGAATACCGGACCATTCTTTCTGTTTTTTGTTTAATTTAATGACTCCTGCTGTATACCATTTATTAATATTTTGCAAATATCTTGAATAACTTAATCTGTTGTAGTATGTGATTGCTAATCTGCCTTGATATGATCCATCAGCAGTATCAAGAGAAATAATCGTTATACTGTCATTGGGTTTCAAATTTTTATTATATCCAGATAGAGCTGAGGCAAAGCTATTAGCATACGATTCTGCAGTATCTATGTCTTTATCTATATTTTCTGTACCAAATAAATTTAGTCGTTCATCAAATGCGTCAGGTATCGATTGCCCAGTAGAAGACCAACAAACAATTCTCTCGCTACCATTTGAATATCCCTGTCTTGCAATTAACCATTGAAGAGCATTAAATGCTTTTTGCACAGGATAATATCCTAATGTCACAGCATCTGTCGCTTTAAAAAATCTCCCTTGGAATTTATATTCATCATTAGATGAAATAATCTTGGCCTTATCACCAGAATTTCTTATTTTGGCTGGAAAAACCATTGAAATAGGTGCGATCATACCAGTAATAAAATCAATTTTCCTTTCTAACTTTGTTTCCTCTTCGCCATTATGTAATTTATCTGAATAGTAATTTATCCATGCCTTATACAAATCTAAATCTTGCCATGTTCTTGTTTCATCGCTCCCAAGACAGCCTAGGACCTCAAATTTAACAAACTCATTTTTTCGATAATCAATATTTAACTTACTATTCTTTAAATCTGATATAACAGTTTCTTTTATCAAATATTGATAAATTGCCACAATTCTATCATTTGAAAATTTACTTTCGCACCAATCACTTAATTGTTTTAAATACTTTTCAAAGTACTTATGATATTTGTCACGATTTTTAAACTCCATCCAATAATCCCCAGCCACATATTGTAATTTATCATTTAGTGGCATTGGATAAATAGCTGTTCCTGTTCTATTTGAAGATTCAATTGTTGCAGGAATTATGGTTTCATTAGACTCCTTTGGGGTATATTGGGCTCTTAAAAAATCACCATTTTTATTGATTGTTATTTGAATTGGAGCATTAACTTTCACATGACTTATAGGTAATAAAGTTTTCCCCTTATCATCTGCTATTCCTACTTTTTCTTGAACATTGTCGTATGTTTCTACGAGATCGTTTATCCAACTCATCCTAATCACCTACATTCATCAAATCAACGGACTTAATATTTTTACCTATTTCAAATGACTTCATATCCATTTTCCGAAGTGGTTTTACGATGGTGCATTGATCAGGACGTTTAAACCTTATTATGCCACTTTCCATTCTTATATTATCCAATCTAACAATAAAGTCTTTCTTTGTTGATGACTCATCTGGATAAGTAAATCCATGAAACATAATTCCAAAATCTAAATTAATCCCATCATAATATCCAGTCCCACTTCCATAATTGCATGGTTCTACATATCCTTGACATTCTCTTGTCCCTAGGAAAATATCTCTTCTACCACCTTTTTCAATCATCCTCTTAGCAATATCCCAATGCTTATTTTCATTTCTATCCATTTCCAATTCAGGTCGACTTAGATTCCATTCAAAATGTGCACGGACTTGGTATGCAACATTTGATAAATAAGTATAAATTGATAAGTCATTAGATAAATCATGATAATGTATTGGTCTTATGCCTTTTGATTGAAACTCGATTGGCATTAATATACGTACCTCATCAATTATCCATGTAAATGTCGGCTTCCAATAGATGCTCTCGGTAATACCCTTTAATGCTTCATATGTCGGAACTTGATAACTAAATTTTTCACCCCCTGTTTTTGTTATAGGATCTGTAAATAAAGCATTTTTCCCCCTTACAATATATTCAATCGTATTCCTTGTTTTCATATACCCTCCTTTCTCAGAACACCATTAATTTCAATTCAGTTGTTAAACCTATATCTTTATCATAGAAAAGTTCATCTAATACTTTGATATCTTCGTTAACTGTACTACCGCATATTGCATGCCTACTTAATAAGGTTTTATATAAAGTACTATTCATATTCATATTTACCGTATATCTTTGTAATTTCCTCAATAAAAGTTTGATTTCATTAATATCTGCTGCTTCATTTAATCTCTTAATAATCTCCTTTGATTCACCATATTGAACAATTATACCTATTTGATTTTGATCATCTATGGCATTAAATAACTTTCCGGACTCTTTAAATGATTGGCTAAGTATATGTGGATATGCCATTTGAGAAGTTTGAAAATATAAATTTCTTAGTTTCTCATTATATGCTAGTAAATCAAACAGATTATTATTTATTGATTGAATATTAAAGTTCATTTGTCCTAAGTTTCTGAGAAAAAATTTCTCATAATATTTTTTTATTACTTCAGCACTTAACAAATTATCTTTATTTTCATATAGTACGGAAAACATACAATCTTTACCGTCACGTATTGTACCTAAGCTCGTCAAAATCTCATCTTTATCATCTATTATATATACGCTTGAAAGACCATGCATTTCACCATTACGATTACATCTTCCTGCAGCTTGTATAATACTGTCATATCCCGCTAATGAACGAACAACTTTCTGAAATGAGATATCTACACCAGCTTCTATTAATTGTGTGCTTATACAAAGAACTCTTTCCTTTTTTTGTAATAATTGCTTAATAGTTTGAAGGCATTCAAATCTATGCTGAGCGCACATAAATGTTGTTAACTGGAACACCCTAATATCTGAAAATCTTTTTATACATTCTTCATAAAGTTTTCTAACAGCATGTTTTGTATTCAAAATAATCAATAAATTTCTATCGAAAATTTTTTCTATGAAATCTGTAATATCTCGTGAATCCATACAACCGCACTCACTTACACAATCTTTTAATATAACTCTCTTAAAAGCATCATGATATTTAAGTTCATTCACAATGATACTTTCCTGATTTGAATAAATTAATTTCCTTTGAGTCCTCTCAAATAATGGTTGTGTAGCAGTACAAAGTATCACAGTTGTATTACAGCATTTATGTAAGAAGTTAATCATTGTATTAAATAAGTTTATACAATGAACTGGTATTGACTGTACCTCATCTATAATAATAACTGCATCAGTCAATTGATGAAATCTTCTCAAATCTTGAGTTCCACCAGAAAATAGCAAATCAAGAAATCTAACCATTGTCGTCAAAATTACTGGTGAGTCCCATGTATCAATATTTACTTGATAATTAATCAATTCTTCTCCGTTTGAATCATCAATGAAGTAATTAGAATGGTGCTCCAGAATATTTTTATCATCGTTTAATATATTTCTAATAACATTCGCATTTTGTTCTAATATAGACAGAAAAGGTGCGATATATAGGATGTGCTTTTTATGGTATTTTTTTGCATGATTAACCGCATAGCGTAAACCAGAAATTGTTTTCCCTCCTCCAGTGGGTATAGATAGTTTGTATACACCAGGAATATTATCAGCAAAAGACTTGCACTGATTACTTATTTCTGCGCGCAATAGATTAATTTTCGATTTATCTCCACACAGACTTAATTTTTTTGTAAATTGATCAACTTTATCTGAATATCTAGCCCACAGTATTTCTAATTCATTAGATGAGATTTCTTCCAATCTATTCTTAGTCATGAATTCATATGTATCACGTCGATCAGCATCAATTAGAATACTACAAACAAGTCTCTGAAGACATCCAATCATAAAATACTGTGTACCTTTTTTTATATTTGTATTTTCATTTTGTTCAGTATGCATTAAATCCGAAATTTCATTGATTTGTTTAAAATATTTTTTAATCTCGCTCTTAGCACAGTCAATATGTTCTTGTGTGATATTTTCACGGACAAATTTCTGGATTGTTTTATGAATATCTTTATCAAAATTTCTTTCAGTATTTGATAATCGCATTGAGAATTTATCTTCTCCATTTATAGAAATGCAATCATTAAGTCCATGATGAGAGATGATTGCATAACTAATTATTTCTTGCAGCAAAACTTCTATAGGAGTTGTTCCTTGAATTATTTCTTTACAGAAAATACCACCTGCACTTGAATGATTTACTTCTCCGCGATGAACTTGTTTCCCTTGTGCTGCTTTTTTTATATAGTTTTGAAATTCATTGCTGAATTTTCCAACATCATGAAGTAAACCGGCAATATAAGACACGTTTGCCAGTCCAATTTGCTTTCCAATATTAAAACAATATGCAGCAACATTTATACAATGTGATTCTATCGTCTGCAATCGACCATCACAATCAATATGTGCAATATCGTCGGTCATCTAATCACCTTCTATCATTGTGTTTATCTTAAAACATTACAGGAAAAACATTATCTTTCTAATAACAAAGTAAAAATAAAACCAGAATTGTAATTTTATAATGTAATACTTAAATTAGTAACTAGACAAAGTATAATACATCATAAAAAGCTAATCAATCTCTCGTATATAGTTCGCTTATAAGCTTAAAAATGAGATGATATATATTTCTAAAATTCCTATAAAATTTTATACCATAATTAATTTTCCTCTCATTGAACAACTCGTTCTTTTTATATTTATAGTCTACTTATCCACCTATACAAAAAACACGCCAGTGTTAAAAAAGTTCACTTAAAAAAGAGCAATGATTTTATAATCATCACTCTTACTTTAAGTAAGCGCCTTGAGTTGAACAAGGTTCACCGCAGTGGTATTACCCATACATCACAGCATAGACCGAACTACCTCGACTTACTTAATTTAGAATTTAATATAGATTTTTTATTAGATTAAGTCAACTTATTTAGACTTTTATACAATGATATTACTTCCAGTTAATGATAATTTCGTATTCCGATTGCTCCGTGTTGCTTAACAACATCTTTACTTGACTCTTAACAACTTCTTCCATGCGTACTTTTGCTTTATCTAATAAACCATTCTTGATTGCAACTTCCTCAGCTTTAGCTGTTTCATTAGCTTGGAAATTCTTCACATCATTTACAGTAATCTGATTGATTGGATTAAAGCTTTGATCGTAAACTTCAATACTATTTACATCGATATATGTATCTAACACTTCAACATTTGGTAAGTCTACGATTATCTTTTTTTCTGCTTGATTGACTTCAATGTTGATTTCAGAGATATCCTTGATACCCGCTTTACACACACCACTATAAGTCATTAAGAATGACTTATCTGTAAATGGAATAGAAATTCCAAATGCAGACATATTTTCTTGGCTAAACTTTCCGACATTTGTAAAGTTATATTCCTCTACTGCTAATTGGCCAATCTCTTTAAATGAATTTTTGATTTCTGTAGAAGTCATTGTAATCTTTCCATCTCGTGGTGAAAGTACAATTTTGTATCCTAGTACAAGTACTAAGATAGTTAATACAGATACGATGATTTTAGTAATTAAACCTTTTGTCATAATTATTCTCCCCTTGTTTCCTGAAGCAATTTCTTCAGATTCTCTTTTTGTATCTTAATTTTCTCTAGTTCTTTTGTTAATCTGACATTTGCTTTCTGCAATTGTTTGTATGCATGCTCTTTTGAATCATTCAAAATTTCCTTTATTTCTCGTAATAATAGACCAGCATTTTTGTACATTTGAATCTGTTGCAATTTATGGATTGCAGTTTTGTCATACATTTTTGTATGTTGCGAACCAATTCTTTTCTTTGGTAATAGCAAACCAATCTTATCGTAATAAAACAATGTTTTACGACTGATATTCGCAATTTTACATACTTCATTTACAGATAACACTTTTTCTTGGCTTTCTACAATCTCAACTGTAGTACTGTTCCCTAAGGGAACAGTCAATACCATTTCATCTATTTTGTTGTGCACAATTTTATCCTCCTGCACACAACACCCTGTTTTTCTCGCGAGGGTAGATTTTGATAATTTGGGTATTATACTACTGTTGAAAAATAGAAATCCTTAAAAAACTCATACACCTCTAATTACTACAATTGATGTAATTTATTAGAAATAGATAAGATAGCAGATTTCTTAATTCGTTGTACAACGTTTTGATAGTTTCCTATGTTTATATCGAATAAAGACCTCCCTTCTATATTTCTGATTGTAAGAATATTTCTATACAAAAAACATGCCAAAGTCTATAAATGATTAAAACCGATCATTTTTCAGATCGGTTTCCTTTTTAATAGATATTATTTTCCAAAATTAATGCTTATTTTACTGCATTAGCGATGAAATCCCATGCCTTTAAGCCATTTGCATCACATGTGTTATTGAAGAAATAAATCCAGCTCCAATGTCCCATATATTGGTATGGCTTTCCTGTGTTTTCTAATGTTGGTTGTCCATTTTCATCTGCGTAGTATGTTCCTGTTGTATCTACAACATGTTCGGTTACTGATGCATATGTGTGTTTCGCTCCGGCTGCTTCTAATCTTTGTAGAAGTGGTACTTCGTGAAGTTCTGGTACAACTGTTGTATCATCTTTAGAATAAACATAATACATCTTCAAGTCAGCTAATGTTTTCACTTGTTCATCAGTAATTAATGCATTTGGAAGTGCTTCACAAATTGGTACATATGCATCATATTCTGTTGGATAGTTTAGTGCCATTAGCATTGTCATATATCCACCATTTGAACAACCAGCAATTACAACCTTTGTAGAACCAGTTTCCTCTTTATACTTTGCAATAAGTTCATGTAAGGATTCTAAATAGTGTGATGTTCCATCTGCCTGAATACCACCACCAGTAAAGTTTGTCATCTTACCATCATTATCCATCCAGTATGTTGGACATTGTGGCACAAGAACATTTGCCCCACCTACTGTTGATTGGAATGATTCATCCCCTAGAACTGCCGCTTTATTTGCAAGCAGTGTTACGTAAGGATCTGTATTTTCTGTTCCACCCTCACCAAGACCATGTAACCAAACAACCAATGTTTTACTTCCACCTTCTGGTTTATAGGAAGCGTATTGGTACGTTACACCATCTTTTGCTTTAAAGGTATCCAACTTAAATTTATCTGCAGAAGTTGTTTTAGATTCTGGATCAACGCTAATTGTAAAGTCCTTTACTTCTGTGCCTTTGCTAGTAAGCTTTGCATTATCTGCTTTTGTAACTGTTAATGTATATGGTTTTGACCATGTATTCATCAAACTCGGAAATGAGAATAGTAGTGGTGATCCATCATTTGGTGAAACGTAGAGTTCAAGCTTTACACGAGTTGATGGTTCTGTTGTCTTCTTTCCATTCTCATCTACAAGATAGGCATTTGTAACTTGACGTGGTACATCAACTTCCTCTACTGGGAATCCCTCTGCCATGAAATTTGTTGCTTGCTTATGTTCTGTTACTGTAAATGAATCTGTTGAAACTGCATCTAGTGGGTGGTCTAAATTCATTATGATACTATCTGTTCCACAACCCCAATCATATCCTGTAATTGTCATATCATATGCTCCTGTAATTACATCACTTCCTGCTACGGAAGACTTCTTTTCTGCACCGCATCCTGCAATTGGTAACATCAATGCGCATGCAAGAATCATCTTAAAAGTATTATTCATTCAAATACCCTCCTGTAGTTAAGTGTATTGAATATAAGCGATTACTTATAGTTGTTTTCTAACCATTATTAGGCATAAAATAACTACTGTGTTCTTGTTTCCATTTAGTTGGGCTACAATGATGTTTCTTTTTAAATTCTCTTTCCAAGGATTTCACATTCGCAAATCCACAGATATCACTAATTTCTGAAATTGTATGTCTATTTCCTAATAATTCAGCTTCTGCTTTTTGTATACGAATTCTTGTCGCATACTCCCCTAACGAAAACCCTGATACTTCTTTGAACTTTCTTGAAAGATAACCATATGACACATTCATCGCTTCTGCTGTCTTCTTTGCATTGAAGACTTCAAATACATGTATCGACATATAATGCATTGTATTTGTAATTAAATCTATAGCGTTAGGGATAATTGTATTTTCTTTTTGAATCATATATCGATTACATAAGATACTTAGAAAACGATTCAGGGCTGTCATAACAATTAATCTTCTATTCGCTAGGTTACTATCGTATGCCTTTATAAGTTGACACAATAGTTCTGTTATCTTCTTTCTATCTTCTTCTAAATATTCATGCGTGAATGTTATTTCTTCAAAATTCTCGATTAAATAACATAGATATGGATATGAAATCTGTATCGCGTATCCATGGTAGATATAATCTGAATCAGTTCTTTCAAGTTCATGAACACTAGCTGAATTAATAAGTGCAAAATCACCTGGATATACTTTTCTATCACCTTGATCTTCATGAATTTGTGTACCACCAGATTTCGGTAATAAGATTTCAATACTTCGATGCCAATGCCGTGGTACAGAAATATTTTTTGAAGTATTATCAATCTTCACCTCAATGATAGATAATGGTATATCATCATCCATTTTAATAGGTTCATAGATTTCGTCATATGTATCAACTCCTTTACCAGGATAGTGAGACATAAATGTATCAATACGGAATTTACTCATTACTACGTCTCCTCATGTTTCAGAAAAAATAAATATATAAAGTATATATTTATCATAACCTATAAACATCTGTTCATCCATGCATGAAAATTTCCATCTAATATAAAAAACAGTACATTTGAATCAATGTACTGTCATAACTAACTAATGAACAATGCGATAATATGCTCTTGATGTAAGACGGAATATAACAAAATAAACAATGAAGAAGATTCCGATTACCGCAAATAACATCTGTGCATACTCCATATAGGAATTTACCGCAAATAAACCAAGTAATTGAGAAACTATCTTTGATGCTACTAGGCTATGTAAAGTAGCTACTGCTAATGGTGCTAAAAACAGCCATAATACTTGTGAATTACTTGTTTGGTGAATTAATTGATCTGGTAATCCAACTTTTTTCATAATCTGGAATTTATCGCGATCTTCATATCCTTCATTGATCTGTTTGTAATATGTAATCAACACAGTACCGACAATAAAGATAATGCCAATTAATATACCTAGGAATAGGAATCCACCATTTAACTCATACGCTTTTTTGATAGTTGCCTCTCTCGTTTCAAAATCGAATGAGTGTTCTTTTGCGTATGTTGTCTGTGTTGCAAAATATTTTGTTTTATCAACTACATTTGACTTAAGATTCCAATTTAGGTTTGCCGTAATATTTGGTGTATAATATTCGCCTGTATCAATATTCTTCATCTGAAGAACTTCTCCAATTTTTTTCATAACTGTGAAATCTTTTGCGATAATCCCATAACTTTCTACAGCATATGTTGAAGGAATAAAATTTGGAACTTTATGAATCGTATATGTAACATCACCAATCTTAACTTGGTCTAAATCAAGCAGATTTTTTTGATTTGTACACATTAAGATTTCATTGTCTTTTAATTCGATTTGTTGATGTGTACGTTTGTTATAACTTGCAAGGTCACTAACAATCATAAAATATGGTTTTTGTGCTTGATCTGATTTTAAAACTTTCAATTCATTTCCTACACGAGCTGCAGATGTCATGTATCCATAAGAAACGTAATCATCCTCAATGCCATTAGAAACTTCTAGGCCTTGAGTAGCTGCAGTATATAAAATATGTTCAATTTCATTTTTATTTTCTGTAGTAACGATTTCATCAGATGATAACAAATATTCTCGTGGCATAACATTATCCACTGTTTTTTGAATTGTAGAGTAAATCGCGGCAGTTGCAGATAATGTAATCAATACACCAGTGCTAAGAATCGACACACTCGCAAGTGATACCGCATTTGCCTGCATACGATACAAAAGTCCACTCACACTTAGAAAATGTGTTGGCTTATAATAATATTTTTCATTGCCTCTTTGTAATTTTAAGATAAAAATCGAGAATGATATGTATAAAAGATATGTTCCAAATAGCACTAATAGTGCGGCGGAGAAGAAATAGACTAATGAACTTAATATTCCTTGAACCGTTAAGGCAATTGCATATCCTGCACCAAGTAAAATAAAGCCTAATAATAAGAATAGATATCTATTTTTGGGCTCACCCTCACCTTTATGTTGATTTCCTAGAAGTTGTACAGGAGTCGCAAGATAGATCTTAATATTATTTCTGATAAGAGTAATCACAAATAATACGAAAGCTAATATTGCTGTCGATACACATGACTTTATACTAAATGGATAATCCATTAAGCTACCTGCTGTATCTTTCAATAGATAATTCAATGCAATGAAAGTAACTTTGCCAAAAATATATCCACCGATAACACCAATAATAAGTGCACAAATAAACAATACAAAATATTCAATGAATAGAATTTTACGAATATGTTTCTTTTCTAAACCAAGAATTCCATATAATGCAAATTCCTTGTTTCTACGCTTGATTAAGAAACCATTTGCATACATAACAAAGATAAACGCAAAGATAGCAACCATTACAACACCAAATTGAATAACAGATGGTAGATCTGCATGCCGTGTCAATACATATTGATTTGATAAGAGAGATACCATGATATTAAACAATAGAAACATGATTCCAATTGATAATACAAATGGTATTTCAAGCAATCTATTTGCATGCAGGTTACGTTTTGCAAACCCAAATGCCATTCCCCACTTCATTAGTCTTCACCTCTTTTTGAAAGAACTAACTGTGCCTGATGAATACGTTCCATGAAGTTTGCTTGGTTCTCATTTGTTCCTCGATACAATTCATGATAAACAATACCATCTTTAATAAATAAGACTCTTTTCGCATAAGAAGCTGCACGAAGTGAATGTGTAACCATCAAAATGGTTTGACCATTTCGATTAATACTATCAAATAGATTTAAGATCATTTCGGATGAAGCAGAATCTAAAGCACCTGTTGGTTCATCCGCCAGTAACAATGATGGTTTTGTAATCACTGCTCTTGCGATAGCTACTCTTTGTTTTTGACCACCAGAAATTTCATAAGGATATTTATTTAACAATTCCTTGATTCCAAGGCGGTCCTGCATATTAGATAGTCTATTCTTCATCTCTTTTACCGGAACCTCAGAAAGGACAAGTGGAAGAAAGATATTATCCTGATTGGTAAATTGATCTAGTAAATTAAAATCCTGAAATACAAATCCAAGTTCATTTCTTCTAAAACTTGCAATTTCTGAGTCTTTTAAATTACTAATATTTTTTCCATTTAATAAGATATTTCCTGATGTTGGTTTATCTAGTGTCGCAATCAAGTTTAAAAGTGTTGTTTTTCCTGCACCAGATTCTCCCATAATCGATATAAATTCTCCCTGTTGTACAGAGAAATGAATACCACTTAAGGCTTCAGTTTTAATGTTTTTTGTTTGATATATTTTCTTAATATCTGTAAGTTCCAATACTGTTGTCATATTTGAAATCTCCTTTTGTATAGTCTTATTTTATAGTCGCAAAAGACTACTAGCATTTATCAAACATGACAAATCATGCCTGTATTCTTACATTTTTGTAAGGTTAGTAGGAAATACCAATCGAAAGATACTACCTTGAGATAACTTTGATTCTACCTCGATTTGAATATTTAATCTCTCTGATATCTTCTTAGCAAGGTATAATCCTAATCCACTGGACTTCTCATTCATTCGGCCATTAAAACCTGAATATCCACGATCAAATATCTTAGGAATATCTTCACTGCGTATCCCGATTCCTGTATCTCTGATTTCTAGTGCATGTTTATCTTCAAGATATTGAATCGCTATCTTTCCATTTTCTGTATACTTCAATGCATTTGATAAAATTTGTTCAATGAGAATCGTGAGCCACTGACTATCACTAATTACATGCGTAACATTGCTTTGATATTCTAAAGAAATATGATTATGAATAAACAATAATGAATATTTCTTCAATAGATTCTTGATAATATCATCAAGATTCACCTGTGTAATATCCATATCAGTAGAATGATCAATCATCTTTAGATAATTCATTGCCATATTGATATATTGTTCTATATACATCAACTGCATTTTTAATTTTGTATTGGTAGTTTCATCAGGTTTTTCTAACAGAAGTTTACTAACAGTCATAGGAGTTTTTATTTGATGTAGCCACATTAAAAAATATGCATTCAAATCATCCTTCTGGTTTAACATTTCACTTTTCAAATTTTTATTTTCATTTAATAGTTTTTCATTAACATCCTTTACATCACTTAATTTTTGATACTGAAACCAATGTACAATCAAATAAATAAATAATATAAATCCCAATATCTCTATTCCTAGAAATACATATTCTATCGCTATTGTCGTTAGTACAGAAATTGTGATAAATACAATACAGACAAGAAGATATCCAAATAGGATAACACTTTGACTTTTCAAATAATCCAAAAATAATTTCATCGTATTATTCGCCTTCTTTCAGATAGTATCCAATTCCTTTTTTCGTCTGAATCAAATCATCAAATCCAAGTTCTGATAATTTTTTTCTGAGACGAGTCATATTCACTGCCAAAGTATTATCATCGATAAAATTATCACTTTGCCAACAATGATCCATGATACTATCACGCTTTGCGATATCCCCTTTTGCTTTAAATAAAGTCTCTAGGATCAACAGTTCTGTATGCGTTAGGTCAATAGATTTCTCACTACTCTCTAATTTGGCAGCCGATAAATTCAGCTTCAAATTACCAAAGATTAAATTATCTGTAGATAATGCATAATCGTATGTTCTACGAAGTAATGCTTGAATCTTCACACGCACTAAGTGAATATTGATTGGTTTAGTTATATAATCATCTGCCCCGCACTGCATTGCCATAACCATATCCATGTCATCACTATGTGATGATATAAAAATAATCGGAACACTGGACTCTTCACGAATCTTTTGGGTCCAATAATATCCATTGAAATATGGTAGTGTAATATCCATTAAAATCAACTG
>JABZLM010000032.1 GCA_015256775.1 Solobacterium sp. | reverse complement strand
ACACATTCTTCAGATGGTACATTACAAAGTTCAACGTTATGACTCCTGGTCGTGGTGAAGAAAGTGATGATGCGGAACCAGTTGTAGAGACAAAGTCTACACTGAAGGAAGATAGTCACAAGATTATCGCTGCTTTAGGTGGTAAGGAAAATATCGAAGACGTTGACGCATGCATTACACGCTTACGTGTAAGTGTAAAGGATGTTAAGAAGGTTGATAAGGATGCACTAAAGAAGTTAGGTGCTACTGACGTTCTTGAAGTTGGTGGAGGAATCCAAGCTATCTATGGTGCAAAGGCTATCCTCTACAAGAACAACATCGTAGAAATCTTAGGTATTGATGAATAATCAAGAAGTTATTTCAGCCTTAAAAGGAAAACTTGTCATCTCTTGTCAAGCGCTGCCAGGAGAGCCTCTCTATACAGAAGCGGGTGGAATCATGCCATTAATGGCTTATGCGGCAGAGCTAGCAGGTGCTAGTGGAATCCGTTGTAACTCAGTACGAGATATTAACGAAATTCGTGCAAAAGTAAAACTTCCAACGATTGGAATTATCAAGCAAGATTATTTGGACTCACCAATTTATATAACCCCTACATTTGAAGAGGTGAGTGCACTTGTACAAACAGGCACAGAAATTATTGCCTTAGACTATACAGATCGCATTCATCCAAATAACGTCAAGCGCGAAGAATTATTCCATCAAATCAAACAAGCATATCCAAATCAACTACTCATGGCAGATATCTCAAATTTTTCAGAGGCGAAAGCTGCAGTAGAAATTGGCTTTGACTTTGTAGGTACAACACTAAACGGTTACGTTGGCGATGAAAAAACAGAAGGGCCAAACTTTGATTTGGTATCTAGAATCGTCAATGAATTAGACTGTCGTTGTATTGCGGAAGGAAGAATCCATGAACCATCACAAGCTCGTAAAATGCTAGAGATTGGGGCCTTTGCGGTAGTGGTTGGTGGAGCGATTACACGTCCACTTGAAATTGCGACAAGATTTATTAAAGAAATCAACAAGGACCGCTAAATTTGCGGCCCTTTTCTTGTGCATAAGAAGTCAGTATTCTGTATAATAGTACCGATAGAGGTTGAAGATGAAAAGAGAAGATTTTATCCTTCCGGTTCATGCGGAAGAAAGAAAACGAACAAAGAAAAATACAGAGAGTACTTTTAGTAACTTTCAGATAAGTGATGATATCGTAAATCTAGGTTATGGTAAGAAGTATTTTATACATACCTATGGCTGTCAAGCTAATGTACGTGATGGAGAAGCACTTGCAGGAATGATGGAAATGATGGGCTATACAAGTACTAATGTTCCAGATGATGCGGATGTATTGTTCTTTAATACTTGTGCTATCCGTAAAGCAGCTGAAGACCGTGTATTATCCGATGTAAATAAGCTACGTTACTTAAAGGATCAGCGTCCAACAACGGTATTCTGTATCTGTGGTTGTATGGCCCAAGAGGAAGAAACAGTCAAACAGATTCTTTCTGTATCACCACATGTGGACTTAATTTTTGGTACCCATAACATTCACCGTATGCCAAATCTTTTAGCAGAGGTGATTGAAAGTAATCAACGTAAAGTAGAAGTATTCTCCCAAGAAGGAGATGTTGTCGAAGATGTACCAGTAAAGCGTTCAATGGACTCCAAGGGCTTTGTAAATATTATGTATGGTTGTGATAAGTTCTGTACGTATTGTATTGTGCCTTATACACGTGGTAGAGAGCGCTCACGCCGCATGGAGGATATCCTAAGAGAAGTCGAAGAACTGAAAGCCAGTGGACGAAAAGAGGTTGTTTTACTTGGTCAAAATGTCAATGCCTATGGCAAAGACCTAAAGATGGAAGATGGCTTTACACAACTGCTTGTGGCAGTTGCAAAAACTGGTATTGAACGTATTAGTTTCTATACAAGTCATCCAAGAGATTACAGTGAAACAACCATCGATGCGATGCGTGATTATCCAAACATCATGCCATTCTTGCATCTACCTGTACAATCTGGATCAGATGAAGTATTACGTCGTATGGCACGTGGATATACAGTCGAAAGATACAAGCAGTTATACGATAATCTGAAGAAGAAAGTACCACATATTGCATTTACAACAGACTTGATTGTTGGTTTCCCAAATGAAACCGATGAAGAATTTGAAGCTACATTAGATCTTGTGCGTTATTGTCGATTTGATATGGCATACGCATTTATCTATTCCCCAAGAGCAGGCACACCAGCCGCAAATATGGAAGATAATATTCCGCTCGAAGTAAAGAAAGAAAGACTGGCAAGACTCAATGAATTACTAACTGAGATAGCGGAAGAAAATAATCGTCACTTCTTAGGAGAGACAGTCAGTGTTTTATGTATTGGCACTTCCAAGAGAAATAGCGAAGTTTATAGTGGATATAGTGCCGATAACAAACTAGTAAACTTCACAAGTGAAAAAGATTGTGTCAATCAAATCGTGAATGTCGAAATTACTGCAACACATAGCTACTATCTTGAGGGTAAAGTTCTGTAAAATCGCCAGTGTTTGTTCTATAATAAACTTGGATTAAAAGTATTACTGGAGGATATAATTTATGAGTAAAGTACGCATATTTGCACTCGGCGGCCTTGATGAAGACGGCAAAAACATGTATGTCGTTGAAAACAACGAAGATATATTTGTCATGGAATGCGGATTGAAATATCCGGATGGTGATCAGTTAGGAATTGAGATGATTATTCCTGACTTCCGCTATTTACGTGAAAATCAATCACGCATTAAAGCAATCTTCATTACCCATGGTCATGAAGATGTCATGGCAGCACTACCAAACCTATTAAGAGAAATCCCGAATATTCCGGTGTATACAGCACCATTAACAGCGATGATGCTGGAGCGTAAATTAAAAAAAGCAGGTATCAAAGAATTAAACTTACATCGTATTCGTCGCAATGCGAAGTTTAAGATTGGTAATACTGAGATTCGTACTTTTGGTACAATGCAATCTATCGCAGATGGCTTTGGTGTCGCAATTAAGACAGAAGATGGATATGTAGTATATTCATCAGAGTTTATCGTTGACTACGATACAAAGAATGCGGCATTCAAATTTGATATTACCAATATTACAGATCTAGGTAGTGAAGGGGTACTTGCGTTATTAAGCGAATCAGTAGGTTCTACACGTGCTGGTAGCAGTAGCCCACATCACCGCATCACCGAACAAATCGAACAATACTTTGAAGATACGAAGAATCGTATGTTTATTACTGTGTTTAACCAGAACTTATATCGTGTCATTGAGATTATCGAACTTGCAACGAAGTATAATCGTAAAGTTGTCATTTTTGATGAAGAACTAAAGAGTTTAATGGCTGATATGGCAAAGCTTGGATACTATCATATTCCAGCAGGATTAGAGGTAGCACCATCTGCTTTCAGCAATGACATGGAAAATATCTTGGTTATTGTTTCAGGTACAGGTAAGTCCATCTTCCGTAAGATTCATAAGATGGCAACGAAAGAAAATGACAGGATTGAGTTACGCCCAACGGATACAGTGATTATCGCTTCTCCTGCCGTACCAGGTACGGAAAGAGAAGAGGCATCCATGGAAGATGACCTTTATAAAGAAGCAGGTCGTGTACTTATGATTGACTCACGTCGTGCTTATAGCATGCATGCAAGTATTGAAGATCTTAAGATGATGATCTACTTGATGAAACCAAAGTACTACGTACCAATCAAGGGTGAATACCGTCAACTCATCGCTAATGCGAATATCGCATTAAATATGGGATATAATGCAGATAAGATTATCGTTATGGACAATGGCCAAGTGGCAGTACTAAATGATGGTGTGATGGCGAAGTCTTTTGATAAGGTTGATGTGGATGATGTCATGGTAGATGGTAACGATAGCTTAGATGCTAGCGGTATGGTCTTAAAGGATAGAGAAATTTTAAGTACAGATGGTACAATTATCATCGGTGTTGTAATGAATCACGTCACAAAGGAAATTATCGGTGGACCAGATGTACAAAGCCGTGGTGTAATCTACCTTAAGGATGCGGATTACATTATTAAAGAAGTTGGCAACATCATGGAGAAGACTATTAATGATGCGGTCAAAGAAAAACGCTATGACAATATGTCTTGCCGTAGCGAAGCACGCGAAAAGATTAGTCGCTATGTCTTGAAAGAAACAGGCAAACGACCTATGATACTTCCAGCGATTATCGAAATTAACACAAAGGATTAGTGAGGGAATACGTGGCAAGAAAGACAAAAGCACAACAACAAGCAGAACAAAACCAGCTCATCGTTAGAGTGATCACGATTGTAATCCTCTTTGCTTTTGCCATTTTAGGCTTTACCAAAGCAGGCATCGTTGGTCTATTCATCTATAACTTATTAGGTTACCTAGCAGGTAACCTTTACTGGTTTGTGATAGCGATGGTAATTATTGTTCTACTAATCAATATCATCAGAAGAAAACAGAGTGAAGAAGAAATTAGTTGGATACCAATTATCCTGTTAATCTCTGCGCTATTACTCTTAGAAGCATACATTGCAGTACCAAATGTAACCGGTATGGATGCCTTGTATGACTATATCAATCACACAGTTGATTACTTTATGCCAGATTCAACTCTGAAATTCAGTGGAGGAATCTACGGAATCTTCCTATATGCAATTTCTTCGATGATGTTTAATCGTATTGGTACAGTGTTAGTCATCATCGTACTCTTTATGATAGCGATGTTATTACTTGTAGATATAGAAGTTTATAAAAGGGCATTCCGTTCTATCTTCGCATTCTTTAAAATGCCAGAAGTAGAAGAGACTAAGCAAAAGGAAGAACCTGAGGAGCCAAAAGAACCAGCAAACCTTTGGAAGATGATTGATAAAGGGAAAGAGAAAACGGGTTCCCTGTTTCAAAATATCAAGGTAGATGGTAAGACAGAAAGTCTGCCAGTTGTGCAAGAAGAACAGCCAAGAACAGCTAGGGTTATCAATCGTATTCATCCAGATGATCCAACCCAGGAAGTACCAATCATCGTACTACCAGGAGAGACAATCTCACAGAAGGATTCTGTATTCATCGATGTGGATGATTTAAGTGATGACCATGCTCGCATGGAAGACAAGACATCGTTAATACAAGATACGGCTGTACATCAACCAGAACAATTACACTTTACGCCAATGACAGTCGATAGAGAAGAAGAGGGAGATTTATCCGCAACAGAAGAATATGAAACAGTTGTGGAAGAACATCCTGATCAAGAAAGCAATATCTATCCGCCATCCGAGGCACCAAAGCCAAAGAAACGTACACGTCCATATCAATTACCAAAGATTTCACTCTTAGATCCACTTCCCCCAAAGGGCAGTAATCCAGAAAATGAAGTGGCCGCAAGAGAAAAATCACAATTATTACTACAGATTCTAAATAACTTTGATATTGAAGCACAGTTATTAAATATACATATCGGACCATCTGTTACACAGTTTGAGATTCGTCCGGATGTAAACGTTAAGGTATCCAAGATCCTTGGCTTAACAGATAACATTAAGATGCAACTAGCTGCTAGAGATGTTCGTATTGAAGCACCAATTCCAGGCCGCAATGCGGTAGGTATTGAAATACCAAACGTGAAGAGTACGCCAGTTAAGATGCGTGAAATCATCAACGACGTAGGTAATGATAAATCACAACCATTACTATTCTTCCTTGGTAAAGACTTGCTAGGACGTACCGTAACATGTCGTTTAGATAAGATGCCACACATGTTGATTGCCGGAGCGACAGGCTCGGGTAAATCGGTATGTATGAACTCTATTATCTGTTCACTCTTGTTACGTACCAAACCAGATGAAGTAAAGATGTTACTAGTCGATCCAAAGAAGGTAGAATTTACACCATATCGCAATATTCCACACTTGATTGGACCAGTTATCAATGATCCAAACAAAGCAAGCAATGCCTTAAAGGTCATTGTACGTATCATGGATGAACGTTATAACATGTTCGCGGCTGCTGGTGTAAGAAACATCGAAGTCTACAACAACATGGTTGAACAACAGGGTGGTAGACCAAATCCAGATGGTTCACCAGCACCGAAGAAGATTCCATATATCGTTGTCATTATCGATGAGTTGGCAGACTTAATGGCAGTTGCTGGTAAAGAAGTTGAACAATCCATTCAACGTATTACACAGTTAGCTCGTGCTGCAGGTATTCACTTAATCGTTGCAACACAACGACCATCTGTAGATGTTATTACAGGTATTATTAAAGCAAATATCCCAAGCCGTATCGCGTTTGCGGTATCCAGTGGTATGGACTCACGTACAATCTTAGATCATGTAGGTGCAGAACGATTACTAGGTTATGGTGACATGCTTTACATGCCTATTGGACAAACAGGTTCAACCCGTGTGCAGGGTGTATTTGTGACAGATGATGAAGTACAAAGAATTACAAGCTTTGTATCCTCAGAAGCTTCTCCAGTTTATGATGATTCCTTCGTACAGTTGGATGGAATCGAATCCGGAGAAGGTGGTATCGTAACAGAAATCAGCGACGATCCACTCTTTAAGGAAATTAAAGAATACGTTATTGAAGCACAAAAAGCTTCTACATCCTTACTACAAAGACGCTTCGGCATCGGTTATAACCGTGCCGCGAGAATGATTGATGCCCTCGAGGAACATGGTATCATCGGACCAGCACAGGGTAGTAAACCTAGAGAAGTATATATTAAAGAATAAAGACGCCTGATGGTGTCTTTTCTTTATGGATTGCAAATAGTTATATACTGTTATATAGTGTTATATGTAAGGAGACACAATGAAAATCATTCTAATAAACGGAAGTAGTACTCCACTATATGAGCAGATTAAAAATGCAATAAAAGAAAACATCGTTGGAAATACAGTATCCTCAGATGCACAATTACCATCTGTACGACAACTATCCAAAGAACTAGGGGTAAGTATATTAACTGTCAAAAAAGCATATGACGAACTAGAGCGAGAAGGATTTATTGTTATCAGGCAAGGCTTAGGTACATTTGTTGCGACAATGAATCAAGATCTTTTAAAAGATGAAAAACAAAAAGAGATAGAGTCCCATTTACTAGACGCATGCAAGATTGCAAAAACAATCAATCTCAGCAAATCTGAATTAACAGAATTAATCAATTATATTTATGAAGAAGGTACAGAAGATGAATAAAATTGAGATCAAAAACCTAAAGAAAGACTATCAAAACTTCGCGTTAAAGGATGTAAATTTCTCGATTCCTGCAGGATACGTTACGGGATTTATTGGAAGAAATGGTATGGGTAAAACAACAACCATCAAATCGATATTATCTTTAATCCAATATCAAGGAGATATTTTATCTATACATGGTGATGAGAAAACCAAGTTGGATAATCAAAAGATTGGTGTGATTATGGATGATTCATTTCTAGCAAAAGATTGGAATATGGAACTTGTCAATCAAGCAATGAAGGTCGGATATGAAGCATGGGATGAGTATGCGTATTGGAAGTTTCTAGAGAAATTTAATATCGATAGGAAACTGAAAGTAAAAGAATTATCACGTGGGATGAAGATTAAACTCATGTTATCGATCGCTTTATCTCACAACGCAGAACTCTTAATTCTAGATGAGCCAACGAGTGGACTAGACCCAAGTATGCGTGAAGAATTTGTGGAAGTTATCTCTGACTATATGCAAGATGATAGACACACAGTATTATTCTCTACACATATTACACAAGATCTTGAAACAATCGCAGATTACATTGTATTTATTGATAATGGGGAAATTGTATTATCTTTAGAAAAAGAAGAATTTATAAACTATTTCATGATTTTAAAATGTGGTTTAGAAAATCAAAATACACTTGATTCGGACGCAATATTGGGACAAAAGAAAACAAAATATAATATCGAGTACTTAGTAAAGCGCCATGCGATTGATGAGATACCAAATGAATATGTAGAGGATGAAATTACAATTGATAAAATTATGATTTTATATGGGAGGGAAAAATAATGAATGCAATCAAAGTATTTAAGTTAGATTTATTATCCATTAAACCATATTTAACGATTAAGAATTTGATTATTCTAATAGGACTTGGAACTCTATATGGTGTACTATCAAAAAATCCAGCCTTTGTTTTAGCTACGGTACAGATGTTTGCGATATTATTCTCGGGTTATCCTTTCATGGTAGGCGAAGAATCTGGGATTGATCCTTTATATAGACTGTTTAGTATCTCTTCAAAAGATGTAGTAAAAGGTAGATACCTACTAGCAACAGTATCTGTGATTATCATGCTCGTGGTTGGTGTTATTATGGCAATGCTTATAGGACTTGCATATCCTATGGAAGATTTATTTAATAGTTTATTGTTGGCAGCACCGTGTATAGGAATGATTTCGTTAATCATCATTTTCATTGAGTATCCTATCTATTTTAAATATGGATATAAAAAGGGAAAAACATTAACAGCAGTGCCGATGTTATTGCTTGCGATTGGAGCAGTATGTTCTACATACTTTAATGAATCTCTAAAATCTATATTACAATTTCTAGTGATGAATCCATTTGTTGCTATGGGAATTATATGTATCATTTTCTTTGTCATTGTAGTTGTTTCATTAAAACTCTCTAATAGACTATACGCAAAAAGAGATTTTTAAAATAAATAAAAGTAATTGACAAAAGTACCTGACTATCATACTATTTCAACATAACAAACCGATGATTGGGAAATCAAACATACAAAAGCAACTTCTAGAGAGCGGGGATGGTGGAAACCTGCAGGCATGCGGTATGCAAATGGACCCATGAGGTCTTAAGGAAAGCTTATGCAAGTATTTAAGACGCAATGTCAGCGTTAAAGGGCAGAGAATGTGATTGCATTTTCAAAGAGAGAATAGTCAAAAGACTATTAAAAAAGGTGGTACCGCAGGTTAACGCTTGTCCTTTTATGGGCAGGCGTTTTTGTATGTTATGACTGAAAATGTAGAGAGAAGGAGGATATATCACATGAAAAAGTTAGTACAGGTAATTTGTGTTTTATTATGCAGTATGATGATCGGGTGTTCTTTACCCTCTGCATCAAAAAAGGATGCGAAAAAGTATGTTATCGTTAAGCAACTAGATCACGCATCCATTGATGAAATTGCAGTCGCAATTGAAAATGAATTAAAAGAGTTAGATGAAATAGCAGAAGTAGAAATCTATTCTGGTCAAAATGATCAATCTACATTGATGCAGATTGGTAAGCAAGCAGTAACAGATGGAGCAGATGTTATTATTCCAATTGGTACACTTGCAGCACAAACAATGGTTGTGGCAAGTGAGGATACAGAGATACCAGTGGTTTACGCTACGATTAGTGATCCAGAAGCAGCTTCACTAACAGGAATTGATCGAGTAACAGGTACTTCTGATGCACTTAATACAAAGCAATTTGTTGATATGATGTTAAAACAAAATCCAGACTTAAAGACGGTTGGTTTACTCTATTCAAATTCAGAAGCAAACTCACAAAAGCCAATTGCAGAAGTAAAAAAGATCTTAGATGAAAAGAAGATTAAATATATCGAAGCAACCGCAAATACAAGTCAAGAAGTAATCGCTGCCGCATCATCTCTTATCGCAAGTAAGGTGGATGCAGTATTTACACCAACGGACAATGTGATTATGTCTTCTGAACTTGCTATCTATGAGGCATTCATGAATGCGAATATTCCACATTATGCAGGAGCAGATTCCTTTGTAAGATCAGGTGCATTTGCGACTTGTGGTGTGAATTATACAGATGCTGGTGTAAAGACAGCTAAGCTTGCATATGAAGTCTTACAGCCAGGATTCAAAAAGACAGAAGAATTTATCACACTAGATGGTGGTATTATCACTGTAAATACAGAAGTAGCAAAGAAGTTAGGTGTAAACCCAGATATTTTCGCAGATTTCGGAAAAGTATTAACAGTTGAAACAACAGGAAAGTAAGGGATTCTATGTTAGGTATTTTGCAAACTACTTTAGAATTAGGTGCTTTATATGCATTTGTATCAATCGCGTTATTTATTAGTTATCGACTTTTGGATATCGCTGATTTAACAACAGATGGAAGCTTTGTCCTAGGTATGGCGATATCTGTATCTTGTGCATTTGCTGGTTATCCAATTTTAGGTATCCTATTAGGTATGCTTGCAGGTGGTGCTGCAGGTTATATTACAGCCTTTTTACAAACTCGTATGGGTGTTCCATCCATTATTTCAGGAATTATTACAAGCACAGGATTATACACAGTTAATCTATTTGTCATGGGATGGTCAAGCCAAATATCACTCTTAAAACAACAAACAGTATTTTCAATCCTAAAGAAAACAAACATTGGTGGCAGTTGGTATGCTAGCATATTCGTGATTATTTTATTAGTTGTATGCATGATTCTATTACGTTTATTTTTATCAACTAGACTAGGATTATCATTACGTGCAACAGGAGATAACCGTGCGATGGTAACAGCGTCTAGTGTAAATGTTAAGAATATGATTACGCTTGGACTAGTCATAGCTAATATGCTCGTTGGGTTAAGTGGAGCGCTCGTTGGACAGTTCAATAAGACAAGCGATATCAATGCAGGTACTGGGATTGTAGTTGTTGGACTAGCTTGCTTGATTATTGGTGAATCACTAATACAAGGAAGAAAATCATTATCACGAAATTTAACAGCATGTTTTGTTGGTAATGTTGTATATCGAATGATATATGCGGTTATTTTGCAGACAAAGATCATCAACGTACAATCATTAAAACTAGTGACAGCTGTGATTGTTGCACTTGCAGTAGCAGCACCAACAATCAAAAAAGAACTTTCTTTTCATATGAGAAAGGGGAAATAACAAATGTTAGATATACAAAATCTTTCAATTACATTCAATGCAGGAAGTATCGATGAAAAAAATGTACTTCATAATTTGAATTTACATGTTGAAACAGGTGAATTCATTTGTATTATTGGCTCAAATGGAGCAGGGAAATCCACCATTCTAAATACCATTGCCGGTAGTATTATCCCAGAGAAAGGTAAGATTCTTCTTGATGATACTGATATCACTTATGTCAAAGAGTATCAACGGGCAAGTTATATTGGACGTTTATTTCAAGACCCACTAAAGGGTACTGCACCTAATATGACAATTGAAGAAAATCTAGCACTTGCATGTTTAAGTGCAAAGGAAAAGAAATCACCATTTTCTTGGATTACAAACAAAGAACGCGAACTATTCAAAGAACAGTTAAAATTGCTTGATATGGGACTTGAAGATCGCATGCATACGCTAGTCGGTAATCTATCTGGTGGTCAACGCCAAGCTTTAACACTGTTAATGGCAACGATTGTACCACCAAAGTTATTACTACTAGATGAACATACGGCAGCACTAGATCCAAAGGCAGCTACAAAGATCATGAAGCTTACCAAAGAAATTGTTCGTAAGCATCATATTACATGTCTGATGGTAACTCACCAAATGCAGCAGGCCTTAGAAGTTGGTGATCGTACAATCATGATGAATGATGGTCATATTGTAATAGACATCAAAGGTAAGCAAAGAGCGAATATGTCAGTTTATGACTTAATGGAACGCTTCCACGCAAATACAGGAAGTGACCTCGCAGATGATCGTATCTTACTTGCAAAATAACGTAGGTAGATAAGAGATAATAGTTAAAGTAACTCAATAGGAAGACGCCAGCAAAGATTATCTCTTTGCTGGCGTAATGTTTTTCTTGGATGAAATGCAGTTGAATTGTTTTTATTGTATATATCTCTGTTGTATTTTACCAGTCCTTTAAAAACTTACGTAATTTGCATTATTTTGTAAAATATTAAAGATGACAATAGTCTACCATATTACTGATGCAAGTTTTGCTATTGAATTTATTATTTGCTTAAAAAGAGTCGTATTAATTCATTGAAAATATGTATTGTTAATTATGAATATGCACAGATATCTTCTTTACTTGCCACCGAAGCATTAAAGAGTCATATTATTTTGTAACCAATGCTGATGCACAATGCAGAAAGAATATGAAACGAGTTGTTAAAAAATAATTTTATATAAACAACATGTATGATAAGAATAGATCAAGAATGTGATGTTGATAAATAAAATATGTTCATGGACAAAAATGAATAGAATCTTAAGATATAAAATATTATTTATTCAAACATAAAGAGGAGGGAGGGGGAAGGCTTGATTTTATCGCATTTACATATATCATTTTTAAGTTTAGAATTAAATTGAAATATAGTATTTTTGTTTTGCATAGTAGCGCAAATTGATGCTTTAGATATGGAAATTAACTATATTAGAAGGAAATAGAATATAAAGTGGATTATGAATAATGAAAAAGAGATACAAATAATCGAAAGAAGAAGTGTTAGTACAATATTAAGTGATATTTTTCGGAATGATAATATACAGATAAGTAAAGAGGATTTAAATAAAGAAGTAGAAGTAAAAAAATTATTCTTTAGAGGAGAGAGCAGGTTTTATCAGACAAGAACTCCTTCATTATACCGAGAGAATGATTTAGTGCAAAATGGTAGTGAGTACTATTATAGAACACTAATTAATGAGTTGGGTAGGGACGATTATGAGAAGAGTACCTCATTAGTTAGGTTATTTTCAGAGCTTCAACATTATGGTGCTAAAACAAGAATGTTAGATATTACAAAAAGCCCATTGATTGCATTATATTTTGCTGTAGAAAGTGATGATAACAATCCCGGCTATTTGTTTATCTATCAGATTTCTCCTGAAACAGAAAAATTTGATACTGGTCATACTATTGCTATAAAGTGTGCATTAAATTTAATGCATCCGCAAGTTATAAATAATTTTTTTGAAGTGTGTGAAAAAATCAAAAATATTCGCCCAGATTTAAAAGATGAATCACTAGATAATATTTTGAAGCAATTTAAAGGTAACACCGAAATTGAAAATGGTATCACTCAGTTCATGGAACTACTAAATCAGAGGGCAAGAGTTAGAGAAACATTAAAATATCCGATTAAAATCTACGATGATTTAAATAAAGGACATATTTTTCTTCCTGCTAAGGCGACAGATAGAATTCGCCAACAGCAGGGAGCATTTATATATCCTAAATATGTTAATACAAAAAACAAGAATTATAAGAAAATTTTAGAAGAAATTGATGAATCCATTGATGAATTTAGAGCTGTTTTAGAGACAGAAATTTATAATAAGAAGTCTAAGAATAAGAGAAGGGTTCAATTTTCATGCATTAAAATTCATGCGGGTTATAAAAAAATTATTAGAAATCAACTTAGGCAATTAGGAATAACACCAGCATTTATATACTCAGATATACATCATCAGTCTTATACGCTATTAAATAAATAACTGTTAGATGATTGTGTTAGGTAATATTACTTTTATAATTAAAAATTTTAAACATAGGAGAAAACATAGTATGGCATTTTCTAATGATACAAAAAATGAAATCTTAGAATACTGTAACAGAGATCTTCCAAATGATGATTGGTATGAGTCTACATTTGATTTTATAAAGGATGAGGATTTAAAAGATAGAATTATTAGGGAATTTAAATCTGTTAGATTTGCTTACAAATTATATGAGGGAATTTCGGCTGAAGATGAAAATCTAGTTTTCCAGATTAGAAATCAAATTCTAGCATATGCTTCAATATATGAAGCTGTAATCGAGAATGTATTACTAACATACTAT
The DNA here is from genome assembly GCA_015256775.1 of Solobacterium sp. GTDB lineage: Bacteria > Bacillota_I > Bacilli_A > Erysipelotrichales > Erysipelotrichaceae > Bulleidia. The sequence continues at coordinate 3,447 of JABZLM010000032.1, read as the reverse complement.
AGTAATTCTCCTGAATATAATGACTTAATACATCATATAGTACCGGTTCGAGTAAGTATTCCAAATAATAAGACAGAAACACTAGAAAAATTGTTGTCTCATAATGGAGAAAAAATTACCCCATATACTTTTAAAAGAAAGACAAAAGAAAAATCCCAAATTAGATTTGATGATAAATGCGATACTGCATATAAAATAGGATTGATTCCTCCGATTGAAAAGCCAAATGGTGAAATTGTAGATTTATGTGAGGAAATTAAAGAAATATATAGTTTTCGTAATGGAATACATTTAATTGCTGAGCAAAGAAAAGGAATTGAATATGAACTTGAGTTAAGCAAAAAAGCATATAGACGTATGAATCCTTTTATTGAGCGGATAAAGAATAAACTTATTAGAGATGGTAAATATAGTCTAAAATGAAAATATAACTATGAAGTAAGTGTTCAGCTGTTTTCAGTTAAAGCTCCTGTTAACAAAAGTATCCTTTTATGGCATCTCCAAAATCTTATGGGGTATATTATAAAAATTGCTTAAACGATTAGAGAATGATAATAGTTCTAATCGCTTTTAATATTTCTAAGTGGAGACTTTGAAGTTTTTATGAAAAGATTTATATAAATAAGGGAAATACAGTCCGTATAGTTGTTTCACATTGAATTCAAAATACTTTATAACTATAATTTTAATAGAGTTTTAAAAATTATAGGGGACATACAATGGCAGAGATAAAAAAAGAGCAACAACGTGACGAATTGCATCGAGCAATTTGGGCTATTGCGGATGAGTTGCGCGGTAGTGTAGATGGATGGGACTTTAAGAACTACGTACTAGGAACGATGTTTTATCGTTATATTTCTGAAAGTCTAACAAATTTCATTAATGAGAATGAAATTAAATCTAATAATCTTTCTTTTAATTATGCTGATTTAACAGATGAGCAAGCATTAATGATTAAAGATGAAATGATTAATGTTAAAGGATTCTTTATTTTACCTTCCGAATTATTTTGCAATGTACGTAAGCGTCCTTCAAATATAGATGACTTAAATGAAACTTTAGAAAGAATATTTAATCATATTGAAGATTCCGCAAAAGGTAGTTCATCAGAAAGTGACTTTGCAGGATTGTTTGATGACTTTGATGTTAATAGTAATAAACTCGGTTCAACCGTTGGAAAGAGAAATGAAAGACTTCAAAAGCTACTAAATGGTATTGCTGACATGAACCTAGGTGATGTAAAAGACCATGACATCGATGCTTTTGGTGATGCCTATGAATACTTAATGACAATGTATGCATCTAATGCAGGTAAGAGTGGTGGAGAATTCTTTACACCTTCTGATGTATCAGAATTACTAACAAGACTTGGTACAGTTGGTAAGAAAGAAGTGAATAAAGTATATGATCCTGCATGTGGATCAGGTTCATTACTTTTAAAAGCTGAAAAAGTATTGGGTAAAGATGGTGTTCGTAATGGCTACTATGGTCAGGAAATCAATATTACTACATATAACTTATGTCGTATTAATATGTTCTTACATGACATTGAATTCGATAAGTTCAATATTGCCTGTGAGGATACTTTAACTAGCCCACAACATTGGGATGATGAGCCATTTGAACTAATTGTATCTAATCCTCCATATTCCATTAAATGGGATGGCGATGATAATCCATTATTGATTAATGATGGTAGATTTTCACCTGCGGGAGTTTTAGCTCCTAAGAGTAAGGCTGATTTAGCTTTTATCATGCATGCATTGAGCTGGTTATCATCATCAGGTACTGCTGCTATTGTTTGCTTTCCTGGAATCTTCTACAGAGGAGGAGCAGAGCAAAAGATTCGTAAGTATCTAGTTGATAATAACTTTGTGGATTGTATTATCCAACTACCAAGTAACTTATTCTTTGGAACAAGTATTGCAACATGCATTATGGTTTTAAAGAAGAACAAAAAGGACAATACAACACTGTTTATTGATGCATCTCAGAAATGTGTTAAGGTCACAAACAATAATAGATTGAGTGAGGATAATATTGATGAGATTGTAAATATCTATATAGAAAGAAAAGATGTTCAGTATACTGCGAAACTTGCATCTATTGAAGAAATTCAAGAAAACGACTACAACTTATCGGTATCAACATATGTAGAAAAAGAAGATATAAGAGAAAAAATAGATATCAAAGTACTTAATAATCAAATTGTTGAAATAGTTGAACGAGAAAATGAATTACGAGTAGAAATAGATAAAATCATTTCTGAGATAGAGGCATAATATGAGCAAGTTAGAAGATTTAATTAATAGTTTATGTCCGGAAGGCGTTACATGTAGAAGGCTTTGCGATATTTCTAAAATGAGTGCTGGTGATAGAATTACAAAATCCATGATGAACGATAATTATAAATATCCTGTAATGGGTGCGGGAATAGTTCCTACAGGTTATTATACAGATTGGAATAGAGAAAACACTATCACAATTTCGCGTGCTGGTGTTGGTGCTGGAATTGTTGGATGGCATCCTGAAAAATTTTGGGCTACTGATGTATGTTTTACAGTAGATGATGATAAATCCGGAAATGTTAATATTAAATATTTATACTATGTTATAAAATCACAAGAAAAAAATCGGAAAGATCACATTTATGGTGGAAGTATGCCTAAAATTGATAAGAATTATTTATGGCATATGCAAATTCCGGTACCTCCATTGGTAATACAAAATGAAGTCACTCGTTTATTAGATAATTTCACCGAACTCACAGCAGAACTTACAGCAGAACTTACAGCAGAACTTACAGCAAGAAAAAAACAGTATGAGTATTATAGAAATAAGTTATTGTCACAAGAAAATAATGTAAAAATAGTTACGCTGTTAGAAGTGGCAAAAATAAAGCATGGGAAAGATTATAAACATTTGAGTGAGGGATTATATCCTGTGTATGGTAGTGGTGGAATAATGGGACACGTAAGTGATTATACTTATAATAAACCATCCGTTCTTATTCCAAGAAAAGGATCTTTAGAAAATCTCTTCTATGTGGATAAACCATTTTGGAATGTAGATACAATTTATTACACAGAAATTGATGAGAATATAGTCATTCCAAAGTATTTATATTATCTTTTGCGCAAAGAGCAACTGAATAAGCTAAATCATGCTGGTGGAGTCCCTAGTTTGACAATGAATGTATTAAATAAGATAGAGTTATCTATTCCAGGCTTAACTATTCAAAAGAAAATAGTCGAAGTTCTTGATCATTTTGAAAAAATTTGTTCTGATTTGAATATTGACCTTCCCGCAGAGATTGAAGCTCGACAAAAACAATATGAATTTTATCGTGATCAGGTCTTGACATTTGTTCAAACAGGCCATAGCATCCTTACAGACAGACAGACAGACAGACAGACAGACAGACAGACAGACAGACAGACAGACAGA
>JABZLM010000031.1 GCA_015256775.1 Solobacterium sp. | reverse complement strand
TATATCGTTTACCAGGTTTGATTTCATCTATCATGCTTGCATTCTATGTATGGGCCGTATTTGGAATCTACTCCTTAATGGGTGCTGTATTTACATTATCTGGTATCGGTGCACTTGTGTTAGGTGTCGGTATGACTGTCGATGCGAATATTATTAACTATGAACGTATTCGTCAAGAGTTATACAAAGGTAGAAGTGTCCGTGCTGCAGTTGCGGAGGGTGGCAAGTTATCCTTTGGGGCAATCTTCGATGCACAGTTTACAACACTTCTAGCTGCGCTAATCATGTATATCTGGGGAACAGGTACAGTGAAAGGCTTTGCGACTATGTTAATTATCACAGTTATTATGACGTTGATTCTTAATGTAGGTTTCTCTAAGTGGTTATTGAATCTCATTGTTGACTCTGGAATTTGTGATGGCAAGCCAGGTTTATTCGCTGTTAAAAAGAATCAAATTCCTGATGTATCAAAGGGTGAAAAACAATTCTATACAGGTACATTCAAGTTTGATTACATGGGTAAGGCAAAATATGCAGTAGCTGTTGGCATTTCTATTATTGTATTATCTCTAGCGTTAAGTTTCTTTAACTTAGCTAAGGGAAATGGTTTCTTAAACTTAGGTATTGACTTTGCGTCTGGTACAAAGTTGACGGTTACTTCTGAGCAAGTTGTAAATGTTTCTGATGTGGAAGCTGAAATGGAAACATTAGGCTATAAGGGCTTTAGTTACCAAAGTGCTGGTGAACATACTGTTTACGCCACAACAAAGGCGTCTTTAGATAAAGAACAGTTAACAACAATTAAGAAAGCATTTGAACAAAAGTATGGTGTTGAACCTGGTGATAATATCGTTACTCCAGTAGTAGGATCTGAACTTGTTAGAAGCGCAGTTATCTTAACAGTTGTAGCGTGGATTGCGATGCTTGCATATATCACATTCCGTTACGAGTTTGACTATGCGTTTGGTTGCTTTGTTGCACTCGTACATGACGTATTAATTGTAATTGCGGTATTTGGTATCTTAAGACTAGAAGTTAATATTGAATTGATTTCTGTATTACTCACAATCATTGGTTACTCGATCAATAACTCTATTATTGTATTCGACCGTGTACGTGAAGAAGTAAATCTACGTAATCGTATTGAACCTACAGAATATCGTGCTATCGCAAATGAAGCGATTGATGAAGCTATCAAGATGTCCTTGATGTCATCATTTACTACGATTATTCCTGTCATTTTCTTACTCATCATGGGTAGTAATTCCATCTTCACATTCGTATTTGCGATGTTAGTCGGATTAATTGCTGGTACAAGTTCATCTGTATTTATTGCGGCTTACATATGGTGCTTGATTCGTGAGAAGTCTAAGCCAAAACAGAAGACTACAAAACAAAAGAAAGATAAGAAAGTTAAGAAAGAACTTCTTGATGAATATACCATTTCTGGTATTAACGCTTAATGAACAATAAGCAGCGGGTATACCGCTGCTTTGATATTTTAGGAGAGTGTATGTTAGGTATAAAAGCTGTCCTATTTGATTGTGATGGTTTGATGTTTGAAACAGAGCTTATCTCGCAACAAATATGGAAAGATGAAGCTAGGAAATTAGGATTTACTTTACCAGAAGATTTCTTCATCAATATTACTGGTTCTGGTGGAGAAGAACTCAATCGTTATCTTTCTTCCATTCCGAATGGAATGGACTTGTATAAGGTGATGAAGAAAAAGAGATTTGATATTTCATTTTGGTCATCGATTCAGAAAGACTGTTTGAATAAGAAGGGATTAATTACCTTATTTTATTGGCTTAAACAAAATGGTTATCGTATTGGGATTTGTTCTAGTAGCCATCGCACATACGTGGAAGCGTTATTGTCGACGGTATCGACGCCATTAGAGTATGATGCCATTGTTGGAGGGGATATGGTAACACACGCAAAACCAGATCCTGAAATATTCCTGGTTGGTGCTAAAATATTAGATGTACAACCAGCAGAGTGCCTTGTTCTAGAAGATTCTAAACAAGGAATTATCGCCGCAAGAAGAGCAGGAATGCATTCTTGTTTTATCGAAGATACCATTCAACCAGATCCTACTATGAAAGAGATGATTGAATATCAAACGGAAAATTTAGAAGAAGTAATACAACTTCTCCGTCAATAAGCAAGGAGGTAAGCGTATGAGCCTACAAGCATGGAAAAATGAATTTGCCAATAAGAATATCGTAATATGGGGATATGGTCGTGAAGGCCAAGCTACATATCGTTTGATTCGTCGATTACTTCCTGAGCAGGTATTAACGATTGTTGAATCAAAACCTGGGCCATCTCTAAAAAAGGCAGAGGCTGAAACTGTTCATACAATTTGTGCATGTGAAGCAGATGTGAATTTGAATCACTTTGACTTAATTCTCAAATCACCAGGTATTGTGATTCCTGATTCTATTGATGTAAGTAAGATAACAGGGGAAGCGGAGTTATTTATCAAACACTATCGTGATCATATTGTCGGTATAACGGGCACAAAGGGAAAATCCACCACAACATCACTTGTGGCTGCGTTACTAAAAGAGAAGTATCAAGTATGCTTGGTTGGTAATATTGGTATTCCTTGTTTTGAAGCAATTGATGAGATGGAAGATGGCGCATACGCTGCGCTAGAGTTATCTTGTCATCAGTTAGAGATTTGTCGTTATTCGCCAAAATATGCAGTTTTCTTAAACTTATACGAAGAACACTTAGATCATTATGGAACGATGGAAAAGTATGGACTTGCGAAATCTCATATTTTTACAAATCAAATGCAAGGCGATACGGTCATCATGCATGAAGAGATGAAAGACTTCATTAAGTTGTCACTAAATACACCATACTTAATTGGTAAAGATATTACAGCCCATGGAACGACGTTATGTATTCCAGAACATACACTAGATGCGTCTAGTGCAAAGTTAATAGGCGAACATAACTATCGTAATCTTGCGGTTGCCTACTTTATCGCAAGTAAACTGGGTGTTAGTGATGAAAGTGTAAAGAAGGCGATTGCTGGTTTTAGGCCGTTAGCACATCGTTTAGAAGATCTAGGAGAGTATCAAGGAGTTCGTTTTATCAATGACTCTATTTCTACAATTGGTCAATCCTGTATTCAGGCTTTAGAATCAATTGAGAATGTTGATACTGTACTTGTGGGTGGAATGGATCGTGGTATTGAATATGATGAAGTAGAAGACTACTTACATGCACGTAAGGATGTACAAGTCATCTTTATGTATGCGACGGGTAAGCGCATCTATTCTGAAATGGAAAAGAAGGGCCTACTTAGACCAGGACTATATCAAGTAGAAACTCTCGAAGAAGCTGTTAGTCTTGCAAAGAAACTAACACGGCCTCATCATGCATGTGTATTATCCCCAGCCGCAAGTTCTTATGATCACTTCAAGAACTTTGAACATCGTGGAGATGTATTTAGAAAGTTGGCTTTTGAAGAATGAAGTATAACGTAATCGATGTAGACGCATCTAGTCTACAGGAAAAATATAAGATTGGTCTTTTAAGTGCAAAACTATTAAAAGCTTCTCATCTAGATGATGAGGAAGTCAGTGAATTATTTGCGAATGATACAACACTAACAACTAGTAAAGCAGACTGTATTCAAAAGTGCTGCAAACGTCTATTGCAGGCAAGGGACAACAATGAAAAAGTCATGATTGCGGGTGACTATGATGCGGATGGTATCTGTTCAACAACTATCATGAAGATGACCTTGATGAAGTTAAAGATTGAACATGGTTATTACATACCAGATCGTATGAAAGAAGGATATGGATTATCTGCACATACGGTTGAATTGGCACATCAAAAAGGGTATAGCCTTATTATCACCGTCGATAACGGTGTCAAAGCTCATGCGGCAATTCAAAAAGCCAATGAACTTGGGTTAGATATTATTATTACTGATCATCACCAAATTGACGAAGAAATCAAAACTCCATATGTAGTACATCCAGACTACATGGAAAGTGAATATTGTTATCTTTCTGGTGCAGGTGTTGCTTTGCAGATTGCACGCAATCTGATTGGTGATAATGATATCCAAACAGCTTTTGCATGTGTTGCGGCAATTGCGGATGTAATGCCTCTATGGAAAGAAACAAGACGTATCGTTAAGCGAGGGCTAACTGTATTAAAGCAGGGTAGACCGCGTAGTTTGATCAGTCTTTTAAATCCTGGTAGCAGTATTGATATGACTTCTATTTCATTCTCTATCGTTCCAAAGCTCAATAGTCTTGGACGCATGAGTGATCTTGCCAATGTCAATACGATGATTCCATTCTTACTTTCAAACAATGAAGAACAGATTGCACACTACGCTTCTCAGGTAAATCAAATCAATGAAAAGAGAAAGGAAATTAGTGCTTCCATTAGTGAGACTGCAATTAATATGATTGCGGATGAGAAGTTTCCTATCCTATATCAAGAAGATTTCCATGAAGGGGTATCTGGTTTAGTCGCAGGTCGTATCGTTTCACAATTACATCGACCAGTTCTTGTAATGGCAAAAAGCCATGATACGATTAAGGGCAGTGGAAGAAGTGTGCCTGGTTTTAATCTCTTTGATTTCTTTAAAGATTTTGAAAATCTTGTAGCCTTTGGAGGGCATGAACAGGCAGTTGGTATCTCGGTACCAATTGAAAAGTTTGAAGGGTTTTATCAACAAGCACAAGAGAAGATGGCTAAGACAGGTTATGAATATATAGAACCAGTACAAGATGCAATTCGTATTGATGTAGAGGATATTAACTTTAACAACATCATTGATATTGATTGTTTTACACCATATCCAAAAGAAATGATTGAGCCTAATTTTGCGCTTGAGGGTATGAATGTGGTAGAGCGTAAAGAGACCGCGAAGATGGTGAAATACCTAATCGCAAATAGTAGCGGAGGTTTTGAAGCTGTACTATATAAGAATAGAAATATTGTAGCTCCGATTCTACCAAAGCGTTTGATTGGAAAACTATCTATTAATCGATGGCGGAATCGTACAACCTGTCAAATGATACTCGAAGATATTGTCTGAATCTGCTATACTAAAGAATGCATATTACAAAAATTATTTTATCCGCACAGGAGGGGATTTATCATGGCATTAAAGATTGAAGATTACATTGCGTCTGTTAGAGATTTTCCAATCAAAGGAATTCTTTTTAGAGACATTACACCAATTCTAGAAAACGCAGAAGCGTTTAGAGAAGTAACGAATCGTCTATGTGATTACGCAAAGAGCGTTAACGCAGATATGATTGTTGGTCCTGAAAGTAGAGGATTTATTTTTGGCTGTCCAGTTGCAGTTCAACTAGGACTAGGTTTTGTGCCGGTTCGTAAGCCAGGAAAGCTTCCTCGCGAAACAATTAGCTGTAAGTATGAATTAGAATATGGTTCTAATGAAGTACATATGCACAAAGATGCAATTAAGCCAGGTCAGCGTGTTGTTATTATTGATGACTTATTAGCAACTGGTGGAACAGCGAAGGCTACTGCGAAGATGATTGAACAATTGGGTGGTATCGTAGCTGGTTTTGCGTTTGTGATTGAATTATACGGTGATGACATGGATGGCCGTAAAGCGCTTGAAGGCTATGACATCTATGCGATGACTCGCTTAAGCGATAAATAAGTATAATCGAAGAGCAATCTTCGATTTTTTGCAAAATAGTAGGAGGTGAAAAATATGGCTAAAGGTAAGAATCCAACTGTGGCAGATGTCATGAAAGAGGCAAGTACTTATATTCATTTGCCTGAAAATTTGGCTCTGATTGAAAAAGCGGCTAAGTATGCTTCGGAGAAACATGCAGGCATGTTCCGCAAGAGCGGTGAACCATATTTTGTACACCTTGTAAATGTAGCATATATTCTTTCGACACTACGTGTCGGTCCCAAGACGATTGCGGCAGGATTCTTACACGATGTGATTGAAGACTGTAACATTACACGTGAAGAGTTGGCACATGACTTTGACGATGAAATTGCAAGTCTAGTAGAGGCTGTTACAAAGATTGGTAATCTGAACTTTAAAGGTAAAGATGATCCTGAATATCAAGCAGCTAACCATCGTAAGATCTTCATTGCAATGGCAAAGGATATTCGTGTCATTCTAATTAAGCTTGTGGATAGACTTCACAACATGCGTACGTTAGAGTTTCAGCCAGAAGCTTCACAGAAGAGAATTGCGGCAGAGACCTTGGATGTATACGCACCGATTGCGCACCGTTTAGGTATTAGTTCTATTAAGAATGAATTAGAAGATTTGTGTTTCTATTACTTGATGCCAGAAGAGTATTATCATATCGCTCATCTTGTCGAAACAAAGAAGGCAGAACGTGATGCGGCTGTTAATAAAATGATTACAGATATCTCTGCAATGTTAAAGAGTCATAAAATTAAGTTCCGTATCTTTGGTCGCTCGAAACACTTATATTCTATCTATAAAAAGATGATTCATAAACATAAACGGTTTGATGAAATCTTGGACTTACTTGCGATACGTGTCGTCTCAAAGACGGAATTGAACTGCTATGAAATTCTTGGCTACATTCATGCCAAATACAAGCCAATTCCAGGTAGATTAAAAGATTATATCGCAGTTCCAAAACCGAATATGTATCAGTCTTTACATACAACGATTCTTGGCGAAGATGCGAAGATTTTCGAAGTGCAGATTCGTACTGAAGATATGGATGCGATTGCGGAGAAAGGTATTGCGGCTCATTGGCGTTATAAAGAGGGTTCTCGTTACGATCCAAAGGCTGAACAAAAAGAGATTGAAGATAAGCTATCTTGGTTTAAAGATTTCGCTACGTATAGTGAAAGTGAAACCAATACTTCTGCGACAGATTATATGGAGTTATTGCAGAAGGATGTCTTTGAGGCCAATGTATATGTAATGACTCCGAAAGGAAGAGTCATTGATTTACCAGCTGGGGCTACACCAATTGACTTTGCATACCGTATCCATACCGATGTAGGACATACGATGGTTGGTGCAATTGTCAATGATGCAATTGTACCGCTAACGACAGAATTACATACTGGTGATGTCGTGAATATCAAGACATTAAAGGGTACGGGTCCATCTGAAGACTGGCTCAAGATTGTTAAGACAGCACAAGCTCGAAATAAGATCCGTGCATATTTCTTAAAGAAGGAATCAGAGAAGCGTGAAGAGAAGATTGAAGAAGGCGAAAAGATTTTGATAGAAGAACTTCGTAAACGCGGTGCCGATCCAAGGGAATTTATGGATCGTAAAAAGATTGATAGTATCTCAACTGGGTTCCAAGTATCTAACTACAATGATTTTATGTATGCAATTGCGGTAAAGTCGATTAACCCATCGTTAGCTGCTGAACGTTTAACAAATGTAAAACAGCGTTCAACAGAAGATGGAAATTTATCACGTGTACTCAATAAAGAGACGGTACACCGTGTTTCTAAATCAGGACTAGTCGTTCCTGGTGTTGAATCGATGAAGATGTCACTAGCACACTGTTGTTTACCAGTCTATGGTGATCAAATTATTGGGTATATAACACGAAGCGAAGGTGTTAAGGTTCACCGTATAGATTGTCCTAATATTAGGAATGAGAAAACAAAACTCATTCATGTAATGTGGGAAGATGGTGATGCGGATCGTATGTATGATTCTGATCTCAGCATCATCTGTAATGATCGACCACACTTACTTACGGATATTGTTAATACAATCTCGCAATGCAAGGTACAACTTGAATCAATTAATGTTACAGTCAACCATGAAACACTAACATCTACTGTAAAAGTATCGATGCGAGTAAGAAATTTAGAACAGATGGACAATGTCTTTGCGAATATTCGTAAAGTAGAGTCTGTACTCAGTGTTGATCGTACAACACATTAATAAACTACTTGAGAAAAGTAAGCGTAAGGGCTATAATACTACTAAATTCTTAGAAAGAGAGTTCTTGTTAGAAGACGATAGAGCGACAATGGTATGGTGCAAGCATTGGCGGATTCTTACAGGATTGACACTCTGGAGAAGATATCCTGAAATTAGTAGGGATAAACGTATTCCACGTTACGGAAAGAGCGCATGAGAAATCATGAACTAAGGTGGTACCGCGCACAAAGCGTCCTTGGATAGGGACGCTTTTATATTTGTTTAAAGGAGGGAAAAACTATGAGTTATCAAACACCACGAGGAACTTACGACATTTTGCCAGATGAGATGAATCGTTGGCATCACGCAGAAGAAGTTATTCGTGAAACGACAAAACGTTATCGTTACCGTGAGATTCGTACACCATATTTTGAAGAGACAAAAGTATTTAAGCGTGAAAATGACTCCAGTGATATGGTCAACAAGGAAATGTACACATTTGATATGGGCACACATTCCTATACATTAAGACCAGAAGGAACTGCAGGTGTTATCCGTGCATTCGATCAACATAAGCTATATGGATCGATGGAGATGCCTGGTAGATTCTATTATCTTGGTGCGATGTTCCGTCATGAAAATCCACAAAAGGGTAGACAAAGACAGTTTACACAATTCGGCGTTGAAAATATCGGCGCAAAGTCTCCTGAATTAGATGCGGAAACAATCGCCCTAGGATATGACATTGTGAAACAGATGGGTATCTCAAGTATTAAAGTATGTATTAATACACTTGGTGATGACGCTTCAAGAGCTGCGTATCGTACTGCTTTAAAGGAATATTTTCAGCCACATCTAGAAGAGTTATGTGGAGATTGTCATCGTCGTTATGAGCAGAATCCTTTACGTATTTTGGATTGTAAAGTAGACCACGATAAAGAATGCATGCATACAGCACCAAGACTTGCAGATTACTTAAATGAAGAATCTAAGGAATACTTCAATCGAGTGCTTGCATGTTTGGATGCACTAGAGATTCCATATGAAGTTGACGATCACCTTGTAAGAGGTCTTGATTACTATACACATACAGTGTTTGAAGTTGTATCTACAAGACCGGATAGTGGTGCACAAGCTACAATCTTTGCGGGTGGACGTTATGACCACTTTGTAGAGTATTATGGTGGACCAGAAATGTCTGGTATTGGTTTTGCGATTGGTATGGAACGCTTGATTAACTTAGCGACTGAGGAAGGACATGACTTTGGCGATGAAAATACATGTGATGTGTATGTCATCGGTTTAGGTGATGTAGGAACATCTGTTTTAAAGACAGTACAACAGCTACGTCATGCAGGTTATAGTGCAGAAGCTAACCTCGTACAACGCTCACTAAAGGCACAGTTTAAGAGTGTTGATCGTAACAAAGCAAAATATGTAGTCATTCTTGGTGAAGATGAAGTTAAGAATGGCACAATGAATGTAAAGAATATTTCTGATAAGTCCCAGGTAACAATCAACCAGGGTGAATTATTAGAGACACTCAAACAATGGGAGAATAAGTAATGGAAAGAACACATGAAAATGGAACTTTGCGTCTAGCAAATGTAGGTGAAAAAGTTACGTTAGTTGGCTGGGTTGCCAAGCGTCGCAATCTAGGATCACTTGTATTTATTGATTTACGCGACCGTAGTGGAATCGTACAGTTAACATTTGATGAAAGTATCGCAGATGCTGTTAAGGATGTTCGTAATGAATACATTTTGCAGGTAACAGGTACAGTTGAAAAGCGTAAGGACGCAAACCCAAAGATTGCAACAGGTGAAATTGAAATTCATGTAGAGTCTGTTAACATCGTAAATAGTGCGGAAACAGCACCTATCACAATTGCGGATGATACTGATACGAGTGAAGATACACGTTTGAAATATCGTTATCTCGACTTACGTCGTTCTGTATTACAGCAGAATTTAATCTTACGTCATAAGGTATGTATGGTTGCTAGAAATGTTTTGGACAGACAAGGTTTCGTGGAAGTTGAAACACCAATCCTAGCAAGAAGTACACCAGAAGGGGCACGTGATTATCTTGTTCCATCTCGTATCTATAATGGTAAGTTCTGGGCACTTCCACAATCACCACAGATTTATAAACAGTTGTTGATGATTGGTGGAATGGAGAAGTACTTCCAGATTGCTAGATGTTTCCGTGATGAAGACTTACGTGCAGACCGCCAACCTGAATTTACACAGATCGATATTGAAATGAGCTTTGGGGATGAAGATACAATCTTCGCAGTTGTTGAAGATCTTATGCAAAATATCTTCAATGAAACAAAGAACTACAAACTAGAAGATCATTTTGTGCGTATCCCATGGGCTGAATGTATGAGACGCTTTGGTAGTGATAAACCAGATATGCGTTTTGGTAATGAGATTCAAGATATTACATCTGTATTTGAAAATACAGAATTCCAAGTATTCAAGAATACAATTGAAAACGGTGGAGTTGTAAACTGTGTGAAGTTTGAAAATGCGGCTGATAAGTATAGCCGTAAAGGTTTAGATCAATTACAAGACTTTGTAAAACACGGCTTTAAGGCAAAAGCACTTGCATACCTCAAGATGGAAAATGATTTATTAACTGGTTCTATCGCAAAGGTATTAAGTGAGGAAGAAAAGGCGAAGTTAGTAGAGAAGTTGGGTCTTGCAAATAACGACTTGGTACTAGTCATTGCGGATAGCGCAAGAATTGCACAGACATCTTTAGGTGCATTACGTGTACGTTTAGGACATGAGTTAAACTTGATTCCTACGGAAGGGACTTATAAATTCCTTTGGGTTACGGATTTCCCGATGTTTGAGTACAGTGAAGAAGATCAGCGTTGGGTAGCAGCACATCATCCATTTACAGCACCAAAGGAAGAAGATGTAGATAAACTATTCACTGATCCAGGACACGTTTCTTCACGTGCCTATGACTTAGTATTAAATGGATATGAACTCTTATCTGGTTCAATTCGTATTCATAGTCAAGAATTACAAGCTAAGGTATTTGAAGCAATCGGACTTTCACTAGAAGATGCGAAAGCACGTTTTGGTTTCTTCTTAGATTCCTTCCGTTATGGAACACCTCCACATGGTGGTGTAGGTATTGGCCTAGAACGTTTAATCATGGTATTAGCTGGTACAGATAACATCCGTGATGTTGTGGCATTCCCAACAACAAATAGTTCTTTTGACCTTATGAGTGAAGCACCAAATATTGTTGATAAGAAACAATTAGATATTTTGGGTATCGAAATCTCTAAGCAAGAAAAATAAAAGTGTCAAGACTATTCTTATTTCCCTCTAGTGCTATAATACATGTGCCGGAGGGAACATATTTTTCCTACAATATGATATAAGGGAGTTCTGATTGCGTAAGATGGAGTGAAAACTCGTTACGAGCGAGGATCCAGAAGTTTTACCAAGGACACCCACCTCTACAGAAGAGGGAACTATATCTACCTTCGGTCTTAATATTTCTTTAAGTCGGTTATGATACCGACTTTTTTTGATAAAATGATAGTGTTGAAGGAGGAATTCAATGATGAAGAAGTTAATGATGATTGTTCTATGTGCATTCATGCTTGGTTGCACTCCAAAGGAACAATACAAATTAGACTATGTAACAGATGGTACAATCTCAGAGTTTACAGAGATTACAGATAAGGAACCATCCATTAAGGAGATTTCATTACCATCCGCTATTACATTCTTTGAAAATAAATATTCAGGTGTAATGGTATTTGCGAAACCTGACTCACGATATAGTCAAAAAGCATTTGCGGTATTAAATCAAGCTGCTAAGGATGCTGGGGTTACGGTCTACTATGTAGACGTAAGTAGAAAGTTCTACAAGACTGACGAAGAGTTTATGCAATATCGTGAAAAGGTTGAAGAGTTTATCGATGTAACATACCTTGAAAATCCACAGGGTGGAGGAACATCTCTCTACATTCCGGATGTTATGGCAGTTAAAAATGGTAGAGTTGTAGATTTCCATGTAGGT
Source organism: Solobacterium sp. (assembly GCA_015256775.1). Classification (GTDB taxonomy): domain Bacteria; phylum Bacillota_I; class Bacilli_A; order Erysipelotrichales; family Erysipelotrichaceae; genus Bulleidia. The sequence goes on along the minus strand of JABZLM010000031.1, from coordinate 5,599 downwards.
GTCTTGGATGACTATGATATAGATGTAAATCCAAAAATGACAGATGAGCAGTATCAAAAGATTTACAATATCTACGCTGATTTAATTAAAATCACGACAGCGAAGGATTCAGCAAAATAAAACGCTGTTTTAGCCGTTGCAAGCATGTACAAAACAAGATAAAATAACAGGGTACATGAAGAATAGGTGGTGTAATTTATGGAATTTTGGAGTTCATTAGGATTCTTCATTGCTGGAGGATTAATCGGTGCAATCGTAACATTCTTTTTAACAAGAAAATATTTCGAAAAGCAACTGAAAGAAAATCCACCAATCAATGAGAAGATGGTTCGTGCAATGTTTATGCAAATGGGACGTAAGCCAAGTGAGGCACAGATTCGTTCCGTTATGAAATCCATGAATCAATAAAAGAAGTCTTGGGACTTCTTTTTTTATACAGCGACAAGGAAATACACAAATTGAATCGTATTTATAAAACAATGTTAGGTAATTATTTTGGGTTGTAAAAAAATCACAGAAAAATAGTGGGGAATAGTGTATTTATTGCGCAAATGTCTATTATTTCATATCTTTTAGTTTTATAATATATGGAGGTATTATGAAGGAGGACATATGAGTACTGAAAACAAAAAAGTTTTCGAAGCTATGGATGGTAATACCGCAACTGCCCACGCCGCGTATGCTTTTACGGAAGTAGCCGGTATTTATCCAATTACACCGTCATCGCCTATGGCGGAAAATGTTGATGCATGGTCAACAGCAGGTCGTAAGAACGTGTTTGGAGATCGTGTTAAGGTTGTGGAAATGCAGTCTGAAGGTGGTGCTGCCGGAGCAATTCACGGTGCATTACAGGCTGGTTCTTTAGCTACAACATTTACAGCTTCACAGGGTCTATTATTAATGATCCCAAATATTTACAAGTTAAAGGGTGAAATGTTACCAGGAGTTATCCACGTAGCAGCTCGTACTTTAGCTACACACACATTAAGTATCTTCGGTGATCACTCTGATATTTATGCTTGTCGCCAAACAGGTATTGTTCAGATTTGTTCACACTCCGTACAGGACTGTATGGATTTAGCTGGTGTTGCACACTTGGTCGCAATTGATCAACGTGTACCAGTAATGCACTTCTTTGATGGTTTCCGTACATCACATGAAATCGATAAGATTGAAGTGATGGACTATGACTACTTAAGAAGCTTAGTTAACCAAGAGAAGTTAGAAGAGTTCCGTGCTTTAGCTCTAAACCCACATACAAACCCAGTTGTTCGTGGTGGTACACAGAACGATGATATCTTCTTCCAGGCTGCCGAAGCTCAAAATAATCACTTCGCAAATATTCCAGCTGTAGTAGCTGATTATATGAAGAAGATTTCTGAGCATACAGGTCGTAACTATGCACCATTTACATATGTAGGTGCTCCTGATGCTGAACGTATCATTATTGCTATGGGTTCTGTAACAGATACTATTACAGAAACAATCAATACACTCGTTAAGAGAGGCGAAAAAGTAGGTTTAATTAAGGTTTACTTATATCGTCCATTCTCTGTTGAGTTCTTGAAGTCTGTTCTTCCAGCAACTGTTAAGAAGATTGCTGTATTAGACCGTACGAAAGAACAGGGTGCGCGTGAGCCATTATTCTTAGATGTTGTATATGCTTTACGTGATATCAAGGGTCTAACAATCGTTGGTGGACGTTATGGTCTATCTTCTAAGGATACAAACCCTTCTCATATCAATGGCTTATTTGAAGAATTGAAGAAGGATTCTCCAAAGGAAGAGTTCACAATTGGTATTGAAGATGATGTTACAAATCTTTCGATTGAACCAGTTGATATTACAGTTGATGCTGACTATACATCATGTATCTTCTATGGTTTAGGTTCTGATGGTACTGTAGGTGCTAACAAGTCAACAGTTAAGATTATTGGTAACAATACAGATTTATACTCACAGGCTTACTTTGCATATGACTCAAAGAAGTCTGGTGGTGTAACTCGTTCTCACTTAAGATTTGGTAAGAGCCCAATTCATAGCCCATATTACATTGATAAGGCTGACTTTATTTCTTGTTCATTAGATAGCTACTGCTTCCAGTTTGATATGGTTCGTGACCTTAAGGAAGGCGGAACATTCTTACTCAACACAACTATCCCAGCAGAAGAAATCGCAGATAGATTACCTAACCGTATCTTAGCTAGACTTGCAAGACGTCATGCGAAGTTCTATATCATTAACGCAACTAAGATTGCGCAAGATACAGGAATGGGACGTTTCACAAATACAATCTTACAGGCAGCTTTCTTCCGTCTAAATGAACAGATTATGCCATATAGCACATCCTTAGAATTAATGAAGGATTCTGCTCGTCATACATATGCTCGTAAGGGACAGGATGTTGTAGATAAGAACATCAAGGCTATTGAAGCAGGTGCTTCAGGAATCGTAGAAGTAACTGTAGATCCAGCTTGGGCTGACTTACAGTTTGATAAGTCTGTTAAGGGCACAACTGGTGATGCATACTTTGATGAACATGTAACACCAATCAACCACTTACAGGGTCAAGATATGCCAGTATCTGCTTTCTTGAAGTTCGGTGTAACAGATGGTACATTAAAGCCTAATGTTGCGTTTGAAGAGAAGAGAACAATCGCTACACTTGTTCCTGAATGGGAAGCTGATAAGTGTATCCAATGTGGTAAGTGTGGATTTGCATGTCCTCATTCAACAATTCGTTCATTCTTAATGGATGAAGAAGAAGTTGCTACAGCTCAAAAGATTGCTGATGAAAACAATGTTGAGTTAACACTTAAGGATCCTTCTCCTGCATATAAGGGAGCTAAGGAAGCTAATCTCAAGTTTAGAATTCAAGTATCAACACGTAACTGTGTAGGCTGTGGTGTATGTATTACGGTTTGTCCTACTAAGGCATTATCAGCAGCTGATGTTAAGACTCAGCTAGGTCAAGAACCAGTCGCTGAATATCTATACAAGCACACAACATATAAGAAGGAATATGGCAATAACAACACTGAAGGTGGCGTATCATTAATGATGCCTTACTTTGAAGTATCTGGATGCTGCCCAGGATGTGGCGAAGCTCCATACTACCGTCTAGCTTCTCAGTTATTCGGCAACGATATGTTAATTGCTAACGCAACAGGTTGCTCAATGATTTACTGCTCTGCTACTCCATCAAACCCATTCGTTCAAGATGAAAATGGTGAAGGTGTTGCTTGGGCTAACTCATTATTCGAAGACAACGCTGAATACGGTTATGGTATGGCAATTGCACAGTCATACAAGAGTGCTCGTATCCTCAAGATTATGGAAGATAACCTTGATAAGGTTGAAGCTGACTTAAAGGCATCATTTGAAGCGTATATCGCTGCTAATGACGACCGTCAGGTTCAAAGAACAATCGTTAACAAGTTGATTGAACAGGTTAAGGCTTCTTCTAACCAAGAGGTTAAGGAACTACTTAAACTTGAAAGAGACCTTGTATCTAAGTCTGTTTGGATCATCGGTGGTGATGGATGGGCTTATGATATTGGCTACGGTGGATTAGACCATGTAATGGCTAATAATCTAGATGTAAACGTATTAGTACTTGATACTGAAGTTTACTCCAACACAGGTGGACAATCTTCTAAGTCATCTCAGGCTTCATCTATCGCGAAGTTCGCTTCCGGTGGTAAGCAGGGTGCTAAGAAGGATATCGGTCAGATCTTCATGGAATACGGTACAGCTTATGTTGCACAGGTATCTATGGGTGCTAACCAGTCTCAGACAATCAAGGCATTTAAGGAAGCTGAAAGTTATAAGGGACCATCAATTATCATCGCTTACTCACCATGCTTAGAGCACGGTATTAAGGGTGGATTGATTAACATGCCTAACGTTCAGAAGAATGCGGTTGCTTGCGGTTATACAGTTCTATACCGTTTTGACCCAAGACTTGAGAAGCCATTACAGATTGACTCTCGTACACCAGACTTCTCTAAGTTCAATGAGTTCTTACTCAACGAAGCTCGTTACTTCAACTTACCTAAGGTATTAGGTCAAGAAGAAGCAGATAAGTTATTCGAGAAGGCTCGTAAGGATGCTGAAAAGCGTTACAACAGACTCTTATTCAAGAAGAGAGTTCAAGACGAAGAAACTTCTGAATAATTAAACAAACAAAGACATATCCTCTACATTTAGGGGATATGTCTTTTTCCTATTATGAAATGTAAGAGTGCTATACTAAACGTAGTGAGGTATATCGATGATTCATTTCTTATTACGGTTTAGACAAGCACTCTTTAGCCCAATACAAAAGATACAGTTATATATGCAACCAAAGATGATAAAAGGGGAACATGCATTACTTGATCTTGTTGATGTTTTAAAAGAGAAACATCTAACACACTACATGATTGTAACTACACCTGGATTTATCAAAAGAGGAACTCTACAATCATTCTTTGATGCATTAAATCAGAATGACATTCAGTACAGTATCTTTCATGATTTAAAACCTGATCCTGAAATTTCTGATGTAGAAAAGCTCAAAGAGATGTTTATAAAAGAAGGTTGTCAAGCACTTATCGCAATTGGTGGAGGTTCTGTGATTGATTGTTCAAAGGCAGCACTTGCGTGTGTACAAATGAAAAAGCTAGATGTTACTACAGTATTACATACAGGAAGGGTAAGTAAGCTGTTGCCTTTATTGATTGCTGTACCAACAACTGCTGGTACTGGCTCCGAAGTGACTGCAGGGGCTGTTATTACTGATCCAATCAAAAAACGTAAGTATGCATTAAGCCATTTATTTTTAATTCCGAAATATGCAGTGTTAGATAGTTCACTATTGGTTTCGTTACCTAGTAATATGACAGCTTATACAGGAATGGATGCTCTAACACATGCGATTGAAGCATATATAAATTGTTTTAATAATCGTAAGACCAATGAATATGCATTATGTGCTATCAAGTCCATTTTCCAATACTTAGTACCTAGCTTTGAAAATGGTTTAAATAAGCATTATCGACTAGAACTATTGGAAGCTTCTTATAATGCCGGTGTAGCGATTTCTAATAACTATGTTGGTTATGTTCATGCGATAGCACATGGAATAGGTGGGATGTATCATTTACAGCATGGAATGATAAACGCTATCATCTTGCCAATTGTATTAGAAGAGTATGGTAGTGCAGTGGTCAGTAAACTTGCGAAGATTGCAGATGTAGTAGGTATCACTGGTACTACTGACCAGGATAAGTCACAGCAGTTTATTCAGAAACTAAAAGATCTAAATCAAATTTTTTCTATTCCAACTTCGATTCCGGAAATTCAAGAGGAGGATATTCATTATCTTGCGATTGGAGCAGAGAAAGAAGGGAATCCTAGTTATCCAACACCTGTTACTTGGGATGTTGAACAATTTGAAAAAGTAATTCGGAAGATCAAACACGGGTATATAATCTAAGTAATAAAAAAAGCTATGACACATATAAATGTCATAGCTATTTAAAATGGGCACTCTAAAATCAGTCGGGGTCGGGGTGACCCTGTAAAATAACTCGGGGTCAAATTTTGACCTCTTTTT
>JABZLM010000030.1 GCA_015256775.1 Solobacterium sp. | reverse complement strand
CATGTGCAATCCTTTCTTAATAAATCAGCAGAGCTTTCACACGCTCTTGTGGAATCTGATATCTTACACTTTCGATAATATCAATAACATTCTGAATCTCAATATCTGCTAGTAATACATATGCTAGTAGCGATAGATTCGGATCGGTATCAGTACGAATGAAATGTGCACTCATATTGAACGCAATACGTTGTGCATAATGTTCAATATAAAGAAATTTCTGATTTGATAGATACGCTTTATATCTTGATTTCTCTAAGCGCTGAATCACTTGTTCTGCAGTATCATTGTCAACCATGTCGTATAAATCTTTCATACGAAAGAAACAACAATAGTCTGCTAGCATCTGCTTAATAAATTCCTTAGAAACAGTAAAATACTTCTTCAAACGATAAATGATTGCGATATTTTCTAACTCAATACGAGATAAGATAATTTCCTTCATCTTTTCCTTTGAAGTTGTATTAGAATACTTCTCAATCGTTTCTAGACACGTTGCGTAATATCTAGTACGTAAGGAATGTTCCAAATTGATGAAATCCATATCCTCTAAGGATTTTTGTTCATACTTCTTTAATACATCATGATAAGAAGTATCTTTTAATAACGCCAATACATCTTGAAAGGAAGCACTATCTGCCAATTCCTCCAATGGAAACGAAGTATAGCTCCCGATATATAGCGGTAACTTAGAAATCATATTTTGGCGTAATATCTCATTGTCTTGGTCAGATAGCGAATGTAATTTCATTAAAATTAATTCAATTTCTGTTTCCATGACCGCAATATGTCCAAAATGTTTTGCGTTATCATCCGCATAGCGAATCAACTTTGCAAATCGATTGAATACACCTGTACGAAGTAAAACCTCTAACTGGCCACGATGAATTGACTTTGGATTAATTCCCTCCAAAGATTCTTTATAAAGAGGTTGACTTTGTAAAAATATCGCAATATCACCAACCGTCTTTCTTTGTAACATCGTTGCGTAATCAACAGGTTTCAAATGTTCTGCAAGCATCGCTCTCGCCTTAGCGGTAATCGCATTACTTGATTTGCTCATTCGCTACTCCTGTTCTCTTTTTCCAACAGTATAATCCGCAATCATTTGAATCCAACGTTCCTTATTTGCGTTAAACATGTCAGTGATACGCTTTGATTCTTTCTCATACATTGCTTTTGCTTCTGCTTGTTCCTTCTCATGAGTCGTACGAATTTCTTCACGCATTGATTTAACCTGTGCCTCTACGTTGGCCCAAGCCTCATCCGTCAGTTTCTTTTTCTCCTGCTCAATTGCCTGCTTCAATTTGTACTTCAATTCATGGGCATTATTAATCTTATTGCGAGTTTCTTCATCCATCTTAATAAGATCTTGAATCACTTCTATTTCCATAGTTACCTCCCATAAACATTAGCGCCTTAATTATAGTACTTTCCATCAAAAAATTATAGTTGATTCAACGATAAAACATACTAACTCTGCCTGATTTTTTATATTTTGAAAAAGAAAGCAGTTACAAAAAAGACATCCACTACAGTAGATGTCCAGTTTCATTTCAATTCATTTGTAAGATATTCAAATAGCGCAACACATCCCTTTTCAATTTCATGATACGCCGTATCGAAATCGCCACTATACCAAGGATCAGAAATTCCTCTACGAATCCCTGTATATTCTAGCAATAGATGTATCTTTCTATCTGGATCATTATGAAACATTTCTTGCATGTTGCGGATATTCATCTCATCCATACCAATTAAAAGATCATAATATGCATAATCCTTCGCAGTGATTTGACGAGCTCGTTTTTCATCGCAGTTCATACCATGTTCATATAGTTTCTGTTTCGCAGCAGGATATACTGGGTTACCCCTACCATTCCATATTTCTTCCGAACTAGTTGCAGCAGACGCTATTACAAACTGATCACTTACGCCAGCATTACTCACTAGTTTACGAAAGATATACTCCGCCATAGGCGAACGACAGATATTTCCATGACAAACAAATAATATCTTTATTGTCATAGTTTTCTTACTCTTCTCCTGTATAAGTTCTCTTGTAGTATTCCTTACAGATAATAGAAGTAAAGATAAATACAATCATTGAAATGATGATACCAGCAAATAGATAAGAATTTATGAAACTTGCAATCACAGCAACTACTAACAATAAATCTTCCGCAATCAAAAATGCTTGACGTTTAGACATTAATTCAATCTGACGGCATCTTTCATCATGCATCTCATTATATAAACGCATCAAATCTTTTTCATTCTTCATCGCTTTATAATTCTTTGCAATATTACACCCAGCACCTATGATTATTACAATAAATAGCCCCATATAAAATCCATTCATATAGTTAGCAAAGTGACTATCTGCATATGATTTCGTCAGATATCCGAATCTATTTACAACAAGAATCAATACTGAACATATCGCAATCACTATCCAAATATTTGTATATTTTTGTAATTCTTGTTTTGCCTTCAATAATTTCTTATCCATGTTTATTCCTCTTCCTCTAATTCCGAAAAATCAAATACTTCTTCAATACTTAATGAAAATTGCTTTGCAATCTTATACGCTAGCGGTAATGATGCAGTATACTTCCCTACTTCAATTGAAGTTATCGTCTGTCTCGTCGTACCAACCAAATCCGCAAGTTCACCCTGAGATAACTTATGTTCCTTTCTGAGTTCCTTTATTCTATTTTTCACCTTTATGCTCCTATCTGATATATCGATATATACGCAAAGTTTGCTTTGCATTTAAAGTATAGTTAACTTTGCATTATATGTCAAGCATACTTTGCATAAAAAAGTTATCCATTTTACCGGATAACTTTATATTAATTTATTACTTTGTAACTAGATTACGTGTTTTTAATAAAATCACTACTGCACTTAAACTTACTAGTAACACACCAATCTGATATCCAATGTTCGTGTTATCACTTGTCTTTGGTGTTACTGATGTAGCTGGTTGTGTTGGTTGTGTTGGTGTAACGATTGGTTGTGGTACTTCTTCCCACATTGCAAATACATTCATTGTTTCTAGTACATCTGTTGTATTAGGGTCAAATGGAAGAACATTGCCTGTTGCATCCCTATAAAACCATCCCTTGAATTGCTTACTAGCATCATTACTGATTGGAGTTGTATTAAATGATGGTATCGCTTCATCATTTGCACGAACTGCCATACCAATCGTATGACCACGCATCGCTAATGTTTCTTTACTTGCATTTGTACCATCCGCAAATGTAGCACTTGGGTTATCGCCTAGGCTAAATGTAACCTTCACACTTGGTACCCATACATACTTATTGCCATCACTAGAAGCGTTAGCTACCCCATATGTATAACGTTGACCATTTTTATTTAATGGAGATAGAGACGTTACAGAAGGATCTGCCAATTGGAAATAAGTCAGTTTTTCATTGCCATTTGCTGCACCATTGGTTGGTGTTGTACTAATTTCTGCTATCGTATCTTTATGATACTTTACAAGGTGTGAACCACCTGTTACAACATATGCATCATTTGGTGCAAGTACCGCAGCGGCATTATCAATCTTATCCTCTGTTATATCTACTGCATCTAAGCTAGCAGGCGTATTAATGACAGTATCTCCAGTCATTTCAAGTTGTGAGCCGCCACCAATGATATAGAATGCCGTTCCATAAGGGGTTGATCTAGTATAGTTGATAACCGAATCATTAATCTTTACTTTAGCACCCGAAACTTGAATACCTGAATTTCCAACAGAAGAATCCATATCACTTCCTAGTGTATCGAGTGTCACAATTGAATTATCAATATCTAATTCCATTGTAGAAGTATCCGGATCATTTAATACAGATAATCCCATCGCAACATTTTTTAAATGAAGGTTTGTATTTTTGATAATAGATACACCAGGCGCAACATGATAATTAAACTGAATGTATCCAACACCGCCAGAGGAATTATCTCCACCAAAATCAATATCAATCAATGAGTCTTCAATATTCCACTTTCCTACTTCATATCCGGCTATTCCCCTTGCTTCAAAGTGCACATTTTTAAAGTTATATGCCATTTGAAGAGCACCGATACCACCATCTGGCATAATGCCTAGTGGATAATAAACACCATCTGTTCTGATTGGCGTAGCGTTCAACTTAACAGTCGCATTTTCCACGTGAAAATTATCATTATACAATCTTGAAAAGGAATTTGAGGTAACATTAACCACAAGATTTTCTCTTGCAGAGCCATTAATAAATCCATTTAAGCTTACCTGCTCATTATTCTCAAAAGTATATAAACCATCATTCATTTCAGATCCAACTTGTAGATTGAGCGCTGTATTAAAACCCTTCATTGTTAGTGTTGAGCCATTTACAGTCTTGATATGTGACCCACTAGCGATGGTAAGACCATGTTGCAAGCTGTTATCACTCAAGATTACTGTATTCCCTACAAACTCAAGTGTCATATCATTATTTACGACAGCATCTCTAAATGCAGTGTTAGTTGTATCAAATGTTCCACTGACACGAATGATATCACCTGTATGACCTGCAGCCACAGCATCATTAATTGTTGTATATGTAACAGTATTATCATCGTTTAACCAAATCTTACCAGCTTCCTCTGCATTAACTGCAGATGTAAACGACAAGAGATTTCCTAGACCTAATACCAAAGACAATATGAAACCTACGATTTTTCTAACCATCTATTTACCTCCCACAAAAAAAATAGCAAAAGTATGCTATTTGTTTTCATATGGTATCATCTAAAAAAATCTCTCACAACTGATTTGCTCATGTACTGATGAGTTAATTGTACTATACAGTTATAAACCTAAACATAGAATTGGAATCGTGATTACTGATAATACAGTTGAGACAAGAATCAACTTCGCTGCAAACTTTGCATCACATCCATACTGCTCCGCAAGAATTGCGGTAGTAGATCCTGCTGGCATTCCTGTCATAATCACCGCAATCGCCTTAATTAGTGTAGGTGCATTTAAAAATGTTAATGCGATAAATACCAAGAACGGATATATGATTAAACGAATTGCACAGTATAATAATACTTTCTTTTCAAATAAGTTTTTCCACTCAATCTCCGCCAAAATTGATCCCACTACAAACATAGAGATTGCTGTCGTACATGAAGCAATACTACTAATTGTTTTCGTGATAAAAAGTGGAAATTTAATGCCAGTTAGCATAATAACAAAGCCAATCATTACCGCAACCACAGATGGATTTTTGATAACCGACTTCAATGCATGTCTATGATCAATTGGTTTAAATAATGCTAAACCGATTGTCCACATCGTTACAATGATTGGAATCTGAAATACTGATGTAAACATTACCGCTTCACTACCATAAATACTTTGGATAATCGGAATACCAATAAAAGCTGAGTTAGATACAATCATGCCATAACGTAGTACATTCGCATCTGTCTTCTCATATTTCTGGAAGAGAAACTTACTAGCGATGATTGATACTGTCTGAATAATTGCAGATATTAAAACTGCAATGAAACAAGTCATTAATAAATCTGAATTTACAACTGAGTCATTCATAAATGAGATGATGACGGTACATGGTAAAACCACATTTATCAAAAGTGTAGATAATCCTTTGCGAATTTCTGGTGTTACAATTTTCTGTTTACGCAGAAAAAAACCAATGCTAAGCATCAATAGTATCTGCATTTGTAGTTGTATCATCTGCGTAAATAGTGACATAGTTCTACCTCATCAATCATAAAATACCCTACTATTCTAATATAAAGCATATTAAATAGTAAGGTATTTCATTTTTATATATTCTTAGTTTTTTCCACCGATGAGTTCTATGAAGGATTCCCCGTTTTGTGGTGCTTCTACATTAAAGTAATCACAACAACTAGCACCCATGTCAGACATTGTCTTACGTGTACCAATTTGTACTCCTTCTAATCCTTTACGGTAGATTAGAAGTGGAACACATTCTCTTGTATGTTTAGAATGTCCAATATTTGGATCATTACCATGATCTGCTTGAACAATCAGAATATCATTCACAGTTAGATGTGGAAGAATCTTTGCTAAACCTGCATCTGCTTGTTTTAGAACTTCAACATATCGAGCTGCGTTTTGTGCATGGCCTGCTAAATCTGTCTCTTGTACATTTGTACAGATAAATCCTTGTTCCATTTCAAGAATAGAGTTCAAAGTGATTTCCATAACTTCTGGTGTAGGAACACATGAGATGGACTTTCCTAAGTCATTTGCAACAATATCCGCAACCTTACCAATCAGCGTACATGGAATACCACTCTTGGTTAGAATTGTAGGTGCTTGTACCTCTTTATCTACACCATAACCCAGGTGAAGACATTGATACCCTTGATCATATGATTTTGATTTAGCCGAAGCGATACCAATATACTTTCCTTCACGAATCTCTTCAGCGTTATATAAATCCTGCATTGTATTTCCAGTTCCACCAAATACAATGACACGACCGACGGTTGAAACTTCACGGACTAACTTTGCAATTGCGTACTCTTTCTCAAATGGCATGTAATCAAGTGGTGCTGTTACGTTATAGCACATACCTAAATCTGCTTCTAAGTTATCTGCAACCGTAGCATAATCATCGACGACTACATAACGAAGACCATCTCGATTGATAATCTCAACCTTATGCCCAGCATCTTTTAGATGCTTTGCAACTTCATCCACTTTCTCTTGGAAAGGTACAAACTGCGGTTTCTTTGGTTTGGTTCCCATGATTTCCTGATGACCCATAAATGTATCTGCACCTTGATGCATTAACTCACTTCTACCAAAGTTTGCTTTAGGTTGAAACTTCATACAATTACTTTCTCTACCAAATGCATTCATTAAACCTAATTTTTCTAGTGTAGGTAATTTTAAGTCTGGAAATTCATCAAGTATAGAAGCTAAAGTATTTGCCTTTTCATCACCTGCTCTAGCTTGTGCAGCATCGTGCATCGCTCCAATTCCAAAACCATCCAAGACAATTATAATGAATCTTTTCTTCATTTCTTGCCTCCTAAACTATCGTATATGCCAACAATCTCAGGCTTAGCTGAATGAATCCCTTTAATCAGACATACATCACTACGTGTTACAAATATCTGATAACGGAAACATAGTACCGCGCTATCACCTATATGATGCGGATTCTCTAATCCAAAATGATAATCGATTGAATCCATATCTGGAAGAATAACACTATCTTTTACTAACCCTTCGTAAGAAGATCCAACTAGTGCATTTTGAATATGCCCACGTCTATAGTATCCACCACCATAGATGTATGCATGATTATCTAATACATGACTTACTTCAGAAAGATATAAAACACTTGGGACCTCTACTGCATCATGATCAACATGATATGGTGTCGTACCTGAAAGGCCATGCCCTGGTTCAGCAGATGTAATTTCAGGGTATTGCCTCATCAATTCTAACGTATGCACGCATGTAGCTGATGGAGCATTTACATTCTTGATGTGACAACCTAAGTCTTCTAATATCTTCTTTGCTTTCAAGACTGTATACAAATTTTCTTGTGCTTGAATCTCTTTTGTTACTTCATCGTATAAGAAACATGGAAAATTATCGACACCAGCTATTTCAATATACTTTAAGTCCTTTGACTTTTGTACGAGTTCTTCTAATTGGTTTAAATAAAAACCTGCAGTTTGTCCACTATAAATCCTGTCATTTTCACCAATGACACGTACGCATACCTTCTGCACAATACCAATCTTTTTAGCAGCCTCATTCACTTCAACTAATTTTTCATATGAATACACTGTGAAATAGTCACAACCATACGCTACCAGTTGATTCACCATCATCGATGGAATCTGTACTAAATGTCCAGCATGTGATATATGTAGATGATTCTTCATTATCACTTCTGCTTCTTTAAAATCAACTACAACTGCCCCTTTATAGCCAAGTTTCTCTAATTCTTTTGCTAAATATGGATTACGTCCAATTTGTTTTAGCATGTAATAGAGCTCTATATTTTGTTCATTTGCCTTTTGCAAAATTGCTTTTGCATTCTCTAAAAATTGATCAACATCTACGACATATGTATCAGGCATAATTTGTTTCCGTTGATGCATATGCACAGCTGTTTGAATAAGATTTGGATTTGTCTTACATAACTTATCTAGAAACATCTTTCGCCTTTCTAATACTCTCTTTTAGAATACGTATAATCGTATCTGCACCACTTCGATTAGGATTGATACGAATCATTCTTTCTTCCAATGTTGGATCTGCTTTTCTAAATGTTCCAGACACTCGATAGAACATAGGAACTGCTTCATATTTGGATTCAGCACCAACCGGATTTGGTAATCCACCTAGTTTCTCCGCTTCGTCTAATACCGCTTTTGCAATGTTATCTTCAAATTCAACTAATAATACTTTGGATTGTGCATTTGCTAGGAATGCATCTTTTACACCTTCAACTTCATGATTATTCAAACGTCTTACAAGTTCCTCGTTAACTTCTGCTTGAATCGCTAGTGCTACTGGAGCGTAGGTAAAACCTCTTAACACTTCCATTGCTTGCCAACCTTGAACTTTTGAGCCACCAGAGTAATTCATCTTTTCAATTGCATCTACTAAAGATGCTTTACCAACAACAACACCTACTCCCTCTGGTCCCAATAGTTTAAAACAAGAGAAAGCAGATAAGTCAGCACCTAATTCAACACCAATTTTATGTACCTTCATTACTGCATAATTATCATCCGTAATGATTTGAATATCTCTTACAGATTTGATTGTTCGAAGTACTTCTTCCATATCATAAGAGTCATCAATTGCTTGACGTGTATATTGAACAAGCGCGGTACGAATATTCTGATGTTTATCTAAAACCCGCTTGATGTCTTCCAAATCGTTAAAGTTGGCTCTGACAGGAATTAATCCCATCGATAAAATACTAACTTCAGTAGTTGGATATATCGGAGAAGTATGCACCAAGATTTCTTGATTTGCAGAAGTCATAACTTGAAGCCCACTACGAATAGCACCAGTACCTGATCCAACTAATAGCAGTGCCTTCTCAGCATGAAAGAAATTCGCAATGACTCGTTCAACCTTTTCAGCATATACCGGTTTATTTAAACCAGGTACTACACCAAAATCTCCAGCAGAGAGAAATTCTTTCCCTTGAAATTCTTTTGTAATCTCATCAATCAGTTGAAACTGTTTTTGCTTGGCTTCTTCTAAACTAATAGATTTTAAAGGGTATGTTTTCATAAAAAACCTCCAGTTAAAATTAGGCTCAGAATATCTCTGAGCCGTTTATTTTATTGAATATCAAAAATCCTACTTGGATTCTTTATCAATAGATGATCAATGTCATCTTGACAAATACCGCGTTCTTTAAGAAGTGGTATAAACTTATCTAAAACAGCTGTATATCCGCTATATTCTCCAAAAGTCTTCATATATGATTTTCTAGAGATATCTGCTGAAAGAATAATATTGTTTACATAACCTTCTCTAATAAGTTGAGCAAGATTATCGGCTCTACTTTCATCTTTAAGATATGTTGTTTTACCTATCGTATCAAAACCAATATTCGCACCACGATCCATTAATGATTTCATATAAGCAATATCATTAGAAAGGTCAATGTGGCCAAGTATAACCTTATTAAGTGGAATCCCTTTTTCTTTAAAGATATCTAACTGTTCATGACCTAAAGTTCCCATTTGACAATGTGTCGAAACACAGCAGCCAACTTTTTTCCCGGCGATTGCCGCAGCAGCTAGAACCTTCTTTTCATCTTCAGTCATAACTTTACTTGTTGCAACTTCACCGATAACGCCAGCTCTAATGTTAGAATCGTCAATACCTACCGTCAAATCTTTAATAAATATTTCAGCAATCGAATTCTCGTCCATTTCATGAATATACTGTGGATGATACTGTTCTAAATAGAAACCAGTCGGTGCAATGATATGAACATCACAATCATTTGAAAGTTTAAGTAAATCATTTACATTTCTTCCCATATCATTTGTAGACATTTCCACAAATGCTTGAACACCACACTGTTTTGCAAAGTTGATTTCATTAATTACTAATGGTGAATATCCAAACGTTGAATCTGAATCATTACGGATTCTACCCAAATCAACAGATAAGTGTTCATGACACATAGTGACTCCTAATTTACTAGGATCGATATCACCTCTTACAGTACGAATCATAAAATCCTCGCTTTTCTAACCAGCTAGTCCAATAAGCTGAACAAGATATAGTAAGTTTAAGATAATTCCACAAGCGATAGCAGCGATAGGTCCAATAGCCATACGCATAACTTTTCTACCTGTAGCTTCATTAATTAAGTAAATTGTTCCACCGATGAAGAACCCACCAGCTGCGCCAATTGTTGTAGCAGTACCCATAGATGCACATGCACCAATAGAACCGATTAATAATGCAAATTCAACAACTTGGTTCATTGATGAACGAATATTATCGGAAGCATCACGAATTGATGGGAATCCTCCTAAGAATTTACCTACAAATCCAAGTAACATTACTTCTGCAAAGATAATACCTGCACCAAGTACCACAGCAATAATTGGGTTAGGGCTTAAGTAACCTGCAACGTATACAAATGTAAATCCTGCAACGCCATATACACCTGTTGTGATAGCTGTAGTTGCGATTAATGGAATAAAACTTAAACCACGCATTAATTCATTCGTTGCAGCTGTACGAACTAAGTCAACATTGCCAGATGCGTAAGCTGTAGATAAATCAAACATAGAAACTGTTGATCCTGCAAAGATATGTAAATTACAGATTAATGCAATCAACGCACCAGCAGCCATTAAGAATGGTAAATTCTTTTTAATTCTACCTACTCTTTCACTAAAGATATTATTAGAGTCATCTTCAGCATCTTTATTTTTATTACTTAAGTCTTTAATAATGCATAATCCAATTAGAATAATAACACCAGTCATCATTGTCCATGCATCTGCACTAATCGTAGAGAACTTAGGTCCAAGAATTCTAAGTACTAATACAACTAAAGCGGAAATTAATCCTTTCTTTGTGCCAAATTGCATGAAAATTGCAATGATTGGGAAGATTGCAAAACCAGTAACTACATAAGTTCCAACTTGACCCATACCACCAATTAAATCAATTGGTAATCCTGTAAGTACAGCATTAATAGCACTAATACCTGTAAAGCATAGTAAACCATATAAGCCGCCTAAAATCGGAGCTAACCATTTCTTAGGTGAAGCAATACCGATAATATCAGTCGCTAAGAATAATAGCCATGGATTCATCAAATTTGTCGCTAAAGCATTACCAATACCAACAGAAGCAATAAATCCAACGCTTAAGCCAAACGCAACGGAAGCAATCTCTGAACGCTTCATGCGTTTCTCAAGATACTCTGGTATAACAGGTCTAATTCCATCGTGGAACACCGCCATACCCATATGTGACATAAATGATGTAAGTGCACATAATGCAATTACTGATAAAGCATTAATTAGATTAATTTCCATAATAATTATCTCCCTTATTTATTTTTTAAAGCATCAATTAGAATAGGAACTGTATCAGTAATACTCGATACAGTCATACCAAAGCAAATCTTTCCATCATTAACAGCTTTGATAATTTCATCTTTATTTGGTCGTTGACCGTTTTTGCAAACCGTTGCACATTTGCTATACCCAACTAGACCAATCAAAATAGAAATCGCAGATCCGCCACCACTTTCACATGCGCCTAAATAATAATCAGCTTCTCCTGACTTAAGTAGTTTTGATGCATTTAAATCATTTGTAATAATTGTTTCAATCTGTGGATCAGCCTTCTTTACAGCTAATTCCATCTCATTCTTTTGCATTCCCCCAATAGCAATTTTCACTCCCATCACCTATCTTTCTAGCAAATTGCAAATATGGATTAATAATAAGATTTTCTCACCTTCAGGAATTTCCACCTGAAATAAATCTTCAATTTCATTTAGTATTTTAGAAGCCTCGTTATAGTTACCGTTTTGTTTAATTTCAGCAACAATATTCTCATCAGTTCCGGACTCACATTCACCTTTTTCAACACGAGATAATGCAATGGCTAAATGAACACAAAACACATCCATTTTTTCTTGGTCAAAATCATCAGAAATATCTAAAAATCGATTTACTACTAATTCTGACTTTTCTCTCACCGTTGGTGAAATGATATTAGCTTCATGCAAAATATCTAAACGTTCAATAATGCTACTCTTATCAATCATATTTTTCTCACTTTAATATTCAATATTTTGTATTTTGTAAATTAATAATAGCATAATCGATATTACCGTCAATAATTATTTAATATTATTCTAAAAATATATTTTTAATATGGCGATGTAAATCAGCATCTATACCATATTCTTCCAAGAAGAATTCTTCATAGTTTGGATATCTCTCTAAAATACCATCTAACATCTCTCTACCCATTTGCTCATCAACACCTGCTTCCATCATAACAATTCGTTTAAGTGATGGATTTTGTTGGATTCTTTCTCTATTTTGTTCTAATGCCAATTCAATGCGTGTGTGATATGCCTTATTTGATAGAAGATAGTCTTCCATAATATCTTCTTTTGATACACCTAACAGTAAATATAACAAAACTGCGATTGCACCTGTTCTATCTTTCCCTGTTGCACAATGAAATAACAATGGAAATTCGATACCCTGTTTGATCATTTCAAGAATAAACATAAATCCTTCATTCTGAAACATCATATTTCTATATATTTCTGCCATATGCGTATGTAGTGTTTCTTCATCACTATCATCCGCAATCACCATTTTATGAATACCATATGGAGAAAAATCCACTCCTTCGCCATTTCTATCACGCATGCCACTAACACGATAATTAACTATTCCATCGATGATTGGGTCAGGATCTTCATACGCTTCATAAGAAGTACGCAAATCTAGGACAGTTTTTACGCCTAGATTTTGAAGATGCCTCAATTCATCTCTATTCAACCAACCAAGAAAACAACTGCGATAAAGCAGCCCTGTTTTCACTCTTTTATTATCTACTGTAGAATATCCTCCAAGGTCTCTAAAATTACATGCTAACCTAAAATTTTCATCTAATATTTTCATGTATAATTCCTTAATAACTTGGTGTCACGATTCCATCTAAGACTAAATCTTGAACAGTTAACGTTTCTTTTACATCAAGCATCTGTCGTAATAATTCCGTCATCTCCGGTGTTTGACCATTAGTTACAATCACAGCATTTGTATCATCATTATCGTCGATTGAAACCTTCACATAGTTTACTTTAGACATCTTATCTATGATTTCATCTTCATTCCATACTGCCGCATCAATTTCTCCATTTTGTACTAAGCGTAATAAATTATTTGATTCAACAGGGATGAATTCAACTTTTTTCATTCCACATGCACGCTTTGTTATATCACTTTGATCAATCGAATCTCTATCTATTCCTACGCGCATACCATCCTGGATTTCTTTGGTATGAGAGTCATGGAATACAATCACATGTGAAGAACAGTATGTACCCTCACCAAATTCACACACAATATCAATCTGCCCTTTATGTGTATCTAGGAATTCTTTTGCGGCATATTTTGAAACAACCGCAAAATTATAGCGATTCTCTAATACCATCGCAATTCGATTCTTCGCTCCTCTCATATAAGAAAGTGTCATTGGAATTCCATGTTTATTTTCCATAGTAGTAATAATGCCAGTTGCTAAACCCTCATATTTTCTAGAGTATGGTAAAGGCATCGCACCTACCAACAAATTAATTCCAGCAAGTTCAAGTAGAATCTTGTCATTCTTTTCAATAACATACGAACCTAAATGTCCCTTACTCACAATGTGAATCGCATTATTATTTTGTAGTGTTTTAAGTGCAGATTGTGCAGTACCTCTAGAAATATTTAATCTCTCACTTAACTCAGTAACAGTTGGTGTTCGATTTCCCACCCTATATCTTAGAAGCGCTTTTGCTAGACTCAATACCGCAAGTCCATTTTTACTCATTAGTTGATTATTATAGTTCATAGTTTAACTCCCATAAACATTATAGAATGAATATTCATTCTTTTGAACATTCAATTAAACTTAAATTTTATAAAATTAGATTTATCATAAGCAATATCCTAGTGATACAATAGGTATGAAGATTACACCAAGATTCAAACATATTTCATAGTTAATAGAAAGCGAGGATAAAAAATATGTTTGTAAACGAACAATTTTATAATGATGTAAGTCGAATTCGAAAACCAAGTTTTAAAAAATATTTTCTTTTATATGTATTAATACAGATTATATCTAGAATTCTAAAAGATTATCCTGCACTAAAAATAGTTTTTTCCGGTTCCATTGACGAGACACTTCTTCAACAAGCTTCACATTCAAATTTCCTTCTCTCTTTTATCATTTCGATTATCGTACAATTATCTACATTCCTATTCTTGATGCAAATTTATCGTATCGTTCAAGGTTATCAAATACATTTGACAGATGTGCCTGAACTCTTAAAAGAGAAAGGGCTTAGTATTTTATTTGTATCAACAGTTGTGATAATCTTAGATAATTTTTTTACCTATGTATTTTCCAATGATATCTTGCAAGCAATTACATCAATAGCACTATACTACTTAACAATATTCGTTGCTTTTACGATTTATACTTATCCAGCACACGCATGCATAGAAGCATTCAAAGAAAGTATTAAAGAATCCATCAATTCATTCAAAGATATAATAAAGATAGATATTCACTACATGTGGGTATGCTTGGCAGCCTTAATCTTCATAATTATACTTGTATTCCCAATTTTAAGAACAATCTTTGCAAAATCCCTTTATGCGCCATTAATCTTAATTGGTAGTAATAGTACAATCAATATAAACGCTGAATCAATGATACAATTATCTATCGCAATGTTTATTGCAGTTACACTAGTTTTAATTCTTACATTATACAGATTGTTCTGCGCATATTATGCACATGCTTTGTATTACTTCAAAAAATATGTAGAGATAAAACCAGACGAATCAGAAACACTTACACAGTCTACTGAATCAACATATGAGATTGATAAAAATGAAGATGCTTAAGCTTTATAGCATCTTCATTTATTTTTATAATAATGGTGCAAATAACTTCACAACACCAATAAATAATCTACGTAACAATCCATTCTTAATTTCACCCTTTTGAACCTGGTGCGATTTACTGATGGTATCTAACATATCATCACGTACATCTAGTACTTTCTTAGAACCGTAGAGATATGTGCCATTTTCAAAATGTAAATATAGAGAGCGATAATCAAGATTAATTGTACCAACCGTCGCAACTATATCATCACTCACAAATACTTTCCCATGAATAAAGCCTGGTGTGTACTCATAGATTTTTACGCCACCATCGATCAGATTGCGATAGAACGATCTTGTAATATTCCAAACGATCTTCTTATCTGGAATCCCTGGCGTAATAATACGTACATCTACACCACGTTTAGCTGCTAAGATTAATGCATTTTCTAATTCAGTATCAATAATTAAATATGGTGTACAAATGTATACATACTCATTGGCACGATTCAATATATTCATATAGACATTCTGCCCTGTGTTTTCTCCATCAAATGGTGTTTCACCATATGGGGAAATATAGCCATCTGTATGTTGTGTAACAGAGTCTACCTTGAAGACTGTATAATCATCATCAGTTTTACGAATTGCATTCCAGTTTGTTAAGAAGAGTACAGTATAGGACCAAACTGCTTCACCCTTAACTCGAATTACATTATCTTTCCAGTGGCCAAAGACCATCTTCTGATTAATGTATTCATCTGCTAAATTCATACCACCCGAGAATGCTACTGTGCCATCAATAACCATTATCTTACGATGGTCACGATGATTCATAACTGCACCTAAGAATGGATTAATCTTGTTGTAGCGTACACACTTGATTCCTTCACTTTCAAGCATATTTGCATAGCTTGTTGGAAGAGAGTGAATTGTACCCATATCATCATACATTACACGTACATCTAAGCCTTGAGCAACTTTCTCTTTCAGGATTGTATGCATACCTTCCCAAAGGTTTCCTTTTTCAATTGTAAAGTACTCTAAGAAGATAAATTTCTTTGCCTTCTTCATTTCCTCTAGCATTACAGGATAACCAATATCTCCTAGAGGATAATAATCAAAATCAGAATTGCGATAGATTGGATATCCTTCTGTCTTAGACAAATAATGAAAATCACCTTTCATCTGAGTTGCCATTTCTTCTAACTCTTTTAAAACTGTTTCATCTTGAACATAGTATTTCTTGGAATCGGCTGTACTTTTAATTAGTTCTCTAAAAGTTTTAGATGTTATTAAATTTGCTCCCAACAATAGGAACAATGCTGTACCAGGGATTGGAAATAATATAATTAATAAAATCCATAACATATCTGCAGATAAATGACGTGAATTATTAATAATATTGATAACAACTATCATGCTAAGTAATCGTAGTACTATTTCTATCCATACAAAATTCGCTGTAAAAAATAAAAATAGATTACGTACTATTATTGCTTGCAAAATTAAACCAATTGCAATGAGTCCAAACCGAAAGACTTTTTCAAAAAAACTCATACATTCCCCTCACCAAATCTATGTTCAAAATGTACCATTTATACATCACGATAGTCAATACTTCATAATATTTGTAGCATTCATAAACTGCTCTATATTTTCCTAAAAATTAGAATAATTTTTAAAAACTTGCTAGAACAGATAATTTATTTACTTTTTTCGGTTGAAAAGGTTGTAAAAAAGCCAATATTAAGAGAAAATTATAAACGGAAATTGAAAGGAGTTAATACCATGATTCAATCAACAGAAATTAAACCAGGTCAGTGTTTCGTTTGGGAAGGTGATTTATACCAAGCAATTACAGTTGACCGTAATAAGACAGCTATGGCTAAGATGAAGGTTGCTGTTAAAGTTAAGAACCCAAGAACAGGAGTTGTTAAGGAACTTAGCTTAATTGGTTCTGACCGTGTAGAAGAAGCTTTCATCGATAAGAGAGAAATGCAGTACCTCTATAACGATGGTGCAAACTTAATCTTCATGGATACAGAAACATATGAACAGATTGAAATTCCAGCAAGCCGTTTAGAATGGGAAAAGAACTTCCTAAAGGAATCTTCAATGGTAAACATTCAGGTTTATAACGGAGAAATCTTGGGTGTTCAATTACCAGATAAGGTCAACCTACAGGTTACAGAGTGTGAAGTTGCAGTTAAGGGTAACACAGCAACATCCGCTACTAAGAACGCTACTGTAGAAACTGGTTTAAATGTTCGTGTACCATTATTCATCAACGAAGGAGAAGTAATCGAAATCTCTACAGCTGATGGTAAGTATTCTGGACGTGCTTAATCATTTTGCTTAAGTAAAATCAGTCGGGGGTTTTATTAAACTCCGCTCTAAAATCAGTAATG
>JABZLM010000029.1 GCA_015256775.1 Solobacterium sp. | reverse complement strand
ATAACTAAATTCAACTTTCATACCTTAGAAGTGGAATTTAACTTTTCACTTGAGGATTGAAAGAAAGCCTGAATTGGTTTCTTTGCGAGAGTTTTAAAATAAAGTGAATCAGTGATAAAATAGTAGGGATGAAGGGAGTCACATCATGAACGAAAATATCATTCAGGCGATTGCGACGGAGTTAAAAGTTCAACTCAGTCAGGTCGAAAATACACTATCTTTATTAGCGGAAGGAAATACAGTTCCATTTATTGCCCGCTACCGTAAGGAAGCCACAAAGGGTTTGGATGAAGAACAGATTTTCTATATCCAGAAACAATATGAATATCAACAGAAATTAGCGGAAAGAAAAGAGAATGTTCTGAAGCTAATTGAAGAGCAGGGTAAGTTAACAGAGGAAATTAAGCAGTCTGTTATCGAATGTACAAAACTATCCCAGGTAGAAGATATCTACCGCCCATATGCACAAAAGAAGAAGACGCGTGCCACAACAGCGATCAAGAATGGTTTACAACCTCTTGCGGATTGGATGCTTGCGCTACCTACCGAAGGTTCCTTAGAAGCTGAGGCAGAGAAGTACTTATCAGAGACGGTGACTTCCGTTGCGGATGCGATTCAGGGTGCGAAGGATATTATCGCTGAAGTTGTCAGTGATAACGCAAAACAGCGTTGGGCATTTAAAGATACTATCATGCAGGCAGGTGTTCTTCAGACAAAGTTAAAGAAGGATGCAGTTGATGAAAATAAAGTCTATGAAATGTACTACGATCGTAGTGAAAAGATTTCTCAGCTCGCTGACCACCGTATTATGGCAATAGATCGTGCAGAGAAAGAAAAGGTTATTACAGTTTCCTTTGTCTTCAATGACGAACAGTTAAAGAAGAATGCATTAAAGACACTACTCAAGGGTCAAACAACAATTGTTGAGGAGGCTTTACATGAAGCGGTTGTAGATGGTTGTGATCGTCTATTATTCCCATCTATCGAACGTGAAATTCGCTCTGAATTAAGTGAAAGAGCACAGAATAAGTCCATTGAAATCTTCTCTATGAACTTAGAGAAGTTACTCTTACAGGCTCCATTAAAGGGAAGAATTGTATTAGGATTTGACCCTGGTTTCTTCAATGGTTGTAAGTTAGCTGTCATTGATGAAACAGGTAAGATGTTAACTGTTAGTAAGATTTTCCCATTCTCAAAGAAGGGTGAAGATATTGAAACTTCTAAGAAGAAGTTATTAGCACTTATCCAAAAGTATCATGTACAGATTATCGCAATTGGTAATGGTACTGCATCTCGTGAAAGTGAGAAGTTAGTCGCTGAACTTATTCATGAACAGAAGTTAGATGTTTCCTATGCAATCGTATCAGAGGCAGGTGCTTCTGTATGGTCAGCACAAGAAGCGGCACGTAAGGAATTCCCAGATATTGAAGTTGAAGAACGTTCTGCAGTATCGATTGGAAGACGTTTACTTGACCCACTTGCGGAGTTAATTAAGATTGATCCACAATCAATCGGTGTAGGTCAATACCAACATGACCTTCCACAGAAGGCATTAGCAGAAAGACTGGATGAAGTTGTATTGAAGTCAGTAAACCGTACTGGTGCAGATTTAAACACTGCTTCCCTAGAGTTACTCACACATATCTCTGGTTTAAATAGTGGTACAGCCCAAGAAATCGTGAACTATCGAAATGAAAATGGACGCTTTACGAACCGTAAACAATTGCTTAAAGTTAAGAAATTAGGTCCAAAGGCATTTACACAGTGTGCGGGTTTCTTGCGTATCACAGATGGGGATGAACCGCTTGATCAAACATCAATCCACCCAGAAAGTTACGAAGCAGCACGTAAGCTCATGCAAGCATGTGGTATTACAAAACTTGGTGCAGCAGATATCTCTTTCCCTAAGGAAAAAACAGCCGAACTTGGTATTGATGAATATACACTTAAAGATATCGAAGAAGCGATTCGTCAACCATTACGTGACTATCGTGAACAGTTTGATGGTGCACTTCTCAAGAGTGATGTGCTGAATATCTCAGACCTACATGTAGGGGACCAGTTATCTGGTACAGTTCGAAACGTTGTGGACTTTGGTGCCTTTGTGGATATTGGTCTACATGAAGATGGCTTAGTTCACTTATCTCATATGTCGATGAAGAGAATTTCTCATCCATCCGAGTGTGTAGCAGTAAATGATATTGTGAAAGTATGGGTATATCAAATCGATGAGGCTAGAAATCGTGTACAGTTATCCTTACTGCCGCTTGATCAATTAGAACAACGTGATGCGGCATATCGTCATCGTAAAGCAGCTGTTGGAAAGCATAACAATCAAAGACCAAAACAAAATAAGCCAATAAAGAAAGAAGTATCCATGGACGATGCGTTAGCACGTCTTAAGGAAAGATTTGGTAAATAAGCAATAAAAGATGGGTGAACATCCATCTTTTATTAATTTCTAAAAGTTTATAAACAAGTTAGTTGACACTAACTATAAAACGCAGTATTCTTTAACTGTAGTTAGTATAAACTAACTTATGGAGGAATTATGATTAAGAAAATATTGTTAGTCATAGCGATTGCTATGATGACTGCGTGTGCAGGAAATAAATCAAGTATGACAACAGGTTCTACAAAGAAATCAGATAAATTAAATGTTGTAGTGACAACCTCATTTTTAGAAGACATGGTGAATGTTCTTGTAGGAGATAAGGTTGATACACAACTGATTATCCCGGCAGGAGAAGATCCGCATACCTATGAGGCTAAGCCTGAAGATAATACAAAACTACAAAATGCAGATTTAGTTTTATATCATGGATTGCATTTTGAAGGAAAGATGGTTGAACTACTTGAATCGATTGGTGCGGTATCTGTATCGCAGAACTTTGATGAATCAAAAGTAGGTCGAATGGAAGAAAATGGAGAAACGATTATCGATCCACACTTTTGGTTTGATATTGACTTATATAAACAAGCAACGCAAGAAGCTGCTAAAGCACTTGAGGATAAATTGCCAGATTTAAAAGATGAAATTGAAGAAAACTTGCAGGCATACCTTAAGAAGTTGGATGAACTAGATGCGTATAATCGTGAACAACTCAATCAGATTCCATCTGATCATAGAATTCTAATTACACCACATGACGCGTTTAATTATTTCTCCCGTCGCTATGACATTACCGTAAAGGCACCACAGGGTGTTAGTACCGATGCGGAATTATCCAATAGTGATATGGCAGAAACTGCGGCGTATATCGTTGAACATCAGGTAAAGGCTATCTTTGCGGAAACAACAACTGACCCTGCACGCATGGAGAAGTTGAAGGAATCGTGTAAGGCAAAGGGATTTGATGTGACAGTAGTAGGTGGAGAGGGAAAAGAATTATTCAGTGACTCTTTAGCACCTAAGGGACAGCCTGGAGATACGTATATTGATATGTATCGTTTCAATGTTGACCTCATCGTATCAAATCTCAAGTAAAGGGGTCATCTATATGAGTTATATACATGTTGAAGATTTAACAGTCTCATATGGAGAAAGTCCAGTCCTTTGGGATGTGGATGTTGATATCGAAAGAAATGCAATCACAGCGATTGTAGGTCCAAATGGTGCAGGGAAATCAACATTATTGAAATGTATTCTCGGATTTATCAAGTCCATTTCAGGTGTGATAACAATCGATGGTAAAAGTCTTGCGGAAGTACGGAAACAGATTGCTTATATCCCACAGGTATCTGCAGTGAATTGGAATTTCCCGATTCGTGTAAAAGATGTAGTATTGATGGGACGTTATGCGAGTCTGGGATGGTTAAAATGGCCGCGTAAAAAAGATAAGGAACTAGCTCGTCGTGCCCTCTATGAAATGGGACTTGAAGAATTTGAAAATCGGCAGATATCACAATTATCCGGAGGACAGAAACAACGTGTCTTTATTGCTCGAGCACTTTGTCATGACGCGGATTTGATTGTGATGGATGAACCACTTGCGGGAGTTGATCAAACCAGTGAACAAATTATCATGGATAAAATCAAGCAACTACAAAAAGCAGGAAAGACAATTGTCTGTGTACACCATGATTTACATACGCTAAAGAAGTACTTTGACCATGTTATATTTATCAATAAGTATGTGATAGCCAATGGAAAAATCGATGATGTATTAACAGAAGAAAATATTAGAAAGACGTATCAAAATGACAAATTTAACACAGATACTATTCTCTTATGATTTCTTAGTTGTGGCGATTGGAACAGTATTACTGGCAATTCCAAGTGCGATTGTAGGATGTTTTAGTGTTTATAAGGGACAAAGTTTAATGGCAGATGCAGTAGGACATGCGTCTTATCCTGGAGTTGTCATTGCGTTCATGTTATTTTCTGTACGTAGTTCTGTGATATTAACACTTGGTGCTGCGGTAGTTGGTATTCTTGCGTATCTAACAATACAAATGATTCGAAAGCATAGTGTGATTGATTTTGATGCGGCACTCGCGATTACCCTTACAGGTTTCTTTGGACTTGGAATGGTATTAAAGAGTTACTTACAAGGAAACTCTTCCTACATGCGTGCATCACAAGCGGGACTAAAGAATTATATCTTTGGATCTGCAGCGTTTATCATGAAGGAAGATATCATCATGATTGCGATATGTGCAATTATCGCAGCAGTATTATTGGCTTTATTCTATAAAGAATTAGTGGCTAGTATCTTTGATCCACAGTTTGCAAGTTCAATTGGGATTTCAATGCCTATCGTAAGTGGTGTCTTATTACTGATGATGGTGATGTTTATCGTTGTTGGCTTAAAGTGTATCGGTGCAATTTTGATTTCCTCATTTTTAACCATGCCGTGTATCTGTGCAAATCAACATTCTAGAGATCTTAAATGGGTATTGTGTATCGCAGCTTGTGTAGCTGGAATCTCCGCATTTATAGGAACCTTTCTTTCTACAGCATATAGTGGTATTGCGACAGGGCCAATGGTAATACTTTGTATGGGTATATTTACAATCCTATCTATGATATTTGGTAAGTATGGTTTAATTGCACAAAGAAAACTTGGAAAGGATGCGAAATCATGTCAGAAGTATTGTTAACACTAATGGTAACGGCCATTGGATGTGCAATCCTAGGACCTGTTCTCATCCTTCGGAAATTAGCGATGACAGCCGATGCACTATCACATTCTGTATTGCTAGGAATTGTAGTTGCATTCTTCTTTGTGCCAGATTTACGTTCCATATGGCTGGTTGTTAGTGCATCTATCTTTGGTGTATTTACAATCTGGCTAGTGGAAGAATTAGCTCGGCATCATTTAGTAGAACGTGATGATGCTTTAGCGATTGTCTTTCCTGTATTTTTTGCCTTAGCTGTTCTACTAATTACAAAGTTTTTTCGGAATACCCATCTAGATGTTGAAATTGTATTAATGGGTAATCCGCTCTTTACACCGTTTATTCGACAATTTGGCATGCCAAAGTCGTTATTTGAGATGTTGGTGATTACAGCGATGAACGGAATATTTTTACTGGTGAATTATCAGAAGTTGAAGATATCAATATTTGATCCAGAGTATGCACAATTAATTGGAATACCTGTTACATATTTATATCGTGTATTCATGGTACTAGTATCGATTACCTGTGTTGTGGCGTTCAATAGTGTTGGTGGTATGTTGGTGATTTCATACTTTGTGGCACCTGCAGCTGCCGCATGTATGATTACAAAAGACCTAAAGATTACAATATTTGTATCGATACTCTTTGCGATTATTAATTCATGGTTAGGATATCATTTCGCAATGTTGTGGAATGTATCGGTTTCTGGCATGTGTAGTTTGGTGGGTATGATTACAGTAATATTAGGTATTATCTTTCATCGAAATGGCATGTTGAGACAATGGGCAAAGTCATTTGTCAATCATGAGAAGTTCTGTGAAGATTTACTACTAGTCCATCTTTATCGTCACAAGGGGAATGCAATTGAGTTAGGGTATCGAACAATTCATCAACACCTCAACTGGTCAAATAAAATTACAGACGATCGTATTGAAAGATTAATCAAACGTGCATACGTTGTACGTGATGATTCAAAACAACTATATTCCTTAACAGAAAAAGGAATCACATATGTTACAAAACAATTATTTCAGTAGAATTTATGGATATGACAAAACGTTATATCCATTTTTGTTTTGTCTGTTAGGCGGTATAATAAGCATAAAGAATTGAGGTGTTTGAAATGAAAATATTTGAACAATTCCCACAGTATGAAGATGGGTTTATAGTATTACGTCGGTTTGTACAGGAAGACGCAAAATACCTTTCGGATGTATATGAAGTAAGATTGACAAAACGCCAAGCCGAGAAAACAATAGAAAACTATGAAAAGTCCTACAAGGATAAGGATGAAGTGATTCTTGGCATCTTTGGAAAAGAGGATGAACAATTAAAGGGTATTATTGAGATTTACGATATTCATGAGACGGAACTTTCTATCGGTTATATGGTTGTTGAGAAGTACCGTCATCAATCATATGCGAAAAATAGTGTTTATCTTCTAACGAAGAAACTAATTGAAGATTATGGTA
This sequence comes from Solobacterium sp., assembly GCA_015256775.1. GTDB lineage: Bacteria > Bacillota_I > Bacilli_A > Erysipelotrichales > Erysipelotrichaceae > Bulleidia. Next base: position 11,692 of record JABZLM010000029.1, on the reverse strand, counting down.
TTACATGCATACATGCAAATTGTCATGTGGATAATATTTATTCTATCCGTGTATTAGAACACAATGGATATGAAAGACTTGGACAAGATGAGGATGAGTATGTTTATGAATATAAACCAAAACAATTAGTACAGGATGCATTTGATCAAAATGAGAAGACAATCGTGCTTGCCGGTGGATGTTTCTGGGGTGTTGAAAAGGTATTTAAAGCGTTAGATGGTGTTGTGGAAACGACCACCGGATACGCAAATGGCATCACAGAGAATCCAACATATGAGGAAGTATGCCGCAATGAAACAGGGTATAAGGAAGCAGTGAAGGTGGTTTATCAACCGGATGTAGTTTCGTTATCTATCATCATTCGTGCATTCTTCTTATGCATTGACCCACGTCAACGTAATCGCCAAGGTAACGACATTGGTACACAATACCAAACAGGTATTTACTATCTAGATGAAAATGATCTTGACGTGATTAAGCCAATTTATGCACGTGAGCGTATGAAGTATGATCGTTTCTTTGTGGAGCTAGAACCACTTAAAAACTTTTATACTGCGGAAGAATATCATCAGGATTATCTGGATAAGCATCCTAATGGGTATTGTCATATCACTGCGTTTGAGATGGAAGAAGTAAAGAAGTTAAATCAACTACCATGTCAAATAACAGTCATTCTTCCATCAGAAAAAGAACTGAAATTAGAAGTAAAGAAAAATACAACGATTGTGGAACTAATTCAAGAAGTACATACCGAACATCGGATTTACGCTGCACTCATCAATCATAAGAATGTACACTTTAATGAACGTATTAGTGAAGGTGATGTTGTAGAACTACAGGATATTCGTGCATCGTATGGCAATACCTGTTATCAAACGTCATTAACACTTTTATATTTGAAGGCGATTCATGATGTAATGGGTAAGAACGTGACGGTTACGATAGCCAATTCATTATCCAAGGGATTATTTACTGTAATTCATGCTGGGAATGTGACAGATAATCTTGCGAAGGAAATTGAAACACGTATGCATGAACTTGTCGAGGATAATCTAGAGATTACAGAAGAGTATGTAGACCGTGATAGTGCTATTCAACTCCTACAGGATGTCAAAGATAAGAAGAGCGTAGACCTATTAAATACCGCAAGTGATTTAAAGAATGTCTATGTGCTTACACTTGCGGATGAAAAGATGATGTCTTTTGTACATGCATTACCATCCACAAGTTATATTCCATTCTTCGAGGTACGTCGCTATCGGAATGGATTGTTATTGCGTTTTCCACATCCAAACTATCCTGACGAGATTCCTCCATATGAGGAACAAAAATTACTATATGATGCATTCTCGGAGGAAACACAATGGGAGAAGTTATTAAAGGTTAGTTTTGCGTCTGACTTGAATCGCATGATTGAAAAGCAAGAATCCAAAGATTTAATCATGTTAAGTGAAGCGTTACATGAAAAGAAAATTGCGATGATTGCGGAACAAATTCAAAGTGCGAAAAAGAGAATTATTTTGATTGCAGGTCCATCTTCATCTGGCAAGACAACATTTGCGAAACGTCTATGTATTCAGTTGAAGGTGATAGGTTTAAATCCATTGTATCTTGGAACAGATGATTACTTTGTCAATCGTGATGAAATGATTCCGGATGAGAATGGAAAATATGATTTTGAGGAATTAGAAGCAGTAGATCTTCATCTGTTTGAAACACAGATGAATGCATTACTGCATGGTGAGAAAGTGGATCTACCAGAATTTGATTTTATTACTGGCAAGAAGATATTTGGTAAGAGAATTACTTCCATTGATGCTTCACAACCAATTGTGATTGAAGGTATTCATGGTCTAAATCCACAACTGACGGAAGGAATTGATGATAGTGAGAAGTTTAAAATCTATATCAGTCCTTTAACACAGATTAATCTTGATGCGCATCATCGTATACCAACGACAGATGCACGCATGTTAAGAAGAATGGTTCGAGATAATCGCACACGCGGACGCGATGGTGCAGTTACCATTTCATCATGGCCATCCGTACGCCATGGAGAAGAGAAGTACATCTTCCCATTCAATAAGGAAGCTGACGTATTCTTTAATAGTCAATGTGTTTATGAACTTGCGGTATTAAAGAAATACGCAACACCACTATTAGAAAAAGTACAGCCTGATCAGGCTGAGTATGCTGAAGCACAGAGGATGTTACAGTTCTTATCTTGCTTTGTGTCAATTGATGATGACAGTATCATTGCGAATAACTCGATTATTCGTGAATTTATTGGTGGTTCTATTTTAGTTTCTTAAAAAAGGATGCTCGAGCCTTCTTTCAATTTGAAGTTATGTTTGATAAAATATGAATTTATCAGAAGGAGGGGAAAGAATATGTCGAAGGAGAAATTCCCGACGAAATTAAGCATGATATGGCATTTTTTAAGGGGTTCCAAAGTATATTTTGGTTTGTCTATCCTCTTTGCCTGTCTTGTTTCGTTATTAGAATTAATTAATCCAAGAATTATTGCATTTACTGTAGACTCAGTAATCGATCATAAAGATGTTGTATTACCAGAACTAATTCAAAACTGTGTTGATACGGTTGGTGGAATTGCGTTTTTACGTCATAATCTTTGGGTAATCGCAATCGTTGTAGTGATTGTTGCGTTACTTGCGGTGTCGTGCCGTTACTTCTTCCAATCATTTACAGCGATGGGTTCTGAAAGATTGGTAAAGACCATGCGTGATGACCTATTTACGCATATCATGCATTTACCATTTAAGTGGCATAGTGAAAATCATACTGGTGATATTATTCAAAGATGTACATCAGATGTAGATACTATCAAGGGTTTCTTATCGGAACAGTTAATTTATCTTGTGCGTATCATTATCTTGATTATGTTGGTGTTGTTCTTTATGTTCTCAATCAATGTAAAGTTAGCCCTAGCAACATCCACATTTATTCCAATTATTGTAGGCTATAGTTTCTTCTTCCATGCAAAGATTGGTAATGCATTTGAAGTTGCAGATGAAGAAGAAGGTAAGCTATCATCAATTGCCCAGGAAAACTTAACAGGTGTACGTGTTGTTCGTGCATTTGGACGTGAAGCTTACGAACGTGAACGTTTTGAAAAACAAAACGAACACTATACAAATATGTGGACGCATTTGATGCGACTGTTATCTGCGTTCTGGATGTCATCTGACATGATTTCTAATTTACAGATGCTAGTGGTTATTTCCTATGGTGCTATCATCACGGTAAATAATGGTATGTCTGCAGGTAACTACATTGCGTTTATTGCGTATAATTCATTATTGTTATGGCCTGTACGTTCTTTGGGAAGAACAATTGCGAATATGTCGAAGGCGGGTATTTCTATCGACCGTTTACGTTACATTATGAATTCTGAGATGGAAGAGGATAAGCCAAATGCGGTTACTCCTGATTTACTACAAGATATTGAATTTAAGAATGTATCCTATCAGTATGAAAATGGTTCGACTGAGGTATTGGAAAATGTTTCCTTCAAAATCAAAGCGGGAACGACATTTGGCATTTTAGGTGGAACGGGTTCAGGGAAATCTACACTAATGTATCTGTTAGACCGTCTATATCAGTTGCCGGATGATCATGGTCAAATTACGATTGGTGGCGTTGATATTAGAGATATGAAAGCGGAGTGGATTCGTCAGAATATTGGTATGGTATTACAGGAACCATATCTCTTCTCTCGCTCCTTATCGGAGAATATCAAGATTGCTAAACAGTCTGCAGATATGAAGGAAATACGTACAGCTGCGAAGATTGCGTCATTGGATGAAGCTATCTCACATTTTAAAGAAGGATATAACACATATGTTGGTGAACGTGGTGTTACACTCTCTGGTGGTCAAAAGCAGCGAGCTGCGATTGCACAGATGTTGATACGTAAACCGCCAATCATGATCTTTGATGACTCTCTTTCTGCAGTCGATGCAGAAACGGATGCGAAGATTCGAGCAGGTCTCAAAGATAATATTTCAGAATCGACTGTTATCTTGATTTCGCATCGTATTACAACGTTAATGGCAGCCGATCATATTATTGTTTTAGATAAAGGCAGGGTTGTAGAAGAAGGCACACATGAACAACTGTTAGAGAAACAGGGAATTTATCGTCGTATCTTTGAAATGCAATCACAACAGAGTGAGTAGGGAGGTACGTATGCAAGAAGAAAATAAAAATATATCACTTCCATACTTTGGCATTCCGAAGATTCTACCATTTGCGAAGAAATATAAATACAGAATCATTGCGATGATTCTAATGGGTTTATTTTCGAGTTTAGTAGATTCATGTTATCCGCTATTTAATCAGTATGCATTAAATCACTATGTTGGAGAGAATACTCTTGATACACTTGGACTATTTATCGCACTCTATATTGGAATATTGATTGTTCAAGTTTTACTGAACTTTATTAGTGTATTCTGGGTATCTAAGACAGAGTTAGATTTGAATCGTGATCTTAGAAATACTTCATTCAATCATTTACAGGAATTATCCTTTGCGTACTTTAACCAAAACAATGTTGGTTATATTCATGCAAGAGTTATGAGTGATAGTGGTAAGATTGGTGAACTCATGTCTTGGCGTATGATGGATGTTGTTTGGAATGGATCGTATATTCTATTCGTTATGATTAACATGGTAAGAATTAGTTGGAGACTTGCATGCATGGTGTTTGTGCTTGTTCCATTTGCAGTATTCATCATCGCATTCTTCCAGAAACGACTTGTAAAACTGAATCGTCATATTCGTGAATTGAACTCCCAAATCACAAGTGACTTTAATGAAGGTATTACAGGTGCAAGATCAATCAAGACAATGGTAATTGAAAGTATCATTGGAGATGGATTTCAAAAAGATACAGAAACGATGCGCCATGTGTCTGTGCAAGCTGCACGCTATCAGGCGTTCTTCTATTCTACAGTTACGATGATGAGTTCGATTGCACTAGCAATTGTCATGTGGCAAGGTGGTAATCTAACCGTTAACAACATGATGTTAATTGGTACATTATCTGTATTTATGAGTTATGCATTAGGTATTATGGATCCATTACATAGTGTGATTACTACAATATCTTCGCTTGTTTCAATTCAAGTAAATATCGAACGTTTCGATCGATTAGTGAATACAGAGTCAGATGTTGCGGATTCACCAGAAGTTATTGAAAAGTACGGAGATACCTTCAATCCAAAGAAGGAAAACTGGGAACCACTGATTGGTGATGTAGCGTTCAAGAATGTGGACTTCAAGTATCCAGATGGAGATGAGATGGTCTTAGAAAACTTTAATCTCGATGTACCACATGGAACAAATGTCGCAATCGTTGGGGAAACAGGTGCTGGTAAATCAACGCTTGTAAATCTGGTTTGTCGTTTTTTTGAACCAACAAAGGGGCAAGTTCTCATTGATGGAAGAGATGCTCGGGAGCGTTCACAGCTTTGGTTACATTCCAATATCGGTTATGTTTTACAAACACCACACTTATTCTCTGGAACGGTTAGGGATAATCTTCGCTATGGTAAACCTACCGCGACGGATGAAGAAATTATGCATGCGCTAGATCTAGTCTCTGCAAAGTTTGTAGTTGAAAAGATGGAGAAGGGTTTGGATAGCGATGTTGGTGAAGGTGGTGGAATGTTATCTACTGGTGAAAAACAACTCTTGTCCTTCGCACGTGCAATCTTAGCAGACCCACGCATCTTAGTGTTAGATGAAGCGACAGCTTCAATCGATACTCTTACAGAAAAGGCAATTCAAGATGCGATTGATACAGTTATCAAAGGAAGAACATCCTTTGTGATTGCACACCGTCTATCTACGATTGTAAATGCGGATGTTATCTTGGTTGTTCGTGATGGTAAGATCATTGAACGTGGTACACATTCAGAGCTCATGAAACAAAAGGGTTACTATTATGAACTCTATACACGTCAATATGAAGAGATGGTAGTAGATACTGTTTCATAAAGTATGATGAGAACCTAGCGATAGGTTCTCATTTTTCGTGGTATATGCATTTGTATTCAAACTGTAGATGAGTTAACATAATTCTATGATAAGAAAAATAACAAAAATATTGATGGTATCCATTCTAGCGCTGATTACACTAGCTGGATGTCATAAAGGCTCTAGCGATAAGAATCTTATTGGGCAGTATTCATTGGTTGAAATTGAAAAGGATGGACAAGCAATTCTAGCTGATGAAATTAAGGTTGGAGATGTGACGGGTTTTATCATCTTCAATGAAGATGGCACAGGTACATTTATGATGTTAAATGACAGATTACCTTTTACCTGGAAAGATGGAAAGATTACAGGTGGCGATCAAACTATTAGTTATGAACTTGATGGTGATAAGTTAACACTCATAATATCGGCTACAGAGAAGATTTATTTGCAGAGAGAAAAATAGGATAGATATAAAAAACATTTGCATATTCAAAATTAAAAGACTTATTCAAGTACGCCAATCTTGAATAAGTCTTTATTAGTGATGAGTGTAATATAATTGACCAAGTTTCCTATATAGTGGAAATTTGTAAATCTGGTATTTCATACATACCTTGCGGTATTCTAAACGTGATTTTGTTTGCAGGTTTGCAAAATCTATTAACATACTATGATATGGATTATTTTGTAGTTGCTTTGTAAAGATATTACAGAAATAGTTAACTTCTAGGATATGGTCGTAATTACTTCGGCGCATCTTTATAGGGTTTAGTAAACGATGTAACTTATATTGAATGCTATTTGCATTAATTGCACCTACAGAATTATTTCCATGTTGGCGATATAGAATTAGTGATTTGTTAATATAAATAACTTTTCCAAATGTCATAGCAGTAATGCCATACCATGAATCATGCATTAATATTTGATCATAATTTTTTGCTTGAATACATAACTGGTTCAACGCTTTGTTTGCTAGTATCGTACATCCAGTAATTTGATTTTGGCAAATAAGATGTTGTAACTGTGGATTTTTTCTGTAATTTGAATAAGAGAAGAATGATGGACTAATAAGGTTTAAGTCATTATCAACAACCTTTAAATCACTATAGATCAGTATTGGTAAAGATGTATCTTCTTTTTCAGCGTCACGCATTGCCTGCATACATGTTTCTAACTTGTTTGGTAACCATACATCATCTTGGTCACAGAAGGCAATGTAGTCACTGGTAGATTTTTTTGCCAGTGCGAAAAAGTTATCTTTGCCACAACCTACAGGTTTAGAATTTATAAAAATTTCAACAGAATGTTTTGATGTTTCTTCGAAAGAACGCAAAATATCAATTGTTTTATCTTTCGAACAGTCATCGATGATGATAAGTTTCCAATCGGTATACGTCTGCTGTTCAAGAGAAGATAAAAGTTCTGGTAAGTACTTTTCACCATTATAAGTTGCAAGTAATATGTCAATCATTTCTTCTCCTTTTCTAACCCTAGTTCAGATAATACCCTTTGATTAAAGTCATCACGTTCTCTATCGAAGAACCATCCATACTTATTAAAGTATTTACACGCACTGCTGATGTGAATGAGCAACATTTTTATATCGTGATATGATGAAGCCGCATGATTATGTACAATTGTGACATATGGATAAAAAATTGTTTTTGCAACTCTATGTATTCGTCGTATTAGATCAAAGTCTTCACAGTACATAAAGAAGCGATCATCAAAGAAAAGATGATATTGCTCAAGTGTGCTGACACGTAAAAACATAAAGCAACCCGATAAGCAAGGTGGATTAAAAATTTTGTTATATCCTGAGTCTTTTAAGGTATATCGATCATTATGTGTATTATGGTGTCCAAAATGCGGAATAAAGCGTCTGAAGATCAAATCAGCGGGTGTTGGTAGTAGTTTGCAAAGGTATTGTAGATCACCATTTGGATAAACAACTTTTGGTAACACATAACTGACATCAGGATGTTCATCACAATAGTGCTTTAATTCTGCAATAATATCAGTATCAAATTCTATGTCTGGATTTAAAACAATATGATATTCAGACTTTAAATCGATTGCTTTATGGATTGCGATATTATGGGCAGCACCAAAACCTATATTTTCCTCATTGAAAATATAGTGTACATATTTCATATTTACAAAATAATCTGTTGGTGTGGGACTGTTATCAATAATCAATAGTAATCGTTCTTGGCTTGGATGATAACTTTCTAAAACAGATTCTAATAGGTCTTTATCTGTGTTGTATAAAACTATTGATGCGCTAATCATTGGATGTAATCCTCCGAATCATCCATTTCCTTAATTTCTTGTACACGTTGTTGGCTAAATCCTTCTGTACTATCTTTACGTACGAGGATTTTAATTGTTTCAAAAATAATCTGCAAATCTAAAAGCGGTGTGTAATTTGTAATATAAATCAAATCAAGCTTTAATTTATCCAATGCAGTTGTATTATACTTACCAAATACTTGTGCATAGCCTGTTAAACCACCTTTTACCTTTTCACGGAAGGTGAATTCAGTAATCATTGCACTATATTTTTCGACATGCTCGACACGCTCTGGGCGAGGTCCAACAATACTCATATCTCCGAATAAGATATTTACCAACTGTGGGAGTTCATCAATGCGGAAAGCACGAATAATCTTTCCGACCTTAGTGATACGAGGGTCATTTTCGCCTGCCGGAATGGAACGGCCATCTTTTTCGGCATCTACAATCATGGAACGGAATTTCAAAATCCAGAAACGTTCACCGCCCAAGGAACTTCTTTCTTGTCTGAAGAAGACTGGACCGTTATCCTCTAATTTAATTGCAATTGCTGTTAAGATGAATACAGGTGACAAAAAAATCAAGGAAAGACCAGATAGGATAATATCAAAAGCACGTTTTAAAATACGTTCGCTAAGTGATAGGCCCTTATTCTTACAAACATAAATAGGGGTATCCACTACATTTATCTCAGAAGATGATTTGATAATAATATCTGAAATTTTAGGGACTAAATGACATTGTCGGTTATATCGAAAGCACATTTTTACTAAATGATTTTCAACACGAGCAGGGACATCATTTATTAGGATTGAATCAGCGTTTTTTACAATCTCTTCGAGTTTATCTTCACCTACGGAATAATGGATTGAATCTACAACGTGATACTTAAATGGGATACCAGAAATCTTTGCAAGCAATTGATTTGGTTTTCCGTAAATTTCAATGATATCTAAAGGCTTAAATAAATAACGCATTAGATTAATCATATAGTTATCTAAAACGCATAGTACGAATGATTGTACTAAGAATAGAATGAAGTATCTAAATGTAAATTCAAATAAGAAACGGAACTGACCAGTAATGGCCATAGAAATTAATACTTCGATAATATTAACTGTAAATAGTGTTAATACTTGCCCAGCAATTACATTTGCCTTACGACCAGCATCTAACGAGAAAGTCTGAATCCAATTACCGATAATGGTATACAAAAGTGTATAGATGATAACGGCCATTCCTAGGTTGCCAAGACCAGTCAAATGACCTGTTTGGTTATTTTCGATTACGAATTCGAGCCAGACAGAGTAAAACATGAATGTTGATAGAAATATCATTATAAACATACATATTGTTATGTATATATTTTTATAGAATTGATTTCTTTTCATAAAAATCTCCTTGGTTAATTATCTATTAACCATGTTACTTGTAGTGTACTAAATTGAGAACTAAAAGTAAAATTTACAAGTAATCTACTATATTTTAACAAATCCTATATTGATAATAAATTGATAATTCCATTTAAAGTCGTTATATTTATATTTGTTAAATATAAAAGGTGAAATTATGGAGAATAAAGTTAGAAGTTCAAACTTCGAGTTATTACGTATTTTAGCGTTACTAATGATTATTTTAGACCATATTGTGATACATTGCATGAATGGTCAATTAGTCGGAAGTCAGACTATACTGAATCAACCAATGTTCTTCAAACGAATGCAGTTATTAAATATTGCGATGACGTTTGGTTATATTGGAAATAATATTTTCATCCTAATCTCAGGCTATTTTTTAATATCAAAGACGGATAAAAGTAATCTACTTAAGACAGCTAGTAAGTTGTTATCACAGCAAGGGTTTGCAGCAACTATTCTTGTTCTTTTGACAGCCAGTGTTCAAATAATCAAAAAAAATAGTATAAGTTGGCTATTAAATATTGATATATTTAATAATATGGCTTGGTTTGTAGGATTCTACTTCATGATTATTGTAATTGCATATCTATTCTTAAACAGATTTTTGGCAAAACTAGATATGAATGAGTATTTAATTTTCCTTGCAGTATTATTCGTGTTCGTCGAAATGGGATGGACTGGAGAAATGATAGAATCTATTGCGACAGGGTTAAGGGTTCTTTTGAATGGTGTTTTCTTATTTGCGTTAGGTGGATTCATTCATCGCTTTGAACCACTTCGGAATATCAAAGTATACATTTTCTTTATAGTATTATTATTAAGTTATGGTTTAATCTATATTTCTAATTACAATACGACAAATGTTAATATTGCGAATTATATCGCAACAGGATCGCAGGGTGTATTTCAACAATCAATTGCTACATATGCAAACTATCATATTGGAATCGAACTAATTAGCATATCATTATTCGCAATATTTATGAGATTGCATATTGGTAGCAGTAAGATTGTTAACTTCTTTGGGGCAGCTACATTTATGGTATATCTAACACATGATAATACTTTCTTCTACGCTATCTGGAGTCGACTAAATTGGATTCAAATTCTCGTAAATTCACCGGTTAAGTTTGTTATAGCACATATTGGTATGGCGATTTTGACGTTTATATTTGGCGTTATTTTATATAGTTTGTATCTTGGATTATCAAAAATAATAAAAGAAAATGCAAGGAGAATATTTTTCCTACAATAAAGGTGCATGAGCGAACTAAGGTCGATATTCAGATATTGATATTTGGAGTATTGACCTTTTTATAATTTCTAAGATATTTTCTAGTTTTAAAATGATATCTTGTCTGCTAAAATGGTTGATACGTGTGAGGAAACGGAGATTATGATGCTGAAATTAATAAAAAAAATATTGTGTTTTGCAATATCTGCCATATTAATGATAAATATACACAGTGCAAATGGAATGATTGTCCTAGCGGAAGATAATGAGACAATTATTTATCAGTATTTAAGGAATGAACTGCAGTTAAATGAGGCTGGTGCAAGTGGTGTACTATCTAACTTGTTTTTTGAATCTTCATTTAACCCAAATGCATCTTCTCCGGGTGGTTCATATTATGGAATTGTGCAATGGGGTGGTGGTCGCAAGACAAATCTAGAGAATTATGCTGCTTCATTGGGCGTAGATCGTTCTGATTTAAAGGCTCAATTGGATTTTATGAAACAAGAACTAAATATGGCGTATTATCGTTCGGTTTATAATGACTTACTTTCAGTTGATAATACAGCGGATGGTGCTGCACAGGCTGCAGACATTTTTAAGCGTAGATATGAAGTGGCTTCTGATCCAAAGGATAGAACACAGAAAGCAAGAGATTTTTTTGCTAAGTATTATGTGGTACCAACACCAACTCCAAGTCCTGTGCCAACACCAGTTCCAAGTAGTACACCTACAC
>JABZLM010000028.1 GCA_015256775.1 Solobacterium sp. | reverse complement strand
AAGCGTTCCATAAGTTAATGGATATGCTCAATGAAGCAGATGATGTAAATAAGGTGTACCATAACGCTATCATCAACGAATAACATGCATGAATACTCCTCCTAATTGGAGGAGTTTTTCTTTTGTTTGGCTTGTGCTACTATGAATGCAGAGGAAATAATATGACGAGAATACTACTTGTGGAAGATGATTTCGCAATTGTTCACTCCTTACAGGAATATCTTAATCTAGAAGGATTTGCCTCAGATCATGCGAGTGGACAAATGAAAGCCGAAGAATTACTAAAGACGAAACAGTATCAATTGTTGTTGCTGGATGTTTCTTTAAAAGATGGAGATGGCTTTGCGGTTTGTAATATGGCGCAGAAGATACAATTACCAGTTATCTTTTTAAGTGCGTCTTCAGATGAAGAAACAGTGGTGAGAGGGTTGAACATTGGTGCAGATGATTACATCACTAAACCATTTCGTCCAAAAGAGTTACTCTCTCGTATCAAAAATGTCTTACGTCGTCATGCAGGACATCAAACAATTATCCTTTTAGATGACATACAAGTTGATACAGAAAAGGCTATTGTAAAGAAAAAGGATATTATCATCAATTTATCTGCACTTGAATATAAGTTACTCACACTCTTTATCGATCATCGTGGCAAGTTACTTACAAGAGATCAACTCCTCGATGAGATATGGAATATTGCAGGGGATTTTGTGAATGATAATACGGTAACGGTATATATTAAACGCTTGCGTGAGAAAATTGAAAATGATCCTACAAATCCCAAGATTATTAAAACAGTGCGTGGACTAGGATATAGGATGGACTGATATGAAGTATTTACGTAATCAAGATGTTCTTCATGAGTTACTAATTTCTTTTGTGATTGGTATTGTATGCATGGTTATCACATATCCATTTGTTGGTGGATATGCATTCCTATTTCTATTCTTGATGCTTGTGCTTGTAGGAATACATTATTATTTCTCTATCAAGCGTTATGAGCAGGTTGCACAGTTAAGTTTATCATTAGATAAGGTGCTACATGGCAGTGCAATCCGTATTGATGAGCAATATGAAGGTGAATTATCTATCCTCAGTGATGAGATTTCGAAGATGGTAATTAAACTCAACGAACAAACCGAACTACTACAAAAAGATAAAGTTCGATTAACTAACGCAATCGCGGATATCTTTCATCAGATGCGAACACCACTTACGTCAATTAACTTATCGCTAACTGTTTTAAATGATGACCATCTTTCTAATGAGAAAGCACTTTATTATCGTCGAGATATTAAGAAACAGTTAGAGAAGTTACAGTGGCTTATTGAAACATTACTGAAGATGTCTAAAATCGATGCGAAGACTGCTATCTTCCATCGACAAGAAATACTTGTAAAAGATATCTTAACTAAGGCAATGGAACCCTTTGCAATTCCAATGGAATTGAAAGAACAAAAGTGTATTCTGAACTGTTCAGATGAAAAGATGTTCGTTGATGATCAATGGACAATGGAAGCGTTCAGTAATCTTATCAAGAATGCGATGGAACATACTCCAGATGGTGGTATGATTCAACTGAATGTCAGTGAAAATCCATTATACACAGAAGTGATTGTGCAAGATAATGGAGAAGGGATTCCGGAGGAAGATATCCCATACATGTTTGAACGCTTTTATAAGGGTAAAAACGCAAAACCGGAAAGTGTAGGAATTGGGCTAGCTTTTGCACGCATGATTATCACTGCTCAAAACGGAACCATCAGTGTTAAGAATCATCCAGATGGTGGTGCTTGCTTTACTGTACGTTTCTATAAACAAATTATTTGATCCTGTAAAAACAGGATTTTTTATCTTACAAAATGTCATCATTGTGTCACATTTGCTTTTTATACTGTAAGTATAAGGAGGGCTTTGATATGGAAGTCTTACGCGTCGAACACTTAACAAAAATTTATGGAAAAGGGGAAAATGAAGTAAAAGCCCTAGATAATGTTTCATTTACAGTGGAACAAGGTGAGTTTGTGGCAATTATTGGTCCATCAGGATCAGGGAAATCAACTCTGTTACATATGTTAGGAGGAGTTGATAAACCAACACGCGGGAAAGTATTTGTAGGTGGGCAAGATGTCTATGCACAAAATGAAGAACAACTTGCAGTGTTTCGCCGTAGAAAAGTCGGTTTAATTTACCAATTCTATAATTTGATTCCTGTACTAAGTGCAGAGGAGAATATCACATTACCTGTGCTAATGGATGGAAAAGAAGTTAACAAAGAACGCCTTGAAGAGTTATTGAATGTGTTAGGATTACAAGAAAGACGAAAAAATCTACCAAACCAACTTTCTGGTGGTCAACAACAACGTGTATCCATTGGTAGAGCGCTTATGAACGCTCCAGCAATTGTACTTGCGGATGAACCAACTGGTAACCTTGATAGTAAAAATAGCCAAGAAATTGTAGAACTATTGAAGTTATCAAATAAAAAATACCAACAGACAATGATCATCATTACCCACGATGAAAGTATTGCCTTACAGGCAGACCGTATTATCTCAATCGAAGATGGAAAGATTACAAGAGATGAAAGAATCCGTGAGGTGTAATCATGAGTATATTTACAAAACTTACACAACGCTATCTTTCCAAGAATAAGACAAGAACGATTGTGACTTTGATAGGTATTATTGTATCTATGGCTTTGTTTACTGCCGTTATTGAAGGTGCATACAGTGGATATCAGTTCTTAAAGAATCGTGAGATCGCTGTGACAGGTCAGTGGCAAGTCATCATGAATGATGTAAATCAAGAAGGTCTAGAAGAAGCGAAAACAAATAAACAAATTGATCAATACGAAAATATATATACGCTTGGTTGGGCAAAAGTTGATAATGAAAACGATGGCAAACCCTATCTTCTCGTACAATCCTTGGGTGATACGGAACATGCATTATTCCCAATCAATTTAGTTTCAGGTCGTATGCTTGAAAAGCAAGATGAAATCCTATTACCAGAAAACTTCATCGCAAACGCAAAAGAGAAATATCAAGTAGGTGATACGATTACTCTAGAAACAGGACAACGTTTTATAGAGAAAGAACAACTTTCTGAAAATACACCATATCAGGAAAATGAGAGTTTAAAGAATACAACCAAACATACTTTTACGATTGTTGGTATCATGGAGCGTCTACCATTTGAGATTGAAGAGTTTTCTTGTCCTGGGTATACATGCATTACTAATGGTTTTCATACAGATAGTCAGAAACTATTCTTAACAATTCATTCACCAAGTAAAATGCAGGACTTCTTAATGCATCAAACGATTTCGGATTCTTATGTTCCACATTCAGATTTATTGCGCTTTTACGGTGCATTTAAAGCAAGTGGAGAACGTTCGGTACTCATTGGTTTAACAACAATACTTGTACTACTCATTGCGTATGGTTCTATCTCATTAATTTATAATTCATTCTCGATTTCCATCAGTGAAAGAATTCGTCAGTTTGGTATTATGAGGTCCATTGGTGCTTCCAATCGTCAGATTCGTCGCATGGTTCTTTTTGAAGCATTTCTACTCGCTATTATTGGTATTGTATTGGGTGTGATTGTTGGATGCGTTGGGATTGGTGTCACACTTGCTTGGGTTCAAAATAACTTTATCGTGAATATCGCAAATAAAGTTGGCATAGGTTTACGTTTAGTGATTAGTCCATTACCAATTCTTATCGCAGTTTTGATATGCCTAGTGACGACGATTGTTGCGGCATATATTCCAGCATATAAAGCAATTCATAAATCTGCGATTGAGGCAATTCGTCAAAGTGATGAAATTATCATTAAGCCTAATGAAGTAAAAACTTCAAAGCTCACGCAGAAATTATTTGGTTTTGCTGGAGTAATGGCTACGAAGAATTTCAAACGTAATAAACGTAAGTATCGTTCAACGATTCTTTCATTAGCGTTAAGTGTCATTTTATTTATCTCTGCCGCATCATTAACACAGTATGTAAATAAGATGTTGCTGATTCAGAGTAGTAATGATCACAAGATGAATGTCATGTACAATGTATACACTGATGAACAAGAAGATGTTTCCCAGCGTTTTAATATGATTAAGGACATATCAGAAATTCAAAATATCGCTATAACTCAGAAAATCTTCGATGAAGTCTATATTCAGCGTAATTACATTGCGTCAGAATACTGGACGGCAGAGAACCAACAGTATCTACGCCGTATTAAAGATGCGGTAGGTGTAAATGTCGAACTAGTCTTTGTGGACGATGATGCATTTGAAAAATTGTGTAAACAAAACAAGATAGATTCCTCCAGTTATTTTGATGAAACTAGTCCGAAAGGTCTACTATACAATCACGTTATCCAACAATTTATTAGAGAAGACAAGGCTATTACACGTGATGTTTCAGTGATAGATACTGACGCAAACAATGTGCCAATGTTTGTTCGCGAATACAAAGAAATAGAAGGGTATACAAGTTTACATGAGCCATATATTAAAGATGGTAAGCAGTATTATCTCTTCTATCCGATAGAGTATATTGAAGAAATGCAAGGCTATGAAAACTTAGACATGCGTAAAGCAAAACTCTATCCAGTTGAAGAAATTGATATTGATATTCCACTTGTGGCAGGAGCACAAATTGAAGAGAATCTGTTCACATTAAGTCGTAATACAATGCAGTTGATCTATCCACGAAGTATGGCAACGACATTATTTACAAATACAGATACAAACTATATAAAACGATTATCTAATCCAGAGATTGGTATACAAACAGATAATCACGCAATTGTTACACAGCAACTTGAAAAGATTAAAAAAGATAATGGTTGGAGTGCAGATAGAATCTATGACTTTGACCGTGAACGTCAAAATAACCGTATGTTTATCTTAGTGATAAATGTATTCTCCTATGGATTTATTCTTCTAATTGGAGTTATATCAATTGCGAATGTATTTAATACCATTTCGACAAACATCATTCTTCGACGGAAAGAGTTTGCGATGTTACGATCGGTTGGTATGTCTGAAAAGGGCTTCCAAAGAATGCTGAATTATGAGTGTTTAATCTATGGAGGTCGAAGCTTAGCGATTGGTCTTCCGATATCGTTTATCTTTTCATTCTTTATCCATCACGTGATTAATCAAATGGTACAAGTTGATTACTTTATTCCTTATGTCAGTGTACTACTTGCAATCGCTATGGTATTTGTGGTTGTGTTTATCACCATGTTGTATACAACAAGAAAGATACGCAGAAATAATGTGATTGAAGAATTACGTATTGAAAATATTTAATTAGACACTACTTCTATATACCAGTTTAAGACAGGCTTATTTTGAAATATACCTGTCTTTTAATGTGATGAAAATAAGAAATAATTTTATTGATATTGTGATATTTAGGTAATGTACTATAATTCTTGTGAATTTAATTCTGTCGTTTAAATATTCAAAATTTAGAAAATCTATCTGAAGACTTTTTGAAAAGATAGTTAAAGTAATAATAATTGTTATTAAAAATTGAAGTATATGTTCTATTCTATGTTGATTGTGAGGGGGTTATTATGAAATATATGCATTTTAAAGGTAGTTGCTCATATGCTGGTATAGCAAATATGTTGGAACTATCTGGTTATGATACAGAAGACTATATTATTGCAAATAAAATTAAATTGCCATATATGTTTGATTATGTTGATGGTACATATCTTGCTGGTACACGTCTTCAAAACCAAAAATGGTTTAATTTATTTTTAAACCAGATTGGTTTTAGACTCGTTGAAGTTAAAATCTCTTCAACTGATTTAGTCAATTTTTTACAAGAAGATAGACCTACAATGATAGGCATCATTTCTAATAAATCTAAGCATGCAGTTATTTACTATAGGCATGATAAAGATGATTTTTATTTCATTAATAACAAGTTTGAAAACGAGCAGTGCTCGGAGTTGATAAAGATGAGTGCTACAAAACTTATTTCCAGCGTTCCGGATGTGTTGATTATTGGATATCTGGAAAAGTGTGATGTTGAAAATGTAGATATAATATCTCGGTTAATACATTCCGTTAAGACGCTAGAAAAAATGAATAGAGATTTATCATTATATTGTTCTTCGTATCACAGTAAAAAAGATATACTGAGTTGTAGAGAGAGCTTGTTTAGGGCACTATTTCTTGAAGCACCTATTATGTTTCAATTAGAAAGTAATGAATATGTATATCGAAACCTTCAGGAATTACAGCGTAGTTTCATGCATGCATTATCCATAGAAAATGATATTTTGTTATCTAATTATATTGATATGAAACTATTGAATGAAACAATAAAGTCAATTTTAAATTTTATCCATGACTTAATTAAAAATTCTTAAATATATAACTTAAAGATATAAGGAGTTAAATGAAAAGAACATTAGACATAGCTAATGTTCTGAAGAGATATAGTGAGCACCACTAATTTCTAATTTTAATAGACGTTTTCTTTCTTCATTTGGTAATACACTGGTATAGAGTAGGGTACTACGATATTCTAGAGCCCTCCATGGGAATGGTACATCCGCAAACTTACTACAGATACGCATATCTTCTTTACGCATGTCATGGAGCCATTTTTTTCCAGTGTCATTGAAGGCAAGTATACGTAAGTGGTCAAGTGCTGGTAGACGTTGTGCTTCATATTTTGTTAACTGTACCATCGCTTGTAAGATACTGCGACGGATGCGATTGCTGGTATAACGATATGTAGTGGCATCCCTTAAAAAGCCTTCATATGTATCGTTATCTGCAGCACATTTACGTAGGTGATTTTCGATTCCTTCGTTAAATAAGAACAAGTCTTCTAATTGCCTGCGAGAAGAAGTTAATAAGTATGTTCGCAAGTAAGGGTAGAACTGGTCAGGATAAACTAATGTACTTTCTTTGAGGGTTTCTTCCATCGGTGTAGAGCTTGCTAGGCTATCGTTATTCTTAAGTGCTTTACGAATAGCTAGAGCGCTTGCGTTTTCAGAAATCTCTGGACTTAGATAGCCGCTTGTACGTTGTACAATCACTGGTTGAATATTGGAACCTTTTAGATGTTTTAAATATGAAACAGCTAAGATATCATTTGGCTCCATAGAACCTGTTAAAAGACTATATGCACGAGGGAAAGACATCCCTGTCTGCATGCTTTCTCTTAAGTTATCCGGATTAAGAGATGTATCCGCAATCTCTTGTAGGTTTTCTAGATTTGCACACTCACTACCAAAGGAGATATAGTCAACTTTGGCAATCTTTAAAAGTTCCACTGCACCATACGCAAATTTAGAAGCACTTTGAGTTGCGTAAAAATATGGTAGTTCAATCACTAGGTCTACACCATTTTCAATGGCTGCCTTGGCACGTTTCCATTTATCGATAATTGCAGGTTCTCCACGTTGTACAAAATTACCAGACATAACAGCGATAACCATATCACAACCACTCAGTTTTCTCGCTTGTTCGATTTGATAGCGATGTCCATTATGGAATGGATTATACTCCGCTATGATTCCACATACTTTCATTTCTCAAAATTCCTTTACAGTTGATATGATACAATGAAATCAATCAAACAAGAAAGGATATTTCTTTATGACAGAGTTAATTTATAAAATCATTAAACCCGAAACAGAAGTGAAGGCAACACTGGTTTGTGTACATGGTATGCAAGAACATCATGCTCGTTATATTTCCTTTGCAAGAGAATTATCGAAGCAGGGTGTAGCAGTACTGATTTATGACTTGCCAGGGCATGGTGAAGCGTTTAAAGATGAACTAGGCTACTTTGCAGACCAAAATGGAGATGAAGTGTTGATACAATCCGTAGATACCATGGTTAAAAAACTACATGCAGATTATCCAGATGTACCACACTTCTTATTTGGACATTCGATGGGCTCTATCATTGTTCGTTTATATCTTGAACGTAATGATAACTTTGCGGGTGTAATTCTTTGTGGTGCACCAAATTATCAACCAGCAGCTGGATTTGGTAAGAAACTTGCGCAGTTGCTAGTCAAGATGAAAGGCCCTAAGGCAAAGACAAAACTGTTAACAGCACTGAGTGTTGGCTCCTTTAGTAAGGCTGTCAAGAACGCAAAGACACCAGTTGATTGGCTATCCTATAACGAAGAAAACGTAAAGAAGTTCTTGAATGACGAATTATGTGGTGTCCCATTTACAGATGCGGCTAACCGTGACTTATTTACAATGGTTGCTCACTTACATCATCCATTTACCGCAAAGAATCCATCTCTACCAATTCTATTTATCAGTGGTGAAGACGATCCATGTACGGGTGGAACACTGGGATTAGTGGATAGTATTTCAACGTTGCAGAAGAATGGGTATGCAAATATCGAAAACATTACTTTCCCGAAAATGCGTCATGAGATTCTCAATGAGAAGGAGAATCATCTTGTAATTGAGGAAATTATTAAATTTATTTATCAGAATCAATAAAAGATTTGATACAAATATTTTCTGAAAGATATGGTTAAGACGGTATCTTCCATCAATTTTTCGCTTTTACAAGCGTTTTTCAGGGGATATTTGATTGACTTTGAAGTGCGGTTTGTTATAATTTATAAGCGTTAACGAGCGAGGAGACTGCCGTGAAGTGGACAAAAACAGAGTTGCTGCGTGATTTGCAGAATGTAGATTTTGACGAAGATGTAGTAATAGAGAACGATGAACTGAAAAATGACACCGGTATCTTATCTGTAGAAGATGTTCACGTTGAAGGTCACGGTTATATCGATGATGAGGATGATCGCTTCTATGTTGATATGCATATTACAGGTACAATGATTTGTCCTGATGCTATTACAAATGAACCGATTGAGGTTCCTCTAGATGTCGAAAGTCAAGAAACATATGTCTTTGAAGAAACTGATGAAGATGGGGTACGCCTCGTTACCAGTGAAGTCGTTGATCTGATGCCTGCAGTGATAGATGCTATCCTGTTGGAGGTACCACTTCAAGTGACTGAAGCAATAGAGGGTGAATATCCGCATGGCGATGGCTGGCAGATATTTACAGAAGCTGAGTATCAGGAAAGCCGGAAAGATCAATTGGATCCGCGTCTGGCAGGACTGAAGCAATTCAAAAATGAATAGTAGGAGGTGCTAGACAATGGCTGTACAACAGAGAAGAAATTCCAAGACGAGAAAGAACAAGAGAAGAACACATTACAAGTTAAATGTACCTACACTCGTAAAGAATGCTGCAGGTGAATACGTTCGCCCACACCATGAAGGTTCTTACGTTAAGGAAACAACAGAATCCAAATAAGGTTGGAAATGAAGATGCTGAATTGGCATCTTTTTCTATTATTACTTATGTAAAGCAACTACTAATTTACATTACAAATTGTATAATTAGGATAAATAATAGTTTTGATTTTACGTAGGAGAATTCTAATGTTGGACAATAAAGGCTTTGATGTATGGGCTGAAGAATATGACACTTCAGTTAAATTATCAAATGAAGACAATACATATCCTTTTGCGGGTTATAACGAAATTATTTATAAAATCTATAAAAAAGTTATATCCAAATCAAACGCAACTGTTCTAGATATGGGATTTGGAACAGGTACATTAACACAGAAGCTTTATCAGTATGGATGTGATATTTATGGTCAAGATTTTTCTTTAAGGATGATTGAACTTGCATCTAATAAAATGCCAAATGCTAATTTGTATCAAGGTGACTTTACAAAAGGTATTGTCGAGCAATTGAAACAACGTTTATATGATTTTATTATTGCAACATATTCTATACATCATCTTAAAAGGGATGAAAAAGTAAAATTTCTGTATGAATTATTAAGTCTTTTAAACAAAAATGGAATGATTTTAATTGGGGATGTTATGTTTGAAACTCAGAAAGAATTAGAGAAATGCAGAGAAGAGTTATTAGATAAATGGGACAATGATGAATTTTATTGTGTTGTTTCTGATTTGAAAAAGGAATTTCCGAATCTACAATTTGAGCGTATTTCATTCTGTTCGGGAATCATTTCATTATCAAAGTGACGAGTTTGCATAATTTAATATTAAATGAGATTAACTTATTTTAGCCATTTATGGGAAGATTTAAGTATTCTTCTTCTATTGCTATATAAGAGGTCGTTTGATAAAGTCTATTTGAATTAAGGAGTTCCTATGAGTGTAAGAGCGGAAGTATTAAATATATTAGAACGTGTATTTCGCCAACATGGTTTTGCGTCTTTATTATTAAGAAAGGCAGATATCTCGAAAGAAGAGATGGGTCTTGCAAGTGAAATCGTGTACGGTACGATACGGAATAAAACACTATTAGAAGAACAATGGCGTCCATTTACCAAGCATGTTAAACCAAGAGTGGCTGCACTTCTTAATATGAGTGTGTATCAGTTACTCTTTTTGGATAGTATTCCTTCCTATGCCGTCATTTTTGAGGCAGTAGAGCTTGCTGGTAAATCGGAGAAGGAGTTTGTAAATGCTGTTCTTCGCAAGGTTCAAGTACAGGGTCTAAAAAAAACTGAAGGGAATACAATTGAAGAGCTTGCGGTATTAACTTCTCATCCAATTTGGATTTTACAGTTGTGGAAGGCACACTATGGCTTTGAAACAATGAAGGAGATTGCGTTGCATAATCAGGAACCATCTCTTGTCTATGGTAGAGTGAATACATTGAAGTGTAAGAAAACTGATATTGCTCAAATACCGGATGTACGCATGCTGGAGGATGATTGTTTCTTTTATGCAGGTGTTTTACAAAGAACTGAACTATTCGCAAAGGGGATGGTTTTAATTCAAGATCGACACTCACAAAAAGTAGTACGTAAACTGGATGTTTTACCTGGTATGCAGGTGTTAGATGCCTGTGCAGCACCAGGTACTAAAACGCAACAGATTGCTTGCTTGATGAAGAATCAAGGTAAGATAGTTGCTACAGATTTGTATGAAGCTCGTTGTAATTTGATTGACGAATTAATGAATCGTACAGGAGTATCTATTGTTTGTGCAAAACAGAATGACGCAACAATCACAGGTAAATTTCCAAAAGAGAGTTTTGACCGTATTTTGATTGATGCACCTTGTTCTGGTCTAGGTGATTTATCTCATAAGCCAGAGATTCGTTGGCATCTGGAGCCGACATCAATCGATGAACTTGTACAAACACAAGAAGCAATTCTTGATGCCAACGCAGAGTATTTACGTGTTGGTGGAATTCTTGTTTATAGTACTTGTACATTAAATCGTAAGGAAAATGAACAGCAGATTAAAAAGTTTTTAGTAAAACATACGAACTATGTTTTGCTAGAAGAAGAAACATTATTTCCAATGGCAGATGATGCGGATGGCTTCTATTACGCAAAATTAAAGCGTAACCAATAGGTTTAGTTGCGTTTGAAACATTGGATAACATATCGAGAAATTAGTGTGATTGTGGTAATATATTAACTATGCAAAGTATATATGATTTAAATATGAAGATGGCGACAGAAATGCTCGCCGAAAAGGGACAAAAATCTTATCGTGCAAAGCAATTATTCCAATGGCTTTATCGTAAGCGTGTGGGTTCATTCCAAGAGATGACTGATATGCCTGCGAGTCTATTAGAAGAGCTTGCACAGGAATATTCAATTGAACCTGTAAAGGAAATTACACGTCAGGTTGCGCGTGATGGAACTACCAAATATCTTTTCCAGTTGGCGGATGGTTCCTCCGTTGAAACAGTATTGATGCATTTCCATTTTGGGGAAAGTTTATGTGTAACAAGTCAGCTTGGTTGTAATATGGGCTGTACTTTTTGCGCTTCTGGCTTATTAAAGAAACAGCGTGATTTAACAGCTGGCGAAATTGTTGGGCAAGTTATGTTTGTCCAAAAGGAATTAGATAAAATTGGTAAACGTGTTGATAACGTCGTTATCATGGGTACAGGTGAACCATTTGATAACTATGATAATGTGATGCGTTTCTGTGAAATCATCAATAGCGACTTAGGTCTAGCAATTGGCGCAAGACATATCACAATTAGCACATGTGGTATCGTTCCACGTATTAAGGATTTTGCTAAGGGCCATTATCAATATAACTTGGCAATCTCTTTACATGCACCAAATGATGAATTACGTCGCAAATTAATGCCTATTGATCATGCATATCCTTTGGATATCTTGATGGACGCATTGCATGAATATAGTGAAGGAAATAATCGTCGTATTACATTTGAATACATCTTATTACATGGTGTGAATGATACAGATGCACATGCGATACAGTTAGCGAATTTGATTCGTGGTATGAATGCATATGTAAACCTGATTCCATACAATCAGGTCGATGAAAATGGGTATGTTTCTACAAATGAGAAAGTCGCATTACATTTCTATGATGTGCTCATGAAACATGGTGTAAAAGCTACCTTGCGTTCTAAACATGGCGATGATATTGATGCGGCTTGTGGTCAGCTTCGCGCAAAACATGAAAAGGGTAAACTTTAAACATGAAATACTATGGAATAACAGACAAAGGATTGGTACGTAAAAGCAACCAAGATAGTTATGTCATTGCGACAAATGTAGCGGGTGAAGTATTTGCGATTGTTGCAGATGGTATTGGCGGAAATTTAGGTGGGGATATTGCCAGTAGAATGGCAGTAGCCCATTTTTCGCGTGTATTCTCTGAAACAGAACAGTTTCAAAATGTGGATGAAGTGAAACAATGGTTGAATCGTGAAGTGAAAATCTGCAATTCCGCAATCTTCGATTACGGTAAGCAACATGTTGACCTAAAGGGCATGGGTACAACACTATGTGCTGCTTTGATTACGCATATTGGTATCTTTATTGTAAATATTGGAGATTCCCGTGCATATGCTTGGTGGCATGCAGGTAAGATGCAACAGTTGACGGTTGATCATACTTTAGTGAATGACATGTTAATGCATCATGAGATTACACCTGAGGAAGCCAAAACTTTCCCACGTCGTAACGTGTTAACCAATGCTCTAGGTGTTTGGGAAGATGTAAAGTGTGATATTACACATCATATTGAAAAGATGGATGGTATTCTTTTATGCAGTGATGGCTTGCATGGATACGTACCTGAAAAGACCATTTTACGCGTTGTGATTGATCCACATAAAGATCCTTCCTTACGTGCTCGTAAGTTAATTAAGCTAGCTTTAGAAGCTGGTGGTTTTGATAATACAACAGTCATTTTATTAGACTTTGCTGGAGGCTACACATTATGAACAAAAAGAATGTAGTCGCTAACCGTTATGAAGTTGTACAGCATATTGGTCAAGGTGGTATGGCTGATGTATTCTTAGCTATTGATACCATTTTAAATCGTCATGTCGCAATTAAGATTTTACGCTCTGATCAAAGTACAGATGCGATTAGTATCTTGCGTTTTGAGCGTGAGGCACAAGCTGCCACAACGTTAGCACATCCAAATATTGTAGAAATCTATGATGTTGGTGAGTATAAGAATCATCATTATATCGTCATGGAATATGTGGCTGGTAAGACGCTAAAGAAAGTGATTCGCGACCGAGCACCTTTATTGAATCTGGAAGCGGTCGATACGATGAAACAGTTAACTTCTGCAGTTGCGGAAGCGCATAAACGCGGCATTATTCATCGTGATATCAAACCACAGAATGTGATTGTTAAGTCTGATGGCTCATTAAAGATTTTGGACTTTGGTATCGCAACTGCCAAGGGTAGTGCACAATTAACACAGGCAAATAATGTTATGGGTTCGGTACATTACTTGGCACCTGAACTTGCCAAGGGTGAACCAGCATCTCCACAATCAGATATCTATGCTTTGGGAATTGTGTTCTATGAGATGTTAACGGGAGATGTTCCTTTTAAGGCTGATCAGGCTGTGCAGATTGCACTACAACATATGAGAGAACCTATGCCAAGTGTACGCAAAGCAAATCCAAATGTTCCACAATCTGTAGAGAATATCATCATTCGTGCAACTGCGAAGAATCCTAAGCTGCGTTATCAAAGTTGTGATGAGATGTTGAAAGACTTAGAGAAGTGCATGTTGCCAGAACATCAAAATGACAAGCCACTTAGTCTTAAAGATCCAATTGATAAGACACCAACGAAACAGGAAAAAGAGGACACAAAAGTAGGGGTGACGAGAAGTACATCTCTTTCACGTGTTGCCAATAAACGCACTAAAATCTATGTCACTGCAATCTTAGTACTATTTGCAATGTTCGCGTTGATTGCTAGTTTATTTCTAGCAGGAATTCTTCCACCAAAGTCAAAGAATGTTACGGTTCCGAATGTATCAAATATGGATATTGCACAAGCAACCACAGCCCTAGAGAACGAAGATCTTGAAGTTGATACGGATAATATTACATATCAATTATCGAAAGATAGTATTGAAGGGGTTGTCATTGGCACAGAACCTGCTAGCTCTAGTGAGGTAGAGCGTCATTCTAAAGTGAAACTCATCGTATCTAGTGGTGTTGGCGAAGAGATGCCAAATTATGTTGGAAAAAATATTGATGATGTAAAGGCATCACTACCTTCTTCGATTCATCTAATTGAGAAAGAAGAACAGAGTGATAAGAAACCTGGAACGATTATTCGTCAAGAAGGTGTTGCGGCTGGTGATCTCTATGATACAGCTGGTGAAACAGATGTAACACTATACTACGTACCATATGTAAAAGTCACAATTCCAGCAGATATCATTGGAAAACCGATTGAAGAAGCAACATCACAACTAGAAGCGATGGGAGTAACTGTTGTACGTGCACACCGTGATACATCTGCGTTATCACAAAGTGAAATTGATAAAATCAAAGTTGGTACTGTTATTGAGACGATGCCAGCTGCAGGTAGCGAATATACACAAAAAAAGGATAGTTATGTCACATTATACTTTTACTAAGGAGTGCCTATGATTGCACGAATCACGAAAATCGTATCGAAGAATTATCGTATCTTAACTTCTGACAAGAAATATTATGATGCGATTGTCATGGGTAAAGTGCGTCGACAAGATGCGCCTGTTGCGGGAGATTTGGTAGAGTGTGAAGAGATTGATGGTCGCTATGTGATTCAAAAAATCATGCCACGAACCAATCGATTGATTCGACCGGCAGTAGCTAATGTTGACCAAGCACTCATTGTGATGAGCGTAAAAGATCCTGATTTTTCAACTGCTTTAATTGACCGCTTAAGTATTCTTATCATGCATGCAGGTGTTGAACCGGTATTGATTATTACAAAATGTGATTTAGGCTTTAGCCAAGAAGTAGAAGAGCAGATTCAAGCCTATGAAAAGGGTGCGATGAGAGTGATTCGTACTGCAAAGGGTAGTTTAGATCCTTCTATTGCAGGTCTTTTAACGAATAAGATTTCGGTATTAACTGGTCAAAGTGGAGCTGGCAAGAGTACATTGTTAAACCAATTAGAACCATCGTTCCATCTTGCGACACAAGAGATTTCCAAGGCGCTTGGAAGAGGTAAACATACCACAAGACATAATGAATTACATGAGGTTGCAGGGGGACTTGTAGCAGATACACCTGGTTTTAGTTCCCTGGATTTTTCGCATATTCAAGCGAATGAATTAGCTGAATATGTACCAGACTTTGTGCCATACCTACATGATTGCCGCTTCAATGATTGTGTTCATCAAAATGAACCAGGTTGTAAAATTAAAGAAGCGGTAGAAGCAGGGAAAATATCCAAAGAACGCTATGAAAACTATCTAAGCGTTTTACAGATGATTCAAGAGAGAAGGGAGAAATACTTATGATTGTTGCACCATCCGTATTATCTTTAGATTACAGTCATATGACTGAACAATGTGAACTACTAAATTCTTCCAAGGCAGAGTGGATGCACTTTGATGTCATGGATGGACATTTTGTAAAGAACTTAACATTTGGACCAGATATTTTAAAGGGATTTGTAAAGCTATCACCATTATTCAAAGATGTTCACTTAATGGTTACAGATCCTAAGATGTTCGCCGATGTATTTATGAATGCTGGCGCAGATCAGATTACCTTCCACGTTGAAACAATCTACGACAAAGAAGAAATCAAAGCACTTGCGAAACATATCCACGAACAAGGAAAGAAAGTTGGACTTACACTAAAGCCACAGACACCAATTGAAGTATTAAAACCATTCTTGCATGATTTTGACTTATTCTTGATCATGAGTGTGGAACCGGGTTTTGGTGGTCAGAAGTTTATGCCAGAGGCACTAGAACGTATTCGTATACTACGTACATGGTTAAATGAAGAGGGTCTTGAAACACATATTGAAGTTGATGGTGGTATCAATGAAGAAACAGGTGCTTTATGCGCTGAAGCAGGAGCGGATGTACTTGTGGCTGGCTCGTATGTCTTTAAGAATGATATCCACGAAGTATGTGAGAAATTATGGAAACTTCAGTAGCTGTTATCTTAAAACGTTGTACAACAATTCCGACTGCAGAAAACTATATTGGTGTAGATAAAGGGGCATTAACACTTGCTAGAAATGGTAAGAGAATGTTACTGGCGATTGGTGATTTTGATTCTGTAGAAGAAAGTGATTTATCTAGTATCAAGGACTATAGTGATACATTCATTCAACTAAATCCTATCAAGGATGATACTGATAGTGAGGCAGCAGTTATGTATGCCATCCAGAAGGGCTATCAAAAAATCCACCTCTATGGTGGACTTGGCGGAAGACTAGACCATGCGATGATTAATCTACGTTTGGTATCACGCTTTTGCGAAACAGTATATCTCCATGATGAGAATAACTATATTTATTCTCTTGGTGAGGGTAGACATTCTGTTGAAAAACACGACTATACATATATCTCGTTCTTTACCGAAGATGAATCAATCATCACTTTGGAAGGAATGAAATATCCATTGACCAATCAAAAGCTTACCAACAAAGATACCTATACCACTTCTAATGAAATTTTAGAAGATAAAGGTATCATCACTGTGCATGCAGGCAAGGTAACTGTTATACAATCAAAAGATGCATAAAAAAAATTCCCTTCGGGGAATTCTTTTTCATATAACCGGCGATTACTCAGCAGCTTTAGCCTTAGCTCCTGCCTTTAATGTCTTTAATGCGCGAGCTGAGATCTTAACTGTCTGTGGCTTGCCATCAACGATCATGTGAACCTTTTGTAAATTCACATTCCACTTACGACGAGTAGCACGTAGGGAGTGGGAACGTCTGTTTCCTGACATTGCTTTCTTACCGGATACAGCACATACTCTGGACATACCATAACCTCCTTTACTTATAATTTGCTTACAAAAGATATCATAGATTACTTGTAAATGCAACCAAAAAAGTAGTAGTTAGATTCTGTTTTTCAAAGATTCCTATAGAAGATGCAGAAATGAATTATGTAAATTCTATGAAAATAGGCTGTTTATGGGTGGTAATCGACTACATTTTGAAATGTAAATGTGATAAAATACGAATATAACTGAAAGGAGACTTCACGGTGACAGATAAACAGATTTATGCAGCAATTGAAGCTGCTGACCATGAGGTTCGATTAGTAATTGGTGAGTTTTTCAACACCAGATTTAATATTATAAAGGTTGAAAGAGTACCATGTAGCGGACTCTCTTATAATGGCATTACAGACCAACAGGCTTTGATTGGTTCCATCAAGCAAGCAGCAGCGTCTGCTAAGAAGATGGTAGGTGCTAGTGTACAACAGGTGATTCTTGCAATCCCTGCATTTAATTTAAAGCGTATCTCTTTGAAATCAACAGTTGATATTGAAGGTATTGATGGGACAGTAACAATTCAAGATGTACGCAATGCAATTAAAAAGGCCGAAGCAGTTAATATTGGTAATGATAGTGCTTTGATTCAGACGGTATGCGTTAAGTATACAGTGAATGGTATGACAACACGTCGTATTCCTCTTGGAGAAAAGTGCTCTCAGTTGATTGTTGATATTGACTTATTGTGTGCAGATCGTAAATTTGCCTATGAATTAGTGAGCTGTGTGGAGAAAGCAGGTCTAAAAGTAATGGATATCTTTGCGGATATCTACGCTGTCGGTAAAGAAGCTGCTCTATTTGAACAGTCTGTTGATCGTCAAGTGATTGTTTTAAAGGTAGAACGCGATGCGACGACATTAGGTCTTCTTTATAAGGGAAGATTTGCGGCATCTACGATTTTGCCTATGGGACTTGGAAATATCGCAAACGCAGCTGTTGAAAAATATGGCATTAATATGAAGAATGTTATTGAGTTAATCAAGTATAGCGCAAGACTTGATCAGACAGTATGTTCTTCGAATATTATCCATATTTGGAACGATAATGGTGAAAATAGAACCATCAGTGAGCAGG
>JABZLM010000069.1 GCA_015256775.1 Solobacterium sp. | reverse complement strand
TTACGACGATGCTTTTGACGTGATATTTCAACAAATGGTGCAAGATGAGATAGTGTAATTGTCTGCCCACCATATTGGTTTGAAGCTACCTGCGCAATAATTTGCGTCGCAATATTACAAGCAGTCGCAAAACTATGAGGTTTTTCAATTGCTGTTCCTGAAATAACTGTTCCATTCTGTAACATGTCCTCTAGATTGACTAAACAACAGTTATACATCGGTTGTGCAAAGTAATCTGAGTCATGGAAATGAATAATACCCTTTTCATGCGCTTCATAGATGTCTTGAGGTAATAAAAAACGCTTTGTAATATCTTTAGAAACTTCACCTGCCATGTAGTCACGCTGTGTACTATTTACAGTTGGATTTTTATTGGAGTTTTCTTGTTTTGCTTCTTCATTGTTTCTTTCTAATAAAGAAAGAATCTTTTGATCTGTAGTATTTGCCTTACGAACTAAAGCACGTTCATAACGATATGTAATATAGTTATGTGCCACTTGGAAAACCTGAGCCTTCATTAATTCGTTTTCAACCATATCTTGAATTTCTTCAACCGATACAGATCTCTTTAGAGATTTGCACTTGTTAGAAACACGCTCTGTAATATCATGGATTATTTCCGCTGTTGTACGGTGCGACAAATCAGTCGCGTTATTTGCCTTTGTAATCGCATTTTCAATCTTCGATACATCGAATGCGAGTTCTTCACCACTACGCTTAATTACGTTCATTTTACTCCTCCATATAAAAATAGTTGCATTTCCAACTATTATTTCGTATACAAGAATAATACCCTCTCACCAGATGAAATACAAGCATCATTATTATGAAAATTACATCAAAAAATACGCCTAAAAACTTTCATTTTAAAAAGTCCTTTATAGATGCGGACTTTTTAAAAATGTAATAATTTTTCATCAAAAAATATTTTTGTAATTATCATGCCAATTAAATCCACCCTATCAAAATTACAAACTACCATGAAAGCGAGTATACTTTACTTTCACAATTTGTAAAATTTCTTACATCATAATATCTTGAAAAAAAATCCATCCCTATAGGATAGATTCATTTTGCTTATTCCCAACCCTTTGAAGAATAATATTCCAAGTTGGTGATTTGTTGATTTGCGTCAATATCGCAGAAGATATAGCAGAAACGATATGGCGTTTCAGAACGATGATTTGCAGTATAATAACTGATTCGCACAAAGTAGCGATATACATCATCTTTTATTGTTACAAGTTGTACATCCTGCTTAAGATACTTCATATCTGATAGGCTTTCAAAAGTAGGATTTGAGCCATCTGTAATACTTGTCGGATCTTTCATTCCCTCCACAAAAAACTGTGTATCTGTTTTTAAGTTGTATGTGGAAATTATACTTGATCTTTGCATTGCATATTCTTCTGGTGAATTCCAAACAAAAGCAGTTGTCCAAAGTTGATCCATCATTGCAGTATCTGAGGACAATCGTTTAGAGGAAGTGTAAATTGTATCGCTTTCCCCAAAACCATTTACATATCCTGACGGTATTTGTGCCAATTGATTCTCCAATCCTTCTATCTCATCTAATTGAGATAGCCATTGCACATTTTTACGATTACCCCACTGCCAACTCAGAAAAAGAGTAACTACCATGATAAGTGCACATAACAAACATATAACAAAACTAGCTAGTCTTTTCATATTAGTACCAAGCCTCCACAGAGTTTCCTTTCAATTCCCTACCATTTGGATTTCCATATTGACTGTAATTTAGAACAAGATTCGAGAAATGATTTGTACTAACATCATAATAGCCCTGTACCCATGCAAGCATGTTCGATCCATCGCTTAAAGTCCAAATCACTTTTTGACTTGAACCCAAGAATATAAACGTTGGTGCAAATGACCATGTATATGCACCATCTATCGGATACCATACAGACAAGAAATTCGTATTATCACCAGCAACAATATATGTCTGCATCGATGTCTGTAATTCTGAACTTACAGTATCTGTTTGATCTTGCAAAGCCTGTGTCTGTGCTTGTGCTACTGCATTTCCAGCATTAAACATCGTTTCAAGTTTTGCATACTCTTCTGAAGATGTTTCTTGTTGTAATGCTTGTGCATCTGCAATCTGTTGTGATAATGCATTTGCTTGATTAGCACGTTGAATAGAGTCCCTTTCAAACTGTTGTGCAGATTGAAACGTCCCATAGGCAATATATACTGCTATAGCTATAAATACTACCGAAAGAAATGTAAATATTTTACGCATAATAATACCCCTTCTTAGCGATTATACCATGAATAGAGGGATAAAAAAGAAAGAGGTAATTTATACCTCTTTCTAATCATGTTTTACTTGTTGTCCGCAACGATTGTATCAGCAGCTGTACGACCTGAAACGAAGATTTCAACAATCGCATTACCACCTAAACGGTTACCACCATGGATACCACCAGTTACTTCACCAGCAGCGTATAGACCCTTGATGATCTTACCATCTTTATCTAATACGTGACGCTGTGCATCAACTGTTACACCACCCATTGTATGGTGTGTAGATGGAGCTAGTATTCTAATCTTTAACTTAACGCCATCAAGCTTATAAGTATCAACGATATACTTACCGTTTTCATCCTTTTCAGCTGTACCAATTAATGTTGTCCAACCTGTCTTTGTTGGGTTCAATGTGTTTTCTGTACCTGTCATCAATGCCATATCGTATTCCTTGATTGTATTGATAACTTCTTCTTGTGTGCATTCAAAGCCCAATTGCTTGAATAACTCACCTAACTGGTCAACAGTTCTTGTGTACTGTCTATTTTTAACATCACTTTCCCAAAGTGTTAGATCTTCATCCTTTGGTGTTCCATAAGGATATGGACCAGGAACTAATTGGTTGGAGTTTGCAATATCCATAATTGTTCCATTTGTACCATTGAAGCTTACACCGTTTTCAAATTCAGCAAGTGATAATACGTCACGTTCACCAGTTTCGTTAACGAAACGCTTACCAGTTGTAGGGTTGATATAGATTGCATAGTGTCCACCACCAAATGCGAGATTTCCATTATCTACCCAAGAGATAGGCATCATCTGTGTAAAGCCCATACCTGTTGTAGCAGCACCTACTGCTTCTGCCATATCAATACCAGAACCTACTAATGAAGAACGGTTTGTTGTACGTGTATTTGTTGTGATATCTCCATCTGCCCAGTAGTCATTTGTTTCCATAACGCGCTTGATATCTGCAGCGTATCCACCAGTTGCGAGTACTACACCCTTCTTAGCATGAACTGTTACTGGAGTTCCATCATATTGAACACCCTTAACACCAACTACTTTTCCATCCTTATCTGTGATAAGTTCTGTCACCTTTGTACGTAACATGATTTCGTTATCTGCATGGTTAGCAGCTGTTTCAAGTAATGTCTTCTTAGTTGTTGCAAAGTATGTATTCCAAACTGTCTTACCCTTTACATTCTTTCCATCTGGATCTGGTGTTCCATCACCATCAAGATCACTTCCCTTGAAGTCATTTTCACGGTTCCATAAAGCACCTACAATAATTGGCTGAATAGAGTTATCAAAGATTGCGCCCTGATCTTCTAACCAACCCTTAAGGTCTTGTCCACCTTCAACAAACTGCTTAACAAGATCATATGAACCATAGATCCATGAAGTCTTTTCAGCATTTGGTCTTAATCCACCATAGTATGTTTGGAAGATATGTAGATTTGGAGTTGAGAATAATGTGATTTCACCTTCAGCCTTACCTGCATCTAACTGTGGCTG
>JABZLM010000027.1 GCA_015256775.1 Solobacterium sp. | reverse complement strand
AGAGGTGTAATATGTATAGAAAAACATGGATGCAAGTCAATCTAGATAAGATTGAACACAACTTGATTCAATTAAAAGAAATTTGTCAGAAGAAAATCATCGCTGTATTAAAAGCAGATGCCTATGGCTGTGGTGATATTCATGTGGCACGTGCTGTTTTAGAAGCGGGTGCAGAGATGATTGCTGTATCATCTCTAGATGAAGCCCTTGTACTTCGCAACGAAGGCTATGAAGGAAAGCTATTAATACTAGGTGCTACAGAAGCTAATGATATTCCCATTTTAATCAAATACGGAATTTCCTGTACTGCTTACTCTACTGAATGGGTACACGATGCAGCAAAACAAAACTGCAAAGGTTTACACGTACATCTAAAAGTTGATACAGGGATGAGCCGTATTGGCTTTCGTACAATTAATGAACTTCATGTAGCCTTTGAAAAACTGCAAGCTGCAAGCTGTGATATGGAAGGAATCTTCACCCACTTCTGTTGTGCAGATAGTGATTTAGAACTTACAAACCTTCAATTTTCTAAATTTAAAGAAGCAGTAAAATCCTTCTCATATACATTCCCTTGGGTACATTGTGATAACAGTGACGCAACTGCATTCTTTAAAGAAGACACTTCAAACGCTTGCCGTATTGGTATCTCTCTATATGGCATCTCTACTTATGAAAAATCCCTTGAACCAGCAATTTCACTTTTCAGTGAAGTTGTAATGGTAAAACATATGCATGCAGGTGATACAGTAGGTTATGGCGCTACCTACACCGCAAAAGATGGCGAAATCATCGCTACCTTACCAATTGGTTATGCGGATGGATTTATCCGTGCAAACCAAGGTAGAAAGGTATACGTAGATGGTCAATATGCCGAGATTGTAGGACGCGTTTGTATGGATCAAGCAATGATTCACTTAGAGAAAGAAGTTCCAGTAAAAACAGTTGTTGAAATCTTTGGCGAACACATCTCTTTAGAAAAGATGGCTGAAGAATTAAATACAATCCCATATGAGATTATCTGTTTACTTAGCAGCCGTGTAACACGTCGTTATATCTGGCATAACAAAATTCAAGATGAAGAAAATTCTCGTTTAGAAAAGAGTATTCTTACAAAAGAAAGAAACTAAAACGATGGGCAACAGTTTGCTCATCGTTTTTCATTGATTGGTAATAAATCGATAAATCCCAATTCAGGATTGTTATACAAGCGAACAAAGAATTTATTTCCCGTCGCAAATCCTCTTGAAATATATAAAAGTCTTCCCTCAAGATTCTTGATGCCATGCGTGTATCTCGGGAATAGTCCTTGCTGTGGCGCATATAATCCTTGTCTAATAAATGGGATTGCCCATTGACCACCGTGTGCATGTCCACTGATGATTAGATTTACAGGTAGTTGTTCATAAAATGCAATATGATGTGGTCGATGTGATAAAAGAATTCTATAATACGATGTCATACAAAGAGAATCTACTTCCTCTACTGTTTTATTCGTCTTAGGACCACCATCCGTTAAACCAATGATCTCTAGTAATTGCCCATTGATATTCATTACTTCACTATCATCTAATAGAACCTGCACACCATCGGAACGCATCGCAATCACATAGTCATGTAGTTCTTCTTTCAACATCGCATCATGATTTCCACTGATATACACACGTGGGTATTCTCTCAATGCATGCATGAGTGCAAGCATACTTTCATTGTCTCCTCTAGGCGTAAAGATATCACCTGGAAATACAATTAAATCTGGTTTGTGTTTGTTTACCATACGGATAATACGCTCATTATCTGTGCCAAAACTTTGAGAATGTAAATCCGAAATCACACAGATACGAACACGTTTTGAAATAAGTGGTGAGTATATCTTTTTTCTCGTCGCATCAATTTTATGCGGCCATCCTAAAAATACAATCAATGCAAGCAATAAAATCATCACTATTGAAACAAGTATCATTGTATGCATATCTACTGACCTCCTACTCCACTTAACCAATTCGTCTTATATAACCGAATTAAATATAATACACCTCTTATCGCAATATCAATCGTCATCGCTAGCCAAGCTCCCATAAGACCCATCGTTGGCGCCAAGAAGAACGCTAGTGTAATACGAATCCCCCATAAACTTAGTAAATTGAGTATAAATGGCACTACCGTATCACCAGCACCACGTAATACACCTGTGATTACAATCGATGCTGCAAATAATGGTTCCGCAAGCATAACAACACGGATTACACTGACACCTAGTCTTTGCACTTCAACATCCGGGGTTAAGATTGCAAAAATCATCGGCGATGTAAAGAATAGGAATATTGCAAGGACACCCATTACAGACATTCCCAATAACGTAATAATATTCGCAAAGTCTTTTGCAAGTTCTTTCTTACCAGCACCAATTGCTTGTCCAATTAATGTTGTTGCTGCAGCCGCGATACCATAGCCTGGCATATAACAAATTGATTCTACTGTATTGCCAAAAGAATGTGCCGCAATGGCCACTGTACCTAGTGGCGCAATAATCTTTGTTGACGCAATCTGTCCCATGCATAATACACTTTGTGCTAATGCATTTGGCAGTCCAATCTTCCAAGCAGAAGACAATACCTCTTTACTAGCAAACCAATTCCCACGAATTTCTTTAATATGTAATTCCTTTGATTTTGTTAAGGCCACCTTAAAGGAAATCACAGTACATACACATACTGCTAGTGATGTTCCAAGCTGTGCACCAAAAACACCAAGATTTGCACCATATATCCATATTTCAATACCAAAGATTGAGATCAGACGAGTTGGGAAAATCAAAATAAAATTAAAGATAATATCTAAGACACACATTAATACAGCCATCTTACTTGGAGTCTTCATGTCACCTGCACATTGCAACATACCATTCACCAAATAATTTAACTGGCGTATTGGAAGGAAGATTGCATATAAACCTAAATAATCTATCGCATCTTTCCATATCTCCGGCTGTGCTTGTAACCAAGATGGGGCAATATGTGCCCACACATAACAAATTCCAGCAATCAAAAATGATATCAATAAAGATGTTAAAATCGATCCTTTAAATATCCTTCTACTACGATCAAGCTTTCCTGCCCCAACAGCATGTGCAACCTGCACCGAAAAACCGATTGAAACACTGTTGATCAGTTCACCAAATAACCAAGTACTCGACATAACCAGACCAATTGACGCCGAGGCTAATGCCCCAAGTGCACCAACCATCGCTGTATCAATAAATCCCATGACCGTCTCTGTAATGACCGCTAGGATACCAGGGATACTTA
The DNA here is from genome assembly GCA_015256775.1 of Solobacterium sp. GTDB lineage: Bacteria > Bacillota_I > Bacilli_A > Erysipelotrichales > Erysipelotrichaceae > Bulleidia. The sequence goes on along the minus strand of JABZLM010000027.1, from coordinate 15,609 downwards.
AATCACGTATCAATTTGATTTTATCGGAAAATGTTAACTGCTCTGCATTCCGTATCTTTTCTGCTAGCTGTGTATTCATACGCCTATTATACAAAAAGGTACTCCCTTTGGAGTACCCCTCATGCTTATTTATTTGGATTAAAGTATACCGTTGTGCCAGCTTCTACAGATTTAGTAATCCATACACTCGCTCCAATCACACAACCATCCCCAATTACGGTATCACCACCAAGAACTGTCGCATTGGCATAGATAACAACGTTATTACCAATATTTGGATGACGTTTTATACCCTTTACAAGCTCACCATTCTCATCAACCTTGAAACTCTTCGCTCCAAGTGTAACACCCTGATATAACTTCACATGGTGACCAAGCACTGCTGTTTCGCCAATGACAACACCTGTACCGTGGTCAATGCAGAAGTAATCGCCAATCGTCGCACCAGGGTTGATATCAATTCCCGTCTTTTCGTGTGCATATTCTGCCATTAAACGCGGGATATATGGAACCCCTAAGTTATATAACACATGTGCAATACGATAGATAAAGATAGCGTAGAAACCAGGATATGCAATAACAACTTCTGGTTTTGATTTCGCCGCTGGATCTCCATCATAGATTGCTTGGATATCTGTTAAGACAGAACGTTTGATTGCAGGTAACTCCTGCAAGAACATATCTCTTAAATGTCCACAGATGGAACAATCCGCACCTTTAAATTGTAGAGATGCTTGAATTTCCTTCTGTAAACCTTCCGATAAATAGTTGAGCGCTTGTTGCTGGTTTAACATTCCAGCATGATAATAGTCTGGTAAAATAACTGCTTGTACCTGCTTTAATATCGTAATGATATTTGTACGATCAGGAATTCGCATTTTTAATACTAGATCTTCATCCGTAATATCATTTAGTTCTTTGAGTAGTGTTTCGTAATTTTCCATTTTATTCTGCGAATAATGCAGTTGATAAATAGCGATCGCCTGAGTCAGGTAATAATACAACAATTAACTTACCTGCATTCTCTTCTCTCTTCGCTACTTCAAGTGCAGCGTATACTGCTGAGCCTGAAGAAATACCAACTAATATTCCTTCCTTTCTGCCGATTTCAGCACCTGTTGTGAAAGCTTCTTCATCTGTAACACGGATAACTTCATCGTAGATGTCTGTATCTAATGTTGTAGGAATAAAGCCTGTACCAATACCTTGAATCTTATGTGGACCTGGTTTACCGCCTGTTAATACAGCACTTGTTGCAGGTTCAACACCAATTACCTTCACATTTGGATTCTTTTCCTTGAGATACTTACCTGTACCAGAGATTGTTCCTCCTGTTCCGATAGCGGAAATGAAGATATCAACCTTACCATCTGTATCTTCCCAGATTTCTGGTCCTGTTGTTAAGTAATGTGCTTTACGGTTTGACATATTTTCAAACTGCTGTGGGATAAAGGAATTCTCAATTCCTGCCGCAAGCTCTTCAGCCTTAGCAATTGCGCCCTTCATACCCTTAGCGCCTTCTGTTAATACAACTTCAGCACCATAACCCTTAACCATCTTACGACGTTCAACAGTCATTGTATCTGGCATTACTAGGATAACACGATAACCCTTCGCTGTGCCAACTGCAGCTAAACCAATACCTGTATTACCTGATGTAGGTTCAATAATTGTAGAACCTGGTTTTAATAAACCTGCTTCTTCAGCATCTACAATCATCTGATATGCAATTCTGTCCTTTACAGAACCTGTTAAGTTAAAATATTCAACCTTCGCTACAAGACGTGCTTTTAAGTCAAGGTCCTTTTCAAAATGTGTAAATTCTAATAATGGTGTGTGACCAATTAATTCAGTTGTTGATTTTTTGATATTTGACATAGTATTTTCCTCTTTCTTTTACGTAATATAGACAAGCGGTAAAACAAAAATCCGAGCATGCATTCATATGCCCGGATTTATTTACGATTGCACTTGCGAAATACTGCAATAATTGTAAATTAAAGCAGCCCCGACGCAGTAACAGCATTCATCCGGACATTGTTTAAAATACAACAGCAACACATTTGATTCATCATTTGTTTGTTCATGCCCGCTTCCTCCTGTTCACCGTTCTTATTACGGGAACAATCATAGTACTATCAGTTTTATTTGTCTACTCTAATGATTCAATTTTTTTCTTTCATTTTGAATAAGTGCTTGAATATCCGCTTCTTCAAACTGTTCTAACTGCTCTGACATTTCAGATTCATCCGCAAATTGATCAAAGATTTTTTGTTTTTCATGTAATCGTTTAACCAGTATTTCATCTATCGTATCTGCTGCTAATAATCGGTATACAAATACATGATTGACCTGACCCATACGATAGATGCGAGAAATGGCTTGCATTTCATCCGAAGGTTTTAATTGTGGTTCACAAAGAATGACAATCTCTGCAGTCTGAATATTTAAGCCAATACCGCCCACGTGAATTTGTATTGGTAATACTCGCGCAATCGGTTCATCAAACTGACGTAGAATATCCTGCCGTTTCTCTAGCGATAATTTACCGCTAATCACAGGTAAAGCTTTTCCTAATAATAAGTCCGAAACAAAAGATAATGTATCTAGAAAGTAAGAGAATATGACAACCTTTTTTCCTTCACTTAGTGCCTGTAAACAAAGTTCTGCCATACGTTCAGCTTTTGTAGAATTAAGCGAGTCCCAGGATACTCTACGCATTGCCATAAAGTTTCCGGTTTCAACTGCTTTGTGATAAGAGTTGATTTCTTCCTCATTCATCATGCACCATTCATCGTGAATCGTTAATTCCGGAAGTTCCATCAGTACATCTGCACGCTTACGGCGTAAATACACCGGTGCAATCTTCTTGCGGAACAAATCTGCTTTTGCTAGATATTTCATACCTTTTACTTCGCTTGCAATTGAAGGATTTAAACATTCAATTAAATAACACATTTCATCTACGTTATTTTCTATCGCTGTACCTGTCATATATAGAGCGTATTCTGCCTGTTCAATCATTCGTACTGTATTGCGTGTACGTTGTGCCTCTTTGTTTTTAACAAAGTGCGCTTCATCTACAACAACCATGTCAAGCGGAAAATCTTTATCAAAAATAATCTTATCTAAACCTTCATAGTTAATGATTGCAATACCACCATCACTCTTCCAGATTTCAAAATCACTAATACCAGTTCCATGCAACATATATGCTTGCATGTCTGTTAGTTTTTCAATTTCACGCTTCCAGTTTAGCAATAACCCGGCTGGGCATATTACAAGAAAATAACGATGTCCTTTGTGATGTAAATGATTCATTGCCGCAATCGCTTGAATAGTCTTTCCTAGACCCATCTCGTCTCCAAGCAGTACCCTTTTCTGATGCAAGATATACTTCGTTCCAAATTCTTGATAATGACGCAAGTCCGTATGGAATGATTCTAACAATAATGGTGTTGCTTGTATTTGTTTTAATAGCGAAACATCAATATCTTCATCAACATCATCCTTGATTTCAATATCCGCAAATTTTTCAATCACCGTATAATATTGAATCGCATTTTCTTTGTAGTCCTGCAATATCGTTTCAAAATCTACATTTTTTAGTGCAGTACAATTATCATAAAATTGCATAATTGTTTCTGCGTAAGAAGACCGGTTAAAGTACTTTACATCTTCTACAGCTGTTAAAAATTTCTGTTTCTTTTTTCTACTACTAAAAATCCAACCAAAGAAATTTTGTATCAGGCCACTATTATCATAGGCTTCTTGGATACCACGTTCTGTTTCTTGATAGATTGCATTTAATTTTGCATAGTTTTCTTTTGTATGCAGATAGAAGTAAATTTCCTGAAGAATCTCTTTATCCTTATCCGTTAGATGCTCTAAGTCTATACGATAGTGTATCTGATTTTTAATGGCTGCAGTACTACGATGTAATGCTAACATGAGTTTATCTGCCGTTTCATCCCCAATACCATTTAGTGCTTCTAGTTGTCTATGATTATATTCCAATAAATCATACATCGTTGTGATGTGATTGGCTTCAAGTGCTTGTAGAGGAAGTCTTGTAAAGGATTTTGTTAGGTCTGTAATTGGGACTTGTCGAATCTCCTCGTTAACTTTATCCACGATGATATCTTGGCACCGATCATGAATGGCTTGGATATTTTTCCTTTCTTGACTGCGTAAAGAAAAGAGTTGATTTCTTAACATCTTCAACTGTTCGCGTTCATAGCAAATCTCTTTAAATTTGATTTTTCCTAATCGCATAACATCCTCACTCGATTATAAAATTCTACCAATGAGAAACTCACATATACTTTTCCCATATCTGCTTTATTTTAGAAATAATTGAATTAAGTTCTCTTTTATCTTCCTTACGATAATTGATATAGTAATCAATCATAGCAGATTCATCTTTAATAAAAAATTCCTTACGTCGAAAGCCTGGATTTTCTTGTAGTTCTTTTGAAGATGTTAAATTCGTCGTGAAAAATGGGAACTGTGAATGGGAAAGTATTTCCGAAAAATTATCCACTGTATTTTGAGACATAAACTTTGAGTTAGGCATCGCAGTATTAATAACATTTTGCCAGATTCCTAAATTCGAAAGAGTTACCACACTAATACCATCAATCTGTGAAAATGATACTTCATCGCCAGATAATGAAGCCGTCATCGCATCTATATTTATCCTAAGTTCTTCAAAACCTGCATATTCAGAAGCAATTTCATCAGTTTGTATATTTTGATTGGAAATCACAATTGAATGATTGTGTTTCAGAAGTACATTTTCAATCGCAGATGTATCAATTAATTTATCCTCAATACTAAATTCACTTTCTTGAGATAAGATAATTTGCGGTCCAGGAGAGGTTGAATAAATCTTTATCTGATAATGCGTTTTATTAAAGTTTTGAACATACTCGATAAATTCTTGTTGCATCTCTAATATTTTTTCAGCCTCTTTGGCCGCTAATTCTCCTGTTTTTGTTAGAGTAATTCTATTTCGTGTCCGATTGAATAATTTTACATTTAGCAGTTCTTCCAATTTCTGCATACCACGGGTAACCGCAGGTTGAGTAATAGATAAATGTTCTGCCGTTGCAGAGATTGTCTTATATTTTGCAAAAGCAACCAATTCCTCCAAAAGATAATTCTCAATCATCATGATATATCACCTCAGTATACGTTTAAGTTATACTACTATAAATATTTATCATTTTCCATATACTATGAACCTGTTTAGAATGAAATTATCAAATATAGAAAGAGGTACAACATGGAATACATAACACTTAATAACGGAATTAAAATGCCAATGGTTGGCTTTGGGGTTTTCCAAATTCAAGATGCAAAAACAACACAAGAAGTTGTAGAAGCAGCCATCAAAACAGGCTATCGTCTCATTGACACAGCACAAGCATACGGTAACGAAGAAGCAGTAGGAAAAGCGATTAAATCTGCTGGTATCCCTCGTGAAGAACTCTTTATCACTACCAAGTTATGGATATCTGACATGTCGTATGAAGGTGCAAAAAAAGCCTTCCAAGAATCATTATCTAAGCTAGATTTAGATTATGTCGATCTATATCTACTACACCAACCAATTGGAGATACATTTGGGGCTTGGCGTGCACTGGAAGAACTCTATAAAGAAGGAAAAATCAGATCAATTGGTGTTTCAAACTTCAAAGAAGATCAATTAGCAAATATTTCCCTATTCAATGAAATCACCCCTGCAGTAAATCAGATTGAAGTGCATGTTTTCAACCAAAAAGAACAACAACATGCATATCAAACCTCAAAGGGTGTTGTAACAGAAAGTTGGGGTGCATTTGCGGAAGGAAAAAATGATGTATTTAATCATCCAATTCTAAAAGAGATTGCACAAAAACACAAAAAGACAACCGCTCAAGTTATGTTACGTTGGCAGCTACAAAGAGGAATAGTTTCTCTATCGAAATCAGCAAACCCAGAGCGTGTACGTAGTAATTTTGATATCTTTGATTTCCAACTAACAGATACGGATATGGAACAAATTAAAACAATCAATACCGATACAACGGTGTTCGCCGATCATCATGACGCTACTACGGTAGAATTACTAGCAAGTTTTATTGGCAAATCATTTTAGACTTGCAAAGCTCCCTACGGAGCTTTTTATATTACAAACATGCATGCAAAAAGCAAATGGCTACTTAATAGTCATTTGCTAAAATTACCTATTTTGTCCACTTTGCAAACTCTTCATCTGTCGCAAGAACTGTATGTGTATCAGAAATCTTGTGATAGCTTCCTGCTGTGTAATCAACACCCTCTTTCACCTTATCATAACTGAGTGCGATACGTTTTTTCTCAACAACTGGATTAGCTTTCGGAATTGCAGACAAGAGCGATTTTGTATATGGATGAACTGGATTATCAAAGATTTCATCTGTTGTACCAGTCTCTACAATATGCCCCAAGTGCATAACCCCAATACGATCAGAAATATACTTCACCATTGAAAGATCATGTGCGATAAATAAATACGTAATACCAAGCTCTTGTTGTAAGTCTCGCATTAGATTAACGACCTGTGCCTGTACCGATACATCCAAAGCAGAAATGGCTTCGTCTGCGATAACTAGTTTTGGATTCATAATGAGTGCACGCGCAATCCCAATACGCTGTCGTTGTCCACCTGAAAACTGTTGTGGATAACGTGTCGCATGTTCACGGGATAAACCAACCTTCTCCAAAATTTGATATACACGTTCTGTTAACTCTTTTTCGCTCTTATAGTCATGATGAATACGCAATCCTTGCGCAATAATTTCTTTGACTTTCTTACGTGGATTTAAACAAGCCATCGGATCTTGGAAAATCATCTGCATATTCTTACGGAGATAATCATTTTCCTTTTTTGAAAGCTTCCCACTAATATCATGACTATCAAAGATAATCTTACCTTCTGTAGGATCATATAAACGGATGACTGCACGCCCTGTTGTGGACTTACCAGATCCAGACTCCCCTACAAGTCCATAGGTTTCACCTTCATAGATATCAAAGCTAATACCATCTACAGCTTTCGTTGTGTAATTTCGAGAGATACGGAAGTGCTGCTTTAAATTTTCTACATGCAATAATGGTGTTGCGTTATAATCAACTGCCATACTTTTCACTCTCCTCTCTCATACGCTCAATTCTATCTTTTAGAACTGCAGGCATTTCTGCACGCGGACTTCTTTCATCACATAACCATGAAGCCACACGGTGCTGTCCACCGACATTAAACATTGGTGGTTCTGCTTTATAGTCAATTGCTAATGCATATTCATTACGCGGTGCAAATGCATCATACGTAATTGGTTTTAATAAATCTGGTGGAGTTCCTGGAATTGCGTATAATCGATCAGAATTTGTTTCTGTATCAGGCATAGACGCAAGTAGTCCCCATGTATATGGATGACGAGGATCGTAGAAGATTTCATCAATGGAACCCTTCTCAATAATTCTACCTGCATACATGACATCGACATAGTCCGCAACTTTTGCGACTACTCCTAAGTCATGCGTAATAAAGATAACTGAGATATTTCTTTCTACCTGAAGCTTTTTAATCACTTCTAGAATCTTCGCCTGAATTGTTACGTCAAGCGCTGTAGTTGGCTCATCACAAATTAGAATATCTGGATTGCATGCAAGTGCTATTGCAATCACGACACGTTGACGCATACCACCAGATAACTGGTGTGGATATTCCTTAAAACGCTTCTCAGGGTTTTCAATACCAACTTCTTCTAGCAGCGCTATTGCACGTTTCTTTGCTTCGTCTTTGGAAATACCTTCATGAATGATCATTCCTTCCATGATTTGCTTTCCTATCTGCATAGTTGGATCAAGTGATGTCATAGGGTCTTGGAAAATCATCGCAATATGTTTTCCGCTAAAGCGGTAACGAATTTCTTTCTGCGATAGTGTTGTCATATCAACAGTTTCACGTTCGCCCTTTTCATTTGTAAAACTGTATTCAATACGGCCACTATCGACCCTACCATTACCCGCTAGAATTCCCATGATGGCACGAACAGTAACGGACTTACCAGAACCAGATTCACCTACGATAGCGATTGTTTCACCTTTAAATAAATCCATACGTACACCACGAATCGCTTTCACTCTACCTGAAGCAGTTTCAAACGAAATATTCAGATCACGTATTGATAATACTTTATCTTTTTTGTCTTTGTTTGCTGACATGGAAACTCCTTTCTAGCGTTGTTTTTGATTTGGATCGAACGCATCACGAATACCATCTGCAAATAGATTGAAACTTAACATCAGTAATGCAAGTACGATAATCGCAGACATGATAATATGTGGATGACCTGTAAGTGATTTATATCCATCGGATATTAATGATCCAAGTGATGCATCAGGAGCCTGAATACCTAAACCAACGAAGGATAGGAAGGCTTCTGTAAAGATAGCGTTTGGAATTGAGAACATTGACATCACAATTAATTGTCCAAAGATATTTGGCATAACTTCTTTAAAGATGATAGAGAAGTTTTTTGCACCAAGCGTTCTACTTGCAAGAATGAATTCGGATTCTTTCAGCTTTAATACTTCCGCTCTGGAAATACGCGCCATACCAATCCATCCCGTAATCATTAATGCAAAGACGATGGAAGTAATACCCGGAGGAAGAACAAGTCCTAATAGTGTTACAACCACAAGGGTTGGAATACCATTTAAAATTTCCATGAATCTTTGCATGACCATATCGACCTTACCACCAAAGTAACCAGAGATTAATCCATAGGACATACCAATAACAATGTCGATTACAACTGCACTTAATGCAATAATCAACGATACTCTTGTGCCTTCCCATACACGCGTAAATAAGTCTCTTCCATTGGTATCCGTACCAAACCAATAAAATGCTTGTGAGACACCATGAGCCGCGTATTGATCAACGCCCTTTTCATAACCACTAAAGATTCCTAGTTTATAAATTCCTTGAATACGCGGTGGTAAACTCTGTACATCAAGGTTAATTGCATCAGCCTTATACCCTGAAATCATCGGTCCAATAATAGCCAGTAAGATGATTACAATAATAATGATAGCCCCAAGAACTGCACCCTTATTCTTTTTGAAATGCATCCAAACATCTTTTGCATAAGAAGTTGCAGTATACGCTTCATCTAATAATTCTTCATTACGATGTACAAAGACAAAATCTTCCGCTGTAAAATCATCAACTTTTTCATCTGTCAAAAAAGGTTTATTTTTAATCATATCCATTTAATTACCCTCCTTTGCCACACGAATACGTGGATCAATGAAACCATAGAGAATATCAATAATTAACATCACAAAAATATACAATGCTGAATAGATAAATGCACATGCAATTACAACGTTATAATCGTTATTCTGAATTGCTTGTACCATCAACATACCGATACCAGGAATACCAAATACCTTTTCAACGACCATTGATCCCGTCAAAAGATTTACTAACAATGGGCCCATAATCGTAACGATAGGAATTAATGCATTCCGTAATGCATGGTTTAGAATCAAACCTGTTTGTTTTACACCTTTCGCCTTGACTAATTGAATATAATCAGAGCCTAATACATCGATTAATTCTGAACGTGTAAAACGAGAAACATTCGCAAGTGGAAACATCGATAATGCAAGTACAGGTAGTATCATAGATGCACCAGCATTCTTTGCGGAGAATAGAATTGGCGTCCAGCTGAGTTTAAAGCCGACGTAATACATTAACACTAATGCAAATACATACGATGGAACGGATACACCTATGATAGAAATAAAGGAACATAGTGTATCGACCCAAGTATTGTGATTGAGTGCAGCCGCAACTCCTAAAATAAGTCCTAGAATCGAACCCACAACCATTGCCATAGCACCAATGCGAATCGATAAGGAAAGTGGTCCACTAATCAAAGCAGATACAGCTTTATTCTTATTGATAACATAAGATACACCAAAGTCACCTTGAAACATATTTGCGACATAGCGGAAGAAGCGAATCAAAACTGGATCACTTAAACCATATTTCGCATTTAACAAAGCTAACTGTGAGGATGTTAACTTTTCATCATTAAATGGAGAACCAGGCATTAATTCCAACATCAGAAACAATACAAGCAAGATTGCTAATAATGTTAGAAAGCTAATCACGACACGCTTGGTAATATATTTAAACATGAAGACTCCTTTCTGTTTGATAACAGAATAGAGCGGCGTTTATACCGCTCTATAATGTTGTTTTATACAATGTTACTGTGACACGACCATCCATCTGTAATCGTCAACACCACCACTGTGGAAACGAATACCAGATACCTTAGGATTAATCATCATCGCACCACCATTCTGATAGATTGGGATAACACCATGGTCTTGTTGTACTAAAATCTTTTCAGCTTCTTGGAAATCCTTCCAACGAGCTTCCGCATTTGCGGCATCTTCACCTGTCTCAGCTTTTGCAATAAGTGCATCATATGCAGGGTTGCTGTAAGAACCTTGGTTGTAAGTACTTGTAGTTGTTACCAAATCCATGAATGATTGTGGATCTGCATAGTCTGGTCCCCAACGTGTTAGACCAATATCATAGTCATGTGAAATCATTAGCTGTAATCTTGTCTTCTTAGGCTTTTGGTCAAGAGTTACTGTTAAACCAGGGCAGTTCTTCTGTAACTGTGCCTGTAGATTCTCTGCAACTGACTTAGAAGCTTCTGTATCCTCGAATAATAATGTAAAGGAAACATCTTTACCCAATTCCGCAACAGCCTTCTTATAGTATTCCGCTGCCTTATCAGGATTGTACTCTGTTAAAGTGTCTGCTGTATCAACATAGTCTTTTTTATCTGGACCTGTCGCAAACTCTGAAGGAACAAAACCTCTAGCAGCAACAGAACCATCTTTTAATACATCTTTTGCAATTGCTTCACGATCTACAGCATAACTTAGTGCTGTACGTAAGTTTGCATTTTGTAAGACTGGATTATTGAAGTTAATAGATAAGTACCATAGATAACCTTGTAAACGATTTGTAAAGCCTTCTTGAGAACTATATTGATCAACTTGTTCACCCTGTAGTTTAACCGCATCAATATCACCATTCTGATATGACAACATTGCGGCCTGTGTATCCTGAATGAACTTGAAGACAACTGTATCAGCCTTACCCTTCGCCTCATCTGCGTTAACATACTTATCATTCTTTTCGAATGTATATTCATTACCCTGTTTCCAATCTGTCATGACATACTGTCCAGAGTAGATCATATTTTCTGGGGATAATGCATATTGATCACCTTGCGATGTTACATATTCCTCATTCAATGGGAATAGAGGTGGAAATGCCATCAATGATGGTAAGAAACTACATGGTAGAGATAAACTCACCTTTACTGTATGATCATCTACCGCTTCAACACCCAACTCCTTAGCATCTTTTTTACCTGCAATAACATCAGCCGCATTTACAACATGCATCGTATCTAAGATGAAAGCATACTCACTTGCAAGTGTAGGACTCACTAAACGATGCCAACTGTAAACAACATCATTTGCTTTGATTGGTGTTCCATTAGACCACTGTGCATCCTTCTTTAGATGGAAAGTGTAAGTAAGACCATCATCACTTACATCATAACTTTCCGCTAAGTCTGGAACAGGTGTTCCTGATTCATCCAACGCAAGAAGTCCAGATAAACCCATCATTTGCATCGAGAAGGAAGAACCATCTGTCGCAACTGAATTATCCATTGAACTCATATCAGTATCGAATGCAATTGTTACTGTCGTAGTTGTGGCCACTTCTGACTTTGGACCACAGCCCGCTAGTACTGCCATACTCATCGCTGCAGCTAAACCAGTTGCCGCTATCTTCTTTGCTTTCATAACTATTTCCCTCCTAAAAGATACACTGAGTTTAAAATGTTTCAAAAAGTTTTTCAAGTACTTTTTTCTTTTCTTTCATAAATTATGTAAATATTTATCATTTAATTTATGTAAATTCTTACATTTATACTATTTTATATCTTAAAATATCCTCGCTTTCCGTTAACTATCTCAAACTAATCCTGTCAATTCGTGCTATTGTATATGAGGATAATAAATTTTCCCCATTTCAAAGAAAGTGGGTTTTTTTATGGAAAATTTTACAGTTTTTGATTACGAAGACATTCAACTAATACCAAATAAGTGTATTGTAAACAGTCGTTCAGAATGTGATACAACAACACGATTTGGCAAACATTGCTTTAAATTACCAGTCGTCCCAGCAAACATGCAGACAGTCATTGATGAATCTCTAGCAATTAAGCTTGCAGAGAATGGATATTTCTATATCATGCATCGTTTCACTCCTGAAAGTCGTCTTCAGTTTGTACAGATGATGAACGACAAAGGATTGATTTCTTCCATTAGCGTTGGTGTAAAAGAAAATGAATATCAATTCATTGTAGACCTTGCAAACCATCATTTAGTTCCAGATTACATTACCATTGATATTGCTCATGGTCACTCCAATGCCGTCATCAATATGATCAAACATATCAAAAAACACCTACCAGACACATTTGTCATTGCAGGCAATGTAGGAACACCTGAAGGCGTTCGTGAGCTTGAAAATGCAGGCGCAGATGCAACGAAAGTTGGTATTGGTCCTGGTAAAGTATGTATCACAAAATTAAAAACAGGCTTTGGCACAGGTGGCTGGCAGTTGGCTGCTTTGCGTTGGTGTGCAAAAGCTGCACGTAAGCCAATCATTGCCGATGGCGGTATCCGTTCAAATGGTGATATTGCAAAGTCGATTCGCTTTGGCGCAAGCATGGTTATGATTGGTTCCCTATTTGCCGGACATACTGAATCACCAGGTAATACCGTGATGAAAGATGGTATTGAAATGAAGGAATACTTCGGTAGTGCTTCCGAATATCAAAAAGGTATCCGAAAAAACGTAGAAGGCAAAAAACTACTTGTACCGTGTAAAGGTTCTATCATGGATACACTAACCGAAATGCAACAAGACCTTCAATCATCCATCTCCTATGCAGGCGGAAAAGATTTAAACGCAATTCGCTATGTTGATTATGTCATTGTAAAGAATTCTATTTTTAATGGCGATACGCATTAGGCATTCTATTTGGTGAATTTGACGCAAAGGATATAATAATAATGAAAGAAGGTAACGAAATGACAAAGATTGATATTATCTCCGGCTTTCTAGGAGCCGGAAAAACAACATTGATACAAAAGTTAATCAAAGAAGTATATGCAGGTAAAAAAGTAGTTCTTGTTGAAAACGAATTTGGCGAAATTGGAATTGACGGTGGTTTCTTAAAAGATGCCGGTATCGTTGTCAATGAAATCAACAGTGGATGTATCTGCTGTACATTACAAGGTGACTTCCGCAATGCTTTACAAGAAGTAGTCAAGAAGTATGACCCTGACCACATCATTATTGAACCTTCCGGTGTTGGTAAATTATCCGATATCTTAGCAGTTGTAAAAGATGTAGAAGGTTTACAACTAAATAGTTACAGTACTGTTGTAGACGCAAAGCGTTGTGAAATATACCACAAAAACTTCAAGGAATTCTTCGATGATCAGATTTCCACAGCTGCTTGTGTCATCTTATCCAGAACACAACTCGTTGATGAAGAAACATTACAAAAGGATATCGCAATTATTCGTGAGTTAAACCATGACGCAAGAATCATCACGACACCATGGGATGACCTCTCTGGTCAAGCTATCATCGACGCAATGGAAGGCTCTACAGACGGCTTCCCAGAACTCGAAGAGGAAGAAGAGTGCTGCTGTTGTGGATGTGGTTGTCATGACGAAGACGACGATGACGATTGTTGCTGTGACCATGACCACCACGAACACGAACATCATCACCACCACGAGGAAGAAGAGTGCTGCTGTTGTGGTTCTCATGAACATGAAGAGCACCATCATGAACATCATCATGATGATGAAGAATGTTGCTGCCATCACCACCACGAGGAAGAAGAACATGATGAGGAAGAGTGTTGCTGTTGTGGCCATGATCATCACGATCATGAACATCACCATCACCACCATCATGGACACGATGCGGATGAAGTATTCACATCAATCGGTATTGAAACAGTAAACAAATACTCTGTAGAAGACATTGCACTAGCACTTTCCGAGTTAGATGAGCATATCATCCGTGCTAAGGGCATCGTCCCAAGTACAGATGGAAGTTGGTTATTCTTTGACTATGTACCAGGAGATGCAGATATCCGCATTGGTTCCCCTGCTTATACTGGTTTAATCACTGTCATTGGTGACCAGGTAGATGTTGATCGCATTAAAGAAATCTTTGCGGTGAAGTAAGATGGCAACCCCTGTTTATCTCTTTACGGGATTTCTTGATTCCGGTAAAACTTCTTTAATCTTAGACACACTCAACGACCCTTCCTTTATGGAAGAAAATAGCCGTACGTTAATCATCTGTTTTGAACAAGGTGAAGTTCGATACAACGATAAATACCTCGCAGAGCGCAAAGCATTCGTTGAATACATGGACTCTCCAGAGGATTTAAACGTAGAAAAGATTCGCGAATTAGATACAATTTATCATCCAAACCAAGTATTTATTGAATACAATGGAACCCTCGCAATCACACCGTTTATCTTGTCACAGATGCCAAACTTCTGGCCTTTGGTACAGATTCTTACAACAGTAGATGCGACAACTTTCCAAATGTATATTAACGCAATGCGTTCTGTCATTTACGAGCAGTTAAAATACAGCGATACAATTATCTGTAATCGTTGTACACCAGATACCTCCGCATCAATGCTGCGTGGCAATATCAAAGCTATTAATAAAAAAGCTCAGATTTTCTACGAAGGCGAACACGGTGCCCAGGTCACTCTTAAAGAAGGTGTACTACCATTCAATATCAATGCCGCTATCATCGATATCAAAGATGATGATTATGGCATCTGGTATATGGATGCGATTGAAAACCCAGATAAATATGACGGGAAAGAAATCATCCTACGCGGTAAGTTCACCGAAACATTACCAGGCTATCATCAAACATTTATCATGGGCAGACAAGCAATGGTATGCTGTGCAAATGATACAAGCCTGTGCGGCTTAACCGTCACAGGTGTGAAAGTTGAAGAACTCGAAAAGGATAACTGGTATGAAGTACAAGGTAATCTTAAGACCATCCCATTAGATAATGGTGGAAAGACTCTTGTCCTTTACGCAAACCGCATTCAAAACTACCAAAAACCACAAGATGAGTTCGTATATTTCAGTTAATCACTAGGGTAATTCTTAAGAATTACTCTTTTTTATTCTGAACTTTTTTAATTTTTACCTATGTTAGTTAACTTACTTTGCTTATTTGTGCTACCATTATTCAGGGAAGTGATAAAATGATGAAAATTATAAAAGAAAAATTAAATATACGTAGAGCCGTATGGTTCTTACTCATCTCGGCAATGTTCTTGCTGTTTTATGCGCCACATCTTTCATTTGATGTACACATGAAAAAAGGTATCCAAGGTACT
>JABZLM010000068.1 GCA_015256775.1 Solobacterium sp. | reverse complement strand
TGGTGAATTGCCATTGCTAGCACAGAACGTACTCTAAATACAGCAGAGAAAGTATTTGTACGTGGTCTTAAATGACCAATTTCACGTAAGTACTCAAATGTATGTCTCTTCTTCTGTAAAGGATATGTGCTATCACATTCACCTTCTAAATTGATTTCAGTTGCCTGAATTTCAAATGGCTGAGAAGCTTCTGGTGTTAATACAAATTTACCGACAACAGAAACTGCTGTACCTGTTAAGTACTTGGCAACTTCAGCGTAATTGGAAAGAGTATCAGAAGAATACACAATCTGTGCATTCTTAAAGAATGTTCCATCATTTAAGGCAATAAAAGATACATTCTTACCAGCACGGTTTGTACGAACCCATCCCTGTAGTTGGATAAAATCTAACTGGTCTAGTTCTAGTGTCGTTCCATCTTTTGCTAACTGATATAGTTCGCGGATACTCATTTCTGTAGGCATACTTATTCAATCTCCATTCTTATTTCTACATTAGTTATTCATTGCATTGGTTTCAAATACCAATTCCTGAATACTAGATACGACATCTACCTGTCGTACATATACTCCTGATGGAACTGAGAAATGTTCCATCGCAAAACTTACAAATCCATGAATGCCATGTGCAACCAATAAATCTACTGTCTTCTGTACATCTTGTGAGATACACAAAATAGCGATACGGCAGCCTTTTGGCATCTTTTCAGCTATCTCATCCATACTATATACAGGTACAGATGACTTCTTTACATTCTCTGGATGTAAATCAAATGCACATACGATTTCACCGACAATATGGTTCCAGTGATTGTAATTCAATAACGCTTTTCCAAGGTTACCAGCACCGACAAGAATAATCTTCTCATCAAAGTTTACACCAAGCTGATTGGAGAAGATACTGATTAAATCCTCAACGTTATAACCATAACCTTGCTTACCAAGGTTTCCTAAAAAACTAAAGTCACGACGGATTGTTGTTGACTCGATAGATACATAGTCAGCCAACTCCCTAGACATAATTCTGTTTATCCCATCTGCATGTAGCTTACGCAATGCTTTTAAATAGACAGGATACCGTTGTAATGTTGCCTTTGGTACTTTCTTTTCGCTCATATTTATCACCGTCCTCTATTTTAACACCATTTGTGAAAAAATTGCTAAATTTTATTCTTCGCCTGGCATCATGAGGCCTGGATCAGCCGCTGCCGCAAGATCTCCAAATAATCCATGTTTGTACGCAACATACCCAACTGCGCCAATCATTGCCGCATTATCTGTACAACAATACATAGGTGGAATCACTAGTTGTGTATTTGGATATGCTTGCATCTTCTCAGTCATTAACTGTCTTAATCTTGAGTTGGCCGCCACACCACCCGCTAAGACTAACATCTTTGGCTTTAAATCCTCGACAGCCTGTAATGTCTTTCCTGTTAATTGTCCTAATGCAGTTTCCTGGAAAGCATATGCTACATCTTCTTTGATGATTTCATTACCCGCTTTTTCTTCACGTTGAATTAACTGTAATACAGCTGTCTTCAAGCCTGAGAAACTGAAATCATATACACCATCTGTCTTTGGGGATGGTAACTTATAATGTTCTTTACCCTCTTTTGCCATACGGTCAATAACCGGTCCACCAGGATAGCCTGTACCTAATACGCGTGATACCTTATCGTATGCTTCCCCAATCGCATCATCCTTTGTTGTGCCGATGACTTTATAATCCCAATCATTTTCCATATATACAAGTTGTGTATGTCCCCCAGAAATCACTAATGCTAGTAATGGGAACTTTAGATCTGCCACAAAGTTATTTGCCCAGATATGACCTGTCATATGATTGATTGGTATTAATGGCTTATGGAATGTCCAAGCAATTGTCTTCGCTGCTTGTACACCTACATGTAGCGAACCAATTAAACCAGGTCCTTGCGTATATGCAATCGCATCAATATCATCCATAGTTAGATTGGCTTTCTTTAATGCTTCATCAATAACTGTTGATATATTTTCAACGTGGATACGGCTAGCTACCTCTGGCACAACACCACCATATTGTGTATGAACATTTATCTGTGATGATACGATATTAGATAATATTTCTTTACCATCCTTAATAATTGCACACGCTGTTTCATCACAGCTTGATTCTAAAGCTAAAATCAATGTCATTTATAAACCTCCTAAGGGTTTAATCATTAGATATGCATTCTCGCCATCATCATAATAATTCTTGCGAGTATTCACAGAAATAAACCCGTTTTTTTCATAGAATTGAATTGCACGTTCATTTGATATACGTGCTTCCAATGTCATATTTTCGCACTCTTTTTCAATAGCATCTTGAAGAGCTTCATTCAATAATTGTTGACCAATGCCTTGTTTCCAACTTGCAGGATGAACCGCAATATTTGCAAGTTGAGCTTGTTCATAAGTAATCCACCAATCAATATATCCAATGATTGCTTGATTCTCTTCAAAAACCAATAAGTTGGAGAAAGGATTTTCCAAAAGTTCATAACGAAACTGTGCTAAAGTCCATCCCCCTTTTGGAAAACAAATATTTTCAAGATCTACGACTTTCGAAAGATCTGCTTCTATCATCTTTCGAATCATTATTTATGAATATTATATGCATCGGATGACTTTAAATACTCTGGCACAATCAAATGCACATTCTCTGCTTTCTGCCACTCATTTTTTAACAACAAGAAGTTCTTTGCCATGTTTGGGTAATACGTTTCTTTCCCAAATAATTGACCATCACCAATGAGCTTTTCATCACGTACCACATTTTCAAGATCATCAATATATTCAACTCGTTCTTCTTCAACAGCCTTGCCATTCTTATAGGCACAAGTATATACACGTTTACCACGTGCATCCAATACTACACGGCAATCATCCAAGCCAGCATACAACAACATCGTAGGAAGAGTATACAGTGGCTTATGAGTCATGGAACAGAATACTTTCGCAATCGTCATTGCGATACGAACACCGGTATAACTACCAGGTCCCTTTGTAATAACAATCTGATCAATATCATCACTCTTTAAAGATAATTTTGATAACATTTCTTCAAGTTTAGGGAAAATTTCTTCTGATTGATGTTTCCAGCACTCTTCCTGTACTTCACCAATAATTTCATTATCACGAATTAACGCAAGTGATAAATAGATATGACTTGTATCCATACATAAAGTAATCATGCTAGAACCTCCAATAAATCTTCATACTTCTTTCCAATCGCATGGAAAGTAAATTCACGATCGCCATTCTCTAATAATTGAATAGAAATCTTTAAATGTTCCTCAGGAACTAAATCAGGGCTAAATTGTGACCATTCAATAACCGTCAATCCCTCATCATTTAAATATTCATCAAAGCCTAAATCCTGATGAATGCCCTCTAAACGATATGCATCAATATGATTTAACAAGAGTCTACCATGGTAAATCTTTTGAATCGTAAATGTTGGACTTGTAACACTACGACTAATATCCAATCCCTTCGCAATACCTTGTGTTAAACAAGTCTTACCAGCACCCAAGTCACCATCTAATAAGATGACCATACCAGCTTCACTCTGCTTACCTATCTTAGCGCCAAGCTCTCTTGTTTCATCAGCTGATTTTGTAATTAAACTTAAATCTTTCATATAGAAAACCTCACCAAACCATTATAATACGATTTATAAAAAGCGCTATAAGTCAGCACTAACTTTACATAAAAAGAATAAAAAAAGGGAGAGCGATGGAAAACCATGCTCTCGATGACCCGGCAACGTGCT
>JABZLM010000026.1 GCA_015256775.1 Solobacterium sp. | reverse complement strand
GGGTCCAATAATATCCATTGAAATATGGTAGTGTAATATCCATTAAAATCAACTGTGGTGTTTGTTCTCTAAACTCTTCTAATATTGCATTAAAGTCATGAATAGAACATGTTTCGTATCCCCACTGTTTCAACTCTTCGCTGATGACTGCAACTATATCTTTATCATCTTCTATTATTAATATCTTCATCATCGTACCCTACCTATTTCATGTATAAAATGCATAGAACTATCATAACACACAATAAAACAGTGAGCTTCCAGCTTATCATGCTAGATATTTATAAGCCTAGACATTTATATAGTGTTATTATAATATCCATGATAACAGAGATTCTATGATTGAAAGTACCGCTACCAAAGAACTAGCAATGAAACTCAGAAAATTATGGGATAATGACAACTATGTCAAAGGCATTATTGCATTTGCAAAAACAGAAAAAATATTATCACGATATCTCAATTCATTGATATGTCCTATCGTTTGAACAAAGAAATAACTGCAGATGATATTTCATACTTACTTGAAGTACTAGAGAACAAGTCATAATATGGAATCATTTTTCTTTCTACACTGGTATTTTTATGATTTATGTTGTACAGTCTGAATGCAAGCATTCTGTGGCAACCTTTTATCGCTTAAGTGCGTGTCAGCCAGAGTCTGCTTGCATTTTTATGTGATTCTGTTTTATATATTTCTAAAACCGTAATAAAAAAGTGAGCCTTTCAACACGATGAGGTTCACTTTTAAATATACATTATTTTATAGGCACATCTGGTAAATCTTCTTTACATCTTCCACTGTTAATGGAACATATGCATGCTTTAATCGATCATGCGAACATGCCGACTCTGCCATTGCTTGGAAGTGTTCTTCATTAATGTTGACTTCTGTTAGTGTCATTGGAATTCCATTGGTCTTAAAGAAGTTATGTAATGCTTGAATACCTTGTTTTGCTAGAAGTGTTTCATCATCACCTTCTAGGCCCCATACATTTCTAGCAAACTTCGCTAGACGTGGTGTAATCGTTGGGTCTTTTGCAAGGATATACTCTAGCCATCTTGGGGTAAGAATTGCTAGTCCTACTCCGTGTGTGATGTCATAGTATGCACTCAATTCATGTTCCATCGCATGACATGGCCAGTATGTATCTAGTTTGCCATATTCTGGAATACCAGAACATGCAATCGATGAATCCCACATCAGATTTGCACGTGCAGAATAGTTTGTAGGTTCCTGTAATGCGATTGGAAGATTCTGAATCACTGATTTTAATACACCCTCTTGGATTGCTTCAGAGAGGTCTGAATCATCTGTTCTTGAGAAGTAACCTTCCATGATATGACTCATAATATCTGCAGAACCTGCAGCTGTTTGGTATGCAGATACGGAGTATGTATACGTTGGATCACAGATAGATACCTGTGGGAATGTAAAGGATCTGCCAATCTTTTTATTTAATGCCATGTTGGAGATAACACCACCACCATCGAATTCAGATCCTGTTGCGGCGAGCGTCAAAATATCAACGAGTGGTAACGCTTTGGAAGTACCACGTGAATCGAGTACCATCTGCCAATAGTCATCACCTTCATAATAGGCTCCTACTGCGATTGCCTTTGAACAGTCTAGTGTACTACCACCACCAACGGATAAAATCACATCGATGTTGTGTTCTTTACATAATTTAGAACCGCGCTCAACTGTTTCAATACGTGGATTTGGTTCCACACCTGCACATTCTACAACCGTAAATCCACCTTCATTTAAAATCTTCATGACTTCATCGTATAGTCCGATTTTCTTAATAGAACCTCCACCATAGGTTAGAAGTACGCGTTTGCCGTATTCGTTTAAGCTTTCTGCTAGGTGCGAAATTGATCCTTTGCCAAAATAGAGTTTGGTTGGAATGTGATGTTCAAAGTTTTCCATTGTATGTTCTCCTTGTTTATAGCGATACAAATCAATTATTCAAAGTTTACTTTGTTGTTGTCGAAACTTTTAATTTTTGCAAGGCTTTCGACACGATAGCCTTGTTTACGTAGCTTCTCGCCACCACCTTGGAAGAGTTTTTCTACACAGATACCAAGTCCTACGATTTTTGCGCCGCTTTGATTTGCAATATCAATGAGACCATCTGCCGCTAGCCCATTTGCTAAAAAGTCATCGACAATCAAGATATGATCATCCTCATTCAAGTAGTCTTTGGATACTGTTACTGTAAAATCCTTGTTATACGTGTAGGAATGTACATGAGAAGTATATACACCCTCTCCAATATTCTTCGATTTTGCTTTCTTTGCAAAAACAACAGGAACGTGGAAACGTTGGGCAATCGCTACTGCTACCGCGATACCAGAAGCCTCAATGGTTAAAATACGTGTTATCTTTTCATCTTTATATAGACGGTAAAATTCATCTGCCATCTGATCGAGCATCTCCACATCAATTTGATGATTCAGGAAACTATCTACCTTTAAAATGTTTCCTGGAAAAACCTTACCATCTTGTAATATCTTTTCTTCTAACTCTCTCATAGGTTATATAGTTTTGTATACTTCTCCTCAAGATAATCTAGGTAGTAATTCACGTTGAATTCTTCCCCGGATACCATCTTCATTAGTTCTGGTGCTTCATATCTAAAGCCATACTTATGGATATGTTCCTTGAGCCAGTCCATGATGACATCATATTGGTTATTGCTTAGTAATGTATCTACATCTAAATCTTTACGCATTGCATGCATGTATTGTGCCGCAAATGCAGTTCCTAATGCGTATGTTGGGAAGTAACCAAAGCTTCCATCAGACCAGTGTACATCCTGTAAGATACCCACTTTATCATTTGGCACATCAACACCTAAGTATTCCTTATACATCTTATTCCAAGTTTCATTTAGGCCTTCTGTAGAGATTGTTCCATTGAAGAGTCCCTTTTCAATTTCATAGCGAACTAGGACATGTAATGGATATGTTAATTCATCTGCCTCCGTACGAACAAAGGATGGTTTTGCGACGTTGATAGCTTCATAGAATTCATCAAAGGATACATTACCTAACTGGGTTGGGAATGTTTCTTGAAGCTTTGGATAATGATATGTCCAAAAAGCTGTTGTACGTGCTAAGTAATTTTCACATAATCTAGATTGTGATTCATGCATACCTGATGAAATTCCTTCGGATAGAATCATACCATCATACTTAGGATCTACATCATGTTCATAGTATGCATGTCCTACTTCATGGACTGTTGATAATACTGCTGAAACAACATCATTCTTTACGTACTTCGTAGTCGTACGGCAATCATTTTCGCATGTCCATGATGTAAATGGGTGTTCCGATTCATTCTGATATCCCCATGATGAATCAAAGTGTAGATATTCAAGTAATTGTGTCATGAATTTCTTTTGGTCTTCAATTGGAAATTCATGATGTAGGAATGCTTCATTCTTTTGTTTGGCTTGTGTAATCTTTTGAATAAGTGGTACAAGTCTTTCCTTTAGTGCCGCAAAGAATACATCATACTTTTCTTGTGTCATGCCTGGTTCATAGTCATCAAGCATCTGGTCGTATAGGTTCTTATCGCTATTACGATAGCGATACATCTTCTTACTCACTTCGATAATCTTCTTTAAGTATGGTTCAAAGATAGAATAGTCGGATTGTGACTTTGCCTTGATCCATGCATCAAAGGATTCATCGCGTAGCTTTTGATATGCGACAAACTCTTCCTTTGGAATGCACATCGTATCCATTGCTTGTTTGTAGTAGAGTTCTACTGCACGCTTATTATCACCATCAATCTGCGGGTCATCCTTTAATTCCTTTAAAAGTTGAACCATTTCTGGATCTGTTTCAATCGAGAATAATTCTCCTGCAAGATACGCGGAACGTTCATCACGATAAGCAGCTCCTGCGGATGGTGCGACTGTCTGTTTGTCTATACTAATGATTGCTAATGCCATCTGATATGCAGAACGGCGAAATATCCAATCTTTATATTGTTGTAGTTTATCTTCGTATGTCATGATATTTCCTCCTATTTCATTGCGTTTATCATACACCCAACAACTATCTTATGACACTTATAACGCAATGTTTGTTACTTACAGTATAGCCTAATCCTGTGATAAGTCTGTATTATTTTTTCTTTCCTAACAGGAAAGAAAAACAGGAGTTATAAACTCCTGCTTGGATTACTTTTGGAAGTATTGTTTTAGTTTAGAAATGATTTCATCTAAAGCAACACCTGTACGCTCAGACATCTTTTCCACTGTAGCCTTTGGTAACATGATTCGTGCTAGTGGAGTATCAAGTGCTTTAAACTTATCACTGATTGTAAAGAGATACTGCTTTAGATTAGGATCAGCATCCAATAAATCCTTTAGTTTTGTCTCTTTTGTGATGTTTTCAGGATTGATTGTAGAAGAACTTGTAGACACTGTGTTTTCTTCAACTGGTTCTGATTTTTCTTCTATGCCATGTTCATTATTTGACCATGTAAGTAGAGTTTGGGAACCTGTTAATGCACGAATATGTGTACAATCTTGCATCATTTCTAAGATACCTCTAAACTTACCGTCTTCATCTCTTACCGCAACATACTTGATGTAGATGAAGATTTCAGGTTTGTTGATCCAGAATTCAGCTTCATTTTGTTCGCCACTTCTAAACTTCTCAATAATTTCTTCAACGATATGAACACTCTTCTTTGGATGGCAGTTCTTTACATCACGACCGATAACGTTCTTAGAACGCGGGAATACACGGTGCTTTGTGTCTGTATAGAAACGAACGATTTCGTTTTCATCAACGTATGATAAGTCAACTGGCATATGTTGATATACCAAGTTGATTTGTTCAAGTGTCATCTTACCAGTCTTTACATCGAACTCTTGGTCGTTTCCGATGTGGTAGCCATACTTACCAAGTAGGTTTGCAAGTTCATTTGTAAATCCTTCTGTCGATTTTGAAGATGTTGGTGTTTCTGTCTTTGTTGGTTCTACTGTGATATTTGCAAAACCAATTTCTTGATCACCCGACTTCATATGCTCAAATTCTTCTGCAGAAATTAAAGCTAGGGAGGTTGGATAAAGTACAGTTTCTTCCTTCTGCATTAAGTCTCTTACATCTGCTACAACTGTACTTTGTAGTTCGATGAATTCATCTTCCTTGCCCTCTTTAATTAAGTTATAAGCTTGTGTGATTTCATCACGGATAAAGTCATCTAATGTCCACATAGTTGTCGTAGGACGTGTGAACCCTTTCTTTTCAAGCACTGGATATAACTGATTTTGCTTGCGTGAAAGATGTTTACGCCACTGGATAATCTGGTCGTATAATTCATACCACTGATTCTTGATAACTGGGTATTGTACAAGGTCTTCTACGGATAATAAAAGTTCCTTCATCTTTTCGTTTTCACGATAGTAACATGCGATAGGATGTTCCTTAGGTAAGTTTGGTTTACTTGTATTTAAGATGCCATCGAATAAGTCTAACATCGCTTGGATGTCTTCCTTACGGCATTCATCATCGATTTCTTCTTTTAATTCTTGTTCAATAAGAGCTACTTCATATGGTTCTAAAGTGTGCACCTTCTCTTTAAGAATTGCACGTGCTTCTTCCATTGTGAGTTTTCCTGCATCATATGCATTACGTACTTCAAAAACTGTTTTTAGTTTTTCATCATTTACATTCTTTAAATATTCTTTCATGTTAGACACCTCTTGTTAGTTTTTACAAACTAACTTTATCAAGTATCACTCATTTTGTCATTTGAGATTATCATATTTTCTATACCTGTAAAAAAAGACCATAACTTTCGCCATGGTCTTGTATGAAACAAATTGATTTATTCAGCACCTGTAATTGTCATGCCTTCTAAACGTGTTACAGATGGTACGACTAGGTTATTGTACTGTACTGTCTCTTTGGACATGTATATTTCTTTTACGTAGTCGCTCATACTTCCAGATAAGGATCCACCAGAAACAACCGTCACCTTATCTCCATCATGTAAGTATCCTAGACGGATTTCACCAAAGACATTTCCTGTAACTGGATCAACTTGGAAGTCCGAGAATTCAACAACTTCTAAATACTTCCCTGTACGAAGTGTTGTTTCATCCTTTTGCCCACCTGAGACAACAACATTAGAAATCTTGAAGCTATCCTTTAGATTCATGTAGCTAGCAAACATGCAGCCACCCCAGTATTGCATTGGAACGTTTGCGTCTAAGAGTGTTACTTCACGGATTGGTGCTCCTTCGTCATCATAGTTAAAGTTCTCTGATGAGTTTGGTAATTCCTTCACTGTCTTCAGTGTTACCTTATCACCTTTTACATCTTGAGCGATGGCTTCACCAATCTTCCAATCACTTAGCTTACGATAAACGCTACCTGCAGCTAACTTCTGAATGAAGTATTGATAGATGCTTGTAGAATCGCTTGTACTAAAGATAACAGCCATCTTAGGTAGTTTAGGTGTAGGTACTGCACTTAGACGGTCTTTACCATACTGTAATGTCTTAGTGACGTCACGTGTTAAACCTTCTTTATCGCATCCACCAGAATTGTACATACGATAGAGTTCAATTTCATGACCATCTTTACGTGCATTCACAACTGCTTCTACCATGGAACTTGGATAGGTCTCACAAACATCTACCCCTTCAGAGTTTATAAAACGACGTTCTACTTCATTAACGAAAATTTCATAGCTGTTGATATCTTCTGTTTCTGTTTCATGAATTGAACGCATTGTTGTAATAAAGTCTTCCGCGACCTTTGCGATATCAACTGTCTTTTGATTAGGTACAACTTCCTGACTTGGCTTTACAAGAGAATATGCCTTGTTTTTTACAAATTCTGCAGTGTAGATGAGTTGTTCTACTTTACGATTGATATCTTCAATGGAATCTGTTGGATTGATTTCATCACTTGCACTACCAAGTGCTTCACCGTTATCTAAAGAACGGTGTACTGTTAGTCTAATATGCTCTACATCTTTTGCACGGTTTTGGTCTAGCTCATGACGAATGAAGTAGAATTCCCAGCCACGTGTTTTCGTATCTGTGATTTCCCAAGCATCAGCTTTAGATTCTTTTAGAATTTCTATAATCTTCTCTAACATTAGCCTAATCTTCCTTTCGTCTTTAAATATGGTCCACCATCACTGACTTTGACCCATTCCTTATGGCCCTTACCACAAGCACCACAACCATAGACACCACGATCACCAGATAACATCGAAACATTACCTAATACTTCTGTCACATATCCTGTCATGATGACTGGTCCTACAACCTTACCCGTTAACTTACCATCCTTAATTTCACGTCCAAGTTTGAGAATACATTGAATACCCCAGTGCTTTGGATCTTCCATACCAGAGGACATACCCTCTAGTAAGTATCCATGTTTTACAGACGCAATCATATCTTCAACCTTATCTGTACCTGAATCAAAGAGTGTATTTGTCATACGTGTATAAACTTTATGTTCATAGTTTTGACGCTTACCGTTACCAGTTGGTTTTACCCCTAAACGTAGTGCGCTTAAGGCATCACAAATACCGCTACGTAAGATACCGTTTTCGATTTCAATGACATCTCCTGCAAGTGTTCCTTCATCATCAAACGCAAAGGAAGTCACGTTATCTGCACAAAGTGCACCTTCATGCATGGTCACAAGATCACTACCTACTCGTTTATTGATAAAGTCTTTACCAAGGGCACGGTTTTTAACGAACATATCCATCTCTACACCATGACCAAACGCTTCGTGTGCGATAAGACCAGATACTTCTGGTGTTGTGATAATGTCATATTCACCTGGTTCAATTGGGTCTGCAGTTAATACTTCTTTGGCAAATTTCACTGCGTAATCAATCTTATCCTTTAACTGTGTAAATACTTCAGGTCCACCTAAAGCAGATAATCCTTGGTAGCCAATTTCATTCTTGCCATCCATCACGATGATAGGTGCGACTACACCTTCACAATATACATAGCTCTGTCTTAAATCACGATTAGCAGTTAAGAATAACTTTGAAACGTGTGTGGATTGTGCAATCACCATACAGTCAACAACATGTTCATCTTTACCGATTGCCTCAAGGGAATAAGAATTCAAGTCATTTACTAACTTTTCGATATCTGTGTTTTCAGGTAACTGTTCACATTCCTTTTCCACAAAAAGTGTTAATGGTTCATCTTCTAACTTCTCTGTATTGTATACAGCTGTCTTTGTGAGTTTTAATACTGAAAGTTGCGCATCGAGTTCCTTTTTAATCTTGTGGTAAGTTTCCTCGATAGAATCCGCATCAAAGTGATTAAATGCATATTCGCTATATAACCCATCTTTATAGACACGCACAACACTACCGCGTTCTGTCGTTAGATTGGAAGAGCTGATGACTTTCACCTGTTGAGAGATACGAATCGCAAAGCCCTTAGAATCGGTCGAAAGAACACTGACATAATCATAATCTTCGCCTAGTTTAGACACTAATTGTTTTAAACTTGGCGCAAGTGTATTTAAATATTCTGAAAATGGTGCTTTCATAATTTTTTCATCCTTTCATTTTGCTATATTGTACATCAATTTATCTTGCTTGGATATTTCATTTTTGTAACATCTCATAGCATTTTCATTGTTTTTTTAGGAAGAAATTATTAAAATTGATGAGAAATGACAATTATAAGGCGTGGACATACACGGCTTTTTGCATTTTTAGACTTAGAGGAGGATCGACTATGCGTATTGGTATGGATATCGGATCAACAACCATCAAGTGCGTTGTACTGGATGAGAATGATCAAATCATCTATTCCGCATATGAAAGACATTACAGTCACATTCTTGAAAAGACACGTGAACTGTTAACGTCTTTAAATGATACATATTTAAAAGGTAAAAAAGCATTCTTTGCGATTTCCGGTTCTGCCGGAATGGGCCTAGCTGATAGTTGTGGTGTTAGTTTCGTACAGGAAGTATTTGCGGACCGCGTTGCGGCAAACCGTTTAAACCCTGGCACTGACTGTATCATCGAACTTGGTGGTGAAGATGCTAAAATCTTATTCTTAACAAATGGTACAGAAGTTCGTATGAATGGTTCTTGTGCTGGTGGTACTGGTGCCTTTATTGACCAAATGGCTACCCTTCTAAAGATGAGTGCCGATGAGATGGATAAGGCTGCTCAACAAGCAACACGTAAGTATACGATTGCGGCTCGTTGCGGTGTATTCGCAAAGAGTGACGTTCAACCATTAATTAACCAAGGTGCTTTAGCCAGTGATATTGCGGCTTCTATTTACCAAGCGGTTGTTAACCAAACAATTGCTGGACTTGCCCAAGGCCGTCCAATCTCTGGAAAGATTTTATACTTAGGTGGCCCACTTACATTCTCTAAATGTTTACGTGATAGTTTCAACGAAACATTAAAGGTTGAAGGCATCTGTCCTGAAAACAGTCTTCTATACGTTGCCTTAGGTGCCGCATATTACGCAGATAAGGAAGTTGTATTTGACGATGTTGTTAAGGGCTTAGCCAACTATGGCAAAACTGCGACATATGCAAGCTTACCACCGCTCTTCAACAATGTTGAAGAATATAACGAATTTAAAAAGCGTCACGCAAAGGCTAGCGTCCCACGCGTAGACTTTGATGAAAATACTGGACCTGTTCATATTGGTATCGACTCTGGTTCAACTACCATCAAAGTTGCGGTCATTGATGATAATGCAAACCTACTTTATACAGACTATCAATCCAATAGTGGTAACCCACTACCTATCGTCATTGATGTCTTAAAGGGTTTATATGAAGCACATCCAAACTTAAAGATTCAATCTGTAACAACAACTGGTTATGGTGAAGCCTTAATGACACATGCATTACATACTGACTTTGGTCTTGTAGAAACAGTTGCTCACTTTACAGCTGCCAAACACTTTATGCCAGATGTAGACTTCATCATCGATATCGGTGGTCAGGATATGAAATGCTTTAAGATTGAAAATGGCGCAATCTCTGACATCTTCTTAAATGAAGCTTGTTCTTCTGGTTGTGGATCATTCTTACAAACATTCTCTGAAGCTCTTGGCTATAGTGTAAAGAACTTTGCACAAGAAGCCCTCTTTGCCAAGCACCCAGTTGACCTTGGTAGCCGTTGTACCGTATTTATGAATTCTAGCGTTAAACAAGCACAGAAGGATGGTGCAGGCTTTGACTGTATCTCTGCTGGTCTATCCATTTCTGTCGTTAAGAATGCATTGTATAAAGTTATTCGTACTTCCAGTCCTGAACAACTTGGTAAGAAAATCGTTGTACAAGGTGGTACATTCTATAACGAAGCTGTATTACGTGCATTTGAAAAAGAGATGGGTGTAGATGTCGTACGTCCTGATATTGCCGGCTTGATGGGTGCTTATGGTGCCGCATTACACGGCAAAGAACATAGTAAACCAGGCACAACTTCTTCCATCCTTACACTAGAAGAGCTCAACAACTTCACACAGAAAGTTCAAAACGTTCAATGTGGACTTTGCGGTAACCACTGTCAGATGACTGTTAGTGTCTTCCAAGATGGCAAACGCTTTATCACTGGAAATCGTTGTGACCGTCCAATTACAGGTAAGTCCAATGATGATACGCTTAACTTATATGCATACAAGCAACAACAACTCAGCCAACTAATGAAAAATCCAGGCACTGGTACACGTGGTAAGATTGGTATTCCGATGGTTCTTAACATGTACGAACTATTACCATTCTGGCATGCTTTCTTTACAAACCTAGGTTTCCAGGTAATTGTCAGTCCATTTAGTAACCGTAAGTTATACCAAACAGGTCAAGGCTCTATCCCTAGTGATACCGTATGTTTCCCTGCCAAATTAACACATGGTCATATCATGGCTTTACTCAAGAAAGATGTCGACGCTATCTTCTATCCATGTATGAGTTATAACGTTGATGAAGGCTTAGGTGATAATCACTATAACTGCCCTGTCGTTGCCTACTATCCTGAAGTTTTAGCTGGTAATATTCGTGAGTTAGAAGATACAAAGTTTATCTATGAGTATCTTAACCTTGAACAACGTAAAGACTTTGTTCGCTTAATGCCAAAAATCATGCAGAAGTATTACCCTGATTTAAAGACATCAGATATCCATAACGCGATTGAAGTAGCGTATACTGCATACCGCAAGCACATGGAAGATACTCGCAAAGAAGCAGAGCGTATGATGACAGAAGCCCGTAATGAAGGTAAACGTATTATCGTTCTTGCTGGTCGTCCATACCATGTCGACCCAGAAGTAAACCACGGTATCGATAAATTGATTATTCAACATGGCGCTTGCGTTATTACAGAAGACAGTATCTCTAACTTAGTTCAAAAGTTTGATACTTCTGTCTTAAATCAATGGTCCTACCACAGCCGTCTTTACGCCGCCGCAAAATACTGTGTCAATCACGCGGATATGGACTTAATTCAACTTGTATCCTTCGGATGCGGTCTTGATGCCGTAACTTCCGATGAAACAAAGGAAATTCTTCAAGAAGGAAACAAACTCTATACACAGTTAAAGATTGATGAAATCACCAACCTCGGTGCCGTCAATATCCGTATACGTTCATTATTCGCCGCTCTAGACGAAAGAAAGGAACAAGCCTAATGGAATACATGACACCTAACTTTACAAAAGACATGTTAAAAACACATACGATTCTTGCGCCTAACATGGCTCCAATGCAGTTCGCTGCAATCAAGGCTGCCATGGAAAGTGAGGGCTATCGTATTGTCATGCTAGAAAACTCTGGTGCAGAAGTTGCCCAATTGGGTTTAAAGTATGTACACAATGATACATGTTATCCCGCATTATTAATTATTGGTCAGTTCTTAGATGCTTTAAACAGTGGTAAGTATGACCTACAGCATACAGCCCTATTGATTTCACAATCAGGTGGAGGCTGTCGTGCTTCTAACTACATTAAGTTATTACGTAAGGCACTTGTAAAAGCAGGCTATGATTATATCCCTGTCGCATCACTAAATGCGTCAGGTCTTGAAAAAGGATCCTCGATGCCAATGACTTTACGTCTTCTGCTCAAAGTTTTAGCCGCTGCAGAATACGGTGACTTAATTGCGGCATTACATAACCAAGTAAAACCTTACGAAATTAACAAAGGTGATGCGGCTGCTTGTGTTGCCAAATGGACAGCACAAGTACAGGATTGGCTAAACCACAATAAGAACTACACCATCTTCTCGATGAAGCGTCGCTTCAAAGACATCGCAAATGACTTCGCTAAAATTCCAGTGAATCGTACACCGAAGGTAAAAGTTGGTGTCGTAGGAGAAATCTATGTAAAGTTCTCCCCAATGGGAAACAATGACTTAGTCTCCTTCCTAGAATCACAAGATTGCGAAGTCAATATGCCAGGTCTTATGGGATATATTGAATACTGTGTTGCCAACGCTACATTAGACGTACAAATCTATGGTGGTCCATTTGTAAAGCGTAAAGTAGCTGACCTTCTACTAGCATTCTTAGATAGTATTGGTATCGCCATGGCCAAAGCTATGGAAAGCGCAGGCTTCCACGGTCCTATGTCCTTTAAGGAATTAATGAAGAAACCGGAGGGTATCCTCTCTCTTGGTGTGAAGATGGGTGAAGGTTGGTTATTAACATCAGAAATGATTGAGTTAATTGAAACAGGATATGAAAATATTGTCTGTGCACAGCCATTTGGTTGTTTACCAAACCACATCGCTGGTAAAGGTGTCGTCAATCGAATTCGTGCGAAGTATCCAAACGCAAATATCACAGCTGTTGACTATGACCCTAGTGCTACGAAAGTTAACCAAGAAAACCGTATCAAGTTAATGTTATCAGTAGCAAAAGAACGTCTCAATCAGAAAAACAATTCAACAAAACTATAGAAAATGGGATTGGCCAATACGGTCAATCCCTTTTACATCTACCCATTACATTTTGCTAGTAAAACTTTTACTCGTTGTACATCCGCAGAGTCATCCTGTTGCCATTCTTCTTTTAATAACTGTAATTCACGTTTGTATGCATGTTTCGCTTCATTCTTTTGATGCATACGTAAATATAGTTGAGCAATAGATTCAAGTTGATCGATATAACGTGGTTTTGGTTGTAGTTCAAAAGACTTCTCAAATAAAGAAATCGCTTTTTCATATTCACCATGACTTGCATATCTACCCGCAACCAAGAAGTATGCTTGCCACTCTTGATTTTCTTTTAGATAGATATCATATTCTTTGCACGTCGCTTGAAAACCATGTATAGACTCGTGAATCAACAAGCGATAAAAATCATTGAAACAATCTTGTATCACTGCACTTCTTCTTTCCAGTACTTTTTTAGCTTCATCAAGTCTTCCATCGTCAATCAAATTATCCAGAAGATATAAGTAGGCTCTGGTGATTGTTGGATGTTCTTGAATAAAGTTTTGGTAATATGCAATTAATTCACTGTGATTTGCGACATTCCAATCTAGTCTTCCACCATGCATTGCATTATGAAATGTATCATGTAAAGACTTATCGTCTGGATTTAATGCAAGTGCTTGTTTGGTATAGCTAGCTGCTTTCTCGTCTAATTTAATTGCATATGTATGATATAAGTCACCAAGTAATGTTAATGCATGTAAATCATTTGGATTTACAGATAGTTGTTGTAATAAGAAATTTTCTGATTTACTAAAATCCGCATGTGTAAAGTAACGCTCATGGTCTAGCATATTTTCAATCTGTTGATACGCACTTTCTTGGTTGTAATCAAAGAGTTCATCAATCTTGACACCAAATATCGCAGCGATTTTTGGTAAGAATAAAATATCTGGATAAGACTCTTCATTTTCCCATTTTGAAACTGCTTGTGCAGTGATGTCGAGTTTTGCGGCTAGTTGTTCTTGAGATAAGAATGTTTCTTTCCGCAATTGTTTAATTGTTTTTCCTAGTGTCATACTACACCTCCTAGAAACATCTTATAGATAAATAGTACAACTGTTCATTGATGAATCATTGATATTTTTCAACCAACCATTGAAAAAAGCAGGTTTCCCTGCTTTATTGATTCTCTGCGAAGAATACTGGCGCATCATCTACAGTTGACTCTGTACTCCAGATAGATAGATTGAGATTCTTACCACCCATACGAATCATATGTTCTTCCTTGGTTGGAAAGATACGAGCAGATAGTACATATTCTCCTTCGTTTACGAAGATTTCTACTGTACTATGATCCACTAAGATATCCATTGAAGTTAAACCATTCTCTAAGATAATTTGGCGTTCGGTACCATATTCTTCATTGAGTTGGTTTGTTAAATCGGAGCGATCAATACGTAAACGTTTTGCGTACTTATCATAGGAAATCGCAAAGCCTCTTGCGATAACATAGTTGCGTGAGAATAGATTTAAATCAAGTGATTCCGCGTCAGGATTTTCAATGCGAATAATCGCACTACTTGGCATTTGTCCATGTAGTTTATCACTGATAATTTCTCCATTCTTGGCACAGAAGAGTTCATCTTTCTTGATTGATTCAAATCCTCGAACTGGTGTTTGGTATAACTTGCCTTTGCGAATTGTTAATTCACGTGCAAAGGTTTGTAATCCTGACCAACCTTCTTCATCTGTTGGTGGATATGTATAATCTGGAACAGCAAACCATGCGGACATGATTGAACAGTCGGAATAAACATTCTGTGAAGCACATTGTGGTGCATAGAAATCAAATCCACGATCAAGTTCATGCATTGGACCATCTGGTGTAAATGTGAGTGTTTCTAAGTCTAAATCACCAATTAAATAGACACTATTAAACTTATTGTGGAATTCATCTCCATTAGGTTCAATTCCCTGTGGACTAAAGATCAGGACATCATGTAATCCAATCTTTTGTACATCCGGACATTCCACCATGTATCCAAATCCATTCTCATATCCTTTGACTTTTAACTCACCAAGGAATTTCCAGTCTGTCAAAATAGAATCAGAACAATACACTAAAATAACACCCTGTTCTTGTTTGTTTTGAGCACCTAAGAAGATATAGTACATATCATCAATACGCACAATCTTTGGATCACGTTGATGTTCTGTATAGTTCTCATTTGGAGTAATCAAAGGACGCATTGCCTTTGTGTATTGTTCATCTCCTTCTAGAGTTGCTAGAAGTTGATGAGGTCTACGCATACGGTTTTCATCACGATAGTTTCCTGTATAGGCAAAGTAGATTGTGTCCCCTTCACTAATTGCTGTACCACTATAACAACCGCAATTTTCGTATTTTCCTGTTGGTAAGAGTGCTACACCACGATTCTCCCAATGAATTAAATCTGGACTAGTCACATGGTACCAATGTTTCAAGCCATGAACTGGTCCAAATGGAAACCATTGATAAAATAGATGCCATTTCTTATTACAGTACGTAAAACCGTTTGGATCATTCATTAAACCAGTGACTGGTTGTACGTGGTATGTTGCACGCCACATAGATGCGGCATTCTTTTCATGTACACGCACCAGTTCATCTGTATCTCTCTTCATTAACATCCGCTTTTTATCTAACTCATTGACTGTTGTCATGTTGTGCCTCCTATTACTACATACTTATTATAAGTCATTTTCTCTTTATTTCACATGTCGAACCAAAAAGTCGATACGATGTTTTTGTGTTTCACCTACACGAATAATAGGCTTTGGTTCAATATGAGGATAGTTGATTCCATTTGGTAGATATTCTGCCTCTAAACATACAGAACTTCTTTCTGGATAGTGATGTCCATACTTACCAATTGCGCCATCTAACCAGTTGGCAGTGTATAAATGAAAACCTGGATAATCTGATGCCATTTCAAGTTCTAGCTTTCCATCGGAGAGAATTGCCATTGTACGTAACCCTTCTACTGGGAATGGAAAGTGATGATCATACCCTTTGCCATATACAAGTTGTATATCATCTTGGTTAATATCTTGACCAATCTTCTTTGCCTGACGGAAGTCAAAGGCAGTATTCTCTACAGCTTGAAATTCTGACTTTGTTAAGCATGTTTCATCCAATAATGCATAGTGATCTGTTGGAATCATCAGTGTATGATTGAGGATAGATTCACTTTCATCAAGATTAAAGTATGCATGGTTGGTATATGCAAACAAGGTATCTTGATCTGTAGTGGCTGTTGTTTCAATATGTAATCCCTTCTCAGATAAACGATAGGTAATTGCATAGTCTAAATTACCAGGATAACCTTCTTCCCCATCCAAAGATACGCGAGAGAATGTAATAGAGTCTTCTGATGAAGTTACTGCATACATCTTCTTATCAAATCCCTCTTTACCACCATGGTTACAGTTTCCATTATTATTGATAAATAATGTGTATTCTTTTCCATTTAAAGAGAACTTACCCTTGCCAATACGATTCGCGGTTCTTCCTACTGAAGCGCCTAAGAATGTTGTCTCTTTTTGGTATTGTTCAGCTGTTGTATAGCCTTGCACAATATCCTTACCACTTTCTTTATCGATAAAGGAAACAAGCGTTGCACCATAATCCGTTACCTGTACTTTAAAGTTCTTATTTTCCAACGTGTAAAGATAGATATCTTCTCCACTTTGTTTTTTACCAAATAGTATCTTTTCCATGATGATATAGCCTCCGATGATATTTATTTTCAAAATTACTTATCATCAGTATAGCCTTTTCACTACGAAAATTCGACATGGTGATTCTTAATTTTCGTTTACTTGCGACTTTTCTTTAAAAAAGTTATTCTTATTCATATTAAGGAGCATACTATGTTTTTTAAAAAGACCTCTTCTGTAGAAGTGGAAGAAACTGATACACGTTCTGGTAAAGATGCGATATGGATGATAACGTCCATACTGTTTACATTTCTATTAGGTGGATTTGTCTTCTGGAAATCAATGAACGCTGGCATTCAATATTTAACAACTTTAGTACCTTTATTGTTAGTCATTGCCTTCTCTGGTACGTATTTCTATAACAGATCTGCGGATATGCGTATGTTTTCGGCATTTACTGGACTTGCGGCGATTGGCATTGCATTACAAGTGATTATCGATGCACAATATCAAGTCATTTCACAGTTCAGTATGGTCAAATACTTTGCAGGACTTGCGATCGCAATCGTATTAATTCTTATGTATCGCTTGATACGAAAAGCATTAAACTTTAATTATACAACCTACTTCTTATTGGTTGTGGCTGCCTGTCTATACATTGCCCTTCTTTTCTTTGGAAAAGATACCAATGGTTATGGCACAACTGCTTGGATTAAGATTGGTCCTGTATCATTACAGTTAACCGATTTCGCTAAGATTACCGCAATTCTCTTCTATAGTTCTCTATTTTCTGCTCGAAAGACCTATTCAAATCGTTCGATTTTAATTCTTTCTAGCATATTCTTTATCGTTAATTTTATTGGGTCTGTTCTGATTCATGAACTAGGTTCATTCTATATCCTATATTTCTTACACCTTTCCATGTTGTATATCTTTATGGAAAAAGGCAAAAAGAAGAGAATCTATCTTTTAACAATTGCGATTGCGACAATTTCTGCAATTGTAATTCTATTCTTACTGTATAAGATACTTGCGCCTAGCGCTGCTGCCGGTACATTAAATGGCTTAACGAGAATCCTTTGGCCAATTGTCCGTAAAGTATATTTACGCTTCTCTATTACCGCAAATATCAACTCTGATCCTTATGGTGCAGGCTTCCAATTATTCCAAGGAAAACGTGCTTTGTGGATGTCAGGATTATTTGGAAATACTGTTAATTTTACTGCTATTCCAGTTCCTGAAAGTGATATGGCATTTGTGACATTAGTGAACTCATTTGGTATGCCTTTAGGCTTTATTGTAGTATTCCTATTATTACAGATAGGAATACGTGGTAGTGAATTGAGTAGACGTTTAATTCTAACAGATAAGCAGGATGCGGTTGTAGCCTATGGTGCGACAGTACTGCTATTTATGCAAGCAATGCTTGTCATCTTAGGTTCATGTAATATCATTCCGTTAGCCGGTTTACCTATTCCATTTTTATCGCGTGGTGGAACCTATCAAGCAATCGCCTTCTTCTTTGCGGGTATATTACTACAGATGTCAGAACGTCATGATGAATTTGATGATGAAGATTTCAAACAAGGAGGTGACGAAAACAATGACGAACAAGCGTTCACCAGAATCGATATCGATGCGTAGGATACGACTTGTAGAAGTCGTAGGTATCATCGTCAGTTTAGTGTTTACCTCATTTTTTGCCTATAAATATTTAATTAATCCTCGTATCAATACAAACGCAAACAAAACGAAATATCATATTATTTATGATGCAATCAAATCCTATGCGGTTGAAGGAACGATTGTGGACCGGGATGGAAATACTATCCTTGGAAATGCGGCTGCTGATACAAGAGCGACTGCAGACTATCCACAGAATTTAAGTTATGCATGGTTGCTTGGTTATTACTCCATAAATGAACATCAACAAAATAGTTATGGTCTAAGAGGAAATTTAAAAGACTATCTCCTATTTCAACTGGATAAAAACAATCAAGGAGCACTTGTAAAACTAACTACGAATACAGACTTACAAAACTATGCATACCAACTATTAGATGGTATGGAAGGAAGTATCACCGTGCTTGACAACCAAACTGGAGAAATTCTTTGTCTTAGTTCACAAAGCACAGTTGACTTTGATGTGAATGATCCAGATAGTATGCTTGCAAGTAACGTTGCGGAGTCACAATATCGTCGTGGTACCTTTGAGAAAGATCCTCCAGGCAGTACCTTTAAAGTCGTAACTGCAGCAGCAGCTTTAACCATGCAGGAAGATGAAAATCTTGATGATAGCTTCTTCCAGTTTAACGATACTGGCAGCTACATCCCAGCAGGCAGTGACTTTGTTATTACCAACTTTCAAAATCAAGTATTCGGTACAATCGATATGAACACCGCTCTAGCAAAATCCTGTAACTGTTACTTTGCGGATTTGGGAATCCGTGTTGGGGCAGATAAACTCACTAAGATGATGAATGCCTTCATGGTAGGAAAAGATATTAC
The DNA here is from genome assembly GCA_015256775.1 of Solobacterium sp. GTDB lineage: Bacteria > Bacillota_I > Bacilli_A > Erysipelotrichales > Erysipelotrichaceae > Bulleidia. The sequence continues at coordinate 16 of JABZLM010000026.1, read as the reverse complement.
CATCCCATATCTAGAT
>JABZLM010000025.1 GCA_015256775.1 Solobacterium sp. | reverse complement strand
ATAACTAAATTCAACTTTCATACCTTAGAAGTGGAATTTAACTTTTCACTTGAGGGATAATTGTGGTTTTATTGTTTTGATATTTACAGTGTATATTTATAAGCCTAGAATAGTACTGGTGAGTTTTTAAATCGAAGAGGGAAAATATGCGAGGACTCGGAACAATTATTAATATCATTTTAATTATGTTAGCTGGTACATTTGGCTGCTCTTTTAGTTCTAAAATGAAAGAGAAAATGCAGGAAACCTTATTTCTGGTCACTGGTGTTGCGGTTATTTTTATAGGTATTGCAGGTGCGATGGAACAGATGTTGTGTATTGAAAATGGTAAATTGTCACCACGCAATATTATGATGGTAATCTGTTGCTTGGCAATCGGTGCGATTGTTGGTGAGTATTTTGACTTAGATGGAAAAATTAATCAATTTGCAGACTATGTAAAAAAGAAAAGCAATAATGGAAACGATACAAAATTTGTAATTGCCTTTGTTAATACAAGCTGTGTCGTATGTATTGGGGCTATGGCAGTCATTGGCGCAATCAAAGATGGTGTTAGTGGTGATATCACAGTACTAGCCGCTAAGGGTGTAATTGACTTTATCTTAGTGAGTGTGATGAGCGCTTCACTTGGTAAGGGATGCATGTTCTCAGCAATTCCGGTCGCAATCTTTCAAGGTAGTATTACCTTGCTTGCGATGATGTTAAATACAGTTGTGCCAGCTGTCGCATTAGAGAATCTTTCATGTGTTGGATCCATCTTGATATTCTGTGTTGGAGTCAATATGGTATTTGATCGAAAGATGCGAGTGGCTAATGTGTTACCGGCAGTTATCATCGCTGTGATATGGGGTATGGTATTTTAAAAAAGTCGAAAGACTTTTTTATTTTTTTATTGAGTTTATAATCTCTAAACAAAAAGTTTAAAAAACTATTGATTTTCGTCTTGAATTACATATAATTATTATTGTTTTGTTACTGTTAATAAATTGTTTAGTAAAACTAAACAATTGAGGAGGATTATGATAGATATCGGACATCGTATCAAGCAGCTACGAATCAAGAATGACCTGACGCTAGAAGAATTGGCCTCAAGAACAGAACTTACGAAGGGCTTCTTGTCACAGCTGGAGCGAAATTTAACATCTCCATCCATTCAGACACTAGCAGATATTGCGGAAGCTCTAGGGGTTGATATGTCACGCTTTTTTGCGGAAGAACATGAAGAAAAGATTGTCTTTACACCAGAGGATGTGTTCATTGATGAACAGGATGGTGTAACAACTCATTGGATTGTTCCAAATGCACAGAAGAATGATATGGAACCAATTATCTTAAAACTTGAACCTGGTGCTAGATCAAAACAGATTGAACCACATCAAGGGGAAGAATTTGGATATGTATTAAGTGGACGTATTTATCTCGTAAGAGAGGGATACAAAAAAGGCGCTGTCGTAAGACGAGGGGATACTTTCTATATCCGTGGGGACGTAGCGCACTATTTAGAAAATCGTAGTAAACAATCAGCAGAAGTGCTTTGGATTAGCACGCCACCGGAATTTTAGAGGGAGAATAGACATGGCAAAGAAATTGATTGAAGTAAAAAATGTTGTAAAAACTTTTGACAACCAAGTCGTACTAAAGGGAATCTCATTAGATATTTATGAAAATGAGTTTGTGACGTTACTTGGACCATCTGGTTGTGGTAAGACAACGCTCTTACGTATTATTGCTGGTTTTATTGAACCAACAGAAGGTCATGTCATTATGGATGGTGAGGATATTGCTCGCATTCCTGCATACAAGCGTGATGTAAACACAGTGTTCCAACATTATGCATTGTTCCCACACTTAGATGTTTATGACAATATTGCATTTGGCTTAAAGATTAAGAAGCAGCCAAAGGACATCATCGACCAGAAAGTACGTCGTATGATTTCTCTTGTTGGTTTAGAGGGATTTGAACATCGTGATGTCACAATGATGTCAGGTGGACAACAACAGCGTGTAGCGATTGCACGTGCGCTTGTTAATGAACCAAAGGTTCTATTGTTAGATGAATCTTTAAGTGCGTTAGATAAGAATCTACGTAAGGAAATGCAGCTTGAATTAAAGGAAATTCAGCGTGAGGTAGGCATTACATTTATTTTTGTTACCCACGATCAAGAAGAAGCTCTAACAATGTCAGATAAGATTGTTATCTTAAGAGATGGTGATATTGAACAGGTTGGTTCTCCAACAGAAGTTTACAATGAACCAATTAACCAATACTGTGCACGTTTTATTGGTGATTCAAATATCATCGATGGTGTGATGAAGAAGGATAACCTCGTTAACTTCGACGATGTAGATTACAAGTGTGTAGATTATGGCTTTAGTGAGAATGAGCCAGTTGATATTGTAATTCGTCCTGAGGATATCGATATCGTGGCTAGAAACCGTGGCTTGTTAAATGGTGAAGTAAAGTCTGTATTATTCAAGGGTGTTCACTATGAAGTCATCGTAGAAACATCATCTGGTACATCTAAGACGGTTACCATGCATGTAACAGGAGAACATGACGTCATCAATAAGGAAGCGAAAGAACGTATTAGTGCGTCTTCCTTTACAATGGACCTTGAAGACGTAGATCAATTAACAGACTCTGAAGTTATCGCACGTGCAAATGCGCAAGCATGGACAGATGAGGGTGAGGATGTTTCCTTAACACATGTTGAATATGACGTGAAAAAGGAAATTGGAACATATTCATGTACATTCGCTACTGGTGCAGGCACAAAGATTACAGTTAAGATCAATGTAGTTAAGCCAACAGCAGTTGAAGATGTGGACAATGAGGAAGGTATTCAGGCGTTTGATTTCTATCGTACGGTTGATGAAATCAAGGAATCTGTAGCGCTAGATACAGACTTGATTCGTTGGGCGGATGCGTATGCTTGGAATATTGAGGATGATTCTCGTGTTGAAATCTGGGATGTGAAGTATGACTTTGATGATGAAAACATCACAGAAGGTGATTACCAGATTACATTCTCTACACAGGGTCGTGAGTTAAAGATTGAAACTACAGATAAGATTGAAGCAGGTGAAAGAATTGGATTAGAGTGGAATCCTGAGGATATCCACGTTATGAGAAAGATGGGTTAATGTGCAATGAAGTCATTTAATAAATTAATCTATCCGTATTTTGTATGGATGATGATTATGATTGTCATTCCGATGTTCATGATTGTCATGTATGCAATGACAGTAAAAGGTAATTCCGTTTTAACACTTCAATTTACATTTGAAAATTTCACACGTTTCTTCAATGATACGATTTTCCCAAGTGTATTATGGCGTAGTTTAAAGATGGCCTTCATCACTACAGCTATTTGTATTATTGTAGGCTATCCAACAGCGTACATCATGGCGAAGCTAAAGAGTGGTTCTCAAGCAATCATGGTGTTACTCATTACACTTCCAATGTGGATTAACATGCTTGTACGTACATATGCATGGAAGGGTATTTTAGGCTGGTTTGGTTTCAGCAGTGAAATTAGAGTATATATCGGTATGGTATACAACTTCTTGCCGTTTATGATTCTACAAATTTATACAGCTCTTTCTAAGATTGATAAGAATTTATTGATTGCGGCTAGCGACCTAGGTGCGGATAATAAGCAGACATTCTTACGTGTCACATTACCACTTTCTTTAAGTGGTGTTGTAAGTGGTATTACTTTGGTATTCTTGCCAGCAGTATCTAGCTTCTTTATTCCTAAGCTACTTGGTGGTGGTCAGTATGTATTGATTGGTAATTTGATTGAAGATTACTTTATCAAGACTGGTGACTGGAACTTTGGTTCTGCAATCAGTTTAATTATGGCAATCATTATCTTAATTTCGATGTATGTTACAAAGAAACTAGATAAAGAACCAGCAGAGGAGGCAGACTAATGGAAAAGAAAAATTCTATTTTCGGGAAGTTATATCTTGCCCTCATCTTGGCATTCTTCTACTTGCCAATTCTCTATGTAGTGTTCTTTAGTTTCAACCGTTCTAAATCACTTACTCGCTTTACTGGTTTTTCATTACGTTGGTATGAGAACATGTTTAATAACCGTTCTATCTTAGAAGCAATCTATTACACGGTTTTATGTGCGGTACTAGCGACATTAATTTCTACATTCATTGGAACAATCACAGCAATTGGTCTTTCCAAGTCTAAGCGCATTACACGTGAGTTATTCCAACAGGTAAATAACTTACCAATGCTAAACCCAGAAATCGTTACTGCGATTGGCTTAATGTTGTTCTTTACATCATTGAGAGTTCAAACTGGATTTACTACGATGTTATTAGCGCATATTGCTTTTTGTACACCATATGTAATCCTATCGGTATTACCACGTTTACGTCGTATCGATAAGAACATGGCAGAGGCTGCGTTAGATTTAGGTTGTACTCCATGGCAAGCGATGTGGAAGGTTATCATCCCTCAGATTAAGGGTGGTATTATTGCGGGTGCACTTGTGGCATTCTCGATGTCCTTCGATGACTTCGTCATCTCCATGTTTACGACAGGACCGGGTGTTTCCAATATCTCTATCTATGTTTATGCAAATGTAAAACGTGTTAACCCAACAATTAATGCGTTAAGTGCAATTATTGTTTATGTCATCACAGTTGTACTCATTGTCGTAAATGTTGTACCTATGATCAATGAAAGAAGAAAGGCAAAGTTAAATGCGCAAATTACAGAATCTAACTAAATTAGTATTATGCGCTGCACTTGTAGCTCCACTTGTTGGCTGTGGTGGGGATGATGAAGGTGCAGTAAAGCAAGTTGGTGACGCAAAAGAAATGTTTGGCTGTAACGTTATCAATGTATTCAACGCAGGAGAATATATCGGTGAAGGAGTCATCTCTGACTTTGAAACAATGTATAACGCAAAAGTTAACTACGATCTATTTGAGTCCAATGAGATGATGTACACAAAGTTACTTGGCGGCTCATCTTATGATGTACTTGTGCCTAGTGACTATATGATTGAACAGTTACTAGCTGAGAAGATGTTACAACCATTAGACAAGAAGTCTTATGAAAATCTTGGCTTACTCAATCCATCTGTTGTAGAGTCTCAAAAAGGCTTTGATCCAACTCTTGAATATTCTGTCCCATATTTTTGGGGTAATGTTGGTCTTGTTTATAACAAAACAACAGTTGATGAAAAGGATATTGAAGAAGAAGGCTGGGATATTCTCAAAGATCCTAAGTATAAGGGAAGAATCTTCTTCTACGATTCACAACGTGATGGTTTCATGATTGCGTTTAAGGCACTTGGTTATTCCATGAACACAAATGATCCAAAGGAAATCCAAGAAGCGTATGAGTGGCTATCAGAGATGAATGAGACTATGGACCCTGCATATGTTACAGATGAAGTTATTGATGGCATGACGAATGCGGAAAAAGATATCGCTGTCATGTATTCTGGAGATGCGACGAATGTTCTTACGGAAAATATGGATATGAGCTGGGTAGCACCAAAGCAGGGTACAAACGTATGGATTGATGCAATGGTTATTCCAAAAAACAGCAACTGTCCAGGACTTGCGAATAAGTTTATTGATTACATCATCAGTGAAAGTGTTCAGTCACAGAACTCAGAGTGGGTTGGATATACACCGGTTGATTTAAGTGTTCAAGAAGAACTTGCAGGACCAGATGGTGAATTCTTTGAAAATCCAGCATACGTTCCACGTACAGGATATAAATTAGATGAAACATTCCATTTCGATGAGCAGCTCAAAGCGAAACTCTCAGACTTGTGGAATAAGGTCAAAGTACAATAACGGTTTTCTCACTTTGAAAAAAATACAAAAAATATTTGTAAACTAGAAATAAAAAGTGATATACTTCTATTGCATTCAGTGAATGCTTTCAGTATAATAATAAAGCGCTGTAAATTTACAGGGCTTGGTTCCTTAGCCAAGTGGTAAGGCAGCAGACTGCAACTCTGCGAGCGCCGGTCCGACTCCGGCAGGAACCTCCATGGAGATGTGGCGGAATCGGCAGACGCAACGGACTTAAAATCCGTTGTCTGAAAGGACGTATGGGTTCAAGTCCCATCATCTCCACCATCAAAAAATGCTTACTTCGGTAAGCATTTTTTATTCATACGATAATAAAAAAGTGATGGGTGTCCATCACATAAAACGAGGTAATACGATACAAAGAAGAATGAGTATAATACTAGCAAATAACGGAGTATTGTGACGTTGACTTCTTTCTAGGAGGATACGTTTGCGATAATCTGCATACGTTGGATCTAAGTCCTTACTTCTTTGAAATTCAAGAGAAGAGAAATCACCCTTGAGCCAAGCCTGTCTAAATGTTCCAACAAAGAATAGAATGGCTGTTAGAATCCCAAGACTATTTAAGAAACCGAAACGAAATGGTTGTTTTACAATACCAACTATAACAGAAATAAGTAGTACAACTCCGACGTAAATCCATACTTTTATATCCCTAAATGGGAGAATTAACTTTTTTAACATGGTTACATTTTAACTGATATTTTGAACATGACAATATCCTTGATTATGATTTGTTGAAAATGTGTACTTATTTACAGAAATACGATGTAAACCGCTTGGATAGCGTTGTTTATCATTTTTAGGAATGATATAATAAGAATGATAAAAAAGGGAGATTGTATATGGTATTCAACAAGATTAAAGAATTCGTCGCACCAGTAGATGAAGACGAAGATGAAGGCGAAGAATTACAATTCACAGGAAGAGAGGTACAACCAGTGAGTACTTACGAGTCAAAACAAACGAATTTGAATAACATTTCTAAAAATACACAAATGGTAATGTTCGAACCAAGAAGTTTCGAACAAGCTGAGGAGATTGCACGTCACTTAAAGCAAACACGTGGCTGTATTATCAACTTACACCGTTTACAAAGAGAATATGCACAACGTACAATTGATTTCTTGTCTGGTGTTGTATTCGCATTAGATGGAACAATTCAGAAGGTTGGGCATAATGTTATCTTCTGTGCTCCAAGAAACGTTGGTGTTGAAGGTAATATCTCACTTGATAAGGGTGAAGATGAATAATCTAGGGAATTACGATTCTCTGATTGCACATTTACACGACTTAAAAGAAAAGAGTGCACGTTGGCATAAGAGTACTTGTTCTGCATTCTTAACAGAAGAAGAACAAGCTATTGTCCAAAAGATATTCACTCCATCACGCTTTGTCCGCTATGATGGTGGATATGATGATGCACGTAAAAAGAAAGTCATCTTTCTCTATGATGAGAAGGATGGCTTTTCAGATATTGTATGCATGAAGGCTAAGATAGATCAGCGTTTTCGTACGATAGGGCATCGTGATGTATATGGGGCTATCATGAATCTACAGATAGAGAAGAGTAGTTTTGGAGATTTTTGGATTGAAGAAGATGCAATCTATCTCTATACATCAGAGCAGATGGTTGAGTTTATCAAAGATCACTTGATTCGCATCAATCAGTTAACGGTATCGTTTGAAAAGATTGATGAACATCCAAAACAGGTGTTTAAAACCAAAGAGATTTCTTTGGTTGTGGCAAGTGAAAGAGCGGATGCGATAGTGGCTGCTTTAACCCATTCTAGTCGTAGTGATGCGAAGGATTTAATACGTAAAGGATACGTGCAGGTAAATCATATCGAACTTGAAGAGCCTGATAAAATATGCAATAATGGGAGTGTTATTTCTATACGTGGAACAGGTAGATTTACCTTCTTAGGTTTTAGCCGAAAGACACGTACAGGGAGAATCGTTGCAGAATTTCTGCAGAATATATAAGAGGAGAGAACATGACGACACGAAGACCGACATTTCGTATCATGAAAAATGGCTATGATCGGTTTGCGGTTGATGATGTGATGGAGCAATACGCTGCGCAAGTTGCCTTCCTTCAAAGAAAGTTGGAACTCTATCAAGAACAGATGGTTGAGACAACAGAGAAGTTGGAGGATTTACAGACACGCTACAATGAGATTGAGCGTGCGGTAGATGTGCGGAAAGATGCGGCCGACAGTATTACCAGATTATCTTTGCAGGAAGCTAACGATGTGATGGCAAGAGCACAGAATAACGCTGATGAGATTGTCAAAGAAGCTTTATCTGTTGCGCGTTCCATATTGCTGGACTTATCGCAACTGTATACTGAAGCTGGCGAGGTCAAGAGTGATCTTAGCCAACAGCTAACCGATTTACAAAAGAGTTTAGATAACTTTAAACTTCCAAAACTTCCTGATATGGATTGGTTGGAAGAATCTGATAAAGAATTGCATTGATCAGGACATGCTTTAACAGAAGTGGATTGATAAGAGAGTTCGTGTATGCTGAAAACGAACATGAAGCCTGTTAATAGAATCACCTGTGAGCAATCGTACATTCTGCGTTAAAGAAGTAATGAGTGTATGACAGTAATGTCATAAACTAAGGTGGTACCGCGTTTAGACGTCCTTAGATTTTTGAGGACGTTTTTATTTTTATAAAGAGGAGGGTCATATGGACTACAAAGATACGCTAAACATGCCAAATACAGATTTTGAGATGCGTGGTAATCTTGCACAGAAAGAACCAGGTATTTTAAAGAATTGGCAACAAGACAACTATTATCAAAACTTACTAAAACATCACAAGGGACAGAAGGCATTTATCTTGCATGATGGTCCTCCATATGCAAATGGGAACCTGCATGCAGGTACAGCCATGAACCGTACAATCAAGGACTTCATTATTCGTAGCCATGCGATGTCTGGTTACTATACACCATTCTTTCCAGGATGGGATACACATGGATTGCCGATTGAGAACGCAATCCAGAAATTGGGTGTTGACCGTAAGACGCTGTCTGCTGCGGAATTTAGACGTAAGTGCGAAGAGTATGCACACCAGCAGATTGCACAACAGATGGAAACAGAAAAGCGTTTAGGTCAGATTGCGGATTATGAACATCCATATATTACACTGAAGAAAGAATTTGAAGCTCGTCAGATTCAGTCTTTCGCATCGATGGCATTAAAAGGGATGATCTTCCAAGGATTAAAACCTGTTTATTGGTCACCATACAACGAGACAGCGGTTGCGGATTCTGAAATTGTTTATAAAGATGTTAAGGATGCGACAATCTATCTTAAGTTCCCAATTGCGGATGGTAAGGGTGTATTAGGTGCAGATGATAACTTTGTAATCTGGACAACAACGCCTTGGACAATTCCATCAAACATGGCAGTATCTGTGCATCCAGATTTAGAGTATGCATTAGTAAAGACTAGTGCCGGTAATTTAGTTGTTCTTGCGAAATTTGTCGATCGTTTACTCGAGAAATTCAATCTTGAAAATCTAGGTATTTTAAAGACATTTACTGGTAAGGAAATTGAAGGTGTTACATATCATCATGTTGCATTAGATAAGGAATGTCCATGTCTTTTAGGCACACACGTTACAGATGAAGATGGTACTGGTATTGTACATACAGCTGGTGGCCATGGTATGGATGACTATCTTGTATGTATGAAGAATGGTATGCCACCAATCTGTACAGTAGATGAGCGTGGTTATATGAATGAAGAAGCAGGCTCTTATCAAGGTATGTTCTTTGAGGATTGTTCAAAGGCTATCATTCATGACATGAGTGAAAAGGGCTACTTACTAAAAGTCGAAAATATTACTCACTCCTATCCACACGATGATCGTCTGAAGAAGAAGGTTATCTTCCGTGCGGTAAAACAGTGGTTCTGTTCAATTGAAAAGGTACGTGAGCAGGCATTGGATCAGATTAACAACCACGTTAAGTGGCATAATTCCTTTGGTCAAAAGCGTATGAACAATATGATTGCGGACCGTGGAGACTGGTGTATCTCTAGACAGCGTCTATGGGGTGTTCCAATTCCAATTATCTATTGTGAAGACAACTCACCAATCATGGAGAAGGAAGTATTTGATCATATCGCTGAACTTATGAATGAATATGGTTCAAATGTTTGGTTTGAAAGAGACGCAAAAGATTTACTACCAGAAGGTTATACAAATGAAAAATCACCAAATGGTGAATTCCGTAAGGAAACAGATATCATGGACGTATGGTTTGATTCTGGCTCAAGTTGGAATGAATTGATTGCTCGTGGTGATAGTTATCCATGTGATTTATACTTTGAAGGTTCTGACCAGTATCGTGGTTGGTTTAACTCCTCACTTATCGTTTCAACAGCAGTCAACGGCACAGCTCCATATAAGGAAGTTCTATCCCATGGTTATGTTGTAGACTCTAAGGGTGAAAAGATGTCTAAGTCTGTTGGTAATGTTGTAAACCCAATGGATATCATCAACCAGAATGGTGCCGATGTATTCCGCCTTTGGGCAATGTCCTCAGACTTTAAGGAAGACTTAAAGTTAGGCCCAAGCAATATCAAACAGGTTTCTGATCAGTATCGAAAGATTCGTAATACATTCCGTTTCTTACTAGGCAATGTAAATGGAGAAGATTTCAATCCATCAACAGATATGGTCGCTTTTGAAAATCTAGAACGTGTTGACCAACAAGTACTTGTATTACTCAATGATTTAGTCAGAGATGTACGTAAGGATGTATTAGAGTATAACTACTTATCCGCAAATAAGCATCTGATGTATTTCATGGTTAATATCTTATCTTCTTACTATTGTGATTTCACAAAGGATATCCTATATGTAAGTGCGAAAGATGATCACCGTAGAAGACAAGTACAGTCTGTATACTGGAACTGTGCGGATGCACTCGTAAAACTTTGGGCTCCATTCTTAGCATTTACTGCTGAAGAAATCTGGACACATTTCTCACATCTTGGCACAAACTCCGTGCATTACGAAGAATTCCCAGAAGTGAAGGAATACGCAGAAGCTGAAACATTACGTGATGAAATCAAACGTCTATTAGATATTCGTGCACTTGTCACAAAGGCAAATGAAGAAGCACGTAATGAAAAACTAATCGCTTCTAGCCAAGAAGCGAAGATCCTTCTTACTCTTCCAAGGGAAGACAAGGAACTTGTAGAAAAGAATCTAGGTGCTGCAGTAGCACAATGGTTAATTGTTTCTCAGGTTGAACTTGTAGAAGGCGAAACAGCTGTGAAGGTTGAAAAGGCTAGTGGAGAGAAGTGTCCGCGTTGTTGGAACTATGATGAACACGTGGATGAAAATGGACTATGTCCAAGATGCCACGCTGTCATGGAAGGCTATAAGCTCATTCACCAAAACTAAATACATAAAACATGCATGTAGGATGAAAGCTCTACATGCATGTTTTTGATAAAGAAAAGCGACAGTAATCTGTCGCATGATGTTATAGTTCAATCTTCTTAAATTGTTCCCAAGGTAAGTAAGGCTTACCAAAGTGTCCATAGTTTGTAGTCTGTTTATAAATAGGTCTTTCAAGATCTAATTCCTTGATCATGTTTTTAACTGAGAAGTTAAAGTTCTTCTTAACGATTTCTTCTAACTCTTCATCACTATACTTCGAAGTATTGAAACTGTTGACATTGATAGAGATAGGGTTAGGTTCACCAATTGCATATGCAAGTTCAATCTGACACTTCTTTGCTAGACCGTTAGCTACGATGTTGCGGCAAACGTAACGTGCATAGTAAGCTGCAGAGCGGTCAACCTTAGTAGGGTCCTTGGATGAGAAACAACCACCACCGATAGGTGCATATCCACCATATGTATCTACTACAATCTTACGTCCAGTTGTGCCAGAATCACCCCAGCTACCACCAACGACGAAAGAACCGGATGGGTTGATGAAGAACTTTGTATTTTCATCAATGAGTTCAGGTTTTACAACCTTGTCGATAACTTCTTTGCGGATTAGTTTCTTCAAGTCTTCTTGTGTAATATCTTTACTGTGTTGTGTAGATACAACAATTGTTTCAATTCTCTTAAGTTCACCATTGTCGTATTCTACTGTTACCTGAGTTTTTCCATCAGGTCCTAGTAGTGTAGGATTTTCACGACGAACCTGTTCAAGACGCTTTGCGAGCATGTGTGCACAGTCAATCGCAAATGGCATATAAGACTTTGTTTCATCACTCGCAAAACCAAACATGATACCTTGGTCACCGGCGCTATATTCTTGGTGTCCCACAGCAGAGTTGATTTCTGCAGATTGCTTGTTTACTTTTAGAATAACATTATAGTCTTCAGGGTAGCCAATATCACTTAGAACTTTCTTTGCGATTGCAGCGTAGTCAATGATGGCAGTTGTACCAGCTTCACCATAGATGAAGATTGTATCATCTTTAATCGTAGCTTCAACAGCCATATGTGCTTGTGGATCTTGTGCCAGAGCTGCGTCCAAGATAGAATCCGCAATCAAATCACAGATTTTATCTGGGTGACCACTTGTAACTGATTCGGATGAGAAATAATACTTTGACATAATAAAAACCTCCTTCGTTTTGTCTTTTTTTATGCGACAGATGAAAGAGGTTATTTAACGTATTTTACTCTTTCCTTATCGATGTCAGCTGAACCACCTTGCTGGAAGCAGTAGGTTGGTGTGAGGTTATTGAGCTGACTCTCTACCTCAGTTCTTGATAAAAGACGATAATATTAAAACACTAGAAAGAATACTTGTCAATTGATATGTTCGTGTTCAAAGGCGATTCAAAACTGGTATAATCAGTATGGAGGTTTTTGCGAATGAAATGGTCTAAATTAAAAGAAGAAACAATTGAAAATATCAAAGTATTTTCAATTTCAGGTATTCTTGTTGTAGCGTTTTATACGTTGATAAATAATGTTGAGCCTTTGTTTGGCGTTCTACAGGCAATCTTTGTGGCACTTTCACCATTTATTTATGGAATTGGAATTGCTTTCTTGTTGAATCCGCTGCGAAAGATTATTGAATATAGTTGGTTAGGGAAGACAAAACTAAAGCCACGTACAAAGAAGATTATCGCTTCCTTTGGAGCACTATTTATCGGAATTATCATGTTGTTTGTATTTTTCTCCATTCTTATTCCACAGATGATTTCTTCTATCCAAACCTTCCTGTCCTCTTTTGAGGGATATGTCGATTCTGCTCGTAACTTCTTTGAGTCTAACAACTTTTTTAGCGATGATTTACTTAAAACTTTAAACCCTGTTATTGATAAGGGTGTCAGTATGTTGGGAGATTGGGTATCTAATCTTGCAAGTAGTTTGAATGCCATCTTAATGTACAGTGTTATTTTCGCTAAGAGTGTGATGAACTTCTTGATTGGCATGATTATCGCATTATATATTCTTCTGGATGAGGTAAATCTCAAACGTCAAATGAAGAAAGTGTTATACGCGCTTCTTCCAGAGAAGACGACAAAGGGTATCTTAAGAACAACTCGTTTAACAATTAATACATTCAATAGTTTCGTTGCTGGTAAAGCGGTAGATTCTTTAATTATTGGAATCCTCTGTTATATTATCCTGTCATTTATGAAGATGCCATATACACCACTGATTAGTGTTGTTGTTGGTGTTACAAATATGATTCCTGTATTTGGTCCATTCTTAGGAGCGGTTCCAAGTATTCTGATTCTATTATTGGTTGATCCATTTAAAGCGTTGGAATTTTCAATCTTTATTCTAATCCTACAACAGGTAGATGGTAATATTATTGGCCCGCGTATCCTTGGTGGAGCAGTTGGCTTACCAACGTTATATGTCATGTTCGCTATCATTATTGGTGGTGCGTTATTTGGTATCGTTGGCATGTTTATTGGTGTACCAGTCTTCTCAGTTATCTTTGTATTAGTAAGCGAGTTTATCCATCGACAGTTGGATAAGAAAAATATCACAATACAATAAAAAACTGCAGTGGTTACTCATCCTAAACGAAGGAAGGGTGCCATGCAGTTTTCTTTATATATTGAATAAGATATCTTCGTATGATGGTAATTTGTAGAATTCTCTAGCTGCGATTTTTTCGTATGCATCTACGGATGCCCTAAGTTTGTCCATGAGAGGATTGATCTTGTAGTAGATATTTTGACCAACCTCAAATGTATTGCCAATCGTAGTTACTTTTTGCCAAGCATCTTCTAATGATTGAATTGCTTGGTATGTTTGATCAATCAATGTCGAAATAGTTCTAGCGTGGTCACGGATGAACTTTGGTGTATTCTTACCACTTGAGTTGATAGTATCATTGTAGAACTTAAGTTCTGCGATTTGGGAAGGAAGGATGTCTTTGCGTGCCATCTCAATCATTGTACGAACTTCAATACCCATAATCTTTTCGTATTGTTCCTGCAAAATGATACGGTTGGCTGCTAATTCTTTTTCAGAGTAGATATTTAAAGAAGTGAAGAGGTTAATGACGGAAGGATCGTTAAGAACTTCAGTGGATTCGATAAAACTCTTTACATTTGGTAAGCCTCTACGCTTTGCTTCCTTTGCCCATTCTTCACTATATCCATCTCCAGAGAAGAGAATTCTCTTGTGCTTTTCAATCAAGTTACGACAGATTGTTAATGCTTTTTCTCGGATGTCCTGAATATACTTGATGCCTTCAAGTTCATCCGCAATCTGATTGAGAGATTCTGCCATGATAGCGTTCAATACAGTATTTGAGAAAGATGCACTCATCGATGAACCGAGCATTCTAAACTCAAACTTATTACCAGTAAAGGCAAGAGGTGATGTACGGTTACGATCGGTGTTATCGTGAGGAATATAAGATAAACCTGTTACAGGATTAAAGGTGGTCTTTTCCTCTTGGGTAATTGGCTTTTTACTGTTCTTTGTATAGATATCATAGAGAATATTTTCAATATAACTTCCAAGATAAATTGAAATAATCGCTGGAGGTGCTTCGTTAGCACCTAGACGATGATCATTACCTGTACAGGATGCACTTAAGCGAAGCAAGAGAGGATATGTATCAACTGCACGAATAAATGCACAGACAAATAATAAGAAGCGGATGTTTTCAGCTGGCTTTTCACCTGGGGAAAATAGGTTTTGTCCATCATCTGTGATGATGGAATAGTTATCATGTTTACCGGAACCATTGATACCTTGGAATGGCTTTTCGTGTAAGAGACATGCAAAGCCATGTTTCTTGGCTGTCTCACGTAGGATATCCATAATGAGGTGATTTTGGTCAACTGCCACATTACCATTTGTAAAGATAGGTGCTAATTCAAATTGTCCAGGCGCAACTTCGTTGTGCTCTGTTTTGGCATAGATACCTAACTTCCAAAGTTCTTGATTGGCTTCTTTCATAAAGGCTGCCACACGTGGTGGAATTGCGCCAAAGTAATGGTCATCTAATTCCTGTGTCTTAGGAGATGGTACACCAAACAAAGTGCGACCTGTAAAGCGTAAGTCTAGGCGACGATCAAAGTATTTACGGTCGATGAGAAAGTATTCCTGCTCAAGTCCTACGGAAATATCACAACTCTTTACATCTTTATCGCCAAGGATATTTACAACGCGTGTTGCGGCTTGGCTGAGTGCTTCTAATGATTTTAATAGAGGGTCTTTTTTATCTAAGGCTTCACCACTATAAGACACAAAGACAGTAGGGATACAGAGGATGTTATCACGGATGAATACCGGACTCTTTACATCCCAATAGGTATATCCGCGTGCTTCAAATGTTGTACGTAAACCACCATTAGGGAAACTTGAGGCATCTGGCTCACCTTTGATAAGCATCTTTCCAGAAAATCGAGCAAAAGGCTCTCCATTTATATCTGGCTCTAAGAAACTATCGTGTTTTTCGGCTGTGCCGCCAGTCATTGGTTGAAACCAATGTGTGAAGTGAGTAGCACCATTATCAAGTGCCCAAAGTTTCATCGCATGTGCGATTGCATCTGCGGTTGTGCGGTCTAGCATTTCTTCGTTTGCGACTGTTTTCTTCCAAGAAAGATAGACAGGGCGAGGCAAGCGACTCTTCATCTCTTTTTCGCCAAATACTTTAGAACCAAAATCTTTAAATAGGTCTTCCATAGTATCTCCTTTTTAGTTATGAAAAATTTATAACGTTTTACATGATGTTTCAATATAAAATTATGAATTTTTTATCATTTCTATAAATTTTCTTTTAAATTCTATGAAATTTTTATAGAAATGACAGAAAATCTGAAAATAAAATAAAAAATGCAGAAAATTTTCTGCATTTTAATAATGGCACTCTAAAATCAATCGGGGTCGGGGTGACCCTGTAAAATAACTCGGGGTCAAATTTTGACCTCTTTTTTAACAACTCGGGGATACCCTATAAAATCTCACGGGGTACGCTGTTCATAATAAAAACTCCTATGCTAAAATTCAGTCTTGCAAGTGATTGAAATTAAACATAGGAGGCGCCATATGGCTATAAATGATTTTATCATATCCACACTTAATGTTAGTGACGATATGATTTTTTCGATTGATACACATAAATCATCTGATAAATTACACATCTTAATAAAACTGAATGATACTCATCCCACCTGTCCCTGTTGTGGAGGTCATACAAAAATAAAGGATTATTCTTCGTACAGCTATAACCACCTTGACGTTTCAGGGATTCCATCCATCATAGATTGGACAAGAAGACGCTATGTCTGTAAAGAATGTGGGAAGTCCTTCTCTGAGCCAAGTCCATTTGGCCCAGAGAACTTCCACCAGTCATACGCAGTACTCAATGCGATTGCCTTGGATCTACACAACGTTCGTATGACATACAAGGATATTGCACATAAATACCACGTATCCAATACAATTATACAAGTATATGCCGATAGTTTCATCCGTGCACCTAGATTAACACTTCCTGAGAACCTTGGTATCGATGAGATTTCTTCTTCTATGGCGAAATATGGTGGTTCATACTTGTGTGTATTCGTAGACAACAATAACAGGACATTAAACGAGATACTTCCAAACCGTTCGAAAGTAACACTATCGAAACACTTTGAAATGATTCCACAATCGGAGAGAGACAAGGTAAAGTACGTGACGATCGATATGTGGGAACCTTATAGGGATGTGTGTAAAAAGTACCTGAGACATTGCGAAATAGCAGTAGACCCTTTCCATGTCATCAAACACCTTACGGAGTGCTTTACGCGCATGCGTGTAGGAATCATGAAACAGTGTGTCTATGATAGTCCCAGTTACTATCTGTTGAAGACCTGGCATAAGTTATTGGAATCTGATTCATTCGGCCTCGATAACGAGCCAAGATATAATTCAAAATTTCGTCAGAAGATGAATTACAGGGACCTTTACAACATGTTGTTGGATATAAGCCCTGATTTAAAGCTTGCGTATGAATTAAAGGAACTATACAGAGACTTCAATAAACACTGCTCTTTTGAAGAAGCTAGTATGAAACTTGATTATCTGATAGAACTATTTGAACACTCAGACTTAGACTGCTATAAAGAATTCATATCTTTATTGAAGCACTGGAAACCAGAAATCATCAATAGTTTTAGAAGACCGTATGACGATAGACGACAATCCAACGCACTGGCTGAAAACATCAATCAGAAACTTCGGTTACTGATCGAGATATCCAATGGATATACAAACCTAGAACGCTTTCGTGCACGTGCACTATACTGCCTAAACGACAAACTATTCTATTGCTTGACCACATGTTTATATTCCAGAAAAAGAGAGCACAAAAAACGTGGTACATATACCAAACATCTCTCTGATACACTAACTAACGACTAATAAACTGTTACTATCAATCACTTGCATACACAAAAAGGATGACTACATCAGAATGCCAGTATTCGCACTCTCTATAGTCATCCTCTTTTACTATTCAAAACCCATTACTGATTTTAGAGCGGAGTTTAATAAAACCCCCGACTGATTTTACTTAAGCTTAATAATATGGGTTAAATTCATTGAAGTTGTTTGTTTCTAACAAACGAACATCATGTACTTCAGGTACTTCATCTAATAAGATAGCTTTAATACCATCATTTAATGTGGAATCCATTACCATACATCCATTACATGCACCAGTCATTGTTACTGTAACAACTCCATCCGCATATCCCACCAAGAAGACGTCACCGCCATCCGCTTGGATATATGGGCGAATCTTGTCTAGCGTATGTTGAATGCGCTGTAACAACTCCTTACGGACTGGATCGGTTTCTAGGGCAATTAGATCCGCACTACTTTCAGAATAAAAATCTGTATCACTCATTACTATCGCCTCTTTCCTTACTTTACAAGATAGAAGATATACGCAACGAATAGTCCCCAAATAATACCACCAACAACTTCAACCCAACGATGACCAAGTACAGGTTTTAATTTTGTCTTATAGATGGAACTTTCGAATACATGAGGATATCTTTCTTGTAAATCCTTGACTAATTGTTGCGTAACTTTGATATTTTGTCCACTATAATACCTCACATTTGCGGCATCATAGATAACAATAATGGCTAAAACAACGGTAATCGCAAATAGAGTTGAACTAAAACGCTCACGGAAGCCTACCGCTAAAGCAAGGGCAGAGACCATTGCACTATGTGAACTTGGAAAGCCACCGCAAGCAACGGTTAAACTCCATTCCCAATCGTGTTCAGGCTCAACAATAAATGCACAAATTGGTTTTAAAAGCTGTGCACTGATAGCCGCAAATATAGCACAAAATATAATATGTATCGTATTTAATGAAATTAACATAACAAGCCTCTGAATAAAGTATACCACACATCTTTTCGTGAGTGTGCTATACTTAAAAACGATTGGAAATGCTAAAATGATATACAAACCAGGACAGATTGTAGAAGGAAAAATAACAGGGATTCAACCCTACGGTGCATTTGTGGCACTGGAACATCATGTAAGTGGACTAATTCACATCTCTGAAATTAGTGATGGATTTGTGAAAGACATTTCAAAGTTTGTTACAGTTGGGGATGTTTTGAAGTTAAAGGTCTTGGAATGCGATGATAAGAGTAGTCATGTCAAGTTATCATTGAAAGCACTTCAGAAAGCACACTCAAGAAATAGACGTAAACCGATGGGGCATAAACCAAGTTTACCGAACATGAAAATGGGTTTTCAGACAATCGCAAATGCTATGAGTGAATGGATCAAAGAGGCGAAGGAGACTATTTTAAAATGATGAAGTTAAATACATCACACGCTTT
>JABZLM010000024.1 GCA_015256775.1 Solobacterium sp. | reverse complement strand
AATTTTTCGCGCTGCTTTTCATCTGGCTGTTCTACTTTTTCCGGATGATCAAAGTCAGGCAAAAATGACTTTTTCTTTTGTGCCATAGAACCTCCATTTCTTAGCAGGTTTTAAAATATTGAATTGCAATACAACCAATACCAGTATGTACCGCAATTGCATTAGGTAATTCAATGACCTGAATCTTTGCGCTAGGGAAGCGCTCTGACATTGTATGGTATAGATTCATTGCCTCAGAAATATTTGCGACATGTGCAATTGTGATGAGTGTATTCTCATCTGGGTTATCTTTTGCAACTTCATCTACTGCTGTGCTAAGCGCTTTGCGGAAAGTTCGAACTTTTGTTAGAGTATCAACTTTACCTGCAGTTTTTTTGTTAATCTGTAAAACTGGGATAATCTTTAAAAGTTGTCCTAGTTTTGCCGCAAGAGGTGTCATACGACCTCCGCGAATAAACTGTTCCAAAGTCTCTGGGACAAGTAATGTATTTGTGGAGTTGATAATATTTTCAACTAAGATTTGAATTTCGAGATGAGACTTTCCTTCGTCATACCACTTCTTAATATTTGTAATCAGATAATCTTGTACAACTGCTGTAACATATGTATCAATACAAATAATCTTAATATCTAAACTATTCGCAATTGCGGTCATTGTGCTGATTGTGCCAGAAAGTCCATTACAAATAGGTACGGCGATGATTAATTCAACACCTTGTGCCTTGAGACTCTCAAAACATTCTTCAATAATACCTGCAGATGGTTGGGAAGTTGTCAGAACTTTTCCTTCCTTCATCAAGCGAATACAGTCATTTCGATTCAATGTTTCCATGTCTTGATATGTTGTATCATCTACGCTGATTTGCAATGGAAGACTAATAATTCCTTGTTCTGCGTATTCGTGAATGGATTTTCCAGTACCACTATCTGTAACAAATGCAACTTTCATACTGATTGACCTCACTTTTAAAAATGTATCATTTAATATTATATCGCAGTTTCGTCTCTTTTTTTAATTTTAATGACAACATTAACTTTTCCCTTAAGTTATTTCTTATTAGTATCGCCATAAGGTATAATAGTAATATGACTACACATCTATTTGTACGTAGCTGCTACACATTACTGGATAGCACAATTCGTATTCCAGAGCTTGTTTCAACAGCGAAAAAATATGGATATAAAAGTGTCGCTTTGACCGATCATCATGTGATGCATGGCGTTGCGCGTTTTCTGCATGAATGCAAGAAAGAGGGAATCCACCCGATAATTGGATTAGAAGTTGATGTTTTCTATCACGAACAGAAAGTTCCATTTTTATTGCTTGCAAAAAATAATAAAGGCTATACAAACTTGATAAAGCTATCTTCTATATTATGCGATGGTAGAGAGTATGCAACATATGAAGAACTGCTTCAATACTGTGAACATAATTTCCTCATTGTCTATGGTGAAGGTGGATATTTTGACGCAGAACTCATCAGTGAAGATCGTACTGGAATCACACAGAAATTAGCACAGATGAAATCGGAATTACCTTCTTTTGACATTGCAATTTCATATGAAGAAACATCTTTATGGCGTTCTAAGAATGCTCTGTTAAAAGCGTTAGCAAATGCACAAGGAATTCATACAGTTGCTGTAAATAAAATCTATTATCTTGGACAAAAAGATTATGAAACATTAAAGGTACTTTCAGCCATCAAGCAGGGTACAACCTTGAAAGATAAGAATGTAACTCCAATTACAGGAAGATATTTTTTATCAATTCCTGAAATGGAAAAAATCTATGATGCGGATGACTTACAAAGAGCCGAAGAAATCGCTAGTGAATGTCTTTGTGATGGAAATCTAGAAAAGACAGGGATACCTGTATATCCATTGAAAGATGGTATTACTGCAGAACAATACTTACCGCAATTATGTCTTGCGGGATTGAAAAAACGTTTGAATGGTGTTTTAAAACTAGTGTATGTCGAACGTTTAAAGCATGAATTGCAGGTCATTCATCAGATGGGCTTTGAAGACTATTTCCTTATTGTCTATGACTTTATTCGTTATGGAAGACAAAAGGGAATTTATATTGGACCTGGAAGAGGTAGCGCTGCTGGTTCTTTGGTTGCGTATTGTTTGGGGATAACAATGGTAGACCCTTTACAATATAATCTATTATTTGAACGGTTTTTAAACGCAGAACGTGTGTCGATGCCAGATATTGATACAGATATTCCGGATATCCATCGTCAAGAAATTATTGATTATGTATATCAAAAGTATGGTGAACAACATATTGCCAACATCATTACATTTGATACTTTAGCAGCACGTGCTGTCTTACGTGATGTTGGTAAAGCAATGGATATTTCGAAGCGTGAGATTGATATGATTGTTGGTTTGATTCCGCAGACACCAAAAATTACACTAGATAAAGCATATGAGCAAAAAGAAAAATTACGTGTATTACTCAATGCAAGTCCTCAATTAATGAACTATTTTAATATGGCAAAGCAGATAGAAGGACTTCCAAAAAATAAGAGTATTCATGCGGCTGGTATTGTCATGTCAGGAAAGCCGATCGAAGAAATCATTCCAACAATACAAATGTCGGAAGGTATGAAAACAACGCAATTTGTTGGAAATTACTTAGAGGAAAGAGGTCTAATTAAGATGGATTTCCTTGGGCTTAAGAATCTGACAACGATTGATGAAATTGTACAGATGATTCATAAGCATAATCCAGATTTCCATATTTTATCGATTCCGTTAAATGACGCAAGAACATATCGTTTGTTTGCACAAGCAGATACAATTGGAGTTTTCCAGTTTGAATCGGATGGTATGCGTAATTTATTACGCAAGATGAAACCGAATTGTTTTGAGGATATTATTGCGGCGTTAGCACTCTTTAGACCGGGTCCAAAAGATCAGATCAATGTTTATTTGGAAGGTAGAAAGAATCCATCGTCGGTTGTATATCCATCGAAGGAATTAGAACCGATTCTCAAGGAAACCTATGGTGTTACAATCTATCAGGAACAAGTTATGCTGATGGCGCAGATTGCGGCGAAGTTTTCACTCGTTAAAGCGGATATTCTTCGTAAGGCTATTTCAAAAAAGAACGAGGAAGAATTAGCTGGATTAAGACAAGAATACGTTCGTGGATGTAAAGAGAATGGCTATAGTGATCAAATGGCGAGTGATCTCTTTGATTTAGCAGAAAAGTTTGCCGGGTATGGATTTAATAAGTCACATGCGGTCGCGTATGGATTAGTTGCGTATCAATTGGCGTATCTAAAGGCAAACTATCCATTAGAGTTTTATACATCGATTTTAAATAGTGTGATTGGGGATAGTACCAAGACTGCAATCTATATTACAGAATGTAGAAGAAAGCATATCTCTATTGAAGCACCTGCTGTAAATCGTTCCACAGATATCTATTATCACAATGGAAAGTCGATTATTTTACCGCTCTCTATTATCAAAGATGTTGGAACATTAGCAGCTAGAACAATCCTTGATGA
This sequence comes from Solobacterium sp., assembly GCA_015256775.1. Lineage (GTDB taxonomy): Bacteria > Bacillota_I > Bacilli_A > Erysipelotrichales > Erysipelotrichaceae > Bulleidia. The sequence continues at coordinate 15,664 of JABZLM010000024.1, read as the reverse complement.
ACGTAACAAGAGCGGAAACTTTGGTGATTATTTTGACTTTGTCGCAAGGGTTGTGTTACGCAAAATCAATCGAACCCAACTAGAACGCTTGATATCTGCAGGTGCCCTTGATGAATTTGACTTAGGTAGAACTACAATGTTGAATACCTTAGATGATGCTATTAAGTATGCAAAGTTGATACAAGTACCTTTTGGCACACAATTATCTATTGATCCACAACTTGTTTCCAAACCCGTTGTGATTCGTATGAAAGATAGCCAAGAAGAACTCAGTGAAAATGAAAAGGCTGCGCTTGGATTTAATCTAGGTGAACAACCAATCGTTCATTTAAGACAAAAACTAGGAATTACATATCCTCCGCTAGCGGAATTAAATAGTAATCGAGGTTTGTACCGTGGGTTTGCGTATATTCAAAGTGCAAGACAAATTCGTACTCGTAAAGGGGACTTAATGTGCTTTCTAAAACTAACTGATGAAACCGGTGAAAGTGATATGGCAGTTATGCCAAATCTCTATGCGCAATATAGTCAGTATCTAGTGAAGGGTGTATATATACAGTTTTATGCTAAAATTCAAGATGAAGCTTCCTTTTTAGCAAATCAAATAGAAATAGTAAGGCAGAAATAGTATGGCAAAAATTTTAATTGTAGATGATGAAGCAAATATCCGTGAAGTTGTACGTGAGTATTGTGAAATCAATGGTTTTGAAACAGAAGAAGCAGAGAATGGTCTGGTGGCAATCGAGAAAGTAAAGAATACACATTTTGATTGTGTAATCTTAGATGTCATGATGCCGGTGTTAGATGGTTTTTCTACTTGTAAACAAATTAAGAATATTGACCAAGTTCCTGTAATTATGTTAAGCGCAAGACAAGAGGAATATGATAAGTTATTTGGTTTTGAATTAGGTGTAGATGATTATGTCACAAAACCTTTCTCACCTAAGGAGTTGATTGCGCGCATTAAGGTTGTTTTAGAGCGTGGTAAAAAGACGCAGACAAATTCCGATGTGATGAACTTTAAGGGATTACAGATTGATGTGCTTGGTAGAGTTGTAACCGTTGATGGGGAAAAGGCTCCATTAACACCAAAAGAAATTGATTTACTTCTTTATCTAGCAACACATCCAAATGTTGCGCTCTCACGTGAAACTTTATTAGTAGAAGTATGGAATTATGATTATTTTGGCGATGATCGCACGGTTGATACACATATCAAGATGCTAAGACATAACTTAGGTCCTTACCGTGATTTCATCACAACAGTTCGTGGAATGGGGTATAAGTTTGAAGCTTGATACACATGGTATCCGCTTTCGTTTGTGGCTAGCGTTCTTTACGATGGCCGTTGGCATTACGTTATTTATCGCTTTATTACAAACTGGCTTAATTCGTCCGTATTATCGTAATTCTAAGATTGCGGCAGTACGTACTGTCGCTGATCATATCCAACAAACATTAATTAAAAATAATGCAAGTGGAAATGGAGTGGAGTCTGCGATTCGTGAAGCGGTCAATAATAACGTTTGTATCGCTATCTATAATGACAGTGGGACAAAAATTTACAGTGCAGATAGTTTAGGCGCAGGTTGCGCCTTACAAGATCCTAAGTCCGAAGAGATTCAGGGTCTTTTAGACCTTTCGACGATTGACAGTAAATTACAGAATGGCGAGCTCAGTATGAATATGACAAATGAGCGTACTGGACAGGAGATGATTATCTATGCACGTCATATCCGTGAAAATCTTGGTAATTATTATCTGTTTGTTAATACTGCACTTGAGCCTATTGATAGTGTTGTAACGTTTTTCACACGACAATATGCACTCTATACGATGATTGTAATCGTCGTCGCCTCCATTGTAGCTTTGATGATTTCAGGTTTGGTAACTGATCCTATCATTCGTATGAAACAAGAAGCTGTGAAACTATCACAAGCGGACTATAGTGCGCATTTTGATGGTGGTTCTTTAACAGAATTGCAGCAACTTGCCAATAGTTTAAATACAGCAAATCGACAACTATCTAAAATTGATGAGTTAAGAAGAGATCTTTTGGCAAATGTATCACATGATATTCGTACGCCAATGACGGACATTCGTGCATACGCAGAAATGATTCGAGATATCTCTGGTAATGACCCGGTTAAACGTGACAAACATTTAGGAGTCATTATTAAAGAGACGGATTATATGACAAGACTTATCAATGATATGAGTGAGCTTGCTAAGATGCAATCAGGCAATTATGTACTCAATCGTAGGAATATGGATTTAGCAAATAAAATCCGTGAAATTATCGAGTTAAATCAAAAGTCTATTACCCAAGGTGGACAGATTGTGGAGCTAAAGATTCCAGGAACACTTTATATCTATGCGGATGAAGTGAAGATAGGACAGGTTATTACAAACTTCTTAACCAATGCCTTAAAACATACTTCCGCAGGACAACACATCACGATACAAGCTTATCGTAAGCCTGATGAAGAAACGATGCATTTTGAAATACGTGATGATGGTGAAGGAATCCCTGAAAGTGAACTACCATACGTATGGGATCGTTATCATAAAACATCGCGTTCTTTCTCACGGAATCAGTTAAATACAGGTTTAGGTTTAGCGATTGTCAAAGCAATCTTAGATGCACATGATGCACAGTATGGTGTTACGAGTATTGTTGGAAAGGGTTCAACATTCTGGTTTGAACTAAGGGAAACACATGAAGCTTGATTATTTAGGTGGAACAGAATTTCTTATCAATCAAGGGGACGAATTCTACCGTATGAACTCTGATACAGAGCTACTTGGTCGATTTCTGCGTATCAAACACCAACATCGCTTTCTTGAGATTGGTTGTAATACAGGTGCTATCTTACTGTATGCATCATTACGAAAACCGAAAGAACTGGTAGGGGTAGATTTGTTTTCGGAAGTATTTGAACTAACAAGACAAAATTTAGAACGTTATCAAGTAGATGCTCAATTACATGCATGCAGGATTCAAGATTATAAAGATAAGCCCTTTGATATCATTGCATGTAATCCACCATACTTTTCTACAACCAATCAAAACTTGATGAATGTAAATCAGTATAAAAGAGCAGGTCGGCATGAAGAAAATTTACCACTTAGCGAACTATTTACAGCGGTGAAACGTTTGTTAAATTCAAACGGTTCATTCTATCTTGTACATCGTGCAAGTAGATATAATGAGTTATATCAATATGCTAGTAGAGTGGGTATGTTACCGGTAAAAGTGACATTTGCCTATGATCATGTTGGCGGAGTCGCAAAAACTGTGCTAATTGAATTTCAGTTTGCAACAGCACATGAATGCATGATTGAAGCACCGGTTTATTTGGATGATCGTAGTACATTTCCGACAATTGAATAAGATATGATAAAATCCACCTACCGGTGGATTTGTTGTTTATGATAATTATGGTGCTATGGTTGGAACAGGTGTTGGTGTAGCGTTAGGATCAGCCTCTGGTGTAGGGGTTGGAGTAGGTGTGGCCTCTGGTGTAGGGGTGGGTTCTACTGTTGGTTCCGGTGTTGATTCTGGAGTAGTTTCGGGGGTTGGGGTTGGTATTGCCTGTGGATTATCATTGAATGTTCCTGGCGTTGTATTTGTTTCTGTTGCGGGTGCTGTTGATTTTAGGGTGTAGCATACAACTTCAGCTGGACTTAAGAAACGCATATCAACACCGATTGTACCGACTCCATTAGTGATATCTAGCATAAATGAATTTTGAATTAGATGTTTTCCACGTAGATAATTGACTGCCTTTTCAGGTGCATAGTAGGCTCCTAAGAGGTAATATGCTTGACCACCTAAAGAATGACCAGCTAAGAAGTAATCTGTTGTATCAAGAGGTACTAGTGATGCAGTGTCTGGGGTATGGCATACGGTAATAACATAGTTATCACTACTTACATTTGCATAAGCTGTATTTACATCTGGAGTACTGTTTAATTCATTTTCAAGTCCGACTAATGTAATAAAACCTGATGAACCATTATGTATCGATACAGAACTGTTGGAAATCACTTCAAAGTTTGAGGTTTGTAAGATAGATAATACATGTGATTTGATATCTGCAGTTGCACAGTCTTGATCACCTAATACTGCAAACTTGCCAAGTGGAGCTTTGATGGAAGTTAGTGCGGTTTTTATTTCATCATCAGACTCTGCTGTGATTGTTGCGTTAGGTGCGTAGATGTCTCCACCAAATACAACTGCATCAGGGGCAATGCGATTGATGGTATCCACCAATTTTTGCAAACGACTTTGATTCATGTGATTGCCATAGTAGATATCAGATACATATAAGATTTTAGTGTTATTAAGATCTTGTGGAATCTTATTCGATGTAAGTGTCTGGTAACGTACTGTAAACTTACTTGGTGAAAGTAAGAATGCATCAACCAATAGATATAGAATTAAACCGAATATAATACCCAAAATCAGTAATATCTTTTGTATTTGTTTCATGTGTTTTCCTCGCGTGTATTATCATACCACATCTATGTGATACAATAAGCACACGAGGGAAGAAAATGTTAACAAGTAAAGGCTATATCATACAATTAGAAACATTGATGCAACAAAAACAAGCCATGCCAGGTGCTAAGGAACTCATTCAGGCTTTCCAAATGGAGAATATCAGTTATTTGATTTTGACAGAACGTTCTTCTGTAACGGTTGATGATATCTTAAATCAGTTAGAATATTGTGGAATCCATGGAGTTAAAAAAGAGAATATCTATACTTCAACAATGGCTGCAGTGGAGTATATCGTTACTCATGATAAAAAGGCAATCGATGTAGATTACATCGGTGGTAAAGGGATTCGTCAGGTATTAACCGATACTGGCTTTCATATTACACATCATCATCCACAATATTTCTTTGTGGGAATGGATAGTAGTTTATCTTATGATGAATATCAGGATGTTTTTACACAGTTAAGAAATGGCAGCCAACTCGTATCCGTCGATCATCGTCGTATTCAAATGGTGGATCAAGTTGAGAAGATTGGCAATGGAACGATTGTACGTATGCTAGAGTATGCGGCTGGTGTAAAAGCGATGAACTTTGGTTGTGGTACAAAGATTCTATTGAAGTTTGCAAGTACGCATCTACCATATTCCTTAAGTGAAACAATCATGATAGGTAATCGCTTTAAGAAAGATATTGTACCTGCATTACAGTTAGGGATGCTTACATTCTATGTGGCCGGTAGTGAAGAGATGATGAAACAAGGTATAAATGATGAATTACATCCAGATTATATTCTGGATGACTTAACAGGATTATTACGATAATCGTCTATTGAGGAGAGCGATATGAAGATTTTGGTTCCGATTGAAAATGATATGATATATCAGCACTTTGGTCATACACCTGCTTTTCGTTTGTATGATGTTGAAGGTAATACGGTTCTTCATACAAAGGATTATGTTCCAAATGGACATGGGCATGTGATAATGTGTCAGATAGCGTTAGAGCTTGGTGTAAATGTTGTGATAGCAGGAGGATTTGGATTACCAGTACAGCAAACTCTATCTTCCAATGGCATTCAAATATATGGTGGCGTTAGTGGTAGAGCAGATGATGCAGTACTTGCCTATCTTGATGGTACGCTTAACTATAATCCAGATATTGCAAAGCATCATTGTGGTTGTCATCATTAAGCATTGAAAAAATAGATGATGATTGTTAATATATTGGTAATGCAGTGATAAAGAATAGTAGTGAGTGATTCATTTTCAGAAAGCCGTGGGTTGATGTGACACGGTATGATGACCTACATGAACTCACCTTTTGAGCATACGTAACTTCTGCGTTAAAGAAGATTTGAGGTGTATGATTGATTTGCAATCATAAACTAAGGTGGTACCGCGTATATAACGTCCTTAGAGTAGGACGTTTTTTATTTTGAGAAGGAGATATGATTATGTCATTTGATCACAAGAAGATTGAAGCAAAGTGGCAACAGTATTGGGATGAACATCAAACATTTAAAACAGATGGTTATGATTTTTCAAAGCCTAAGTATTATGCGTTAGATATGTTCCCATATCCATCTGGTTCTGGTTTGCATGCAGGTCATCCGGAAGGATATACCGCAACAGATGTTATCTGTCGTATGAAGCGTATGCAGGGTTTTAACGTATTACATCCAATGGGATTTGATGCCTTTGGCCTACCTGCTGAACAATATGCGATTAAGACAGGTAATAATCCAGCTACATTTACAGAAAAGAATATTGAGACATTTAAGAAACAGTTACGTGCCTTTGGTTTTAGTTATGATTGGGACCGTGAGATTTCTACAGCAGATCCTTCTTTCTATCACTGGACACAATGGATTTTTAAGCATCTTTTTGAAGATGGCTTGGCAAAATGTGTTGACATGCCAGTAAACTGGTGCGAAGAGTTGGGAACAGTACTTTCCAATGACGAAGTTATTGATGGTAAGAGTGAACGTGGAGGATATCCTGTTGTTCGTAAGAATATGCGCCAATGGGTAATCGATATTCCAGCATACGCTGAAAAGTTATTGGAAGGACTAGAAACCATTGACTGGCCAGAGTCTACAAAGGAAATTCAACGTAACTGGATTGGTAAGTCCGTTGGTGCACAGGTTACTTTTAAAGTTGATGGTCATGATGATAGCTTTGTTGTCTTTACAACTCGTTGCGATACATTGTTTGGCGCTACATACTGTGTACTCGCTCCAGAACATGTTCTTGTTGACAAGATTGTAAGTAGCGAGCAAAAAGATGCAGTAGAAGCATATCGTAAAGAATGTGCAACAAAATCTGATTTGGAACGTACAGAACTAAATAAAGATAAGACAGGTGTATTCACTGGTGCATATGCGATTAATCCAGTAAATGGCAAGAAGATTCCAATCTGGATTTCTGACTATGTACTAGCAAGCTATGGAACAGGTGCGATTATGGCTGTGCCTGCCCATGATGAACGTGACTACGCTTTTGCGAAAAAGTTTGGTATGGAGATCATTCCTGTACTAGCCGGTGGTGATGTAACGCAAGAAGCTTGGACACAAGATGGTTTACACATTAACTCTGAATGGCTTGATGGTTTAAATAAACAGGAAGCTATTGATAAGATGATTGAATGGTTGGAATCCAATCATATCGGTCAAAAGAAGATTAACTATAAGATTCGTGAATGGATCTTTGCTCGTCAAAGATATTGGGGTGAGCCAATTCCTGTAGTTCATCTTGAAGATGATCGCTACGTGGCAATTAGTGATGAAGAGTTACCACTTGTACTTCCAGTACTAGATGACTATAAACCAAGTAAGGGTGGACAATCCCCACTTGCGAAAGATGAAGAATGGGTGAATGTAACTATAGATGGCATCAAGGGTAAGCGTGAAACAAGTACAATGCCAGGATCTGCTGGAAGTAGTTGGTACTTCTTGCGTTATATCGATCCAAAGAATGATAAGGCGATTGCCGATCCAGAACTACTGAAACACTGGATGCCAGTTGACCTTTATGTTGGTGGACCGGAACACGCTGTAGGACACTTGTTGTACTCTCGTATGTGGAATCGTTATCTCTATGATAAAGGTATCGTTTCTACGAAAGAACCATTCCAGAAGTTGGTTCACCAAGGTATGATCCTAGGTGCAAATGGTATTAAGATGGGTAAGCGTTATCCAGAGTTTGCGATTGATCCAAATGTATTAATTGAACAATATGGTGCAGATACTGTACGTCTATACGAAATGTTTATGGGACCATTAGAAGCCAGCAAGCCATGGAGTGAGCAGGGTGTAGATGGTGCGCACAAGTGGCTAGAGCGTGTTCACCGTTTGATTGTGGAGTCTAATAAACTAAGTGATACAAATGATGGTTCCTTGGATGAGGTATATCATGCGACTGTCAAGAAGGTCACAAGTGATATCGAAAGCTTGAATCTCAATACAGCAATTTCACAGATGATGATTTTCATCAATGAATGTTATAAGGCTGAAACTCTCTACAAGCCATATATGGAAGGCTTTGTACAAATGTTTGCATGTTATGCACCACACTTAGGTGAAGAATTATGGCAATTCTTAGGTCATGATACTACTCTGACATTTGAAGCTTGGCCAACGTACGATGAAAGTAAACTTGTAAAGAATCAAGTTGAAATGGTTGTACAGGTCAACGGTAAGGTTCGTGGTAAATTCATGGCAAATATCGACGAAGATAAGAAGGTTGTAGAAGAGATGGCACTTGCTTTACCATCTGTACAAGCACAGATGGAAGGAAAGACAGTACGTAAACTCATTATTGTGCCAAATCGTATTGTAAATATTGTTGTTGGATAAAAAACTACCTTTGGGTAGTTTTTATTTAACGTTGTAGGTGACATCAGATTAATATTGTTGAATAGTAGATTGTTTGATATAATCCAAAAAATAAATTATGGATGATTTCAAGGTAAATATACCGGGAGGTTAGATTTACTATGAGTGATTTGAATCAAGCAGTTGATTTTATTAAAGAAATAGAGAAATTAAAGACAGTAACAAGATTTAACAGAACCCTTGATGGAAGATTTGAAAATAGTGCTGAGCATTCTTGGCAATGTGCGATAGCTTCGATGGTTCTTCAAGACTTTTATCCTGAAAAGTTAAATATAGAGAATGTGATCTCTATGTTACTGATTCATGATTTGGGTGAGATTTATGCTGGTGATACTTGGGTTTTTGATGATAAAAATAAAGTTCACTCTCATGATAGAGAACTTGAATCGATTAATAAAACAATGAGCATTCTTCCAGAAGAAAAATATTTAAATATGAAAAATGCCTGGTTGGAATTTGAAACAGGGCAGAGTTTTGAAGCAAGATATGCGAGAGTAATAGACGCACTTGTACCACTTATCAATCACTTAGAAGTATCAGAACCAAATTATAATCCAGATAATATTAGTTCTGATATGGTATTAGAAAAGAAAAAATTTATAAAAGATGAATCGGAAGAATTATGGAAACTGACGGAAGAGTTAGTTAAGGAAAGTATCAAAAAAGGTTTATATCTATAACAGTAATTGTTTTCAAGTAAAATATAAATCCCATTTTTAAAGAATAGAAACTAAAGTAGAAGTAAATAATTTAAAAATGGCACTATCATGGATTGATTAAAACTACCTTTGGGTAGTTTTTATTTACCATTGTAGGTAACATCAGATTGATATGGTTAGATAGGGGATTATTTGATATAATGCAAAAGGTAAAAAATATGGAAGAATTCAAGGTAACGATAGAAAAATTTGATGGTCCACTTGATTTAATGTTACATCTGATCAAAGAGAAACAAATGGATTTGATGGACTTAGATATGAATGAGTTAACTGACCAATACATCGCGTACTTAAACTCTATGCAACAATTGCATTTAGAGATTGCTGGCGAATATTTGGCGGAACTTGCGACTTTAATCGAATATAAGTCTAAGAAAATGATTCCTGGTAATAAGGAAGAGTTACAAGATGCGTATGAAGAAGATCCAAAAGAACGCTTGGTTCGTCGCTTGTTGGAATATCAACAATATAAAGAAATTAGTGAAAGCTTAAATGCCTTATTCGAAGAACGTCAAATGATGATGGGAAGACCCCTTAGTACAGAAGTGGATCAATGGATGAAACATTCTGATGAAGAGTTAAAGGTCGAAGGTAACCCATACGATCTAATGAAGGCAATGAAACGTATCTTGATGCGTATGCAGTTGTCTAAACCGATAGAAGCACGTTATACAGTCAAAGAGATTTCAATGGAAGATCGTCAGATTGAAGTACGTGCAAAATTAGATCATTTGCCTGAAACCTTCCGCTTTGAGGCATTATTAGACGATGTGCATGAACCACAGATGTTTATTGCGACATTTTTAGCTGTATTAGATCTTGCTCGTCAACATAAGTTATTCTTTACGGTTGATGAACAAGAAGTAATTTGGTTTAGAAGAGGAGAGATGGTGAATGAGTGAGATGGAAAATCAGACAATCGTAGAAGATAACGCTGCTGTATTGGATGAAGAATTTGATGAAACAACTTCATCATCAGAAGAGCAACAACCAGATCCAAAGGAGCGTATGCTTGCCATATTAGAAGGACTATTATTCCTTTGTGGGGATGATGGCTTATCCATTGAGCAGGCTGCCGCATCCATGGATGCGACAGAAGAATATGTGGCAGAACTATTTGATGATCTGCAGAAATACTACTTACAAGAAAGTCGTGGTATTGAAATAGCACGTTTTGGTGAGAAATATCGTTTCTTATCCAAGGCATCTATTCATGATGCTGCGAAGAAGTTATTCCAAACTTCTACGGAAGCTAAACTTTCTAATGCGGCTTTAGAAACGCTTGCGATTATTGCATACAAACAACCAATTACACGTGTTGAAATTGAAGAAATTCGTGGTGTTGGTGCAGATGTGATGTTACGTAAGTTAGTAGCTAGAGGCTTAATTCAAGAAGATGGTCGTAGTGAAGCGGCGGGAAGACCAATTCTATATTCTGTGACAGATGAATTCTTAGATTCTTTTAAACTATTGAGTTTAGATGAATTACCAGAGCTTCCACAATTTGGTACAGAAGATGCAGATAATGGAGAATTATTCCATTCTTAATGGAGAAGAGGATTAGATTCATGTTGAAGAAATTAATCGTTGTAATAACGTTTTGTTTCCTAGTAGGTTGTACTACTCGTCATAACACTTCTGTGAACCATGATACAAATCGTGTATTAGACGCAGGAAAAGTCGCTTCCCAATTACTACGAAAATTAAACCTATCAGATTCCATGGAACAAGTAAGCAACAAGGTTATGGATAGTGTCTTTATGCAAGGTGAAGATTTAACAGATGATAAGGTTGCTTATCTTGCCAGCGATAAAGGAAACTCGAATACAATAGCTGTTTTTGTGGCAGATGAAGATACAAGTGTTGATGTACTTCGTCAGCACTTATTGACATATTTAGATTCACAAAAAGTAACGATTGAAAATAATTATCCAACTGAAGTATTTAAGATATCAAATGCAGTTTTGGAGGATAATGGTAGAGTTATCGTGCTAGTTGTTGCTGATAACATTGAGGATGCACGAAAGTATGTAAATGACATACTTGAAAAATAAATCTGGCAGTTGTTTCTATTGAAAAAAGGAGAGAGGCTATGATTGAAAGATATTCCCGACAGGTAATGCGTGATGTATGGAGTGAGGAAGCAAAATTCCAGGCTTGGTTAGATGTAGAAATTCTCATTGATGAAGCTTGGTCAAAGCTAGGTGAAATTCCGGCTGAGGATGTAGAAAAGATTCGTGCAAATGCAAAATTTGATGTAAACCGTATTCTAGAAATTGAACAGGAAACAAGACATGACGTTGTCGCATTTACAAGATGCGTATCTGAAAGTCTTGGTGAAGAAAAAAAGTGGATTCACTATGGTGTAACTTCCACTGATGTGGTAGATACTGCAAATGGTATTCGCTTCAAGAATGCAAATAAGATCTTACGCGAAGATATTCATACATTTATGGATATTCTTAAGACAAATGCTCTGAAATACAAAGATACTGTTATGATGGGTAGAACGCATGGAGTACATGCGGAAATCACAACTTTCGGCCTAGTGTTTGCGCTATGGTATGAAGAGATGAAGCGTAATCTAGAACGCTTTGAACTCGCATGTAAGGATGTTGAAGCAGGTAAGATTTCTGGGGCAGTCGGAACATTTGCAAATATTCCACCATTCGTACAAGATTATGTATGTGAAAAGTTAGGTATCCAAAGTGCTGCGATTTCTACACAGGTATTACAACGTGATCGTCATGCACATTATTTCGCAATTTTGGGCTTGATTGCCTCTTCCTTAGAACAGATGGCAACTGAAATCCGTCACTTACAGAGAACAGAAGTTCGCGAAGCAGAAGAACATTTCAATAAAGGACAAAAGGGTTCTAGTGCAATGCCGCATAAGCGTAACCCAATTGGTTCAGAGAATATTTGTGGTGCCGCAAGAGTAATGCGTGGATATATGCTAGCAGCATATGAAGATATTCCACTATGGCATGAAAGAGATATTTCTCACTCGGGTGTAGAACGTATTATCTGTGCTGATGGAACAGAACTATTGGATTACATGTTAAATCGATTTGGTAGAATTCTAAAAGATTTAACAGTATTCCCGGAAAATATGAAGAAGAATATTTGGTTAACAAATGGTGTTATCTTCTCTCAACGTTTTATGTTAAAACTCATTGAAAAGGGTTGGTCACGTGAAAAGGCATATGATACGGTACAACCGCAGGCAATTAAAGCGTGGGAAAATAATCTCAATTTCAAAGAGTTGATGTTAGCAAATTCTGATGTAACAAATACTCTAACATTAGAAGAAATTGAGGATTGTTTCGACCCAATGTACCATGTACGTAACGTTGACACAATCTATAAACGTGTTGGAATTCTTTAAAATTACAAGATTAGAATGAAGACTGTATGGATGAATTTCCATGCAGTTTTTATTTATGAAAATAACAACAAAATGTAAAATATTTAAGTTATTTTTAATCTAGTTGCATTAGCGTTGACAAAGGTTTTTAGACACCGTAAAATATCTGCATTATGGTTTAAAAGTTGAAAATCATATGTTGAGAATAACAAAAACGGAGGACACTAAGTCAATGAAAAAATATCTTAAATCATTACGTCTAGGATTGACAATTTCAACTGCTTTGGTGCTTGTAGGTAATCAAGTGGCTTATGCAGAAGAAACGAATACAGCAACAACGCAACCAAGTCCTGCAGCCATTTCAGAATCAACTACAACTACTGCTCCAACAACAACTCCAACAACTCCTGTAACAGGTACACAATCTTTACCTAGTGATATCTCAACACCATATTCAACTTCAGTTTCACCTGCTAGTTCTGGCTTAGCTGCAGTAGACAATATTGTCGATATTGGTGGTTATGTTAACGTTGAAGGTTTACCAGCAACACTTAGTGAAGATGGTACTGGTGTCACATATAGTTTTACAGTCGCTTATCAGAGATTACATACAAGTGATGAGGGACAAACAGTAAGTGATGTACTCATTCGCATACCAAACATTGATAATGCGGTTGTGAAGTTTACATTAATTGGTACAAGAGATGCGAGTGGTAATCCGGTAGATGTTAATGTACCGATGTCAATTGTTGACTATTATGAAGCGGATTATTCAGGTGGAGATGATTATGGTATTCCAACAGCTGAAGAATTAGCATCTGGCAAAAAAGCATATACATTATCAGGCAATGACTATCTTCAAGATGCTGAAATAGTGAAGTCTTATAACTTGTATACAACGCAAAATAATAGCCAGGCAGTTTTAGTACAAGTTACTATACCAATGGATCAAGCAAAGAACATCAAGTATTTACCACTTGATGCTAGAGCTGAGTGGAAGGCAAGTGATGGAACTTCGACAGTTCGTGGATATGAATCTGGATGCCAATCATTGGAAGAATACGTTAATCATACAGTCACAATGAGTGGTGACCCAGAAAATGTAGGTGGTTTATCGAATGTATCCTTAATTACTGATGAATATGTAAATGATGGTCATTTAATCAAATCAGTAGCAAATCCAAATACTTATATCACACCAAATAATGGTGATTGGAGAACGATTCCAAATGATACAAATATCAACGCTTCTACATTCTTTAACTATGTGGATACATTTACTTTAAGAAGATCATCTCCTGTAACTACATACTACGCACCAGTATCGGAGGATATGGCTGACCAGGATGTATCAATGGTACAGTTTGGTGATGTAGTTGTTGATTATGTTATTCAAGGTACATCAACACAACTTCAACCATCTTATGTGGATACAACATTACGTCCACTTTTCAACGCAGATGGTTCTCTAGGAATGTATGATGCAGCAGAAAATACATCTGAACTACCACAAACAATCACATATAATGGTGATGTTTACAATCTTGTTGGACCAAGTGCAACATCTCTTGTTTCAGGATTATTATTAGAAGGCACAACACATGTTGTTTATGAATATGTTTTGGCACCTGTACCAACTCCAACACCATCTACTCAAACACCAAAGACAGCAGATACTACAAATCTTTCTGGATATGTAGCAGCTATTCTTGCGGCTTTTATAGGATTTACTATTACAGCCGTAAATAGATACAAATCAAATCAGATTTTCTAAAACTAAAAAAGTCGATAGAAATATTCTGTCGACTTTTTATATGAAAAAATCCATATCAGAAAGTGATATGGATTCAATATTTATTTTAGAATATCTTTTAAAACAATATTTGCGTTACGATCTGGTCCTACTGATACTAAGCAGAACTTTGTACCTGTGTATTCTTCGATGAAGCGCACATACTTTTGACAGTTAGCAGGTAACTCATCAAATGTTCTGGCATTCGATATATCTTCTGTCCAGCCATCGAAGTATTTGTAAACTGGTTTTGCTTTTGCATAGTCTTTTAGAGATGCAGGAACTGTATCATATTCCTTGCCTTCGATTTCATATCCTACGCATACTGGCAACTTTTCATATCCTGTAAGGATGTCCAGTTTTGTAAGTGCCATTTCGGTTAGACCATTGATTAATACAGCCTGTCGAACAACTGGCAAGTCTAACCAACCTACACGACGTGGTCTTCCGGTAGTAGCACCATACTCTGAACCTTTTTCACGTAAAGCGTGTGCATCATCGCCTTGTAACTCGGTAACGAATGGGCCTTCACCAACGCGTGTGGAATAAGCCTTTGTTACACCGATAATATGGTCTAGTTTGCGTGGGGATACACCTGCACCTTCACATACACCTGCAGCAGTAGGGGATGATGAAGTTACGTATGGATATGTACCGTAGTTGATATCCAACATATTTGCTTGTGCACCTTCAAATAATACAACTTGTTTTGCGTCTAACGCTTTGTTGATTTTATCTGTCGCATCGCAAATCATTGGTAGTAGGCGTTCTCTATATTCTTTGAATGTAGCTACCATTTCATCATAATCAAATGGTTCTGCGTTAAAGAGTTTAACGATTTCTTCGTTCTTCTGCGCTAGTACTACTTTTAATTTATCTTGAAATACGTCCCAATCACGTAAATCACAAACGCGGATACCGATTCGTGTATATTTATCAGCATAACATGGACCGATACCATTCTTTGTCGTGCCAATCTTACCAGCTCCAGCACGTAATTCCTGTAATTCATCAATCTTTACATGATATGGCATTAGAAGGTGAGCACGGTCACTAATCTTTAAGTGATCACATGTAAATCCTTGTGATTCTAATGTATCAATTTCTTTGAATAATACAGATAGGTTTACAACGACACCAGGTCCAATAATGCATGTAGCATCTGCATTTAAAATACCTGATGGTAATAAGTGTAAAATGATCTTTTTATTATTAACGACAACGGTATGGCCTGCGTTATTACCACCTTGGAAACGAACTACCATATTGACGTTAGTACCCAATAAATCTACGACTTTTCCTTTTCCTTCGTCGCCCCATTGGGAACCTACAACTACATATCCTGACATGATATATCTCCTTTAACGCAACAATAATATCATATATA
>JABZLM010000023.1 GCA_015256775.1 Solobacterium sp. | reverse complement strand
CTGATGATACAGGCAATGAACGTGAAGTTGAAATTCTTTTGACGTTTGAAAATGAAGATAAGACAAAGAAGTATGTGTTATTTACAGACCCAACGGATGAAGAAGGCAATGTGTATGCATACAGTTATAACGAAGATGGCTCAATGGATGAAGTTGTCGATGAAGAAGAATGGGAAATGTGCCAAGAAGTATTAGGTGCATTTATCAGTGAAGATGATGGTGAATAGGCATGGCTAAGCGAAGAAAAAAGAGAAGTTTAATTCCTTTATTACTCATTTTGATATTAGCTGTTGGGTGTGTAAGTTCTTATATTTATTATTCCCAATCAATTAAAGCTGTTTCAGATACTTCTGAAGAAGTTGAGTTTAAAGTGAATACTGGTGATACGTCAGCTGATATCTTACAAAATCTAAAAAATGAGAATCTTATAAAAGATGTTAATGTTGCGAAGTTGTATATTAGACTCTACGAGCTTAATAATTTCAAGTCTGGAACGTTTACATTAAATCGTAATATGGATTTGCAAGCAATTTTAGAAAAATTAAATAGTGCAACAGCAGCAGCAAGCGATACTGTTTCTGTAACCGTTACGGAAGGTGACTGGGCAAAACATATTGCTGAAAAAATTGCGGTAGTTACGAACGTCAAAGAAGATGAGTTGCTTCAGTTATGGAATGATAAAGAGTGGATTTCTTCTTTGAAGTCTACATATCCATTTATTACTGATGAAATGTTCCAAGATAATGTACGTATTTATCTAGAGGGCTATATCGCGCCAAACACCTACGAATTTTATAAAGAAACAACTGCGAAAGATGTAACACTAAAGATGTTAGATCAAACAAAAGTTGTTTATGAAGCAAATAAAGATGCGATTGCTAAGAGTAAGCTTTCTATTCATCAATTATATACATTAGCAAGTATCGTACAGTACGAAGGTGGAGGCGATGAAACGACACTCCGTACAATTGCAAGCGTGTTCTATAATCGTTTAAACCAAGGTATGTTATTACAGTCTAGTGTAACAGTATGCTATGCAATCGATTTTGACCGTCAAACAGATAAGTGGCAAGCTTGTGAAGTTAATGCAGAGTTTGATTCACCATATAATACTTACTTACACAAAGGGTTACCTCCAGGACCAATTGAGAATCCTGGTGAGAAGGTATTTAAAGCTGTATTAAATCCGATTGAATCAGACTATCTCTACTTTGTGGCAGATACGAAGACGGGTGAAGTATTCTTTGCAAAGACACTTACAGAACATAATCAAAATGTGAAAGATCATGTAAATTTAAATGATTAAAAGTACAGTATGCTATCTAGTTCATGATGAGAAGTGGTTGATGTTATTACGTAATAAAAAACAAAATGACTTAAATCACGATAAATGGATAGGCGTAGGTGGAAAGTTAAAGATAAATGAAACACCATATGAATGCATGGTACGTGAAGTGATAGAAGAAACAGGATATCAAGTACAATCTGCGCTATATTGTGGTATCATTCATTTTCATTATGAACATCATGAAGATGAAGAAATCTATGTATATCAAACGAGTGATTATGTTGGAACTCTACATGAATGTAGCGAGGGAACACTGGCATATATACCAAAGAAGGATATTTTAGATTTAGAACTTTGGGAAGGTGATCGTATCTTCCTGGAGAAAATGTTTCGAAACGAAGTTCCATTTTCAATCCGTTTATACTATGACGAAAATGAGATACTTATTAAATCAGAAGTGAAAGAGGCAAATACGAATGAGTAAACCGATTATTATTGGCATTGCCGGTGGTAGTGCATCTGGAAAGACATCAATCTCTGAAACAATCAAAAAGACATTTGCGGATAAAAAATCTGTACTAATTATCCGGCAAGATGACTATTACAAAGATCAAGCAGAGAAGCCAATGGAAGAGCGTATTAAGACAAATTATGATCATCCATTTGCGTTTGACAATGACTTATTGATTGAAAATATTCAAGATCTAATTGCGAATAAAGCTATTCGTAAACCAATCTATGATTTTGTCAATCACACACGTAGTAACGAAACAGAAGATTGTTATCCATGTGATGTCTTGATTCTAGAAGGTTTATTTGTATTAGAAGAAGAAAAGATTCGAAATTTACTCGACATCAAGATTTTTGTGGAGACTGATGCGGATATTCGATTTATTCGACGTTTAGTTCGTGACGTAAAAGAACGCGGTAGAACATTAGAGTCTGTTGTAAATCAATATGTGGGAACTGTTAAGCAAATGCATGAAGCATTTGTGGAACCATCAAAGAAATATGCGGATGTAATCATTCCGGAAGGTGGCAAGAATACGGTTGCGATTGATTTACTCACAACAAAAATCAGTAGCATCATCACGCACACAATGCTATAATAACCAAGCGTAAGGAGTAATAAAATGGCTGAAGAAAATAAAACATATCTTACTGAAGAAGGTCTAAAAAAATTACAGGATGAATACTATAACCTCGTCCATGTTGTTCGTGAAGAAGTTAAGCAGGAACTAGCTGAAGCACGTGCACAGGGTGACCTTTCAGAAAATGCGGACTATGATGCGGCTCGTGATGAGCAGGCAAAGGTAGAAGCACGTATTTCAACTTTGGAATACATGCTGCGAAACTATGAACTTATTGATACGAAAAAGGCTGGTAAGAAGTCAGCTGTTCATATCGGTTCTAGCGTAACATTATTCTTCAATGATACTAAGGAGGAAGTTACTTACAATATCGTAGGTTCAACAGAATCAGATCCTTTAAATGGTCGCCTATCTAATGAAACACCATTAGCACAGGCAATTCTAGACCATAAGGTTGGTGATGTTTGTGAAGTACGTGTCGCAAATCCTTATACAGTTGAAATTGTTAAGATTAAGTAAGGAATCACTAAGATTACAACAAATACAGTAAGTGGAGGACGTATGAGACTACTACTTACTGTTTTTTTATGTTTCATCATTTTATCATCAGGTAAATTCAACATTATCAATATAAATCAATATAGTAAATCTTCAATTCAAGTAACGGTTTACGGTGCTGTATTAAGACAAGGTGTAATTTCTCTAGATCCATATGCAACAATACAGGAACTATTATCGAAAGCGGGTTTAAACGAAAATGCAGATATATCTAGTTTGAACCTAGAGACTATTTTGCATGATAAAGATGTATTAACAATACCAACGAAATCTAGTGATATTTCTGTGAATTTGATTTCTATTAATACTTCTGATTTAAATGGTTTATTGCAAATTCCTAAAATCGGTGAGAAAACTGCACAAGCAATCATTGATTATCGAAATCAACATGGATTATTCCAGATATTAGAAGATTTAATGAAAGTAAAAGGGATAGGTCAAGCAAAGTTTGATTTCATAAAAGATAAAATCTGTTTATGAAAGGAATTCTAAGAAATCCATTACTTGTATTATTGATGTATCTACTATGTCTATATATGCAAGATATCTATAAATTCATTGTTTTCCTTTTATGTATTCTATATTGGTATCGACATCATAGTATTAAGAGTTGTATTTTTCTAAGTTGTATCCTATGTATGACGTATTTTCCTAAGATTCATTTTATCTCATCAGAAACATATCGAATCGTTGATATAAAAAGTAATTATGCAATTATTGAAAATAGCGATAATCGGATTGTAGTGTATACGAATACAACTCTACCATTTGATGCTGAGGTAGAAGTTACGCAACATATCCATTCATTTGATTATGATTCGAAATTTTATGGATTTTCATTATACAAGTGGGCAAAAGAGAATGGTTTTAGTGGCTATACATATCAATCGGAAATACAAGTGACACAACAATATTTCACATTACGCTCTTGGGTACAAAACCATATTGAAAAGCTTGATGATAATTTAAAGAGAGAGATTTTATATCAAATTATCTTTCACATCAAAAATAAGGGAATTGATATATCAGATATTTTTGATCAAACTGGTTTTTCATATATTGCAAGTGTATGGTTATTGTTATATGTTTTAAAGTTTTTTAGTACACAAAGACAACGTAAAATCATTAAAGTATTATGTCTTATTGTTTTAAATCTGTTTTATCATTATCCAATTATCTTAGTGTACTCGTTATTGTATGGAATATTGCAGTTTGTGGATATTCCTACAAGAGTAAAAATTCTAATCTCATCGATAGTTTTATTGGTTATATTCCCTAGGGCTCTATATTCGTTATCGTTTCAAATACCGCTTATTTATCGTTTACAAACTCTGTTTTCAAAATCCCATCGTAAGATAATAACTGCTTGTTTGATTGGAAGCATTTGTAGTATTAAATTTCAATCAATCCAATTACTTTCATTCTTGTTTTATCCCATCATCCGCTACTTTATGGGTTTTACTTGGATAATGGGTTTTATTCAATTGTATACTGGTCTAAATATAGTAGAGCTAGTATCGCTTGTTTCTAGAATGATTTCGAAGATTCAATCAATCAAGATAAATGGAAATATCATAGGTATTGGAATGTTGTTTTTACCAATGGTATATGCATTATTTAAACAACATAAATTTAGAATATACACTATCGCAAGTACTGTGATAATATTTCTTAGTTTATCTATCGTTCATCCATTATCAGAAGTAACAGTGCTAAACACTCCGAAAAATACAAATATTATTTTAAAATCAATGCTTTCTAATTGTGCAACAGTACTATCTGAGCCAAAGTCAGTTATATCAAATGATTTACAAAGTTATCTACATGCAAAAGGTATTTCTAAGATTTTCGCAGTGGTGGAATTAGGGGATGATACTGAAGGGGTAGAGATAGTATCAGCACCTCAAAGTTATGTTGCAGAACAACTTAATTTGCAAAATACTGAACATCCAATTTGGTATTTTAAAT
The DNA here is from genome assembly GCA_015256775.1 of Solobacterium sp. Lineage (GTDB taxonomy): Bacteria > Bacillota_I > Bacilli_A > Erysipelotrichales > Erysipelotrichaceae > Bulleidia. The sequence continues at coordinate 14,315 of JABZLM010000023.1, read as the reverse complement.
ATAATGAACTTACTTTTATCGTGTTTACTTATTTAGATCATAGTGATATCACGTATTTATTAAATCATTATGATTCTTTAAATGTTGATGTGATGATACTTGCAAATCATGGATCTAAAAATGCTAATCCACCAGAACTTTTTGATTATTTACAACCAAAAGTATGTATCTGTATCAATCAACCATATTTATCCAGTCATTTACCATCACGTGCTGTCATTAAAGAAATGGATAAGAGGGGTATTATGTGGATGGATACAGGAACTTATGGAGATATTTCTTTTTTTAGTATCTTTCATAAGCATTTCGCTCTAACATCGTCTGGGAAAATTGTTATAATAAGTTAGCATATGACAGTTTACTTATTGAGTGGAAAAGATATGTATCGACAAGAGGAGCGCTTAGCTACTCTTTTAAAAGAGTTTTCTATAGGAAAAGATTATGTCACAACCTTTGATGCTTCAAATGCTAAAACATTTCGTTTTGATGAAGCGTTGGTAGCTTGTGATACATTTTCTCTATTCGATGATTCTGCTAAAAAGGCTATCATAATAAAAGAACCGTATTTCTTGCGTGCTGCAGTAAAGACATCTAAGAAAGAATTAGAGAAACAAGAAGCAGAGAAAGAACAACGCTTAAAATCACTTGAAGCGTATCTTAAAAATCCGAATCCAAATACGTTACTGGTATTTTATTGTCATACATTTTCGGCTGATACCAGAAAGAAAGAATATAAACTTCTAATGTCTTATGATACTAGAATTGTGAAATTTGAACTCATGAAGCCGTGGGAGTTTGAAAAGTATGTAGATGATAAGTTAAAAGAGAATAAATATAAACTTACACGTGATGCACGAGGCGAATTGTTGGAACGTGTTAGTAATGATACTTTGAAATTTCATAATGCTCTTGTAAAGATTGATCTTTATGGAAAGAAAGAGTTGAATCTTGAAGATATTATACATATCGTACCGATGAACGCTGATTTAAATATCTTTAGAATGAGCAATGCATTCGTTGCGCATGATTTATCTTCTGCATTATTAGCAGTAGATGAAATGTTACAAGCGCGTTATGACTATGTTGCGATGATTGCAATGCTTGCAAGTAAATTACGTAGCTTATATAACATTAAAAAACTGTATGAACGTGGATTATCAGATAGTATGATTGCTACAAGACTACATGCGGATGATTGGGCAATCAAAAAAGGTTTAGAAAGTTGTTATCATCTACAGTCAAAGACTGTATTACGATATTTAGAGGAACTTGCAACGCTTGAACAAGGTATTAAAGCGGGACGAATTGATCCCAAAAATGGTTTTGAACAGTTCTTATTAAAGAATGGGAGTTAACATGCAATCAATTAAAGAACTATATAAAATAGGACGTGGACCGAGCAGTTCACATACATTAGCACCAGAGAGAGCCTGCAAGCTCTTTAATGAATCATATGGTGCATTTCCTTACTATGAAGCTGAACTTTTTGGCTCTTTATCTTTAACTGGGAAAGGGCATCATACAGATGCGATTATTGAACAAACTTTATTAGGGGAAGTGAAAGTAATCTTTTCTCTTGAATGGGAAGAAGAATTTCCTAATGGATTCTATATTCGCGCATACAATGATAAACATGAACTTCAGCAACGTTGGACTGTATTTTCCATCGGTGGTGGTAGTATTCGGATTGTGGAAAAAGATCTTGATTGGAACGATGAAGTATATCAGGAAAATACACTAAAAGAAATTAAGCAAGTATTACAAGATAAAAATGAATCGTTACTTTCTTATATCTATTCTTATGAGCCAAATTTACGTCAACATCTTTCTGATATCGTGGATGCAGAAGTCGAATGCGTTCATGCAGGTATAACTGCAGAAGCAGGGATTTTACCTGGTAAGTTAAAATTGCAACGTATTGCACGTAAGTTATATTTAGAGAGTTTAGAAAACAATTGTTCGTATGCAAATGATTTAAAACTAATGAGTTATGCTTACGCCGCAGGCGAAGAAAATGCTGATACACATAAGGTGGTAACTGCGCCTACACTTGGCGCATGTGGTGTTATCGCTGCTTTAACATATCATTGCATTCATGACTTGAAGATTGATAAAGATACTATGATTGATGCTCTAGCTATTGGTGGTATCTTTGGAAATTTAATTAAGCATAATGCGACGATTTCTGGTGCTGTTGGTGGCTGTCAAGCTGAAGTGGGATCTGCTGTTTCAATGGCAAGTGCTGCCTTTGCATATATTCTGGGTGGTAATTTAAATGATATTGAATACGCAGCAGAGATTGGAATTGAACATCATTTAGGGTTAACTTGTGATCCAGTTATGGGGTATGTCATGATTCCATGTATCGAACGTAATTCACAAGGTATCCTACGTGCAATTGATGCCGCAAATCTAGCGATTCACATGAACAAGGTCCGTGCTACTCATAAAGTAAGTTTTGATACGATCGTTGAGACTATGAAAGAAACTGGTAATTGTATACCGATGAGTTTGAAAGAAACATCCATCGGTGGACTGGCTAAGTATTTCGATGAAAGCCAGTGCTAAGAAAGTTATACATCCCTTGGATGCAATCTATGATGAACACTCACGGGTATTAATATTAGGTTCATTTCCATCTGTGATCAGTAGGCAAAATAAGATGTATTATGCAAATAAGACCAATCGTTTTTGGGCAGTAATGGAGGCTTTATTCAAAGTAGAAATTACTGACCGTGCGTTATTTTGTCATCAGCATCATATTGCAATGTGGGATGTAATTCATTCTTGTACAATTGAAGGATCTTCTGATTCTTCTATCAAGAATGTCAAAACGAATGATATTGCTGGTTTAGTCCATAAATCAAATATACAGTTGATTGTAACGACTGGGAAGAAAGCAGCTGTATTATATAATCAATATATTCATTTAGATATACCACACATTAGTTTGCCTAGTACTTCTGCCGCAAATGCAACGATGAGACTAGAGCAACTTATAAACGAGTATCAAAAGATTAAGGAGGTTTTATGAAGAAAGCTGAATTACTTGCGCCAGCAGGAAATATGGAAGCGTTAATTGCGGCAGTACAAGCTGGCTGTGATGCAGTTTATTTAGGACTTAATTCTTTTTCCGCTCGTGCATTTGCAGGAAACTTTTCAAGAGAAGAGTTAATCGAAGCAGTACGTTATTGTCATATTCGCGGAGTAAAAGTTTATGTGACAATGAACACCATATTATATGAACCTGAAATTGAAGCTGCAAAAGACCAAATTCAATTTTTATATGACCATGATGTGGATGCCTTATTGATTCAAGATTTTGGCCTGTTTCATTATGTTCGAACATGTTTTCCAGATTTTGAAGTTCATTGTTCAACGCAGATGCATGTCCATAATATGGCTGGCATTGAATATATGAAAACACAAGGAGTTAAACGGGTGGTATTAGCTCGTGAAACGCCAATTGAACTTGTAAAAAAAGCATGTAAAAGTGGCATGGAGATTGAAGTATTTGCATATGGTGCTATTTGTATTAGCTATAGTGGCCAATGTCAATTTAGTGTTGTTACGAAACAACGCAGTGCGAATCGTGGTATGTGTGCACAATGTTGCCGCATGAAATACTACAAGGAAGATGGTTCGGAATTTGAAGAAGGAGAATATATTCTTAGTCCAAAGGACTTGAATGTTATTGATCAATTACCAAAACTGTTAGGAGCAGGTGTTAGTAGTTTGAAGATAGAAGGACGTATGAAACGTCCGGAATATGTTTGGCTTATCACAAAGACTTTCCGTGAAGCTATCGATGCTTATTATCGTAATGAAACATATTGTGTAACAAAGAAACGTCAAGAAGAGTTAAAGCTGATGTTTAATCGTGGTTTTTCAGAAGGCCATCTATTCCATGATGATGTTACTAAACGTATGAGCCAATATCGTCCGAATCATCAAGGAGTTGTAATTGGAGAAGTTGTAGATTTCTATAAAGGCAAAGTAAAGGTAAAACTTTCAAAACCACTATACCAGCATGATGGCTTACGTATTCTAAGCGTACCTGAAGATATTGGATTAACTGCTGTTAAAATTTATGACCAAAAGAATCTCTTGGTGAATAGTGCAAACCCTGGACAGATTGTTACTCTAGAATGCAAAGAAGGAAGACCAAAGAGAGGACAAAAGTTGCATAAAACAACAGATACTAGATTGCTAGATGAAGTACAACATCACATTGAAGCGTTTAGTAGATTAGTTGATATTACAGTTTCCTACGAAGCAAGAATTGGAAAACCTTTAAAACTGATAGTTTCTGATGGTGAACATACAATTATCCAAGAAAGCTTAGTGAATCTAGAACTAGCAAAAAATGCACCACTAACAAGAGAAAAGATTGAAGCAGCTCTTGCAAAAACCGGTGCATCTGCATACCGAATTATAGAACTTAAGGGTGAAATTGAGCATATCTTCTTGCCAGTTAGCGTGATAAACGAAACTCGTAGATTAGCATTAGAAAAATTAGATAATCTACGTGCTATTCAACATATAAGACTAGGCAAACAAGCGTATCACTATCATACAGAGAATGTGTTTGACCAAAATTACAAGTATATTATTCAAACAAAGAAACCAAGAGTATTTGATTGTGAAAGTTACTTAAATGTAGTTGAGAATGATACAGTTACCCCTGTAATCCATGAATCACAAGAAGGTAAGGCAACTCTTATCAATACAGTTGTTTCTCAAGTTGGAGATTTTAATAATAAGCTTGTGGATTGTATCGGGGGCATGACACTCAATGTTGTTAATTCTTATGCGATTGCATATGTATTATCGATTCCAGGTATGAAAGGTGTTATTCTTTCAGAGGAAATGAATGATTTACAAATCGAGAAAACACTAGATGCTTTTAAACAACGTTATGGCTTTCAACCACCAGTTTATAAGTTTGTTTATGGTAAACGGACTCTTATGCATATCAAAGATCGTTTCACAAATCAACAAAATTTAAAGTTTATGAGCGATTTACGTGGCAATCGTTATGAAATATCATATAATGCTAACGAAGTTTCGATCTTAGAATCGTCAGCCTTCAAAACTGACAATCCGTTCTGCATGGGTAATTACTTGATTCTAGATGATGATACTATCGAATTAAAATCTATATTGGAGGATAAATAATATGAAAAATTTTATTGAAGAGTTTAAAGCGTTCGCGTTACGTGGTAACGTAATGGACATGGCTATTGGTGTCATCATTGGTGGTGCATTCCAAGCTATTATCAAGTCATTTATTGAAAATATTATTAACCCATTAGTTGGTGTAATATTCCAGGTTGACTTCTCAAATGTTGTAATTAGTTTAGGTTCTGTTAACTTGATGATTGGTGCATTTATCTCATCCGTAATTAATTTCTTCTTATTAGCATTTGTATTGTTCGTTATGGTTAAGGCAATTAACAAGCTTAAGAAACCAGAAGTGAAGGAAGAAGCTGCACCTGTAAAGAGCGATGAAACAGTTCTATTAGAAAAGATTTTAGAACAATTAAAGAACAAATAATCTTTCTGAAACAGCCTGTATATCTCGGCTGTTTTTTTCAATTAATATTTGTTAAATTTCCCGTTTTTGTGGTTTGAAGAAGGTGATTTTGTTATAATATCTAAGAGATTTAAGGAGATTTTATGTTTCTAAAGCGAATCGAAATGCAGGGATTTAAATCCTTTGCGGATCGTACGATTATCCAGTTTGATCATCCAATTACTGGTATTGTAGGTCCTAATGGTTGTGGAAAATCAAATATCGCTGACTCTGTTCGTTGGGTACTTGGAGAACAAAGTGCCAAAAGCATGCGCGGCGATAAAATGAATGATGTTATTTTTGCGGGTAGTGCTGACCGTCGTAGAGTTAATATGGCGGAAGTTACACTAGTATTTGACAATACAAATCACATTTTAAATGATGACAAGGACGAGATAGAAGTTACACGTCGTCTTTTTCGTGATTCTGGTGAAGCAGAGTATCTAATCAATCGTAAGAATGTACGTTTAAAGGATATCGTTGATCTATTCTTGGATACAGGTCTTGGTAAAGATAGTTTAAGTATTATCTCGCAGGGTAATGTCTTAACTTTTGCGGAAGCAAAACCTCTTGAACGTCGTGGTATCTTCGAAGAGGCTGCAGGCGTTGCTAAATATAAGAAGAGAAAATTAGAATCTTTATCGAAACTAGAAAGAACAAAAGCTAATCTTGATCGTTCAAACGATATTTTAATTGAACTCGAAAAGCAAGTATCTCCTTTAAAGAGACAAGCTAGAAAAGCAGAGATTTATCGCGAGAAGAAAAAACGCTTAGAAGAAATTGAAATCTCAGTATTAGTACAAGATATTGAAAGTATCCATGCCGATATCGAATCTGCAAAGAAAGCACTGTTTGACATAGAAACAAAGACGACTATGTTTTCTACAGATATTCAAATAAATGAAACAAAGCTTTCGAAAAGTAGAAGACAAATTTCTACATTAGACCGTGAAATTAATGACTTACAAGATGAACTCATGAAGAAATTCAATGAGATTGCAGGTTTAGAAGCGCGTCGTACAGAGCTTGATGAAAAGCGTAAGTATATTGTAGAAACAGGCACTAATGAGCAAAAAGCCAAGCAACTTGCCGGATTAATTGAAGAGGCTCGTGTTGAATTTGAAGATCGTCAAAAACGTTTAGATGCTTTAAATACAGAAATTCGTTTATATTCTCAACAGTTAAGTGCTGCCGCTGCAAATATTGTAGATAAGCGTAGTGAGTATGACCAATCTTCTAATCGTTTACGCTCTTTAGAAAATCGCAAGAATGTCATTGATCAGTTAATGCGTAATCCATTTAATAACCAACAAGGTATTCGCTCTATTATGGATAATCAAAATGCATTATCTGGTATTCTTGGTGTAATTGGGCAAGTATTACAGGTCGAAAATGGATACGAAGAAGCTGTATCTACTGCATTAGGTGCTGCGATGAATCATATCGTTACAGTTGATGAACAAGCTGCACGTGATGCGATTCGCTTCTTAAATAGGAACCAATCTGGTCGTGCTACATTCTTACCGTTAACTGTTTGCACACCACGCTATGTATCACAAGATAATCAAATTATCTGTCAGAATACAAAAGGCTATTTAGGCGTTGCGTCAGACTTTGTGAAGAATCAGGATCAATTTGAACCGGTCATTACTAGTCTTTTAAATAATGTTCTTGTTGTAGAGGATATGGAAGCTGGTAATGAATTATCAACTCTAACAAAGCGTATGTATAAGATTGTTACACTTGGTGGTGAAGTAATCCACCGTGGTGGTTCTATGACTGGTGGTAAGACTCGTCATGATACTAATATTATGACTATGCGCAAAGAGGCAGAAGAAATTAACGCGCTAATTGATGCTGAATCAGCTCGTGTTACACTAGCGACAAAGGCCCTAAATCAAGCAAATGAAGCACGCGATAAAGCTGCACAAGCTATGAGTGAAAAGCGTTATGCAGTTGCTGCACTTGAACCTGTCGTAGATGCAAAGAAAGCAAAATACGAAAAGTTAAAGAATGATTTAGCATTATTAGATCCAAAGGGTTTAAATCAAGATGGTGACGAATCACATACAGAAGAACTCATCGTACGTTTGAATCAAGCTTATTTAGAGCGTGATACAATCACGAACGATATGAAGGCAAAACGTGAACAAAGATATCAAATCAATCAAGAGGCTGAACGCAAAGAACAACAAACACGTCAAATGCGTAAGGAATTAAGTACTGCAGAAGCTAGTGCAAATGCGATAAAGATTGATCAAGGTAAACTTGAAACACGTATGGAAGCTTGCTTGCAAAGACTTGCAAGTGAATATCAGTTGACCTATGAATTTGCTAAGACAAAGGTGACAGATGAACAGATCGAAAATGCCAAAGAAGAAGTAGCACAATTACGTGCAGATATTGAGCGCCTTGGTAATATCAATATGAATGCACCAGAAGAGTATAACGAAGTAAATGAACGCTACGAGACACTAAAGAATCAGATTGCGGAGTTAACGGAAAGCGTTGATAAGATTCTAGCAGCAATCGATGAGATGGATACTGTTATGAAGCGACAGTTTAAAGAAACTTTTGATAAAGTTAATGCTGAGTTTAATGACATCTTCCGTGCTCTTTATGGTGGTGGTAAAGCTGTTCTTACATTACAAGATCCTTCTGATATTTTGAATACAGGTATTGATATTGATGCACAGCCTCCAGGAAAAGCAGTTCAAAATAACATGTTGTTCTCAGGTGGTGAAAAGAGTTTAATTGCGCTTTGCGTACTCTTTGCGATATTAAAGATTAAGCCAGTACCTATGGTAATTCTTGATGAGGTTGAAGCAGCGTTAGACCCAGGTAATGTAGAACGCTTTGCACAATACTTACATCACTATACACACCAAACCCAGTTTATCGTTGTTACACATCGTCCAGGTACAATGGAAAATGCAGATGTACTATATGGTGTAACAATGCAGAACCAAGGTGTATCACAAATGTTAAAGGTTACTTTACATGATGCACTCAATATGGCAGATGCAACAACCGAGGAGGTACAAGCGTGAGTTTTTTAGATAAGTTAAAAGAAGCCTTTTCTAAAAAAGATGATAAAGCAACATACTTATCAGGCTTTAAAAAATCAAAACAGACATTTGGTGACCAATTAAATCAAATGCAATATAAATACAAAGGGGTAGATGATGAGTTCCTTGAACAATTAACAATTATCCTTTTGGAAAGTGATGTAGGTATTGAAACAGCAGACTATATTTGCGAACAGATGAAGATAAAATGTTCTGAATATCCTACTATTACTTTTAAATGGGCGATGAATTTCTTGCTTGAAACAATGAAAGAGATTTATGAAGCTACACCAGATAAGCCAATTTCATTTAATGAAAATGGCACAACAGTTTTCTTATTAGAAGGTGTTAACGGCTCAGGAAAGACTACAACATCAGCTAAACTTGCACGCATGTTTTTAGACCAAGGAAAGTCAGTCGCATTTACTGCAGCAGATACATTCCGCGCTGGTGCAATTGATCAGCTTGCAAAATGGGGAGAACGTTTAGGTGTACCGTGTATCAAGGGAATAGAGAACGGAGATCCTAGTGCAGCCATCGTTGATGGATGCAGATATGCTATCGAAAATAAAATAGATATCTTATTATGCGATACAGCAGGTCGGTTGCAGAACAAAGCAAATTTAATGAATGAGTTATCAAAAATGAATCGAGTGGCAGCTAAGGAAATTCCTGGAGCACCGCATAATACATGGCTTGTATTAGATGCTACAACTGGACAAAATGGTTTATCACAAGCACAGATTTTTGCCGAGGCCACAAATCTTAGTGGTATTATCCTAACGAAGATGGATGGTACAGCAAAAGGTGGCATTGTCATTGCGATTAAGCATAAGTTACATATCCCTGTATATTATCTCGGGCTTGGGGAACAGCCAAAAGACTTGCGACCATTTGACTTAGATGCATATTTATATAGCATTTCAGAAGGATTAGAAAATGCAAAGTAAGTTATATTACAACAGTTTATTAGACTTCTATGAAAAGCTATTAACACAAAAACAACAAGAGATATGTAATTTTTACTTCCGTGATGATTTATCGTTGCAGGAAATTAGCGAACTAGTAAATACATCACGTGCGGCGATTCACGATACAATTAAACGTTGCAGAATCGAGTTAGATTCGTATGAAGAGAAATTATGCATGCATGCATCGTATACTAAGCGATGCAAGCTATATGATAAGATACGTAAAGTTGGTTCAGCGGAGGTCAGCAAATTAATAGACCAATGCTTAGATACAGAAATTGATTAAGGAGGAAGACATGAGTAAAGTCATTTCAGTAAATTCAGGATCATCATCACTAAAGTTTCAATTATTTGATATGCCTAGCGAAACAGTATTAACAAGCGGACAGGCAGAACGTATTGGGCAACAAATGGGCGCTTTCACGATTAAGTACAATGGAAAAAAGGAAACAGAGGAACTTCCAATTCCAAATCACAAAGTAGCTGTTGATATTCTATTAAATAAATTAACAGAACTTGGCATTGTAGAAAATCTTGATGAAATCAAGGGTGCAGGACATCGTATCGTGCAAGGTGGTTCCTCATTTGATCAGTCTGTAGTTGTAGATGAAGAAGTTGAAAAGATTGTTGAAGAATATGGTGAATTAGCGCCATTACACAATCCTGCACATTTAGTATGTTATAGAGCATTTAAGGAATCTTTACCTAATATAGGTCATGTATTTGTCTTTGATACAGCATTCCATCAGACAATGCCTGAAGAATCATATATGTTCCCGGTACCATATGAATGGTATACAGATTATAAGATTCGTCGTTATGGTGCACATGGTACAAGTCATCAGTATGTTAATCGTCGCACTGCTGAATTAATGGGTAAGGATGTTAATACATTAAACATGATTACATGCCACCTAGGTAACGGTGCCTCAATCACTGCTATCAAGAATGGTAAAGTGTTAAATACATCTATGGGATTAACACCATTAGGTGGAATTATGATGGGCACTCGTTGTGGTGACATTGATCCAACTGTTGTATACTACATGATGAAGAAGTTAGGATGCACTCCAGATGATATGGATACATACTTAAACAAGAAGTCTGGCATGTTAGGTATTTCAGGTATTAGTTCTGATGCTCGTGATGTTCAAGCAGCTATTGATGCTGGTGATCCACGTGGTATTCTAACTGGAAAACTCTATACAAACCGTGTTATTAACGTTGTAGGTGGCTATTACTTCCAATTAGGACACGTAGATGCAATTGCATTTACAGCAGGGCTTGGCGAAAATGATGACGCATGCAGAGAACGTATTTTAAAGGCTATGGAAGAAGCTTTAGGCTTAAGTATCGACTACGAATTAAATGCTACAATTCATGGCAAAGAATGCCTCATCTCTAAGCCAGATTCAAAAGTACAGGTATGGATTGTTCCTACAAATGAAGAAGTTGTAATTGCACGCGATACAGTTAGATTGTTAGGACTATAATGAATCTCGATTTTAAGACATTATTAAAGACAATTAAGGATGCAGATGTCATTACACTATTTAGACATACGCATCCCGATTGTGATGCTCTAAGCTCTCAGAATGGCTTGTGTAGTTGGATTCAAGCAAACTTTCCAGACAAAAGGGTATATAGATTGGGGGATGAGACAACAGATCAAACTGTTTATCCACCATCTGATATAGTAGATGAAAATACAATACGCTGCAGTACGGCAATTATTTTGGATACCGGAAACAAAGAACGTATTGATGATCAACGATATGCATTAGCAAAAAAAGTAATTAAAATCGATCATCATCCAAATCTTGATTCATATGGAAATCAGAATTATGTCTATGAAGAAGCAGCTGCCACTTGTGAAATACTCACAGGTTTCTTTGCAAGCTGTGAGAATCAGATTATGAATCATGAGATTGCAACATATCTTTATAAAGGGTTATTAACTGATACTTTATGCTTTAGAACAAGTAACACAACACAACATACACTAGAAATGGCAGCTAAACTCGCATCATATAATTTAGCAATTCCAGAACTAAATCGTGAGTTATTTGATGTTAGTTGCAAAACATTCCATTTCAGTAATTGGATTCGTTCCAATACACAGTTATTTGGAGAGCATTTAGCATATGTAATCATTCCAGAAGCTATCCAACATGAATACAATATCAGTGCTTCATCAGCACGTAATCGTATTGATGAGATTGGCCATGTGAAAGAATTCTCAATTTGGGCTTTGTTTACAGAGAAAACTGTAGATGGACATAAACTATATGATGGATCATTACGTTCTAAAACAGCAATCATAAATACAATTGCGAACCAATACCATGGTGGCGGACATAAGAATGCTTCGGGCGTTAAAGACCTTACTGAAAATGATTTACAAAACTTACTTAAGGATTTATATAAAGTTAGCAACTAGCACATATAAACAAAAAATGTCAATATTGAATGTGCTATAAAAACTATAGTAAAATACAAACATATTAGGAGGAAACAAAATATGGCAGAAACACTAAATAAAAAGAGCATTGCTGAGTTAGTAGCTGAACAGCACAACTTAACTAAGAAAGAAGCAGCGGAGATCGTTGATTTAGTATTTGATACTGTTTCAGGTACTTTAAAAGATGGTGGTCGTGTTGATATTTCTGGATTTGGTAAGTTTGAAGTGAAGACACGTGCAGCACGTACAGGTATCAATCCACAGACTAAAGAAACAATCACAATTCCTGAATCAAAGGTTCCAGGATTCAAGGCAGCTAAGAACTTAAAGGAATTAGTTAAGTAATCTACTAGACACTCAAAATCGAGTGTCTTTTCTATTATATAAACAACTTCGCATAATGTATGTTATGCGAATTAAAAATATATAAAAAGATGAGTATCATATCAAATGATTACTCATCCTTCTTGGTTGAAATATCTAAGTCTTGTGAAGCCAAAGGATTAAACTTATTATAAGCATCAAATAATTGTTTATTTTGTACGTGTGTATAGATTTCTGTGGTTTGAATATTACTGTGACCAAGTATCTCTTGAATACTACGTAAATCAGCACCACCTTGTAACATGTGTGTTGCGTAACTATGTCTTAGTTTATGCGGTGTAATGTGCTTCTGAAAGTTAAGCTCAACACATTTACGTTGCAATAGCAATTCTACATATTTGCTAGTAATCTTACGACCAAAACGATTCAGAAATAATAGATTTGTTTTTTTCTGAATTAGATTAACGCGTGTTATTGAAACATATTGCTTTAGAAGTGAAATACTACCTTTTGGTATTGGTACAATACGCTCTTTATCCCCTTTTCCGAGTACACGAATTTTCCCTGTATCAAGGTCTACTCGGTTAATTGTCAGATTACATACTTCAGAAACACGTAAACCACAGCTATAGATGGTTTCTAATAATGTATGATCTAAATTATCCTGAATATTGGTATCGTCAAAAGATTGCATTAATCGCTTGATTTCATCCACTGTGCAGTATACAGGTAATGTTTTAGGACCTTTATGTACTTGTAGGTTTAAACTTGGATCAGATTCATCATGCATCATTGCCATAAACTGATGAAAAGAGCGTATTGCAGCTGTCATTCTTGCTAATGAAGTAGATGCTTTATTTTCGCCTTGGTTTGCGATAAATTCTTCAATTAATTCTGCTTTTATCTTTTTTGTATTAGTAATGCTATGTTCTTCTAAAAAACGAATATATTGTTTTAAATCATTTGTATAAGAAGATACTGTACGCTTGCTTTTACCTTCGTTAATTTTGAGATTTGTAAAATATTCTGTAAATGCATCATGAATCTTCATGAGTATTCTCCTTTAAAAGATTACTAGCTCTTACAAATGCTTTCTTTAAACCAAGCATATCATTTAAATCATTAATAATATCTTTTGTCTCCGCTTTAAATGCTGCTGTTTCATCAAATAGATTTAGTTGCGAGGAGATATAACTTTCGTCCGCAAAATCGCCTACTGTAATACCTAATAAGCGTACTGCTTCCCCTTCTTCCCAATTATCTTCAAACAACGCTATAGCAGCATTATAAATCTCATCAGCACGCCAAATTGGCGTAGATAATTTCATAGCGCGAGTTATATTTCTAAAATCATAGTAACAGATTCGAATATGAATAGAGCTACCTACTTTACTTGCGTTTTTAAGACGTTTAGAGAGCGTTCTAGCTAGTGTTCTAATTAATCCAGATAATTCCTCATATTCATTAATATCTTCTAATAACGTCTCGGAAATGCCCATTGATTTTGCATCCCATTCTGTCTCTAATTCGCGACGATCTATGCCATTAGCTCGTTCAATAAAATCATCTGTGTTTTTTCCTAATAATTCTCTTAGCTTAGAGATATCTTTAAAGTTTGCTAAATCACCGATCGTACGAATACCGATTTCTTGCATATATGGAACTGTTTTAGTACCAATCCCACGCATATCTTTGATTGGTAGAGGCCACATCTTCTCTTGAACATCGCGAATACGAAGAACAGTAATACCATTTGGCTTCTTCATATCACTAGCCATCTTAGCTAAAAACATATTTGGTGCAACACCAATCGAGCATGTTAATCCTAGTTCATTGTATATTTGTTTTTGTAAAGACCATGCAAGATCTAAAGGTTTTTCAAATTTTTTAATTGCTTCTGTCATATCTGCATAGCA
>JABZLM010000067.1 GCA_015256775.1 Solobacterium sp. | reverse complement strand
GCCCATACATAGAATGCAAGCATGATAGATGAAATCAAACCTGGTAAACGATATACGAAGATCATAACAGCCATAACAACGGCAACACCGATTACACCTGCAAGTGCTGTTACCTGTAGAGCATCTGCACCATATGAAGCAGACACAACATTACTGGATAGCTCAGTTAACTTAACTGGTAAAGAACCAGAATTGATGAGGTTAGCTAAAGTTCTAGCGGAATCCTCTGTAAAGTTTCCAGAGATAATGCAGTCACCATTAATTTCTGTTTGTACAGAGGCAGCTGAGATATACTTAGGCTCTTCACCATTCTTTGCCTTCGCAGCTTCCGCAGCGTATGTATCGCCATCTTGCCAATCAAGCCATACAATCATGATGTTTGCGCCATTACCCTTTTGTGCAATTGCCTTTGTCATTGCCGCAAACTTCTCTTTATCCGCAATCTTTAAAGATACGATAGGTTCGCCATCTTTATACGCAAGAGATGCACCACCTTCTTGTAAGATAGATGAATCAGCTAATTCATTATTATCTACATCGCGGAATGTAAGATTCGCTGTTGTACCAATTAATTCACGTGCAGTTTCAAGATCTTTCGCACCTGCAATCTGTACACGAACGCGATTATTACCTTCCACTGTAATCTGTGGTTCACTAACACCCAATACGTTGATACGCTTTGAAATACTGTTAATTACCGCAGACATATCAACTGTAGCACCTTCATTTAACGGTTCTACCTGATACAAGATTTCAAAACCGCCGCGTAAGTCCAAGCCTAAATTTAAACTAGAGATAATTGAGCGTATTGTTGTAGCGATTAAAGTACCCAACAATAGAACAACTAACGCAAAAACGGCTAACTTACTTTTCTTTGTAGTATTTTTTGCCATAAGTTAATTCCCTCCAATGACATCCGCAAAATCTTCAAGGTTTTTCTTCGCACCATCAATAACAGCTTGTGTTGATAAGAAGCGTACAACATCATTTGCAGCAACGTTCCACACAACATCAACAGCTTGATTGAGCGTTCGTGGTGATTTATTGCGCCATAAATGATTCAGATAATCCTCAAGATTTACATATGTAAGAGTAGGCAAATCTTCTTTTTGTAATTTTTGTAATTTGAGAACCATCGTCAGTTCCACTAATCGATGATTCACATCAAAAGTACTTTGTGACATGCCTTCCTCCTAACAACTTAGTTATTATACCAAAAACATCTTTTGATAACCATACTTCAAAATGATAATACTTATCAATATTATACTCTGTTTTCCATCTCCCAAAACAAAAAATCCTAGAATTTTCATCTAGGATCAATGTATTCCTATGAGTAGTCCAATCCCTGCTAAGATTGCCTCTACAAGCCAAAACATACGTACAATACTAACTTCAGGCATACCCTTAATGCGGAATGCATAATGAATCGGTGTATATGGGAATACTTTCTTATGTCTAATTTTTACAGAACCAATCTGAATCATCACACAAAGTGTTTCAATCACTGGTACCCCTGCAATCAAAATTAATAACAATTCCGTTTTCGTAATCATCGCTAAGGCAGCTAATACACCACCTAAAGCAAGTGATCCAGTATCACCCATAAATACACGCGCAGGTTTTTTATTGTAGTAAAGATAACCAAGTAAAGCACCAATCAAACATACTACAAAGATTGCCAAACCAATCTTTTCTTGTTTTAGAGTAATAACTAGATATGGTATTAAAGCGATAATACTAACACCAGAAGATAATCCATCCATACCATCCGTTAGATTCACCGCGTTGCTGGCGCCAGCAAACATAAATAATACTAAGAAGAAATATGCGATACCGAGTGGTAATACGATACGAGTAATTGGAAGTGTAATTTCTAAAGACGCATGCGAGCGATATAATACGAAGAATATTACTGCTAATAAAACCTGCATCAAAAACTTATGAAGTGGTTTTAAACCTTCATTGTTTTTAAGTACAGCAATTAAGAAATCATCCACAAAACCAATTAAGCCATAGCCCATAAACGCTAATAGTACAATCAGCGTATCAAGGTCTTGAAAGATTCCTTTTACGAAAATTAAAGTTAATACAACTGGAACGATAATAAATAAGATACCACCCATGATAGGTGTTCCCGCCTTCTTCTTATCATCCTCTAATGCATATTCACTAACAGTTTGTTTAAAGCTTAGTTTTTTGAGATATTGAATCAAAAACGGCATTGTCACTAGTACAATACTAAGACTCAATACGAAATATAAGCACATTTGAAATATTGACATATTTACTCCTGACTACCCACCAAAGTGGATTGAGATAGCGGTTTTCTTTTCAACGTATGAACCTGGCGGTATATCTTGTGAAGTCACAACTGATGTTTCATCACCAGTGATGGTAACATCTAATCCTGTCGCTTGCCAGAATCCAGCTACATCCTGTCTACTCCATCCAAGCATATTCGGAATATAGATCGTATTAGCATTGGTAACTAAGAATACCTTTTGTCCCGTTGTCACTGAATGTCCAACTTGTGGATATTGACGAATAACAGTATTTCCATCACCCAAGTTATATAGTTCTGTTCCATAGGAAGAGAGTGTATTTTGTACATAGCTTAAACTATGGTTGATCAACGATGGCATCTCATATACCGAAACAGTTTCTGCCGTATTTTCTGGTGTTTCAGCTGTCTGCTGTGCAAACCCATATTGCATCGCAATACGACGTAATAAGTTTACTTGCGGTTGTTGGTTGACTGGTGCACTTGAATCAATTTGGACTGCATAATAAACCAGAATCTGTGGGTTATCTGCCGGTAAAGCACCCATAAAGGAATAGATATACTTACCAGATTGATAACTACCATCAACCGCCAATTCAGTTGTACCTGTCTTACCCATCACCTTGCATTCTGGGATACGATAACCACGACCTGTACCCTTATCATCATTTACTACACGATATAGAATACTCTGTAACTGTTTAGCAGTATCACTTGTAATCGGATGACCTACAACTGTCTTATTTGCTTTATAGATATATTTCGAATTGTCATATCCATCACGAATAGAATCTACGAAATATGGTTTTACCATTGTGCCATCAGAGAATACAGCACTATATGCTTGCATCAACTGCAACATCGTAACCGTAGAACCTTGGCCAAAAGATAATGAGAGTTTATCCGAAGGATACGTGAAGTTTAATGTACCAGTTGCTTCTGGTAACCCATCTGTATCTACATCATTGAAGAAACCAAACTTTCTTAAATACTCTAGATTAATATCTGGGGTAATCACTTCATTTTGAACTGTACCAGCTACAGAGTTTAGCGAGTAGATAAGACCTGTATCAAAATCAACAGAACCATACTGATAACGATATGCATTGTAAACACAGCCTAGGCTATTATCTGCTGTTGCACGAATTGGATTGTTCTGGCTATCGGTGCCATAGCAATAAGAATTACCATTTGTTAATTCAGAGCCATTATACTTACCTTCATTGATAGCCGCAGCCCATGTGAATGTCTTTAAAGTAGATCCTGGCTCATATGGAACCTGTGCACCCGTATTTGTATAATCTGTAATCTCTCGAACATTTGGGTCGAAGGAGTTTGATTGGCCCCAGGCTAAGACCTTACCAGTCTTAATCTCCATAACACCGCCCCAAACATTATCTGCACCGAATTGACTTTGTGTCATACTCATGGATTGTTCAAGCGTCTGTTGAATGGAAGTATCTAGCGTTAGATAAACATCATCACCATTTACAGCGCTGACTACTTCATCCTTCATACCAGGTAAACGATACCCATCTTTGTCTGTCTGGTATGTACGTGTACCATTTGTACCAGATAGATAAGAGT
>JABZLM010000066.1 GCA_015256775.1 Solobacterium sp. | reverse complement strand
AATATTATCCATATTTGGAACGATAATGGTGAAAATAGAACCATCAGTGAGCAGGAGTTAGTAGACTGCATTCGCCCTAATATTGAAACATGGCTGAATGCAATTACAGAAACTTGCGAAGGAATCTTGCAAGCAGGTGAAACAACTGTTATTATTACTGGTGAAGGTGGCGAAACAATAGGTTTAGAGAACCTTTTAAGCAAGCGCCTAAATGTAGAAGTTAGAGATTATATTCCGGAAACATTAGGGGGAAGAAATGCAGCATTAACCGCATGTCTCGGATTGTTCTATGCCTACCAAGATAGATTACCTATTATCGGTCAGACTGAAAACAGCTTAGATCTTGATGCTTTTATCAAAAACGTATCCTACCGCGATAGAAAGGTAGAGACTACGAAAGAAGATACCTTGACAAATAAACTCAAGGGATTGTTTCTCGATGGAAAGAAATAAATTGGAGAGGTAAACGTTATGGCAGAATTAACTTACAACCAGGTAGCAAAAATCAAGGTATTTGGTGTCGGCGGAGCAGGTAGCAACGCAGTAAACCGCATGGTACAGGAAGGCGTGCAGGGTGTTGAATTCTATATCGCTAATACTGATCTTCAGGCAATGGATATTTCTCCAGTTGCAAATAAGATTCAGTTAGGTAAAGAAGGTCTTGGTGCTGGTGGTAACCCAGACAATGGACGTAAAGCAGCTGTAGAAAGCGAAGACGCTATCCGTAAATCTATGGAAGGTGCCGACATGGTATTCCTTACAGCAGGTATGGGTGGAGGAACTGGTACAGGTGCAGCTCCATTATTCGCAAAGATTGCTAAAGAACTTGGATGCTTAACAGTTGGTATTGTTACAAAACCATTCAATTTCGAAGGTAAGAGAAGAGAAAGAAATGCTGAGCAGGGTCTTGAACAGCTCAAAGAGTATGTAGACTCATTGATTATCATTTCTAATAATAAAGTATTAGAAGTAATTGGACATATCCCATTCCAGGATGCATTTAAGGAAGCAGATAATATCTTACGTCAAGGCGTACAGACAATTACTGACTTGATTGCTGTTCCTGCAATGATTAACTTGGACTTTGCAGATATTAAGAGTGTTATGGAAGGTCAGGGTTCTGCATTATTTGGTATCGGTATGGCTGATGGCGATGACAAGGCTAGAGAAGCTGCTGCACGCGCTATTCAATCTCCATTACTAGAAGCACAGATTGCAGGTGCCAAGAGTGCCATTATCAATGTTACTGGTGGTACAAGCATGTCCGCATTTGATGCATCTGAAGCAGTTGACTTCATCCGTGAAGCAGCTGGTAATGATATTGATATCATCTTCGGTGTAGCTATTAATGATAAGATTGGCGATGCAATTATCGTTTCTGTTATCGCTACAGGTTTCGAATTGTCTGAACCTAAGAAGGAAGAAGAAAAGAAGGTTGCTCCTTCTACAAAGCCAGCAAGTGGTGTTTCATTACAGAATGATGACTCTGCTGTATTTGGTTCTTCATCTTCTGATGCAAGTGACAGTATTCCTGGTTTCTTTAGAAGAGGTTAATTTAAGAGGGCTTATGTCCTCTTTTTTTATATCTATCATAAAGGGGAGGTAGTTATGCAGTACAATCATCATGTATCCGTAAGTGGTTTAATTGTGAATGAAAATGACGAAGTATTACTTGTCAAAAATGCATTCCGTGGGTGGGAGTGTCCAACAGGATTTGTGGCAGAACACGAATCACTACAAAATGCCTTAGAAAGAATTATCTTTGATGAGACAGGTGTGAATATCACGATTCTTGATCTTGTTGGTATCAACAAAGACCTAACATTTAATAATGTTAATGTGGACTTTATCTGTAAGTATGAAAGTGGAGAACTTGTAGCTAGTGGCAGTAGTCAAGAAGTTAAGTGGGTCAATAAAATGGATGCTAAACTCATGGTAAAAGATGCACTTGTACATGAAATGCTTCAAAACATGCTTTACTATCGTGGCAGAGTAGGTTGTTGGAACTTCAAAAAGAATCCATTTGAAATGATTGAAAAAGATGTTTATCCTAAGATTTAAAAATTGGTGAAAGATTAGATTTTACAGTCGCATACTCGCTATGCGACTTTTCATATACTTTTCAAAATGCGTCAAATGATATCCGATATAATGAAAGGGAAAGGTGGGTTTCGATATGGCATCTGGTGTAAAAGTAAATAAAAATGAATCGACGATGGCGTCTTTACAGAAACGATTACCGCATTGGATCCATCATACACGTGTTGATGAAAGTAATGTAAATGGAATGGTCTATTTACCGAAGTGTGATTGTTCGGAATGTGGATATACTGTAAGTTTTGAAAAGCCTGTTTGTCCTCATTGTCATGTGAAGATGAACGTCTTTCAAAAGAAATAAATCTGATACATTTTCATGCTTTATTGCATGATTTTTCACTATTGTGGTATAATTCCAACATTAGTAAGAAAGGTGAGTGTTTATTTTGGAGGGTTCATCAGTTCCGCCGGAAGGCAATATATGTATTAAAATGACAAATGAAAGTGAGATCCGCATATGAATCAAGCAGGACAGTATATTCTAGCGATTATTGTGCTTGTTTTCTTTTCGGGTCTTTTTTCGGCTATAGAAACAGCATATTCCGTAGCGAGTAAGATTCGCTTAAAGAATATGTATAGTGATGGTGAGGAAAAAGCAGGTGAAGTATTAAAAGTTCTTGAAAACTTTGATCGCTTTTTAGTCACAGCGTTAATTGGTAATAATGTTGTTAATATTATTACAGCGACTGTAGGTACATTGTTATTTACAATGTGGGTTGGTACAAATGGCCCAACTGTATCAACGGCAGTCATTACAATCCTAGTATTGGTCTTTGGTGAAATCACACCGAAGTCACTTGCAAAGCAATTTCCAGAAAAGGTTGCGATGTATACAGTTGGATTTGTAAAGTTTGTACAAGTATTATTAACACCAATTACATGGTTGATGTTAGGTTGGCAATGGATTGTAAGTAAGGTGATTCATATTGAAGAAGATGATTCCGATATCGCAGATGAATTAATTACGATGGTCGATGAGGCAGAAAAGGATGGGGACCTAGAAGAACATGAGTCTGACTTGATTTCTGCAGCGATTGAGTTTAATGATCTTGAAGTTATGGATGTATTTACACCGCGTGTTGATATTATTGCGGTAGATATAAATGATCCAATTGAGAAGATTGAAGAAGTATATCGTCTAAATTCTTATTCACGTTTACCTGTGTATGAGTCTTCAATTGACCATATCATTGGTGTCATTCATGAAAAGGATTTTTATGAGTTGATTTATCGCAATCAAACATCTTTACGTAAGATTGTTAAACCAGTTGTTTATACAAGTCCAAACACAAAGATTTCTCAATTGTTAAAGAAGCTTCAAACAAATAAGACTCATATGGCGGTTGTCCTAGATGAATTTGGTGGTACAGACGGTATTATTACTGTCGAAGATATCATCGAAGAACTCGTGGGTGAAATTTGGGATGAACACGATATTGTCGAAGAATTCTATACAAAAATCAATGATACAACGTACCTCATTAAAGGTGATGCAGAAGTGGATGATATGTTTGATCGTTTCGACATCGAAGATGATGATGAAGATGAAGGATATATCTCTGTCTCTGGTTGGGTGATTTATCGTCTTGGTCACATTCCTGAAGTTGGAGAGTCATTTGATTATAAGAATCTGCACGTCACAGTAACAGAGGCAGACCAAAGAACTGTGTTACAGGTTAAAGTAACAATTCAAGAAACAGAAACAGAGAAAGAAGACGAGTAATTCGTTTTCTTTTCGATGTGTGACGGGCATGTCGCAAACCTAACTGGTGAAAGTCCAGCCGTAGGTAGTTACCGCCAAGCGTAGCGAAC
>JABZLM010000065.1 GCA_015256775.1 Solobacterium sp. | reverse complement strand
CCACATTAACAGTAAGATGGCTTTTATGATATAGTTTAGATATGAAAAGAAAAATAACTAAATTATTAATCAGCGCATTAAGCGTTTGTACACTACTTGCTGGCTGTACAACGAAAGAGAGTAAAAACAGTGCTTCTAGCACAACTTCAACCAATAGCGAAAGTCTAACCAAATATGAAAATGTGAGTTCTGATGTAGGCTTCGATACAATCTATAGTTACATGGAATATACAACGAATACCGAATCGGCAGCTGCTCATTTCAAAGACAGCACCACCCTACTTCGTTATTACAATCAGTTATTTGATATTTATAACGACTATGATGGTATCAACAACCTAAAGACAGTTAATGATAACGCCGGTATCAAACCAGTCAAAGTTGATAAACCGATCATTGACATGTTGCATATGGCAAAACAGTTCTATGATTACTCCAATGGCGAATTTGATATTACCATGGGTGCACTTCTTAAGGTTTGGCATAAGTATCGTGAAGAAGGTATTAAACTCAACGCTGAAAAACAACTTGGTAATCTTCCATCAGAGGAAGAACTTACACAAGCTGCCGGTTGTAAGGGTTGGGATAATGTTGTAATAAACGACGAAGAAAGCACAGTATATATTACTCAGCCATGTCAATCATTTGATGTTGGTGGTATTGCAAAAGGATATGCAACAGAATTAGTTGCGGAAGAAGTTAGTCAACACATGCAAGCAGGTTACTTCAATGTAGGCAGAAACATCCGTACTGTAAATGATAAACCTGATGGAAGCACATGGAATGTCGGTATTGCTGATCCAGAAGGTGCTCTACCAAATGGACTTGCATTAATTTCTTCCAAAGGCTCCTTCTCCTTTGTTACAAGTGGAGACTATGAGCGCTTCTATATCGCAACAGATGGTAATAGTTATCACCACATTATTGATCCATCCACAAATTATCCCGCAACGCATTACCATAGTGTTACCATCTTTACAGAAGATTCTGGTGTTGCTGATTGCTTAAGTACAACACTGTTTACACTTTCCATCGAAGATGGAAAGAGAGTACTAGAAGCATATAGGAAAGCAACAGGTAAAGAAGCTAATGCAGTATGGGTCATGGATCCAGCAAAGAAACAAGGTGATGGCAAAGAAACAAACGGCTATTATGTTGTAGCAAGTGAGGGCTTAAAAGACATTATTACTTATTAGACATAAAAAGCGATGAATCCAT
Organism: Solobacterium sp.; assembly: GCA_015256775.1. Lineage (GTDB taxonomy): Bacteria > Bacillota_I > Bacilli_A > Erysipelotrichales > Erysipelotrichaceae > Bulleidia. The sequence continues at coordinate 2,736 of JABZLM010000065.1, read as the reverse complement.
CGCTTTTTATATGATATCTCTTCCATCTTCTGGAAATGTTTTAAATAGATAAAGAATAAACGGTAATGAAATAATTGCAGTCATAATCTCACTAACAGATTGTGCAGCTTCAATACCTGTTATTCCAAAACATGCATGCAAGATAATGACAGCAGGGATTAGAATTAATCCACTTCGTAGCATCGCTAGAAATGTTGCAACGGCACTACGTGAAATTGACTGAAATAACATATTCCCATACATCGTCATCGGCATTAATACTAAAGATACACATTGGAAACGTAATGCCATTGTACCAACTGCAATAACATCAGGATCATCTCTAAACAACGCAACAAAATGTCCTGAGAATGTAAATGCAATTACCGCAAAAATCGCCATCAATGCAGTACCACTCTTAAGCGTAAAGTAGAATCCCTTCTTAACACGACTATAGATTTTTGCGCCATAGTTAAATGCACTAACAGGCTGGAATCCTTGACCAATCCCAAGCGCAACACAAAATAAGAAAGACACAATACGAGTTGCGATAGAAATACCTGCAACAGCCGCATCACCATATATCGCAGATGTAGTATTTAATACCATTGTAGATAGTGAGTTTAATCCTTGTCGACTCAAAGATGGTAGTCCTGTCGAAAAGATACGATTCAAAATTTCAGGCTTGCATGTTACATATTTTGGTTGTAAACGACTTTGAGTTTTACCTTGTAAATAAGGTAAAACCAGTACAAACATACTAATATATTGTGAGATAGTTGTACTAAGGCCTGCACCTGCAATACCCATATGAAATATGCGAACTAAAATATAATCACCAAAGATATTCAAGACACCACCAAGTGTTAAACCAATCATCGCATAGAAGGCTTTGCCTTCATAGCGCAGGATATTGTTTAACACACAGCTTGATGTCATAGCCATGCCTGCAAGCAAAATATAGAATGCATATATTCTAGCATAAGGAAGGATGGTGTCTGTACTACCCATCAAACGCATCATCGGATCCATAAAGATAAGTCCAATGACCATTACAACTGCACCAACAAAAATAGAAAGAAAGAAACTTGTCGAAGCGTATATTCTAGCCTTCTCTACATTTTTTGAGCCTAGTTGTTGTGAAATATTCGCACCTGCACCATGCCCAAACATAAAGCCAAAGGCCTGTAGAATAGACATCAAACTAAATACAATACCAGTCGCACCACTTGCAGAAGTACTAATTGTACCTACAAAGTAAGTGTCCGCCATATTATAGATACTCGTTACGAGCATCGATATAATCGTTGGAACTGCTAGCTGCGTAATTAAGTGTGGAATTGAATCTTGTGTCATACGGCGATAATGCGCCTCTTGATTTATTGTAGACATCTACACACCATCCTTTCTATTCATAAAATCAAAAGAGGAATTTCTTCCTCTTAAAGACTTACTTAGCAGGTTTACCTAATAAACGGAACATATTCTTCTTATAGATTTCTACACCTGGCTGATTGAATGGGTTGATATCAATCATATAGCAAGTCATCGCTGTAGCGATGAAGAAGAAATAGCAGAGATATCCGAATGAGTATTCCTTCATATCTGGAATAGAAATAATTAAGTTAGGAACCCCACCTGTTACTTCGTGAGCCTCAATTGTGCCAAGGCAAGCCATCTTATTGACCCAATCATATGACTTACCAGCAAGGTAGTTCATCTGATCGCTATTTTCCGCATCCGTTGGAATAAGTAGATCTTCTGTAGGATTCTCTACTTCTAGGATTGTCTCGAATAGAACTTTCTTGCCCTCTTGGATAAACTGTCCTAAGCTATGTAAATCTGTTGAGAAGTTTGCACTATCTGGCAAGATACCCTTACCATCCTTACCTTCAGATTCACCTAATAACTGCTTCCACCATTCAGCAAGCATTGCAAGCTGCGGTTCATACGCAACAAACATTTCTACATCATAACCTTGGTTCTGTAGGATACGTCTGCATACAGCGTATTGATAAGCAGGGTTCTTAGAAAGATCTGCTGTGTTTAATTCCTTATATGCATCATAAAGACCAGCCATGATCTTCTTGATATCTACACCCATAATAGCTAGTGGCACTAAACCTACTGGCGTAATTACAGAATATCTACCACCAATATCATCAGGGATAACGAATGTTTCGTATCCTTCTTTATCTGCTAATGCCTTTAATGTACCACGTGCTTTATCTGTAGTTGCGATGATACGTTCCTTGCATTCTTCCTTACCATATTTCTTTTCCATGAATTCGCGGAATACACGGAAAGCAAGTGCTGTTTCAGTTGTTGTACCAGACTTAGAAATAACGTTCAACACAACGCTCTTGTCTTGGATGTGCTTTAACACTTGTGCAATATATGTAGATGAAAATGTATTACCTACGAAAATAACTTCTGTCTTATTTCCTGAGTATAGACCTTGAATCATTTCGATAGCAGCACGTGCACCTAAGTAAGATCCACCGATACCACATACAAGTAATACTTCAGCCTTATCCTTTACTTTTTCAGCAACCTTTAAGATGCGTTCGAATTCAGCCTTATCATATGTTTCAGCCCAATCGACCCATCCCATAAAGTCGTTACCGGCACCAGTTCTTTCAAAAATTACTTTGTGTAGTTCATTTACTTTTTCTTGATAACTTTCAATACTTTCCTTGAGTAAAGCGTGTGATGTATTTAACTTCATCATTTTAAAATAGTCTCCTTCGCCTCTTT
>JABZLM010000064.1 GCA_015256775.1 Solobacterium sp. | reverse complement strand
TGAGCATCCTACAAGTGACAAAGCCATTGTTGCACTAGCTAATAATGCTGTTAACTTTTTCATTTTCCCTCCCTGTTATGAGTTATACCTCATAAGCCATACCATTTTAACATTTCAATGCTTCAGTTACAACCACCCTTACAAGTCCCATTTTCACCAGTTTGAATTCAAAAAATGATAGGTTTCCCTATCATCAAAAATATGTATTATGCAACTTTCTCAATTACAGAACGATCTTTACCCCAGAAGAATAATGTAACTGTTCCAGGGCCTGTATGTGCACCAATAACCGGTCCAATATTAAAAATCGTAATCTTCCCTTTTGTATTTGGAAACTTTTCTTCAACCAACTCTTTTACTGCATTCGCATCCTCTAAACAATTACTGTGAGAGATAAAGACTTTCCAATGATAATCATGACCGTTCTCGGCGTATTCTTCCATCTTTTCTACGATGGCACGTATTACTTTTTTCTTACCATGAACTTTCTGACGTACAACAAGTTTCCCTTCTGAATCTACCTGCATTAAAGGACAAATTCGCAACATATTACCAATGGTTCCTGCAGTCTTTGAGATTCTTCCACCACGGATAAAGAAAGTTAAATCACCTGAGAAAAACCATGCATGACATTCTAATTTATGTGCTTCAATCCACTCATGAAGTGTATCAATATCCATGCCAGATTCCTGAAGTTCCCTAGCCTTTTCTACAAGTAATCCAAAACCTGAAGAAGCGTTCTTAGAATCCACAACATAGATTTTACGTTCTGGATATTTTTCGCGCATTGCTTCTGCCGCCATGCGTGCAGAGTTATAAGTACCAGAGATTCCAGAAGATAATGTAAAGTGCAATAAGTCATTTCCTTCTTTTAAGATACTCTCAAAAAAATCTTCATAACCAATTTGGTTCATCTGTGAAGTACGTGTCATCGCACCATCTACCATTGCTTGATAGAAGTCACTAGCGGATACAGATTCAAATAAGTCATCTGTATAGGTTGTATCAGCCAGTTCATATTCAAAACATAAATATGGAATATTTCGTTCTTCAAAATATTGTTTACTCAAATCAGCTGGTGAACAAGCTGATATAACATATGGTCTCATCATTTTTCCTCCTTTTAAAATAGAGATGGAAAGTTATTTTGTTTTAGGTGGTATTAAGTTCTTTTGTTTTTCATGACATCCATTCACGAATGGACAACGATAACATTCTGGATTACGCGCATGACACAGATAGCGGCCAAAGAATATCATCTGATGATGGGTTTTAATCCAACGATCACGAGGAATTTTCCGCATTAGTTTACGTTCAATCTTTTCCACATCATCCTTCTGATAACAAAGCCCAAGCCTTCTAGAAATACGTGCAACGTGTGTGTCTACCGCAATACTTGGAATGTTAAAACATTCAGCCATAATGACATTTGCACACTTTCTACCAATACCAGGTAGAGTTGTTAACTCTTCCATTGTATGTGGCACTTCTCCATGGAACTGTTCTACAACACCTTGCGCAAAACCAACAATTTGTTTTGCCTTATTACGATATAACCCAAGAGATGCGATATATTTCTCAACATCTTTCGTTGGTGCCTTGGCCAATTCATATGGGGATGGATATGCCTTAAACAATGCAGGCGTTACTCGATTGACGGATACGTCTGTTGTCTGTGCAGAAAGGATTACCGCAACAGATAATTCATAGGGATTACGATGTGTCAATTCACAATGTGCATTTGGATGTAATTTCTGTAGATATTCCAAAATAAATGGTACTGATAAACGCTCCATTATTTCTTCTCCGATCCTACAGAATCTGCAGTAATTTTTTTCTGTTTCCAATCAGATAAAATCTTTTCGATATAGCCTAGGTTTAAATGTTGGTAAGCACTTGCTTCACGTAGTGCCGCAATAATCAAACGTTTATCTGTTACCTTATTCCAATCACTAATTTTCTGCATTTCATTTTGGCTTAATGTTCTACCAAATTCAGTCTCAAAAGTATCAATCAGTGAACGATCTAGGATATTTTCAACCCTTGCAACATCCGTTTCAAATAGTCCTGACAAGTCAAAGACAACAGCTCTTGCGGAAGCCTTAATATCTAAATACTTCTTTGCACAAAGTGCGGATATCACACGATTCAATTCTTCTTCCTGTATTCCAGTCTTTTCCTTAAGGGCATCCATCGTGATTTCGATATGATTTTGATTCATAAAATCAATCAGTAAAACAATGACTAGTTCTGCACTCTCCATGCCAAGCAAGCCCATCTGATCAAGTATCCAATCTCGATGATTTACATATTTTTGTTCATACCACTTCATACGTTTACCCCCCTTATAACTGCTTTAATAACTCTTGGAATGCAAGATGAGACATAACTGTAAACTCTGGTTTTATGTCACTGTGATTTTCTTCATTGCTAGGATGATACCAACAGGTATGAATTCCTGCATGAATTCCACCCGCAATATCACTCGTCAAAGAATCTCCAATAATCATTATTTCATTGCGATTTTGTGTTTCAATTCGATCAAACACATAGTCAAAGAATTCAATCTGTGGTTTTTCATGTCCAATTTCATCAGAGATAAAGATACCATCAAAGAATTCTTCAATCTTTGCCTTAGCAATCTTCTGTCGTTGTAGTTGTTTTACACCGTTAGTAACGATGTATTGTTTGTACTGTGGGTGTAGTTTCTTCACTGTGTCATATGCTTCAGGCATAAAGACAACTGTATCTAATAATCCATTCAAGTACGCTTGATTGAATTCTTTTACACGGGTGGTTTCAATACCAATCTTAGTAAAGAACTCCACAAAACGTTCTACGAGAAGTTTCTCTTTTGTGATTTCACCTTTTTCAAGCTTACACCAGTATACATCGTTGATTCCTTCATACATGTGTAAAAGCTCATCTGTAATTTCACCATAGCCAAACTTTCTAAATGTATTTTTCAATGAGTTTTCTGCTGCGCTCTGGAAATTTAATATCGTACCATCGATATCCCATAGAATTGTCTTAATCATATTGGTCTATCACCTTTCGTTTGAAAAGAAGATGTTATGAAAACATCTTCGTGTTTGTTATAGCGTTTCTTGTGGTTGATCCGCCCATAAAGCTTCTAAGCGATACGTATTTCTAGCATCTTCTGTAAAGATATGTACAACCACTTCATTCATATCAATGAGTACCCAAGTCGATTCCCTTTCACCTTCACGAAGACGTACATCAAAGCCATTCTTCGTTACTTCTTTTTCTACAAATTCCACAAGAGAATTTGCGTGTCTAGGATTCTTTGCAGTACAGATGACGTAATAGTCTGTATAAGCATTGACATTGCGGATATCGATTGTCACGATATTCTCTGCCAATTTTTCATCTAATGTATGACGTACTAAATTCAGTAATTCAGACATGTTTTCCCTCCTTTTCAAGTATATATTTTTTCGCATCCGCAAGGACATACTCCGCCCCTTGCTTAAGATTTCTCTCTGCAATCTTTGTATGCATGGTCACATCATACTGACGACCCGGTTCAATCTTATCTGCGATGTATAAGATATGATCATATGCACTCTTACCATCCCCAAGGGTATGATGTTCAATTGCTTGTAAGATTTTCTTGTTATAACAACACAGATTCTGTTTTAACCAGATGACTGCAGTATAGCTATGCCAGATTGCCGGATCGAGTTTTAATACTTCTGGTCGAAAGTGTGATAGAAGTTGATTTCCTTCTTCATCACTCATTTTCTTTGTGACATCGTGTAATAAACCCATTTGATATGCGAGTTGTTCATCCAAATGATGAATTTTTGCAAGTTTAAACGCAGTATGCGCAACACGAACAGAATGTGCTGCACGCTTAGGGTTACATTGCGCTTTCGTTACTTCTTCAAAGTAGTAACCATTCTTTAGTAGTATCTTGCGTATTCCTTTTGCGCTTAGGTAAAAGTATCCTTTTCGCACTTCAGCTTCTGTTTCTGCTTGCAGTGCGATACATGTATCATCCTGTTTGATATCTACGACATGTAGATAGCGATATGGATTACATGCACGCATACATAACTTCTTACGCTTGTCATAGTTTAGGATACCATCACCCACAACCGCAAGCGCAATCTGCTTGCCAGTCTCTTTGTGATAATTTTTTAACTGTTGTAGTTCATCATCTGTAATTGGATCAAAGGGTGCTGTATATATGATCATGGTAAAACGATCTTTGGTTCCTTTGCTTTCTTATAGAGAACGATTTGTCTGCCGATGACTTGTACAAGTTCAGATTTTGTATGCATGCTTAAATCGAATGCTAGTTCCTTAAGGTCTGTAGTAACTGTTTTCAATACCGAAATCTTGATTAACTCTCTTGTACGTAAACCGTTATTTACAGTTTCTACTAGGTTATCACTTAAGCCATCTTTTCCAATCTGGAAAATTGCACGTTCTGTTTGTGCTAGTCCTCTTAGATACGCTCTTTGTTTTGTTGTTAAACTCATAACATTGCCTTTCTGAATGTCACACTGACACTCTTTGGTACATGTACTGTAATTGTACTGACCTCTCCACT
>JABZLM010000022.1 GCA_015256775.1 Solobacterium sp. | reverse complement strand
TTGATCTTGGCGCAATTCAAGATGACGCAAATAAAGAATTTGGTCGTAAGATGAAGGGTAAAGCAGATGAGGTTATCCTTGTTGGTGAAATTCAAACAAAGCCTATCTATGAAGGTCTAGAAGAAGTTGGGTTTGATATGAACCGTGTTATCGTTGTGAAGACAGTCAAAGAAGCGTTTGCCCATATCTATCGACATGCATTACCTACCGATACAATTCTATTGGAAAATGATTTACCTGACGCATTTAGTCACTGATGAAAAGATTAATGAAGTGGAAGTGTTTATTGACAGATTATTAAAATTCCAGCAACAGTTACATAGAATAAGAAGAGTACTAGAATGCAATGCGAAATTCTGACAAGCAGAATATGGCTGTGAAAAGCAAGTGCACATGTTAGTAGGTCGTCTTCCCGGTAATAGCAAATAATATGGAAATCTATAAATAATTTTTAAATAATCCTTCTATTAAAAAGTTGCTGTTAAATATTGTATTTAACATGACATATGACCCTAATTCTGAAGTAGGGTTAAAAAGTATTAGAACCATAACATACAATGTATATAACTGCTGAAGATATAGTTTCATACGGAGATAAAGCGAAAATGACGAAGGAGAGGAAAACGCTATGGATTTTAATCCGTTAAATAAAATATTATCAAACAATCCTTTTGATATCTCCCATATTACTATGCCAGAACCAATATATCCTAAGATTGAATTTCCCGATTTCCCGGTAATAAATCCAGAAAATACTATTTTTGGTGATATAAAAAGGAAGATAGAAGAACAAAATGTACTTACTTCTCAGCAAATCAACATTTTAGTAGAACAGAATAAGCTATTATCTGAAAATTATAACAAATTAAAAGATATGTATGATGCTCAAACAGAATCATACATGTCTGCTCAAACTGATTTAAAAAGTAGTCGCCAATATAATATTATTATGATGATTATAGCTGTAGTTGCAATGATTGCGGCAATTGCTAGTCCGATTGTAACAATACTTGTAAGCTAATGAATAGATTTTTATTTCAATAGATAGAATGGAGAGAACTGGTATGTTTGGGATTACGTATGATACATGGAAGCATACATGCCAAATGTATTTTGATTTAAGTACAGGAAGTAAAAAGGCCTATTTACAATGGTTTCCATTTTCAAGAATTGATAAAGATGAGGAGCAATATATTTCTAGTGAAGAATTCTTTAAGAAATATATTGAAAAAGCTGCTTTTGTATTGTTCCCAAAAGTAATGCATCAATCAGAAAATTTCCTTCAGAAGGCGGATGGGAGCTTTAGAGATTCTAGCCTTGTATCTCCTATTCTGTATTTAGTATTACAGGCTATAGGCAAGGAAATATCAAATCATTACCAACCTGTAAGGAATATTTGCATTGATGTGTTTTACGCAGGAAATTATGAGAATATGCAGGCAAAGTATAAACAGGATTATGATAAGTTTTATAAATTGATAAATACTCATATTTCAGGCTGCCAGTATTTTATAAAAACTGATGTTACTAACTTTTTCCCCAATATAAATCTAGATATTCTTATCAAACAAATTGATGAAAGAAGTAATATAGAAGATGTGTATTTTACTCCCACACAGTTGAAAATGATAAAAGAATTGCTGTTGTATTGTGGGAATGGAAAATTTCCAACAATAGAAAATAGCACTGCATCGTCGTACTTAGCGACAATTGTATATACAGATGAAATAGATAACCGAATATACCAGTTTATTAAAGATAAGATAGATTGCATAAACGACTTCAAAATTATTCGATATGTTGATGATATGTATATTTTAATTAATTCTTCTTATGATATTGTTAGGTTACATGATGTATATAATCAGATTAGAAATGAGTATTCTTCAATTTTAAAAGAGTACGGTTTATCTCTTAATACAAAAAAGTGCTGCCTGAAACCTGTAATAGAAATCAATGATGAACTAAAAAAATCATTATATGATGAATATTTCAATGGCATACATCATAATATTGCGGATTTATTTGCAGATAAATTTCAAGATTTTTTAGATTCTCTTTTATTAGCACTTAAAAAAGACTATATTGATGTTGAACACTACAATACCTTGATTGATCAGCATTTTAGTAGTGATGATATTGAATTTACTCCAATGGAAGTTTACAACCATTTTATTTATGAATGTGAGGAAGTAATTCAAGATAGTAAAACAATATCCACCATATGTGAGTTGATTAAAGCTGATGTATCATTCATAAGCTTAGATCCAAAACGTTTATCGATTATGATTATGAAGACCAAAAGTGAAATGGCTATTAAAGCTTTACTTAATCAGTTATTTAAGCGCAATCGAACTGGATTATGGAATTCATATGATACATCAATAGCTATATCTTATTTGATTCAGAGTGAATTCAGGCATATAGATTTACTGGCTGTCTTAAATGAAAATAATTGTAATCTGAAAAACTATTATTATAACTGTTGCAAAAATAGCTTTTTGTCCACACTTTATAATAAGCGTATTAATAATTATCTGCGAATTATAGATAGTGATTGGAAGGCGTATTTCCTCTACTTTATGTATTGGGTGGAAAGGGAGCGACATAATATATTGGCAGAATATGCATTTTATAAAAACTATTTTGATCGTTTTACGTCAGACTTAGCATTTTTCTGTAATTATGATTCTGCTTGTAAAAAGCCCAACTATAAAAGATTTTACAAAGAGAAAGAGATTATGGCTTTTTATAAAGAAATTGATGGCTCTGAAAATATAATCAAGCATGCACATGATTTGAGAAATGCAAATCCTATGTCACATTCATCTGCAGAATTAATAGAAAAATTAACTACAACGAAAGAAATAAAAGAATGCATCAGAGACTTGAATTCGATGATTGATAATTATAGAAATGCAAAATGCATTTAATCTTCTATGCTATTTTGATATCTGAATATAAGAAAATGACCAGACAAGAGTAATGGGCTCTTTGTATGGTCATTATTTCACTTTACCACCGCATGAAAATGTCGCGCAGTAACTGATTTTTACAATCCCTAGGTGATGATCTCTATAGTTAGCTTTTAGTTTGTCTTAATTGTTTTGATAAAGAAGAAGATACCTAATATAAAGAAGAATGCGATACTTCCTACACCAGCGCTAATTGAACCAGTTAACTGCGATACAAGCGAAACACACGCTGTACCTAAGAAAGCTGCACCCTTGCCACAGATATCCATCAATCCAAAGTATTCACCAGACTGTTCAGCTGGAATAATCTTGGTGAAATAGGAACGTGATAGAGCTTGAATACCACCTTGGAATAATCCTACACATACCGCAAGAATCCAGAATTCGACTTGGGTATCTAAGAAGATTGCAAAGATTGCGATACCAAGATATGCAAAGATACAAAGTAGAATTAATCGTGTTGTATCAAATTTCTGTGCTAATCGACCAAATGTAAGAGCAGCAGGGAAAGCAACAATCTGTGTTAGTAGTAATGCAAGTAATAAACTTGTGCTACCTAAGCCTAACGCTGTTCCGTACGCAGTCGCTAAATCAATAATTGTATAAACACCATCGATATAGAAGAAGAATGAGATTAAGAATAAGAAGATTTTCTTGTGTTTAGTTGCATTTTTGAGCGTATTTCCTAGGCGTTTAAAACTCTCTGCAATAGCATTCTTTGTATTTTCGATATAATGTGTTTGTTTATACGTCTTTAATAAAGGTAATGAGAATACAAACCACCAAATAGCTGTAATTGTAAAGGCAATTGTCATTGCTAGACTTCCTGAAATTCCAATCTTTTTACCACCAAGAATCACTGCAAGTGATAATACAAAAGGAATACAGGATCCGATATATCCCCATGCATATCCTAATGAGGATACGCTATCGAGACGTTCTTCTGTTGTGATATCTCCTAACATAGAATCATAGAAGATGATACTGGAAGAATATACGGCTTTTGCGAGAATGAAGAATATTAGGAACATCAACCAATGTGAGATAAATCCCATCATAAAGCATAGAAGTGATCCGACAAGTACAGATGCGAAGAAGATAGGTTTCTTAAATCCTTTGAAATCTGTAATTGTACCAATCACTGGGCCTAAGAAGGCGACACATAGTGTTGCGGCTGATGCGGCATATCCCCAATATGCTAGATAACTAACAGATGATAGTCCATCTTTCTCCGCTAAACTATTAAAGTATAGCGGCATAACTGTTGATACCAATAGTATGAAGGCAGAGTTACCGACATCATATAAAATCCAGTCTTTTTCAGCCTTAGTAAGTTTTGTAAACATAGTTCAATCTCCCCTACGATATTGATTATGCGTTAAAACAAGTTATGAAACAATTATTTTTGTAACAAATATGAAAATTTCATATAGTGAACACAATGAAAAGGATGATGCGACAATAATGAAAAATCCTATAAACTATATTTCATAGGATTTTAAGTATCTACCTTCATCTGGATGGTACTCTGGTTGTGCAACGATATTATGTTGAACTAACAATTCATTTACTGTACCGAAAATCAAATGATAAATTTCATTTGCGATATCACGAATATCTACACTGTGTTGAATTGATAATAAGTTTTGTTCTCTGCTTAATAGGTTAAGGCATTCAATTAGGATTTGCGAACATGCGTCAATAACCATTTTGGAAATTTCATCACCGACTTTAAAATCATCAGAGTAATAAACTGGAATATTTATTATTCCATTTTTTGTATAGCCCATTTGATTGAAGATTGAAATAAGATTTTCCGATATTTTATTTCCGAGAATTAAGGAATGAAATGCTAAGCCCAATTCGTCAGGCGAGTATTTAATGATTTTATCCGACTGATGAGTATTTTGTAACATGAATTGACGATAGAAATCATTTCGGTTTCCATCACAATCGCCAAAAGAACTAAATACCCCGTAATGTGTTTTAAGGCGATTATAAGAACATAATAGTTTATTGCTATATGTGTTTAAAGAATTACTCTTCTCATACATAATGATGAGATAATCTGAACAATCTGGATGAATTTTGTGAGTTGTAATTAAATTATGTTTTACAAGTTCATCAAATATTGTTCCATCAAAAACATATCCACATAACATGTGATAGAGATTTACTTGGTCCGAGAAACCATTTTGGATTTGATGGATGGTTTTAATCAAGTTATCAGTCTGCTGCATTATTGAATGGTAAATTTTATTGCTGGCAAGTAAAATGTATTTCTTTAATATAGGTAAATCTCTTTCGATAAAAATAGGGATGTTTAAAGACAGTTTATTATTGCAAAGTTTAATTGCATCAATCATTAATAAACTGTTTGTGATTTCATTATTTGAGTATTGATTGATATCAATACTATTTGGGGTTTGATTAATGATATCTGAAAGTACATGTAAAACAGAAGGATTGCTTAGAATGATTCTTGGATTATTCTTGATTGTTGATATATCATTTTCGTAATAAAAGATATCGAACTCCATAATTTCCTCTGAATTAATTATATAGTATCTGAAGTAGATCTTAAAAATAAAAACCGATGAGTTGAAACGCCTTGCACGTGATTTCCTCGTCGGTGTCCTATCAGGAGTAATTGCCGGACTTATCACATGGTGGCTGACCAAGTGATAACAGCTAGGGGCGAAAGCCCCTCTCCTTAGTTGAATTATGGGTTGTTTTTCATAAAATATCAAGTATGATAATTTATATCATAGTTGCTATTTTTACTGCAAGTGTTGTAACGGTTTTGCTTCTCAGAAATAGAAAGGATCAATAATATGCCAAAAACAAGTAACGGCGATTTTAATCAGAAAGAATATAATGCAAAGTGGCGAGCAGAAAACATGATGAGAGTATCTGCCACGTACAAAAATGAATTTGTTTTGTCATTTCGCGAAGCGTGCCAAAAACTCGGAATAAGCCAAGCTGAAGTAATCCGAAATGCAATGCAAGATGCTATTGATAAAGCAAAAAATAAATAAAAGTTGACCAGAACATAAGAAAAACCGCTATTTAAGCGGTTTAATTTTTAATGGAGCGAGTGAGCGGAATTGAACCGCCGTGTCCACCTTGGCAAGGTGGCGTTCTACCATTGAACTACACTCGCGTAATGGCGGTCCCGACGAGATTCGAACTCGCGATCTTCTCCGTGACAGGGAGACGAGATAAACCACTACTCCACGGGACCAATGTATGGCGAGGAAAGAGGGATTTGAACCCTCGCGCCGGTTTCCCGACCTATGCCCTTAGCAGGGGCACCTCTTCGGCCTCTTGAGTATTTCCTCAACTATTGCCAAGTGCATACTGACTAACCGTTCAGCGCTTTACTATATTACCATGGTCATTTTTTCATTGCAAGATGTTTTTTGCTTTTTTGATGAATTTTTGTAAAGCCTAGCGCTGAAAGGCTTTTTTTAAGAATACAAGACGATTTGTGACTGTTTCTCGTGCTGCACATAGCTTATCAGCCCAACATACAACCCAAGCTTCTTTCGATTGTGGTGGATACATCGTCAGTGGAAACATGTGATGAATAATAATATCTTCCTCGATAGAACCGATATGATAATCATCCTTAGCATTGTTTGCTGCAGTATACGGATGTGTAAATCCATGTAATCCGAAGTGTTTCTGTGGAATATGCCAATCATACAAGAAATAATCATGTAATAAAGCACCAGTAATCATTGCGGAATAGTTTACATCAAAATTGTGAGTTTCAGCTAACTCACAAGCTGTAAGTGCAACATCAATACAATGTGCATATACAGTTGTCTTTCCGTGCTGAATAAAGTTCTTTACCAAACTATATCTTCCTGTTTTTTCTAAGCGTTCTACTTCATCCATGACTGCTTTATAGTGCTTGTTTTGCATATTCATACTAATAATCTATACGATTGAGCACGAAATGAACAGAAATATTATCTGGTTTTTGAAAAAAATTATACAGATAGGAAGATTTGCTAGAGATTTTATTTGGATAAATCTTAGAAGTATGTCATATTAAATTTATAAGATTTACGACAAGAGAGGTTACATATGAAAGTTTTAAGTTTTGGATCATTGAATTTTGATCATGTGTATCAGATGGATCATTTTGTGATGCCAAAGGAGACGACATCTTCTTTGTCCTATAGTAGAGGCTTTGGAGGGAAGGGTTTAAACCAATCCATTGCATTAGCAAAATCAGGTTTAGATGTATACCACGCTGGACGTGTTGGGTTTGATGGTCAACCATTTATCGATTACTTACAAGAGTATGGTGTAAAGGTTGATTATCTAAAGAAGGATGAAGAAACTGCGACTGGGCATGCGATTATTCAGGTAAGTCATAGTGAAAACTGTATTATCCTCTACGGTGGTGCGAATCAGTTGATTGATGAAGCGCAGATTGATGAAGTATTAACACATTTTGAAAAGGGGGATTTATTACTGATTCAAAATGAAATATCTTCTTTAACATACTTAATCACAAAGGCACATGAGATGGGTTTGCGTATTGCCTTCAATACTGCACCGATGGATGAAAAGATTTTTGGCTATCCTCTAGATTTAATTGATATCTTTGTGGTGAATGAAGTAGAAGGTAAGGGACTTGCGAATGTTTCATCTGATCAGGTAGAAGATGTGATTGCAGGTTTACAGAAGGCTTATCCAAGTAAGGAAATTATTTTAACGGTGGGAAGTCAGGGTTCTTACTATATTTCTGGCGACAGGGTGATTCATCAAGATGCGTATCGTGTAGAGGCTGTTGATACAACGGCTGCTGGTGATACCTTCACAGGTTTCTATCTAGCAAGTATCTTACGTGGTGAAACGGTAGGTAATGCATTGCGCATTGCCGCAAAGGCAAGTAGTATTACCGTTACCAAAGAAGGTGCTGCTAAAAGTATTCCTACATTAGAACAAGTAGTAGAGAGTATGAAAAATGTCTGAAATGAAAATTCAGACATTTTTTTCTAACTTATAGATGGCTTCCAGTGCTGTAAGGATTTCTCTGCGTTCACCTTCCATTGTTTTGGTTGCTTGATCTGCGTAATTACCAATCGCATCTGCAGTATCTTGACCATAGAGGACGACATTATTGAGAATGGACATTGTGCGAATGTTGCGTAAACGACCTACTGTAAATAGGGCGGCTGTTTCCATATCTGCACCAAGAACACCCATGGCTGACCATTTCTTTTCTTCTTCTGCGTTTGTATCAATGTAGAAGCTTTCGTGGCTATGAACGATTCCTGTATGATAGTTCCAATGATTTTCTTTTGCGGTTTCGATACATTTGAGTAAGAATTCTGTATCCGCAACTGCTGGATAACGAATATCTGCGTATGCTTTGGATGTACCTTCATCACGTACTGCACCGACAGCAAAGATTAAATCTCCAAGTTGGATATTTTTTTGTAGGGCACCACAGGAACCGATACGTATCATTGTGTCTACGCCAATATGTTTTAACTCTTCAATGGCGATGGAAGCAGAGGAACCACCGATACCAGTAGAGATGGCAATAACCTTTACACCTTTATAGTAACCGGATATACTTCTGAATTCTCGGTTATACGCGAGTACTTTTACATCTTCAAGGAATGGTATGATGCGATCGATACGGGCTGGATCCCCGGGCATGATTGCATACTTTGCGTTTACACTTTTGTCTAATTGAATATGTGCTTCTAGCATGGAGCATATTCCTTTCTGGCTGTTTCTAAGATATGCAGTAATTCTTTTCTTTCTTCTTCTGTAACAAATGCGGCATTTACTGCATTGATATTCATTTGGAAGATATCATCGACTGTAAAGCCCATATCTTCGATGCAATGTGCATATTCGTCTGTGATGTGTACACCAGCAAATGTATCGTTATCAGTGTTAACAGAAACGAGTACACCTTGGTCGTATAGAGGTTTCATTGGGTGCTTGGCGTACGATGGTACGGTTTGACATTGTACATTAGATGTTGGACAGAT
This sequence comes from Solobacterium sp., assembly GCA_015256775.1. Taxonomy (GTDB): domain Bacteria; phylum Bacillota_I; class Bacilli_A; order Erysipelotrichales; family Erysipelotrichaceae; genus Bulleidia. The sequence continues at coordinate 13,662 of JABZLM010000022.1, read as the reverse complement.
TTCAAAGAGTATTTTATTTTCTTTTGCGCGCTCTACAAGTTCTTGGTCAAAGTATACGTGGTGGCCATGACCGATACGTGTTACACCAAAGTCCATTGCGTCTTTAACGGTATCTGGGCCTTGGCTATCACCTGCATGACAAGTCATAGGTAGACCGTATTCTTTCGCCTTTGCGAATAATGGGCCAAAGTTAGATAGAGGTACAAATCCTTCCGCACCTGCAAGGTCAATTCCGACAACGCCTTTACCAAGGTATTGCTTGCATACTTCTACAGTTTCCATATTTTCTTTTTGGTTTAGTGTATCAACGCCTATACACATCATGCATGTAAGGATACCAATGCGAAGATTTGGATATTTTTTGAGGGCATTGTTTCTGCCTTCTAATACAGCTTCTGTTGCGTCGGCTTGGGTTAAACCTTTTTGTGTGTGGAGCTGTGGAGCAAAACGAATTTCTGCATAGATATAGCCTTGATTTGCTAGGTCTTCGATTAACTCTTCTGTAATACGAGTAATAGAAGTTTTATCTTGCATGCATTTCAAAGGAGTATCGAACATCTTAAGATATTCATTTACATCTTTGGCATTTGCACACTTACGAATAAAGGCTTCATAGCCTTCGATTGTATCAGCAGGCATTTGCACATTTTGTTCATGAGCAAGTTTCCATATTGTATCCATGCGGAATGACCCGTCTAGATGTAAGTGAAGATTAATTTTAGGTATACGATTCAACATAATTTTTTATCCTTTCCGGTGATATGTACTTATGATATGTGCTTGTTGACTTATTTAAAACCCAATAATAAAATGAGTGTACATGAAATCGCTTTCACCATTTCATTTTAAGAGATGGCTAGCGATTTGAAAAGATTTTGGGAGGAAAATACATGAAAAATCTATTAAAGGCAGCAATGGTTGCATTGTTGTTAACACCGCTCGTTGGTTGTGGACCTAAGGGATCTGAAAAGCAGGGTTCCAACGCAACAGAGACACACGGAAAGACTTACAACGTAGCATACCTAGTTAACGGTAACTTGGGTGATAAGTCATTCTTTGACTCAGCAGCAGCTGGTTTACAGACTCTTGAAAAAGATGGTCGTATCACATTAAAGACAATTGAAATGGGTGGTACAGACGCTGATAAGCCAAGATGGCTACAGACATTGTATGAAGTATCTGATTTGGGAGAATATGACTTAATTATCTGTGGAACATATCAGATGCCTGACTTCTTAAAGGAAGTTGCTACAAAGTATCCAGATCAGAAGTATGCAATCTTTGATGACAATACTTATGCTGGCGAAAATAAGAATGTCCTCAACTTAACATACAAGCAGAATGAGTTAGGTTATATCATTGGTACATTAGCTGCAAGCATGACAACAGATACATCTGTTGAACGTATTAATCCTGAAAAGGTAATTGGTTTCGTTGGTGGTATTGATAGCCCAGTTATCAATGACTTCTTATATGGCTATATTACAGGTGCTCAGAACGTTGATCCAGAAATCAAGGTTGATACACGTTATACAAATGACTATGTAGATACAGCGATTGCTAAGGAATATGGATTATCCATGATTAGTGATAATAAGGCTGATATTATATGGGGTGTTGCTGGTAATGCTGGTAATGGTGCAGCTGAAGCAGCTCTTGAAAAGAATACTGCATGGTTTATCGGTGTTGACTCAGACCAGGAATCTACTTTCTCTCCTGACTTAGCAGCGATTACATTAACATCTGGTTTAAAGAATGTTGGTAACTCTCTCATTTGGGTATTTGATGAATGGGATGCAGGTAGAGAACACTGGGGAACAGAAGTTACTTTAGGCTTGAAGGAAAATGGCGTTGGTGTAGTAACTGACAAGAACTTTGCCAAGTATGCTTCTCAAGCAACTAAGGACAAGGTTAATGAAGCTATTCAGGCTATCTTAAACGGTAAGGTTGAAGTTCCTACAGCATTAGGAAATACATCTAAAGATTTAGAAACATTACGTGAAAAGGTTCGTCCTTAATCGTAGCGATACAAAAGATTCATAAATTGTTTTACGTAGAAATTTAAAAGTTTCATTCAACCACGAAAAAACAATATATCTGATTAGTATCTTTGGTGATTTATGAATCCAGTTTCAGCTGCCGAAAAGTGTAGTTTTCAATAGTTTTGAAAATAACTTGGGATGGTGGTTGGGACTGGATTTTCATTTTAAAAAGATCACCTGTATATAAAATAGAATGAGGTAAGAGATATGAACGAAGAATATGTCATTCAAATGAAAGGCATTCGCAAGATTTATCCTAATGGTGTCGTGGCAAACCAGGATGTTGACTTGAATGTACGCAAAGGCGAAATTCATGCGCTGATGGGAGAAAATGGTGCTGGTAAATCAACACTGATGAAGATGTTGTTTGGTTTAGAGCAACCTACAGAAGGTGAGATTTACGTCAATGGCGAAAAGGTACATTTATCATCACCGAATGTAGCGATTTCAAAGGGTATCGGAATGGTTCACCAACATTTTATGTTGGTGCCAAGTTTAACTGTCGCTGAAAATATCGTATTGGGTATGACTCCAAAGAAGAACGGTATTTTCATCGATCGTCAAAAGGCAATCAAGATTACTGAGGAATACTCCAAGAAGTTTAACTTGGCAGTAGACCCAAATGCGCGTGTTGTCGATATTCCGGTTGGAATGAAGCAGAAAGTAGAAATCTTAAAGGCATTAGTACGTGGTGCTAAGATTTTGATTTTAGATGAGCCTACTGCTGTTTTAACTACCCAAGAAACAACAGAACTATTTAAGGAGTTAAAGCATCTAAAAGAACAGGGTTATACATTAATCTTTATCTCTCATAAGTTAAACGAAATCATGGAGATTACTGATCGTTTAAGTATCTTACGTGGTGGTAAATTTATGGGTGTCTATGAGACAAAGGATGTTACACCCGAGAAGATTTCTCGCTTGATGGTAGGACGTGATGTTGTCTTACAGGTTCAAAAGGATGCCGCAAAACCAACAGAAGAAATCCTAAGAGTCAGAGACCTACATTATGTCAATGACTGGGGCAAGAAGATGCTCAATGGCGTATCTCTATCCGTTCGTAAAGGAGAAATTCTTGGTATTGCGGGTGTTGAAGGTAATGGTCAAAAGGAACTTGTCGATATGTTGTTTGGTTTAAATAAACCAAATGAGGGAACTATCGCAATGAAGGGTGATAATATCATAGGTTTAAACCAACGCCAATTACGTGAGAAGCATATCTCATTAGTACCAGAAGATCGTATGTTATTTGGTATTGCCGCAAATGCGTCAATTGAAGAAAATATTATCTCTGACCGTGCAGATTCTAAGAAGATGAACAAGGGTTTGATGTTTAACATGAAAAACATGCATGAAGAGACGGATGCCCTCATTAAAGAATATAAAGTATTGTGCAAGAGCCGCGACCAGAAGGTTGGGATGTTATCTGGTGGTAATATTCAGAAGGTTGTTGTTGCACGTGAATTCTCCAATCAGCCAGATTTGATTATCGCTGATCAACCAACGCGTGGTATCGATGTTGGTGCGACGGAATTTATCCGTAAAAAGCTAGTAGAATTATCACGTTCTGGAATTGGTGTGTTATTAGTATCTGCAGACTTAAATGAAGTTATGGAATTATCTGATAGTTTAATCGTCATGTATGGTGGTCAGATTGTTGCGTACTTTGAAGATACGAGTCAGTTAAATGACGAAATCATGGGTCAATACATGTTGGGTATTAAGAAACAAACAGCAGAAGAGATTGCGAGGGTTTGTCATGAATAAGAAAAGAAGTTTGATATTTAGTATTGTACGTGGCGCAATGGCTATCGGTATTGCGTTACTAGTTGCGGCAATCCTAATCTTTATTAGTTCAAAGGGAGATAGTTTTGGTGCAAGACTACTTGCGACATTAAGTTCTTTGAAGGCAATGTTGATTCAACCGATATTCCGTGCAAATGGTACGTTTAGTGTAAAGGGTTTTACAGATGTACTTGCAAGCATGATTCCTATTATCTTTACGGGTCTAGCAACTTGTGTGATGTTCTCGGCAAACCAATTTAACCTTGGTTCTGAGGGTGGTATCCTACTTGGTGCGTTTGTGACTTCTTTAGTTGCAGTATATGTTCCATTACCTGGTGCATTACTACCAATCGTTGCCATTCTTGCAGGTGCGGTTGTAACTGGTGTGATGATGTTAATCCCTGCAGTATTAAAGGCAAAGTTAAACGTTAGTGAAATGGTAAACTCCTTAATGTTAAACTATGTCATCATGTACGTTATCAAGTTTATGATGAATGCCTTTATCGCTGATAAGACAAAAGGTACAGTTCAGACAAGTAACTTCCAAGCAAACGCTGCATTACCTCAGTTAATCGATAATGGCTCTAAGTTATCTATTGGTTTCGCTATCGCAATTGTAATGACAATTATTATTGCACTATTTATGTATCGTACGCGTTGGGGATATGCAATTCGTATGATCGGTATTAACCAGAAGTTCTCTATGTACTCTGGTATGAATGTTGTAATGATCATCATCCTTTCACAGGTAATCGGTGGATTACTAGCAGGTATGGGTGGAGGCATTGAGATGCTTGGAAGAAACCAATACTTCGACTGGTTAGCGCAACCAGGGTATGGCTGGACGGGTATTACCGTAGCGATTCTAGCCGGTAATAACCCAGCATTTGTTCCACTCGCCGCATTCTTTATGGCATATCTTGAAAAGGGATGTACTTTAATGTCAACATACGCTGCAGTTCCTGCACAGTTAATTGATATTATTCAGGCTATTATCTTCTTGTTCTTTGCGGCTGATCAATTCCTATCCAAATATCGTCAGAAGCTCGTTGTTAAGAGCGCTGAAGAGGAGTTACGCGAAAAACAAGTTGGAGCGACAGTAGAAGGGAGCGTGAAGTAAGATGTTTTCATTAATTATGACACCAGAATTCTTCTTTGCGATTTTCCGTATTACAGCTCCGATCTTATTTGCGACTATGGCTGCTGTTATCTGTGAAAAAGCAGGTGTTTCTAACATCGGTCTTGAAGGTACAATGATGATTTCCGCGTTGTTTGGTTCCTTATTTGCTTACTATTCTGGAAATTGGTTTGTTGGTTTACTTGTGGCAATTGCTGTAGGTATTATCGTTAGCTTACTGATGGGATTCTTTGCATTCAATCTAAAGACAAACATTATCTTAACTGGTACTGCAGTCAATATGATTGGATCTGGTGGAACAATTTTCTTAGTTAAGGTGATTACAGGAATTACCCAGGGATCACAACTTACTTCTACAACTTCTTTGATTACACAAAAGTTACAGATTCCAAGTATTACAATTCCACTCATCGATAAGATTCCTGTGATTGGACAAGTGCTATCTGGACATAGTTTATTAACATATTTTGCATTTATCTGTGTTTTCTTAACATGGGTATTGCTATACCATACACCTCTAGGATTAAATATTCGCTCTGTTGGTGAAAACTCACATGCGGCTTCCTCTGTTGGTGTAAGTGTTATCCGCGTGAAGTACATTACAATGGTTATCGCCGGTGTACTCTGCGGTATGGGTGGTGCGTTTATGTCTATGTACTATGCGATGGGTTGGTCCCTCGACATGGTTGCTGGACGTGGATTTATTGCACTTGCTGCACAGGCAATGGGTGCTGGTGAGCCTTTAGGATGCATGCTAGCAGCGCTTATCTTTGGATTTGCACAGGCATTTGGTATCAAGTTATCTGCGACAGGTGTTGATTCCAACCTTGTTTCACCAATCCCTTATTTAGTAACGATTGTTGGTTTAGTTGTATTCGCTCTAATTGCGGCAAGTCGTGCAAAGCGTGCACGCCGTGAAAATGCAGAGAAGGTAAACGCATGAGTGAAATCAAGAAAATACCAGTCATCTTAGATGGCGATCCAGGTCACGATGATGCGATTGCTTGGGTGTTTGCCAAGGCAAATCCTGTCTTTGATATTAAAGCAGTCACAAGTGTGGCAGGTAATCAAACACTATCTAAAACAACATATAATGCAATGCGTATTTGTACTTTACTAGGTATTGATGCGCCAATTGCAAAAGGTAGAGAATTACCATTATTATCTCCATTAATTACAGCTGGAAATTTCCATGGTGAATCTGGCTTGGATGGTCCTGCACTACCTGAACCATGCATGCAGTTATCAGAATTATCTTCTGTAGATTTAATGGCGAAAGTATTAAGAGAAAGTGAGAAACCGGTAACGATTATCGCTACCGGTCCACAAACAAATGTAGCAGCGTTATTACTAACTCATCCAGAATTAAAATCCAAGATTGGAAGAATCTCCATCATGGGTGGTGGACTTAGAAACGGGAACTGGACCCCAGCTGCTGAATTCAATATCTTTGAAGATCCAGAAGCTGCACAGATCGTATTTACATCTGGTATCCCACTAACAATGTGTGGTCTTGATGTAACAGAGAAGGCTATCGTATATCCAGAGGATGAAAAGAGAATCCGTGAAATTGGAAACCAGGTATCTGGTATCGTTGCGGATTGGTTAGATTTCTTCTTCAAGCATCACGCAGAACTTGGTTGGAATGGTTCGCCATTACATGATCCATGTGCTGTGGCGGTGTTAATGAGGCCTGAAATCTTTACAACACAAGAGATGTACGTTGAAATCGATACGGAAGGTCACTACACACGTGGTGCGACTATCGCAGATTGGCATCAATCAAGTGGTAATCCGAATAATGTTACTGCTGTACTTGGTGTTGACCGTGATAAGTTTGTTGATTTGCTAGTGGAAGTATGTAAGACATACGAAGGCAGAAAGGTGGATATCGCATGACAGATTTAATTCCAATTTGGATTGATACTGATACTGGTGTTGATGATGCGGTTGCGCTCCTTTGTGCACTTAAGTTAGATAAACTTGCGATTCGTGGTATCTCTGCAGTTGCAGGTAACGTAGAACATGCCAAGACATTTAAAAACTGTCGTAATGTACTTGCATATGCAGGAAGAGCGGATATCAAAGTATACCCAGGTGCAATTAAGCCGATGTGTGTAGAACTTGATGACGCTTCCGAAGTGCATGGTAAAGATGGACTTGGTGGTGTTGTGATTCCAGATTCTTCAGCTGTAAAGGAAACAATGCATGCATGGGATGCAATCTATGAGGCTGCGAAAAAAGAAGGTGGCAAACTACAGATTGTTGCGGTAGGACCTTTGACAAATATCGCAAATGCAATTATCTCTCATCCTGATTTGAAGGATATGATTGAAAGAATTCTCATTATGGGTGGTGCAGCTGTTGGAGGTAATGCAACAATGGCAGCTGAGTTTAATATCTATGCAGATCCTCATTCTGCAGAAACAGTTATGCAAAGTGGTATTCCGGTTGTTATGTTTGGTTTAGATGTAACAGTTGATGCCTACCTAGATGGTAAAGATATTCAGGATATTCGTGATTTTAATACGAAGATCAGCAAATTCTTTGTGGATGTTGTACAATCCAATCTAAATTTTTATATCAAAAACTACAAGCGTGAGATACTCTGTATTCATGATGCATGTCCATTAATTTACTTGCAGTATCCTGAAATCTTTACAGGACAAAAAGCAGGTGTCTATGTGGAAACACAGAGTCGCTTATGTTTTGGTAAGACGGTTACAGACATATGGAGTGATACAAAGTTTAAGACACGTGAAACTATGGTAATGCTTGGTGTTGATCGTGAGAAATTCGCAAGTACTCTAAAAGGTTTATTACAACAATATTAAAAAAGCGGGGTCTCCGCTTTTTTAGTTCTTTGGTTTTTCAATGTAAGTACGATGTAATACTTTAATCGTTTCATCGTAATTCATCGTGCCGAGTGCAGTATAGAGAATATCAATAATGTTTAACTGAGAGATACGAGATGACATTGCGGCTGTACGCAAAAGGGATTCATTCTCGGTTGTATATAATTTATGATCTGCCAGTTTAGAAACTGGTGTATCAACACAACGTGTAATTGCAATGATTGGAGTTAGGTTTTCCTTCAGCGCATTCATGCATGTAATAACTTCAGTAGTATTGCCAGAGTAGGAACAAACGATCGCTACATCTTCTGCAGTACTGTTCTTACAGCTAAGAAGCTGTGAATGCCAGTCTTCATTAATGGTACATGGCTTTGAGATACGTAGTAACTTCAGATATAAATCACGTAGAGTAACTAGGGAAGCACCCATTCCAACAAGGATAATATTTCTTGCGTCATTCATGATTTTTACGCATTCGCGCAATGTTTCGACATCCATTAACTTTTCGGTTTCATCTAAAGATTTTGCATTTTTGGCTGTTACCTTACGAATGATATCTGTGATATTATCGGTTCTTTTGATTTCTTCGTTATACATCTGTTCGCCAGTTTTTGCGTGGAGTGCTAATTCAATAGTCAAACTGCGTTTGAAATCTTTGTATCCATCAAAGTTGATACGATGACACATTCTAACAACCGCAGATGGGGATGAAAAACTTTTATGTGCTAATTCCTGCACAGAAAGTGTACTTGCGGTTTCAGGGTTTTTAAGAATATATTCCGCGACAGTTCTTTCTGCACCGGCTAACTCGTGGTAATGTTCACGTAATCGAATAAGTGCATTTTTCATGGCTGTATTCTCCTATAGAAACAATAGCATATTATCCCAAAAACAGAAATATTATTTCGAAAAAAAGTATCAATATTGAAATTTTGTTATCATTCTTCCTATAATATGAATATAGATTTATATACTAGAACATATCATAGGAGGCGTACGCATATGACAATTAATCTTCAAACAATCGCTACAGAACACCGCAATGAAAATACGATGAATTTGGATCAGATGAGTTCACTTGAAATCATTACAGAGATGAACCGTGAGGATGCGTTAATTGCTTCTTCGATTCAACCACATCTTCCTAATATTGCAAAGATAATTAAGTATTGTATTGAGGCAATCAGTAAAGGTGGCAGAATCATCTATATGGGTGCAGGAACAAGTGGAAGATTAGGAGTGCTTGATGCGGCAGAATGTCCTCCAACATTTGGTGTATCCCCAGATGTTGTTGTTGGTTTGATTGCGGGTGGTGAAGGTGCTTTTATCAAAGCACGTGAGGGATCGGAAGATTCCACAGAGCTTGCTAAACAAGATTTAATTCAAATTGGTTTAAATGAAAGAGATGTCGTTATTGGTTTGGCAGCGAGTGGTCGTACGCCATATGTTTTGGGTGGACTTTCTTATGCCCAAGAGCTAGGTTGTCATACGGCCGCAATCTCAAATACATATCATTCTAAGATTGGTGAAGTTGCCGAAATTGCGGTGGATGTTCCGGTAGGGGCTGAAGTATTAACAGGTTCTACACGTTTGAAGTCTGGTACAGCTGAAAAGATGATTCTTAATATGATTTCTACTGCAACGATGGTAGGTCTTGGAAAAGCTTATCAAAACCTTATGGTCGACGTAATGCAGACAAATGAGAAACTACGCAATCGCGCAGAAAATATTGTTATGGAAGCTACGGGGGTTGAACGCTCTGTAGCACGTGCTACGATAGATACAGCAAAAGGTTCATGTAAAGTGGCTATCACGATGATTCTGGCAAATTGTTCTTACGAAGATGCATTGATTCGTTTAGAAAAAGCTTGTGGTCATGTCCGTGAAGCAATCATGGAGAAATAACATGGCAAATTCATTAGGATATTCTGTATTTTTAAGTACATTTGAAAAACAAAAGTCATATTTGCAAGGCGTAGGAAAGAATCATCCACTTGTATTTGTGTCATTACACATCGCAGAAGAGTTTAGTGATACATATACAAAAGACATGCATGCAATGTGTGCTTGGTTAAATGAAGAGGGTTTCCGTATTGTGGCGGATGTATCTACAAAATCATTAGAGTTATTTCAGGTCTCCTCTGTACGAGAAATCGCAAAGTTACTAGATGTATATGCATTGCGCTTGGACTATGGTTTTGACCATGCGGAGATGCTCGCGTTAGCAAAAGAGATGCCAATTGTACTAAACGCATCCACCATTCGTGTGGATGAAGTAGATGACTTGGTGCGTGAAGGAAAAGAAATCCTTGCCATGCATAACTACTATCCACGTAGTGAAACAGGACTAGATGAAGAGTACTTCTTAAAGATTACACAGTCATTACAGGCTGCAGGTATCCACGTGATTGCCTTTATTCCAGGGGATGTATTAAAACGTGGACCTATCTTTGAGGGTTTACCAACTCTGGAACATCATCGCCATATTTCTCCATACGCAGCGTTTATGGAGCTAACGTTAAAGTATCATGTAGATCAAGTATTTGTAGGAGATCCTGGGATTAGTGCATATGAGATACAGCGTATTCAATCGTATTGCGATACAGGGGTAATTGATATCCCAGTCACTTTAAAACATGCGGAACATTTCTATGATAAGGAAGTAACTTGTCGTATCGATAGTCCTTCTTGGATTATTCGTGTAGAAGAAGCACGCTTATTAAAGAAGGCAGATGAACACATCGCACCAAACAACACAACGACACGTGAAATTGGCGCAATCACCATGGATAATGATGCTTACCTGCGTTATGCAGGAGAAGTACAGATTGTCCGTAGCGCACTTCCAGCAGATAATCGTGTAAATATTATTGGTCACGTATCACCTAAGGATTTGTCTATCTTAAAACTTGTTAAGGGTGGCATGAAAATTCGATTTGTAAGAGAAGATATGTGATGTATCTTCTTTTCTTTTGCATTTCATCATAAAATAGAGATATGAAACAACTGTATTATTCATTTCCGCAATATCTCAAAGATACCTTCGGACGTAAACTTTACAAAGTAGCACTTGAAACAGGTATGACTTGTCCAAATCGCGATGGCAAGGTCGCTGTTGGAGGTTGTATCTTCTGTGGTGAAGGTGGTTCTGGGGATTTTGCAATTTCCTATGAAGGGAAACGTTTAAGCAGAGAAGAATTGATTTATAATCACCAAGAAATTCCTAAGGGCGACTATATCGCATATTTTCAATCCTTTACAAATACCTACGCACCTATCGTAAAGCTACGGAAAATCTTTACTGCAGCCTTACAAGATGATTTATTTGCGGGCATTTCTATTGCGACTAGACCTGACTGTTTAGGAGAAGATGTTATCTCACTTTTAAAAGAATTAAAAGAGAATTATCCAAATAAGTTTATTTGGGTAGAACTTGGTTTACAAACGATTCATGAGAGTACTGCTAAATGGATGAACCGTGGTTATCCACTTGAAGTATTTGATAAAGCGGTTAAGGATCTAAAGACAATTAATATCAGTGTGATTGTGCATATCATTATTGGCCTTCCTGGGGAAGATCAAAAGATGTTGTTGGAAACGATACAACATTTAAATGCATGTTCAATTGATGGTGTGAAGTTACAGTTATTACATTATTTAAAGAATACAAGATTAGGTTTACAGTATTTATCCCATCCATCTCAATATCATGTTTTAGAGATGGATGAATACGTAGAACTTGTGACAGAATGTATTGCACATTTAGATGAACATATTGTAATCCATCGCTTAACAGGAGATGGAAATGCGGATGAGTTGATTGCGCCATTGTGGAGTATAGATAAACGGAGAGTATTAAATTCTATCAATCATATGTTGAAGATAAAAAATTATATACAGGGTTGTAAATTGTCAAAATAATGTGTACGGGTTAGAAGAGTTGAATGCGAAAAATGCTTGAATTTTAGCCTAAAATATTTTAAATTGAATTTGTTTCCGTGTGTTTTTGATGGGGAGATTTTAAAGGGTCTAATGATCCACAGGAGGAATGATGGAACTTACATCCATTAGATGGGATATTATCCTAGGTGGCTTTGGTCTATTCTTGATTGGTATCAATTTCATGGGCGATGGTTTAAAGGCTGTCGCTGGTGATAAATTGAGAGATTATATTGATAAATATACAACCAATCCATTCAGTGCATTTTTGATTGGTATTGCGATTACAATCGTCATGCAGTCCAGCTCTGCTTCAACCGCAATTACGATTGGCTTGGTTCGTGCAGGTCTTATGAATTTGGAACAGGCTGCAGGTATTGTCATGGGTGCCAATATTGGTACAACGGTAACATCATTATTGATTTCCCTGGATATTAATAAGTTTGTTTTATACTTTGTATTCGTCGGTGCAATGATTATCTGCTTTGGTAAGAAACAGAAAATTAAGAGTACTGGTTATATCATTCTTGGTTTTGGTTTGATTTTCTTTGGTTTGAATTCGATGGGTGATGAACTTGCGGCAATTAAAGATGTGCCTGCATTTATGTCCTTTGCGGAAGCTATGTCCACAAATCCATTCTTATCACTACTTGCTGGTACAATCATGACTGGTGCAGTACAAGCATCAGCTGCGACGATTGGTGTCGTACAGAAGATGTATGAAGCTGGTGCACTTACATTTAGTGCCGTATTACCATTCGTATTTGGTGCTAATATTGGTACAACTGTTACGGGTATCTTAGCTTCAATTGGTGGTTCTACAGCAGCTAAAAGAACAGCGGGCATTCATATCTTATTCAATATTATTGGTACAACCATTGGCATGGTGTTCTTAGTTCCATACGCAAACTTTATTCAATGGATTTGTGCAGAGTTACATATTGGTGGAATGATGCAGATAGCGGTAGCTCATATCGTCTTTAACACAAGTGCAACCATCGTATTCTTCCCACTACTTCGCCAATTTACAGCATTAATTCGTTTGATTGTTCGTGGTGAAGAACCTAAGAAGATTGAAATTAATATCGATGAGTTGGACGCTCATCTTGCTAGTACTGAACTTCCTGCGGTTGCGATTTCTGCAGCTAGAGATGCGATTTTTAAACTGGCAGATGTTGTAGGCGAGGATGTCTCTGATTCGCGTGCTTTCTTGAATAAACCTGGTACAGATGAAGACTTTGATAACTTGAAACAATCTGAGTCTATGATCAACTCTTTGGATCGTAAGATTACAGAGTTCTTGGTTCAGGTTTCCGCAAATTCCAATTTAACAGCTATTGACCAAGCGGATATTCGTAGGGATCTAGAAATCATCAAGAACCTTGAGCGTTTAGGTGATTTATCAATGAACCTCTCTGAGTTTTATAAGATGGTTCAAGAAGACCGTAGTGAACTAACCTCCTTTGCGATGGCTGACATCAACGGTATGTATGATAAGTTTAAAGAAATGTACGCAAAGGCAATTGCAGTATACCGAACAAAAGATAAGATTATCTACGAAGAATTAATGGCATTAGAAGAAGAGATGGATAAGGCAGAGTATGTAGCACGTCAAGCGCATTTCACACGTATGTCTAAGAACCAATGTGAATCTTCTGTGGCTGCTTCAATCTACTGTGATATTCTTGGTACATTAGAGCGTATGGGTGACCACTGCTGTAATATCGCCAAGTCAGCATTATTGGATTATGTGGATGCTAGTTTTAATCCAACCCTGACAGATGCAACAACAAAATAGTTGATATATGAAACATCTTGCGAAAAATGAAACCGTAAGATGTTTTTTTGAATGTGTGACGGGCATGTCACAAACCTAACTGGTGAAAGTCCAGCCGTAGGTAGT
>JABZLM010000063.1 GCA_015256775.1 Solobacterium sp. | reverse complement strand
AGACCACGATGGTACTCCAGATGTTACAGATACGGATGATGATGGAGATGGATATACAGATGCTGATGAGGCAGCTCATGGTACAGATCCAAAGGATCCAACTTCTGTTCCTACTACAACTCCACAGACAACAATATCAAATCCAAATCAGACAGTTATCGATGAACAACCAATTACAAACATTGTAATTACTCCTGGTGATCCAGCTACTGTGATTACTGTTGATACAAGTAAGTTACCTAACGGTGTAACTTACAATCCAGCTACTAAGACAATCAGTGGAACACCTGATGTAACAAACTGGACACCAACAGAAGAAACTCGTACATTTGAGATTCCTGTAACTGTTCAAAATCCAGATGGAACAACAGCAAATAAGAAGATTAAGATTACTGTACAACGTGATACAGATGGTGATGGTACTCCAGATGTTACAGATACAGATGATGATGGAGATGGAATCCCAGATACAGTTGAGCAGGCAGCAGGTTCAGATCCAAAGGATGCTAACTCAAGACCTGCGGCAGTTATCACACCTGTAGCACAACCAACAATCAATAATCCAATTCAGACTGTGATTGATGGTAATCCAATTACAAATATTGTAATTACTCCAGGCGATCCAGCATCTGTAGTAACTGTAGATACACCAAATCTACCAAACGGTGTAACATATGATCCTTCTACTAATACTATTAGTGGAACACCAAATATTACTGACTGGGGTACAACAGAAGAAACTCGTAACTTCCAGGTTACAGTGACTGTTCAAAATCCAGACGGTACAACAGTTACAAGAACAATTGATGTTACTGTACAAAGAGATACAGATGGAGATGGAGATCCAGACATTACGGATCTAGATGATGATAACGATGGATACACAGATGTAGAAGAAATAGCTAATGGTACAGATCCAAAGGATGCTAACTCAAGACCTGCTTCTGCTCCACAACCAAGTTCACCAAGCACTCCAAGTGCAGGTGGAAGTTCTTCTACTGTTCAAAGAACAGCGCAGACAAGTGATGCAACAAATCTATTTGGTTACGCAACTTCGATGACATTCTTTGCAACATTATTGTTAATTCTAGCTTTTATCAGAAAAGAACAGTCCGCTAAGTAAAATTTGTAAAACACATAAAGAGTACTCGATTTAGTGAGTACTCTTTACAATTTGTTGATAATGTATACAATTTTTATCGATTGCTTAAGAATTTCTTAAAAAGTTAGGCGCATAAATTGTTTATCCAATGTATATATTATATGATACTGGTGAATAAGGATGTTACGCCTATTTTTTGTATATATTGATTGATTAGAAGATTGTTTCGATTCATTGGTTTGTAACAGAATTGGTTTATTACATAAGCGTCTTTGGGGAAAGGTTGGTTTTGAGAATGTTTAGAAGGAAGTCATTATTTACAGTTTTACTAGCTTTAATTGTTTCACTTTCAATACTTCCAATATTTAAGTTGGAGGCACATGCGGCGACAGTTAATGCAAGTACACTTGCTGAACTACAACAGGCAATTAATGATGCGACAGATGCAACAGAAATTGTTTTAACTGCAGATATACCATTAACTGCAACAGTTACAGTTCCTTCTGGAAAGGATATCACTTTAAGTGGTGGCTTTACTCTAACTAGAACTAATAGTGCTATTGCATTTGATATCAAAGAAGGTGCAAGTCTTAAATGGCAGGACATTATTCTTGATGGTAATGCAAAGGATACAGGTTATAAGAGCGCTGTAATTAACAATCAGGGTAAATTAACCATTAACGGTGGTGAAATTAAGAATGTAAGATCAAATAGTCCAATGGTAGGTATTGTCACAGCAAAGGGTCCTAATGCAGTGCTTACAATGAACGGCGGATCAATTCATGATAACTATATGAGTAACCAGTTTACGAATGTTGTTAAAATTACAGAGGGTGCTTCCTTCTTCATGAATGGAGGAGACATCTCAAACAACACACTAGATTACAGCGGAAGTAATGGTCTAAACTCAGCTGTTGGGGTTGAAGGTATTAAAGGTACCTCTACGATGGAGATGATAGGTGGTACTATTACAGGTAATACTGGAGAATATGGTGGAATATTAGTTGGGACATACAGTACAAACTACACAATGCAGAACAACTTCAGCAATCCAGCACACTATTACTCAAAAGGTATTCTCAACCTCAAGGGTGGTACTATCTCCAACAATACAGCAGCTGTTTTAGGTGGTGGTATTGCAGTGAATGGTACAGGTATACTGACAATGGATGGTGGAACCATCAGTGGTAATAAGGCTCCTTTCGGTGGCGGTATTGGTGTAGTTGACTATCTTACTTCAGCTGATGGTAAGAGATTCGGTGAAGCTCGTTGGAGAGGATTCTTCCCGGCTGCCGTAACAATCAATGATGGTCTTATTACAGGCAATGAGGCTACTATGACAGCTGTTACAAGTCAGATTACAGACCCGAATGCCGAGAATGGAGTTGGTGGCGGTCTATATGTAGCTTCCAAAGAAGTTTATGTAAATGGCGGTCAGTTTACTAATAATACTGCTGGCAAGCAAGGTGGTGGTATCTATGTAGCATCTGTTCCATACGTATTGAAGATGGGTAAGACTCTAGTTACAGAAAATACAGCTACTAAGATTGGTGGTGGTATGTGGTTATGTCCTACAGGTAGTGCTACAACAGCTGTTACAAATGGAGCATCATTCTTTGATAACAAAGCAGGTAACGGTGCAGAAAATAATGATACAGGCTCAGCAGGTGATGATGTAGCATCAATCAATAAGCAGGACCCTGCAACACAGACTTTGATTCTTTCTAACAATGGTCTTGATAACTGGTTAGTACATTGGTATGAAGACGGAAAAATTGACGAAGCATACCTAGGTAACTCTGATGGAAGTCCAAGATATCCTAATACTGTAAACCCAGTTGTTGAACGAGGGACTCTTGATGGAATTACAGATAAGATTGCTCTTAAGGCTATTGTTTCCGACGAGGGCAAGGCTGCAGCAAGAAACGTAGCTAAGGTTATAGTTACAGGTAACACCGCGCCTCGTGGTGGTGGTATCGGATCAAACGGTGCAGTAGTATTTGGTAGAGATCCAGTTAATTACGATAAGGTTGATTTGACAGTATCGAAGAAATGGGAAAATAGCAACACTAACCATGTAACATCAGTGACTGTTGGTCTTTTCAGAATAACAAAAGCTGACTTTGATGCAGTTACTCTAACAAATACAGACGGAAGCATGCTCGATACAACAGGAATGAGCGAGAGCGAAATCTTCCAGGCAAAAGTTGACAAATTAATGACTTCTGGTGCTGCCACATATGCACAGATTGATCAGGTCGTTTTAAATGAAGCAAACGACTGGAAGTTCATGTTCGTAGACCTAATCAAGTACGACATGGTGAACGATGCTCAGGATACAACAAATCCTAATATCTACTTCGCAAGAGAAATGGATACAGACGGAAACTGGGTAGCAAATGATTCGAAAGCTAAGTTCGGAACTCAGAAGATAAAAGCAAGCTATAAGGTAACAAAGAATTCCTCTGGTGCGTATGATCAGGTCATCACTAACGAGGAAGTTAAGTTCAGAGAAATTGAAATTACTAAGAAATGGGTTGGTGGTAGTGCAAATCAAGTAGAAGTACAGTTGTATAAGGATGGTGTAGCGGAAGGTGCTCCAGTAACTTTAAATGCCGCAAACAACTGGACAACAACATTTACAAATCTTCCTGTAAGAGATGCCGGTAGAACTGTTGATAATCTTTACGAAGTACGTGAAGTTGGCGAAACTGGTAATATCATCACAATTGATGGTGCGAAGTACCAAGTTACTTATGGATTGATTGACGCAAATGGAAAGATGGAAATTACAAATAAGAAAGAACCTGAACCAACACCAAGTGTTGAAACAGGTGATTCAAGTAATTTACCACTCTTTGGAACAATCCTAATGATGTCATTATTGGTTACAGCATATGTTGCTAAGAAGAGAGCATCAATTCTAGGTTAATAAATGTTAAAGGTATGCACTTTATAACGTGTATGCCTTTTGTTTAGCTTTATTCAATATGATTAAGATTATGTAAGTCGATATAAGATTCACTATATTTAAAATGAAATATGGAAGTAAAAAAATAGAGAGATGAGTGTACCCATCTCTCTATTCGTTATAATGTTTCAATGAATTCTTCTTCACTTTTGCGTGTTGTGTGTAAATGTGAAGGTTTTGCGTCTTCTTCTGGATATCCAACTGGGAAGATAGCAATCAAGTGATAGGATTCCATCATTGGGAAAACTTCTTTGATTTTTTCAGGAGAGAAGTTACCAATCCAAGTCGTAGCTAGACCTTCATCTTGAATTGCAAGCATGATATGTGTTGCCACAATGCTTGCATCTACGTCCGCAAAATTCATAGAATCTTCTTCGCGTACCCATCCTTGGCCTGCATTACTGCCAACGATGAAACATGCAGGGGATGTGTGTAAGAATTTCTGTTGTGTTACGGACTTTATCTTTTCAAGTGCTTCTGGTGATTGAATCAACCAGACTTTTAGTGGTTGAAAGTTGTGTGCAGTAGGTGCGGCGATAGCTGCTTGTTTGATAGCTTCTAACTTCTCGGATTCGATAGGTCTAGAAGAAATCTTACGGCAAGAATACCGTTCTTTCGCTAATGTTGTAAAGTTCATGAATCCTCCTT
>JABZLM010000006.1 GCA_015256775.1 Solobacterium sp. | reverse complement strand
GATGGTGTAAAACTCTTTGAAAAGATTACAAAGATATCCAAGGATGCGACTTTACGGTATACCAATGGTACAATCATCGTCATCCTACCAAAGAATTCACAGAATATTTCCTTGGCAATCAAGATTATTTATGCCGCAAAGGAGTCAATGAGAAATGAGAATTGATAAGTTTTTAAAAGTATCGCGTATCCTCAAACGTAGAACGGTTTCTAAAGAATTAGCGGTGAATCAACGTATCGAAATCAATGGCCGCATTGTAAAGCCAGCACATGAAGTGTTGGCAGGTGATACAGTATCAATTACATTCGGAAATCGTAAACTCACAGTACGTGTATTATCGATTGAAGAAGTAAAAAAGAAGAAAGACGCATCTGAACTTTATGAGATTATCTCGGAGGAAAAGATAGCCGCTCCACTTGAAGTAGAAACAGAATAGTGCTATAAAAACTGTATTGAGGAAAATATGGCAAAGAAGAGAAAGAAGAAACTAAATTCGAAATTCGTTGCATTAATCGCACTTGGCCTAGCAATGGCTATGTTATTAGCAGTTGGAAGAGAAATCATGACAACGCTACAGTTACGTAAACAAATGGCAGAAGCGAAGGAAAAGCTTGCCCAAATGCAAGAAGAAAACGAATTACTGGTTGAAGAAAAGACAAAACTCCAAGATCCAGATTATGTGGAGAGTTATGCACGTTCTAACTACATGTTCTCGAAAGATGGAGAACAGATCTTTTTCTTACCAGATAAAACAGATAAGAAAAAGAATGAGTCAAATAAATGATTCATTCTTTTTACTAGTTACAATTATTCAAAATATAGAGGTAGCGTGATGATAGAAGAAATATATGAAACAAAATCAGGAAATATCCATTATTGGATAAATGAGATTGTGTCTAAGTCAGAATATACACTTATCTTTTTGCCAGGATTAACAGCAGATCATCGATTATTTGAGAAACAACTAGCGTATTTGGAAGATAAATATAGGGTATTTGTTTGGGATGCACCTGGACATGCGGTATCCTATCCTTTTAAATTAGACTTTGATTTATTTACCGAAGTAAAATGGCTAGATGAAATATTAGAGAAAGAAGAAATTAAAAATCCAGTTATCATTGGTCAATCGATGGGTGGATATCTAGGACAAATTTATGCTGAATTATTTCCACGTAAATTAAAAGGACTTGTGATGATTGATTCACCATCTTTACAAAGAAGATATTATACTGCAATTGAACTATGGCTTTTAAAAGTTGTAGGACCTATCTATCAAATCTACCCATGGAAATCATTGTTAAAGGTTGGTTCAGATGGTGTTTCCACAACGGCATATGGCAAACAGTTAATGCTTGAAATGATGAAGGTTTATGATGGTGATCAAAAACGATATGCTAGACTCGCAGCACATGGATATCAATGTTTAGCTGATGCAGTAGAAAAGAATTTAATGTATGAACCACAATGTCCAACTCTAGTAATTTGTGGAAAAGAAGATCATGCTGGCTCGTGTATACGTTATTTAAAAGCTTATGAGAAATATACAGGAAAGTCTGTAGAGTGGATTGACAATGCAGGACATAATTCTAATACAGATCAACCGGATATCGTAAATCAATTGATTGAAAAGTTTATAAATAATCTTAAATAAATTAGAGTTAGAAAAAGTGACAATCTTTGTCGTAAGAAACAAGGATTGTCACTTCTTTATTTAATGACAGTGATATTGTTAACTGGTTCAAAGTCGATGACTTTGTGTTCCTGAATATAATTCGCAAGAAGTTCTACCATGCTGGAAAGATCAGTAGAAACAGTTGGGGCTTCTTTGATCATATTGTAGTTACCACCACCCGTTGCACGATAGTTATTCATCGCAATCGTAAATTCCATATCATCTGTTACATCATTACCTTGATAGGTAAGAGATGTAATGCGATGACCAACAGAGTTAGAAACTTTGATTGTATATTCAATGCCATCTACCATATCGTAGTTATAGTGTTGTGGTTTTGGCCAATCGTAAGATGGATTTACAATGATATGCTCATTATGAATCATCCAGAATTCAGCTGTCTTTTCAAGATATTCACGTAGAATCTTACCGGTAATCTTCTTTACAACTGTTGTATTTGGATAGACATACGTACTGACTAAATCGCGCATCGTAATATCTCTACCAAAGCCAGTTGCGCCAAGGAAGAGGGCATTTGAACTTAAATCAGCACCTGTTTTTTCCTGTTGAACTTTATTGAGGAAGGTGATGACCTGTGATTTGTGTAGACGTGCATCAAATTCATCGGTAACACGTAAATCAACATTGGTTGTGCCAAGTGTTTGGTCTAACCATGCTTGGCAAGTAGCTTCATCTTTCTCAAATAGTTTTAACATATCAGGGTCAGCGTCAATATCTGCCTTTAAGATACGTGGCTCGATTGTATTATTGTCTGGATAGATATCAATACATGCAAGCTCAGCTCCGTTAGCAGCAGTTTGTGTATAGTAAGTATCATATAACTTACCAGCTTCAGTGCGATGTTGGTGACCTGAAATCATGACATCGATGCCACGAATATTTCTTAGAATCTTATAGCCTTCGTTTTCACCTGTCTCATCTTCTGTTAATCTTCCATTAACGAGGTCACGTTCAAATCCACCGTGGTACATACAGATAATGTAGTCAGGATTTTCTAGACGTTTGATGAGTTTTACAGTCGCTTCAGCAGAAAGATACGCATCCACAAAACGCATGTGTTTGATGTGAGACTTCTTTTCCCAATTTGGAATATATTGGGTAACGATGCCAAAAATCGCAATTTTCTTACCAGCAACTTGGCGAATAACATAGTTAGGGCCAAACGGTTTACCGTGGTAGAAGAAGTTAGAAGTAATACATGGGGCACCGACATTCTGTAGGTGCATCATCAAAGCTTCCTCTCCATAATTAAAGTCATGATTACCAACATTAATATAGTCATAGTTTAAATCAGCCATGGCACGTGTAATAGGACTGACTTCATCTGGTGTTTTTACAAAGTGATGGTACATTAAAGGTGAACCTTCCAGAACATCACCGTTATCTAATACGAGTGTATTCTCATCACGAAGAATATTAACTAAACTTTTGATTTTAGCTAAACCGATATCTTTACTGGAACCGTCAGCGTAACTGTGTGGATAGATGTACCCGTGCACATCAGAAGTGGCTAAAATTCGAATTCGATCTGTCATGAAAACCTCATTTCTATTGATTGTTTAATTGCCACATTATTTTATCACATGTTGAGCATCAAAATGTGTTAGATTCATAAATCATGGTATGATACCATAACATTGAGGATAGATAACGATGATAAAAGATACTAGGTTTAGAGATAAATTAAATTTTAGGCAGCTCGGTGGTTATATGACGACTGATGGTAAGACTGTAAAAGATAATATTTTCTATCGTAGTGGTGCACCTTTTTTCATGAGTCAATCAGAAATTGAAACACTTAAGCAGTTGGGGTTATGTGCTATCATGGACCTTCGCTCTAACGAAGAAATCTCACAAAGACCAGATCCAGAACTTCCAAATATCTTGATGATTAAACATAGTGGAGCTATCTCTGAGGGTGGTGAAGAAATTAACTTCTCATCCGAAGGAATGAATCGTATTGGTGAAGGTGGTAGGGAACAACTTGCATTACTCAAGAATTATTATGCACGCATGCCATTTAATAACCATGCCTTCCGCATCTTGTTTGAACATATTCAAAAAGGTGATGTGCCTATCTTAATTCATTGCGCTAGCGGAAAAGATCGTACTGGTGTAGCATGCATGTTAATCTTACTTGCGTTAGGTGTCGATCGAGAAATTGTATTAGAAGATTATCTTTTAACGAATGTATATCGACGTGGTGCAATTCAAAAGAAGTTAGAAGAAGATAAAGATATCATTCTCGCACATCCAGAACGTGAAGAGTTAGACCGTATGACATTTGGTGTAACAGAAGAGATTGGAAAGATTGTATTAGACGCAATCTTTAATGAATATGGAAGCGTTGAAACATATTTCGAGAAAGAATTTAATATCAATCGAAATGAATTACAACGTCTAAGAAGCTTATATACTGAATAAAGAAAGCACCTGCATGCAGGTGCTTTTACTGACTATTTTCTTCCATGTGCTAAACGAGCACGAACCTTTGTCGAACAATACTCAATCAAGATAACCAATAAGATGAGTGTTAATAGGAACGCACCAACATTAGACCACTTACCAGATGAAATTGCGTTGTTGAGTGGAGAACCAATACCACCTGCACCAACGATACCGAGGATGGTCGCATCCTTTAGGTTGATATCGAAACGATAAATTGCGGTGGAAATAAAGGAAGCACTAAGCTGTGGTAAGATACCACAACGAATCTTTTGGAATGTTGTACAACCAGCCGCATCTAGTGATTCAAGAATACCTGTATTTAAATCTTCGATAGCTGTGATATACATTTTGGAAATCATACCAATAGAACATACCGACTGTGTTACAACACCACAGAATGGTCCAGGTCCAGTAACACGAATCCATACAAGAGCCCAAATAAGTGCAGGAATTGTACGGATTAATAAGATTAGAGCGCGGAATAACATTGCAATTGGTTTAGGCACAATATTTGTGGATGCTAGGAAACTAACAGGAATCGCAAGAATCGCACCGATGATAGTACCAAGTACCGCAATCGCAATTGTCTGTAAGAGTAAGAATGGGATACCGCTATCACTCATATCAAAGATAAGAGAGACATTCGGATGTAATAGACCATTTACAAGACCCTTTGCGACATTCAATCCAGAATCTGTAAATCCAGTGAAGTGTAGAGATTGAGAACCCCAAGTCATTAAACTTACCACAATCGCAACTGTTATAAGTCTAACCAAAATGGTTTTAGGTTCTTCGTTTAGTTTGGCAATAATATTTTCTGACATATGACCTCCTGTTTAAGATAACTTTGAACGCAGGTAATCATTGACCATATCAATGAGCCAAACGACAACAAACAATGTAATCAGAATCATACCGAGGTCGGAGTAAGCACGTAATCCAGTACGTTCACGAATTAAGATACCAAGACCACCAGCACCTACATAACCAAGAATGGAAGATGCACGTACATTGATTTCAAAGCAGTACAAACAATCCGCTAAATATGTAGGTAGAATTTGTGGCATACACGCAGCCCAGAAGGACTGTAATGTAGATGCGCCAAATGATTGCATGGCCTCATATGGTCCCATATCAATGGTTTCAATACTTTCATATAACATCTTCGCAACGATACCAATCGTAAATACAGCGATTGCGACTGTACCTGCAAGTGAACCTAAACTAAAGATCAACGCAAAGATATATGCATAAATCAAAGTAGGAATTGAACGTAATACAGATAAGATGAAACGACATACAAGAAGTGTTGGTTTATTCTTATTGATATTACTCGATGCGAGAATTGCAAGTGGTAAACCAATTAAAGAACCAATGATTGTACCAACAATCGACATTTGAATAGTTTCAATCAGTGGTGAGATTACTTTAGAGAAGTATTTGAAATTTGGGTGGAAAATCTTCGATAGAATCACAGTTAACTCTTTTATACGTGTAATGATGGTTGATAAGTTAAAACCAGTTGCACGTATAGAGATAATCACAACAATCGTAAATAACAGAAGAATCCAAGGTGTTCTACTGCGGGGTCTTTCAACGGTATGCCCGTTTGGCAGTGTAATGAGTTCGGGTTTAAAGATTCTGTCAAACAGTGGCGTTTTTAACATTTTTTGTTTCGCCATGTTTACTTGCCTTCAACTTCCTTCGCATCATCCTTTGAAGTAGGGATTACCTTACCGTTATAAACTTCATCGAGGATCTCTTTTGTGATTTTATCAGTTGGACCATCATAAACAATATGACCAGAGCGAACACCAATAACACGAGTAGCGTATTTTAAAGCTAAGTCGACATGGTGAATATTTAATAGGATAGAGATATTCATTTCTTTATTGATTCTTGCAAAGTCACTCATAACAACATCAGCCATGATAGGGTCTAATGATGCGACTGGCTCATCCGCAAGAATAATCGAAGGATTCTGGTTTAGTGTACGTGCTAATGCGACACGCTGTTGTTGCCCACCAGACAATTCATCACAACGGTTATAGGCTTTATCTAAAATACCAACTTTATCCAAAGCTTCTAATGCGTGTGTTTTTTGTTCTTTGGAATAAATTCCAAGAAGAACCTTATACCAAGGCATATCCGGAACGTTACTTGTTAGAACGTTACGAATTACAGTTGAACGACTCACTAAGTTAAAGGATTGGAAAATCATACCAATCTTTCTTCTAAAGCGACGTAGTGATTTTCCTTTGAGTTCACTTACGTTTGTGTCATCCACAACAAGTTCACCTTCTGTAATATCAATCATACGGTTGATTGTACGAATCAGTGTAGATTTACCCGCACCAGATAAACCGATAATTGCGATAAATTCTCCCTGTTCAATCTTTAGATTTACATTCTGTAGACCTTTAGTGCCATTTGGGTAGGTCTTAGAAACATTTTTAAATTCAATCATGTCTATTCTCCATCACTATATGTATTCATTATTTACGCAATAATCATACATTAAAAATCAAATAAAATGGGCGATATTTTGAATATCGCCCACATAAATTTATGTATCTTATTTCTCAATTACAGATAAAGCCTGACGAGCTCCATCGTAATCTGAATCTTCAGCCTTAGCATATCCTGTGTGCTTGTAGATACCGAAGATCTTCTTGCCTGCATCTGTATTTGCGATTTCGATGAGGGAATCCTGCATAGCTTCGATGAATTCCTTATTATAAATGTCTTCCTTAGCCATTGTTACAGATACTGTATCGTTATAGATATTCTGTGTAACACCAATAACATTTAATTCATTCCAAATAGAATCCTTGCGACCCCATTCTTCTTGCCATTGTTTTGCATAGTCTTGACGACCATCAGCGTAACATACGATAACGTCAATCTGTCCAGCAGCAGCCTGCATGAATTCAGCGGCGTAGTCTAATGTTGTAACGTTAGCTAAATCACTAATGGTCTTACCATCGTAGTTGTCCATTAACCACATTGTAGGATAGATATAACCAGCAGAACTTGTAACATCTCTTACAGCCCACTTAGCCTTGTTTAAGTCTTCCCAAGTTAAAGCTTCACCAGAATTAACTTTCTTTGCAAGCTGTTGTCCATATTCGGATGGTCCTGCATAGATTAAGCCTTTGTAATATGTAACTGGAGTATCCTTGTTAACTGTCTTGTGTGCATCACCATTCCATTCAGCAGGTTTTTCAGAGTCATTTGATAAACCAGCACGTGTAGCTGTTAAGATAACATCTGATTCATTTGAATATAATGCATAAGTACCACCTGGTAACCAAGCAACGTCTACTGAACCAGCGGATAAAGCTTCACCAGCAGCTTCATAAGAATCACTGACAGAAATTTCAAGATTCTTAATGTTGTATCCTCTCTTCTTCATTGCTTCGATAACTAATTTATCGAGGCCTTCTGTTGTTGCCTTAATTTCATCAACAGGTCTTGATGGAACAAATTGGAACTTTAATGTGTCGATATCCTTAGAGCCTGTTTCTGCAGGTTGCTTACGACCATTATCATTTGTTGATGCTGTAGTGTTTGAAGCTGTTGAGTTACCGCCTGTACAACCTGCTAATAAAGCAAGTGTCAAAACTGAAGCCAATGCTTTCTTGATGTTCATAGTTTTCCTCCCATATAGAACATATTAATTATAGAACAAAATGGAAAACATGAACCCAAGAATCAGATGAAATATTTACATTTTTCTATACTGTTAGAGATGATAGAAACAATATACTGAAAATGATGTAATAAACTATCATTTCTAAAAGAAAATAATTTTCATTCTGAGATGATATAATGCATGATAAATGAATAAACTAACATATGCATGCATGTGATTTAATATGAAATACAAATATCGATAACAATGAATGATTATTTGTATTTCATCAATTCTTCACGATATTTCAAATATATCTGTTGTATGATATCCGCATGGAGAAGGTATAACAATATGAATAGACTACTCACAAGAGAAGAAATATTTGAAGGAAATATCTTACATGTATATAAAGATACTGTTGAAATAGAAGATAACCTAACGGTTGAAAGAGAAGTTGTACAGCACATTGGTGGTGTTGGAGTCGCTCTTGAGGATACAGATGGTAAATTCTTCTTTGTTAAACAGTGGAGATATGCACAACAAGAAGAAACGTTGGAATTTCCGGCTGGTAAAAAAGAAGAAGGCGAAGATGCCCTTACAACAGCGAAAAGAGAGATTCAAGAAGAAACAGGCTATACAGGAAAAGATTGGATATACATGGGTAAAATCTATCCAACACCTGCTTATGATACAGAAGTTATCGACTTGTATTATGCAAAGGTAGATCAATATATTGGTCAACACTTAGATGCAGATGAAAAGATTCAAATCTATAAATATCGTTTAGAGGAACTGATAGAACTCATTATGGAAGGGAAAATCCCTGATGCGAAGACAGTTTCAATGGCGATGTTTCTTCAAGAGATGAAAAACAGGGAAAAAATCTAAAGAAAGGAAATTAAGAGGTGAACGTAATGATACAGAAACATGTACCATTTCGCTATGACTACGTAGGTAGTTTTCTACGACCTGAGGAACTCAAGGTCGCTAGAGAAAAGTTCCAAAATAACGAAATTACAAAAGAAGAGTTAAAGAAAGTAGAAGATTACTACATTCTCGATCTCATTGCGAAACAGAAGAAAGCGGGATACCATGCAATTACAGATGGTGAATTCCGTCGTGGTTGGTGGCACTTAGATTTCTTCTGGGGATTAAATGGAATCTCTTATCATAAGTCTAGCCAGGGACTACGTTTCCACGATGAAGAAACAAAGGCTGAAACAGCTGTCGTAGTAGGGAAGATTTCTGGTGAGAACCATCCTTTTGTAGAACATTTTAAATTTGTAAAAGCACAGGAAGATGAAAATACAATTGCGAAACAAACGATTCCATCACCAGCACAGTTATTAATTCAATTACGCTTACCTGAGTTTATTGGAGAGACAAGAAAGTTCTATCCAACAGATGAAGAATTAAAGGCTGATATTGTAAAAGCATATCAAACAGTCATTCAGGAACTATATCAAGCAGGTTGTCGTAACCTGCAGTTAGATGATTGTACATGGACACTTTACGCAGACCGTGCATTCTGGAAGATTTTTAACATTACAGAAGAAAGCTTACGACTTATTGCAGAAGAAGAAATTGCGATTAACAATGCGGCTATCGCAAATCATCCAGAAGATATGGTTATTACAACACATGTATGTCGTGGTAACTTCCATAGTACTTATGCAAGCGAAGGTGCCTATGATCCAATCGCACCATACCTCTTCGCAAAAGAAAATGTAGATGCTTTCTATTTAGAATATGATGATGCTCGTTCGGGTGGATTTGAACCACTGAAATATATTCCAGAAGGAAAGAAAGTAGTGCTAGGCCTTATCACAACAAAGTCTGCAGAACTTGAGGATAAGAATCGTATCATCAGACGTATTCATGATGCGGCTAGATATGTACCATTAGAGAACTTATATCTTTCTCCACAGTGTGGATTTGCGTCAACAGAAGAAGGTAATAAGTTAACTGAAGATGAACAATGGGCAAAATTAGCTCTTGTTAAAGAGATTGCCGAAAGTGTTTGGAGTAACTAAAGAATTCATGCACGCATGTTAAGATACTATCGAAAAGATAGTATCTTTTTTACGAAACATAATATTTGATAAAGAGATTTGTGTTGACGAAAAAAATGAATAGCGTAAAATAAATAACCGGACATAATCCCGTCAGTAGCGGCTACCTGACGTTAAATGAAAATAAGGAGATGATATTTTTATGAACATGAAGACCTTAACTAGGGTTGGGATGATTGCGGCAATCTATACTGTCGTATCATTAGTACTAGCACCATTTACATATGGTAATGTACAAGTAAGAATCGCAGAAGCTTTAACACTACTTCCATTAATTTACAAACCATCTATTTGGGGTGTAACACTAGGTTGTTTTCTAACAAACTTAATTGGAGCGATGTTAGGAATTAATCCAACTGGATTCTTAGATGCGATTATCGGAACAATCGCAACATTCGGTGCAGCTTACTGCACATGGGTATTAAAAGATAAGAAAGTAAATGGTATCCCAGTACTTGCTTGCTTAATGCCTGTAATCTTTAACTTCTTCTTCGTAGGTGCAGAGCTTGCATACCTATTTATGCCAAATGAAATTGTATTAGGAACATTAATCAATGGTTCATTCGTCGCAATCGGAGAACTAATCTCAGTCATCATTGGGTACTTCTTAATCAAAGCATTAGATAAAACAAAGTTATTCGTAGAATAAACAATAAAAATCCCATTGCCGTACGGGATTTTTTTCTGTTATATATTTTCTTTTGTGCTAATATAAAAACTGTAATTAGTACAAAAGAAAATATATGAATCCAAAAATTGAAAAATCAAAAATTATACATATCAAATCTCTACAAAAACAAGGTATTACAAAATACGAACTGTATAGATTTATTGAGCAGAATCAGTACGAAAAAGTTGACCATGGTATTTATGTACTTCCGAATATTTGGATAGATGAAAGAGTTATTCTAAGTATAAAATATCCACAAGCTGTTTTTTCTCATGATGAAGCACTGTATTTTCATGGACTAATTGATAGAGAACCAAATCGTCATACCATCACAATCTATTCAGGATACGGTGTATCGAAATTAAATCAATCTGGTGTAAAAGTATTTACAGTAAGTAAAGAATTACTTGAAGTTGGAAGAGAATATATAAAAATAGATACTGAAATGCAAATACCTATCTATAATCTAGAACGTACAATCTGCGATTTAATACGCTCACGAAAAAAAATTGAAATACAGGATTTTAAAACTGCTCTTAAGACGTATATTCAAAGAAATGATAAAGATTTAAATCGACTTATGGAGTATGCGAAATTATTCCATGTAGATCAGTTGGTGAGAGGGTATTTGGAGGTGATGTTGTAATTGTGTTTACTGCTGCACAGTTAAAAGGAAAAATAAAATATTTTGCGAAACAAAAGAATCTAGATGCACGAATATTATTAAGAATTTATATGATGGAGCGCTTTTTAGAGAGAATTACAAATTCTAATTATGTAGATAAAATTCTAATTATGTAGATAAAATTGTAATTAAGGGAGGTGTATTAATTACCTCAATGATAGGGATTTCTTTACGGTCGACAATGGATATAGATACTTCAATTCAAGAATTTAAGTTATCCAAACGAAATGTACAGGCCATGATTCAAGAAATAATCAATATTGATATTTCAGATGGAGTAATATTTCAAATAAGAGAATTCTCTGAAATTATGGATAATATGGAGTATCCTGGTTTACGTGTCTCGATTGATGCAATAATTGATGAAATGAAGGTACCTTTTAAAGTGGATTTATCAACTGGTGATGCAATTACACCAAGTGCAATAGAATATAAATACAGGTTAATGTTTGAGGATAGAACAATTCTGCTGAAATCCTATAATATTGAAACAATTCTTGCGGAAAAGTTACAAACCATTTTATCCAGAGGAATCTTAAACACACGAATGAGAGATTTTTATGATATACATGTATTAATGTCTATATATAAAGATGATATTGATAAAGATATTATGAAAAAATCTTTTTTCAGAACTTGTAGTAATAGAAAAACATTCTATGTGATGGAAAGCGGAAATCTTATCATAGATAAAATTGCTAGAGAAAAATATTTAAAAAATTTATGGGTTTTATATCAAAAAAAATATGAGTATGCACAGCCTATTGATTATGAAACGGTGATGTATAGTATATTGGTGTTATTTAAGATAGTAGAATTATAACAATTTATAAACCTGCTGTTATAAGTTGAGGCTATATGCCTCTTTTTATATCTCAGTAAAAAATTTTGTGAATGAAATATTTATAAATATGGATTGATTAATTAGGTTATAATAGGCTCATTCAATTTTTAATAAGGGGGGCTACTTCCATGAAACTGAAAGCATTCAAAGCTGCATTTCCATACACTTTACCAATTCTTACAGGCTTTCTATTCTTAGGCTTTGCATATGGAATCTATATGAATGCAAATGGATTTTCATTTGTATATCCGCTGTTAACAAGTCTTTTGGTATATGGAGGTTCTTTGGAGTTTGTGACGGTTGAGATGTTACTAAGTCCGTTTGCGCCAATGCAGGTACTAATCATGACACTTTTAATTCAGGCAAGACATATCTTTTATGGTATTTCTATGTTGGAACGTTATAAGGGTATGGGTTGGAAGAAATACTATTTGATTTTTGGGATGTGTGATGAATCTTTTTCCATCAACTATACAGCGAATATCCCTGATGATGTTGATAAAGGATGGTTTATGTTTTTTGTTACATTGCTAAATCAGTTCTATTGGTGTATCAGTGCGACTCTTGGTTGTCTTCTTGGATCAGTTCTAAATTTTAATACGAAGGGAGTTAGTTTTGTGATGACTGCAATGTTTGTTGTAATCTTCTTAGAACAATGGTTAAAAGAAGAACATCATATCGTTTCCTTAATTGGTATTGTGGCGTCAGTGATCTGCCTCATTATATTTGGCTCAAATTCCTTTATGATACCTACGATGGCAGTCATCGCTATCACGCTAACGCTATCAAAAAGAAGAATGGAATCATTGGAGGTGCAGAAATGATAATCGCACAGCAGATTATAACAATTGCTCTATGTATATTTGGCACAATGTTAACGAGGTTTTTGCCATTTATCATTTTTAGTGAAAAGAGAAAAACACCTGAATTTGTAAATTATGTTGGTAGATATCTTCCGCCCGCTGTATTTGGAATGTTGGTTATATACTGTCTAAAAGATGTTCAGTTCTTGCGGGGAAATTATGGAGTTCCGGAAATAATTTCTATTTTAGTTACTACTATTCTGCATATATGGAAACGTAATATGTTACTTTCAATTGCGAGTGGCACAATTTGTTATATGGTGTTGATTCAACTTATATTTTAATGAAAAAGGTAAGTGTATTTGTTGTTACACTTACCTTTCAAATTGATTTCTATAAATTAAGAACTGGTCTTTTCGTAGTCGCCACCTGTTAGACCAAAGAATTCTTCGAATGTTGTATCATCTCCAGCATCGTGAATCTGTTCTGCTATATCTTTTCCAACATAACGATAATGCCATGGCATAAAGGTATAACCAGTAATGGATTCTTTGTTTTCTGGATAGCGTAAGATGAAGCCGTATTTATAGGCGTTCTCTTGGAGCCACTTATATTCATCTGATTTTGCAAAACTGTTATTAAAATCAGTAGTTGTATCTGCGCCAAGTATCGCAACTGCGAGACCAGTTTGTAGTTCAGAATATCCAGCTTTCGCAGTTGTTTTATTTGTGCTAGTCTCACCAATACGATCAACACTTGCTTGGTATAACTGCCCTTGGTAGGAACCGGAACGGAAGCCATTTCCTAAGCGTAGTTTAATACCATCTTCTTTAGCGGCGTTAAATAATTCTTCAATAGCTTTCGCAGCCTCTTTGCGTAGAGTCCACTCGGTGCCATTTGTACTAACGTTTGCTGTTGTTAGGTCGGATGGAACATAGGTTTCTTCTAACTTATGCTTTTTGTTTACAAGAAGTAGGATACTGTTTGTATCGCTGAAGCGTGTATCCGTTTCAGGGTCAACTTCAGGCTTAGGCGTTTCCTTCTTCTCTTCTTCTTTTTTATCTTCTGTTGTAGTAACGACTGGCTCTTTTTCTGGATTTAAGAAATCATTCTTGATTAAAGTACTACCGATTAAAGTAGCGATAATCAGAAACATGAGCAGTGCTACTACAGCTAGTTTCTTTGTCATATAACACCTCTTACCTTAAAATGTTACCATATATCGCGTAATTAGGCATTAATTTCACTGTTTGGGATATAGAAAAACCTCGACTTTACTCAGCCGAGGGTACATGTTTATGCAAGAGGTTCTTGTTTTGGAAGTCTCCACATTTCACTAAAACTGAGAATATCAATCTCTTCAGAATTTAGCTTTGCTTGATTTCTCTGTTTCTTAATATTGTTTTCATGAATGCTAGATAAGATATTCTTATTTACCATGTATTGAACATAGAGGACCTTCTTTAAAAGGAACCAGTTCGTTACATAATGGTAGATAGCTTGTGTACGGTCTTCTAATTCAGGAAGTTTTTCCATCGCTTCTAGTTTAAGAGCGTTGGCAGCTTCTTTAGATGCGGTCTTTAACTCTTCGTAATTATGGAAAAGTTCGTGATCGATATTACGTTGAATAGAACCTGCTTTTACAGTGAATAATTGATTGAGAACTTTTAAGATTGTTTCCTGGTTAGAAGATATCGCAACGATTTCATTCTTACAGTCAATAAATTCGCCAGCTGGCTCTGTCATGCAGTAGTAAAGACCCTTCGCATAGATATATCCGTATTGCTTGCAGTCACAGATGATGATAGCTCTATCTTCATCATCATGTTGAAAATACAAGATATAAGGAATTACGAGTGCTTTCCCGTTGAGCTTGCAGATGTCTTTATAGCGGATGATTTGGTTGCTAATAGCTTCAATGTTGACGGCGCAGTGCAAATCTACACAAATCTTTGTGTCAGGTTCCACTTCTAATACTTTTTCAAATGATTCTTTTAAATCATCATCAATCTCATTTTCCCTAAGACTGAGATAGTCTTCTAAATAACCGTTAAATAGACAGTCATCTCCGTCTTTCCTACTGTCTACTTTCTGGCCTAGAATAGCACAGATTGCCATGATAAATACTTCCCTCCAAGTAATTGTATTTAATTTTTTATTGTTAGTTGATGATTATGTAGTGTTTGTCAATGTAATTATAGGCATGCGGATTTTGAAAAATCCAGTAACATTACACAATTTTTTTGTATAAAACAGGATATTTTACCAAATATGCAGGATTGCCTATGATAAAATCTAAATATGAAAACAATTTTATGTGCAAATTATCAAAAAGAGTATATTTATGAAGATCTCGCAAAACATAATCATGGTGTTGTTAAAGATGTACTAGCAGTTCCACTTTCTGTTGCGTTAGGAGAGAAACATACAGATAAACATGCAGCACTACTAAAGATCTCTCATACATTAAAAAAGAAAAGTGATACGTTTCCGATTTATCAAAAGATGTTTGACTATCCTGCATTCATTCAGGAGATTTTTCAATTTGTATTAGAGTGTATTCAAGGCAATATTCAAGTTGATTCTTTACCCGAGACAAACGAACAGGAAAAGGAGTTAAAGGAAATCATACGCATTCTATTAGAAATTCCATTTGTGGAAAAAGAGAATGTAGAGAATAAAGAGGCCGCAATCCAGAAATTACAGCAGGATGATATTGAAGTATATCCTTTCTTTGAGGCAGATTCATACTATGTAGAAATTTTAGAACAACTCAAAGACAAGATAAAACCAACAGACACAACAACAAGTCAAAAACATTTACGCTATGCATTAAGTACACGACGTGAAATTGAAGCGATTGCACAGGATATCGCAACCTATCGTAGACCATGTAATTTAGTGCTTACTTCATGGAAGACACAGTATCCAGTTGTACAACAAGTATTTGCTAGATATGAGATACCGTTTTCGACTGTTCATCATGATGTATCTGCTAGACTTATTCAACGTTATGTTTCATTAGTGAATCTTGCGTATCAAAAGAATAAAGAAGCTTTAATGAAAGCTTTGTATATCGACGCCTTTGGTGTAGATGACCAAAAGAAGAGGAGTTCATTATTTACGGTGCTCAAATATCTAGACCAAGTGTTGGTAGATGTAGAATGTCCGACACATTTATCACAATCCTTGAAAGAATCAGAAGTATTTAAAAAGGAAGCTACACGTTATGCATACTTTGAAGAACGTGCAGATGAGTTATTCAATCATATCCAACAGGACTTAGATAGTTTAATACAAGCATCAACATTCGAAGAAATGTTAATGAATGCGTTTGAAATCATTCGTAACCAAAAGATTTTACAGAATAAACATGAACTTAAAGAAGGAAGACAATTACGTAATGTTTTACAGTCCATTTTAACAAGTGAAAAACAGACTGTGGAAAATATTCCTTTCGTCATGCATATGTTACAGGGGATTCATTCAGATAGTGCTGTGTTTACAGACGCAATCTGCACTGTGACAGATTTAACACATCCAGTAAAAAAACAAGAAGTTACTTACGTTATTGGATGTAGTGGAAAGAATTATCCTGGCTTTCCAGTTCATAATGGTTTATTTGATGAAGATTACCTTGCAAAGATACCATCTTATCCAAGTATGAATCAGCGCTATGGTTACTATATGAATGCACTAAGTTGGATTGACTCCTCAGCAGAAGAAATCTATTATTCATATTCTACAAATGATTATCAAGGAAAAGAAATGCAACTAGCTTACGAAGTGCAATCTAAAGTGGACATGAAGAAAGAAAATACCCCATGGCCAATTTTGATTGTAGACAATCATATGGATATAAAACATGAATTAACACCAGAAACAGCACAACAATTATTCTTAGATGAAAAAGGATTATTAAATGGTTCTGTTAGTACGGTAGAGTCATACTACCGCAATCCATATGGATACTTTATCCAAAAAGGACTAGGAATTATGGACCAAGAATTCTCAGGACTTGATCCAATTACGATTGGAAATATTCAACATCATTTCATGTATACATTATTAATGTCTTATAAAGATAGTTCAAAGCGTAAACAGTATGCGCTACAAGAAGATGGAGAAAATATTCTAACATCGAATGAAATTAAAGAGTTACTAAGACCGTATTTTGACATACTTAAATTAACACATCCAAATGAACAATATCTCTACGATATCTCTTTGGAAAGATTAGCAGATTCATTATCTAAATTTATGACATTCATGCATGATTTAGAAAATGATTCAAGCTTTATTCCAGAATACTTTGAATATCGTTTACCAGAAACAATGATTGGTAATGTAAATATCCGTGGTATTATTGATCGCATTGATTTATATCAAGATTTAATTCGTATCATTGACTATAAATCATCTGTATTATCCATTAGTGAAGATGAAGTAAAACAAGGACTACGTTTACAGATGTTAACGTATATGATGATTGTCGCAAATAACTTACAAGGAAAGAAATACAATCCGACTGCTGTACAGTATATCTCTATGAAGGATGAAACGATTGATTTAAATCGTGTTTACAATAAATGTGGAGATATGCCAAAACATGCATTACTAAATAGCTTAGAGGAAGATTTCATTAAGAGTAGAAAATGTGCCGTATGGATTTTCAATGAACATCGAGATGATGTTGATATAGATGCAAGACATATCAAAAGTCCAAAGAATATCTACGACTTTGATAAGATACAAGCATATATTGAAGGTATCTATGCAAACTTTCACAAACAAGTTCTAAATGGAAATATTGAACTATCTCCAATTGAAAATACAACACTGCCATACATGGCAATGTATCACTTTGATGGAGAATATCGAATTCCAACAGCAGTGAAAGTGGATGGTATTCCGACGGATATTCCATTTAAATTAGATAAAGAGGAAATTGCGGCAAAGGGGGCAAAAGAAGATGAGAATCTCTGAGAAAAATCAATTATCTGCTGAACAGTCCGTTGCCTGTAATTCTTCTGGAATGGGTATTGTCGTTTCCGCATCTGCTGGTGCCGGTAAGACTAAAGTACTCGTATCTCGTCTTGTGAAAAGATGTATTGAGGATAACCCACGGGTACCATTATCACGAATCCTCGCTTTAACTTTTACTGAAGCAGCCGCAAGTGAGATGAAGAAGCGTGTTGCCCAAGAATTAAATGAAATTAAACAGTTAGCAGAAAAAGAAGATAACGTTAATCAAGAATTAATTCAATATATCGATGATCAGATTATCGCACTTGCAAGTGCGAATATCACAACCATTGACTCTTTCTGTTTGTCTATTATCAAAAAGTACTACAACATTATTGGTTTAGATCCAGCAACGACAGAGAATATACTCTCAAGTGGACAAAATGAAAATATTCAGCGTGATGCGTTTATGAGAGCGTTAGAGTATGCATATCAAACAAGTCCACAAGAAACAGTAGCACTCACTTCTTACTTCTCTAGTCGAGCTGACGACTATGATGGACTATATGATGCGGTCGTGAAAATCAATCGTCATGCGGAATCATCTGTTGACCCAGATGAATGGTACCAACATGCATTAAAGATGTATCCAAAGAAGTTTGATCCTACAAGTTCAAATAAATTTACTTCATTTGATGCATTTGATATCAATATCCGTAAGTATTTCTTTGCGTCTTTGTATGGACAATTAGCAGTATTACAACGTGATATAGAAATCTTGCAAGAATTACCAGAAGCTATCAATGGTCGTGGAAAAGTAATCGATAATTCTGTGGCTTTTGATACATTCTTAAATATCATTCAAACACTACAGAATGAACTAATGCCAGAAAATGAACATTCTGCCTATACTTTTGAGATATATCAAAACTATAAACAACAAATTCAAATGATGGATGACACAAAACTTTCAAGTTATAAGAAAGAGAATTATCCAGAACATGCACGTGCAATGGATCATTTGAAAAAGACACTCAAAGTTATGGTGGAGGAACGTTTGAATGAAGATGATTTTGTCTCAGACGCAAGAGATGCTTCAGCCATCAACACAGCACTCATCAATCTAGCGAAGAATACATATCAAAATTGTGTGCGTATCAAACAAGAAAATACTGCGATGTATTTCTCTGATATGGAACGATATGCATACGAAATCCTCAAACATGAAAATGTTGCGAAGGTTATCCGCGATAACTTACAAGAAGTCATGATTGATGAGTTCCAAGACACAAGTAAACTACAGGATACAATTATTGAGATGATTGCTAGCCCTAACTGTATCTTCCGGGTAGGTGACACGAAACAATCTATCTATCGTTTCCGTCAGGCAAAGCCTGCGCTAATGCGTTCTAAATTAAATGAGTCAGAAAAGATTGTTGAAGAAACAATTGATACATCAAGGCAATCAGCGAAGATTATCCTATCTAGAAACTACCGTTCAGATGCACGTATTATTCAATTTACAAACATACTCTTTCAAAAGATTATGAATGTAAAAGAGAGTACAGAAAAGTATGGTGAAGATGATATCGTTGACTGGTTCCCAAAGAATGATAGTCCAGATGCACTCATTGAGTTTGCAAGTTATACTCCGAAGAATAAAACATCGATTGTCAGTGATGATGAGGACGAAGATGAGGATATCAAAATGATTAAGGCAAACTGGATTGCCAATAAGATTATTGATACCTATAATCAAGAACTTGAACTTGCAAAGAAGAATGATACAAAGTTACCATCTTTCCATGACTTTGCGATACTTTTACGAAGTCATGGTGATAAAGCATATTTGAAAGCAGCCTTTGAAGCGAAGGGAATTCCTTACAGCATTGATACACGTGAGGGATTCTATCGTTCAGAATTATGTCAGACAGTCATCGCATTATGTACTGCTATGTTAGACGAAGAAGCGGATTCAGCTCTATTTGCATGCATGGTTTCTAATCTCTACAACTATAGTGATGAAGAGATTGCCAAGGCAAAGATACGACTGGGTTCAATCAAAGCAGTTGCCAAAGAGTTTGGTATCTATGATGATTTACAGATGTATAAAGAAATTGCGGATACCTATGGTATTCCAAGAATGTTATCAGAACTTGCGAATCATAATACGTACTTCAATCGTTTAAATATCAGTCAACAGTCAAACTTTGATTATCTATTTGAAATGACAGTATCTGCGAAGTACAATTCTGTAGCGGAATTCTTAAATGCATTAAAAGCAGTTGAAGACGAAGTATCGAATGAAGCTGTTTCAAAAGGGTCGGCAGATGATATCGTTACTGTCACAACAATTCACCATTCGAAGGGATTGCAATATAAGTATGTATTCCTATGGAGTAATGCGACAAATCAGTTTAGAGACAGCGCAGAAGCAGTCAACGTCGATGATGATTTATATTTAGGATTAAACTTCTTATGTACAAATCCATATCGTGCAAAACGAAAGACAATTCATAAACGTGCAATCGAATATAAAGCAAATCTCGAAGATGCGGAAGAATTTATTCGTATCTTATACGTAGCAGTTACACGTGCAGTACGAAGACTATATATCGTAGATGCATTACCAAAACCAATCCCATATCGTGGGAAGAAGTTCATGCTAGGTGATTTACTTATTCGTAATGGTATGTCTGGATTGATTCTTAGCACAATGGCAAATGAACCAATTATGAAGCAGGTGGATATTGATCCATCATGGAATGTATTCCTAGAACATAAAGAAACAGAGACCGTTACGAAACTACCACACTATGGATATACAAGCATAGAAGAGAAGGAAGTATTAACCCCAAGTTCTACTGAGTTTGGTAGTAGTTTACCAGCATTAGACTTAACAGAAACAAACGCTGGGAGAGAATATGGTACACGCATTCATGCATGTTTTGAAGAACTTCCTTCTAGATTATTTAACGCAGATGATTTAACATTCTTAAGTATATCTGCAACAGAATTAAAACATCTGCTAGCATTCGGTAATTCAACGATTTATCACCAAGCTGTAGAAGGTGAAATTCATCATGAATATCCTTTCTATGTACAAACAGAGAAAGAAAAGATACATGGAATTATGGACTTTGTGTCAATCTTAGAAGATAGAATTATCTTGATTGATTTTAAGACGGATAACGCAGAATTATCTAAAATCAAATCGTTGTATACAGAACAAATCAATACATACAGAAGAGCATTACAATTGATTTACCCAGATAAAACAATTGATGCGTATGCATGGTCTGTACATCATGACCAAGCAATCGAAATTGAATAAGAGAAAAGATGGAGAATAGTGTAATCTCCATCTTTAATCTTTATCGAATACGTTAGATTCTGCCGAAGAATCCTGTGTAGGAACTTCTTCGGGTTTTGCTGGTAAGATAATATTTGTTCTAAAGAGGTCTCCATCAATAACGATATTGAAATAACCATTTTGTAGGTGTACTAGGTTCTCTACAATATTTAAGCCAAGACCACTGCCTTCGCTATGGCGTGATTCATCACCACGTACAAAGCGTTGCGTTAATTCCTCTGCGGAAATGTTGAGTGCTTCACGACTTACATTCTTAATTGAAATCATAATGTTATTGTCGATTGTACGGACACTATTGATATATACTCTGGTTTCTGGCTGTGCATATTTCACTAAGTTAGAGAATAGATTAGAAAATACACGCCATAGAAGTCTACCATCTGCCATAACAGAACGTGCACTTTCTGGGATGCTTGTCACAATCTCTAGTTTACATGCGTCAAAGCGATCAGAATATTCACCGACAGCTTGTTCAAGTAACTCATGTAAATCATTAGGCATGATATTTACCGTAATATTACCAGTACTTGCTTTAGAGGCTTCAATAAGATCTTCTGTTAATTTTTGAAGACGTTTTGATTGTTTCTCCAATACCGCAATATATTTTTTGGCTTGCTCAGGATCTTCAACATGTTGTAAGAGGTGTACATAGTTAATGATTGAGGTAAGAGGTGTCTTAATATCATGACTGACATTTGTGATTAATTCATTCTGCAAGTGCTCTGCACGAATAGATTTTTTAGCAGCTGCTTCCGCAAAATCTTTGATCTTATATAGGTCAAGTGCCTGTATTTTGAAGAAATGAGAAAGTCTTGAAGTATGAAATGAGAAGTCTGTTTCTCCATTTGCGAATTTATGAATCGCCTTCTTTAACAAAGCTGCTTCATATGCACGCCAGAAAAGGGCGTAGGAAGCGATAAATAAGAAGAGACCTAATAATGCATATAACTGTAGCTGTACTAAGAAGTAGAAAGCCACCCAGAACACAAAGGAACCTAGTAAGAAGGCAGGGAAATAGCCACCAATTTGTAGAAGGTCTGAGATGATTGTACCGATATAGTATATCAATGTATTCTTATACCAATTACCATATTTAATGCGTGTCGCAAGACTTAGGAAGAATAATAATGTGAAGTATAGGAATGGGACTACACCTCCAACAATTACCATGATGTATTTAATAATACTTGCTTTCGCAAAGCCATAATAGTATCCCTGTTGATAGAAGTTGATTGCGATATCGGGGAAGCCATTATTATATGTATAAAAACTTGCGTAAGTCCAAACCATCAAAACAATGAAGGCAAAGATATCAAGTGGTATTTTATCAATCCACGATAAGGTAATACCTGGTTTATCATCTACATGCCCTGCTCCATAGAATAGGAATATAACAGAACCGATAAGGATGATGATACTAAAAAACTCAATCGGGAATATGATATAGCGGAATCTATATTGAAGATTATAAACTGTGTCACAGTAATAGAAGTCATCTCTTGCGTTTAAATCTTTCGCAAGGGAGTATTCAATACGGTA
This sequence comes from Solobacterium sp., assembly GCA_015256775.1. Taxonomy (GTDB): domain Bacteria; phylum Bacillota_I; class Bacilli_A; order Erysipelotrichales; family Erysipelotrichaceae; genus Bulleidia. Next base: position 72,214 of record JABZLM010000006.1, on the reverse strand, counting down.
TGTTGGTTCATTATTTTTTTCGATGTAGTCTTGGAAGTAACCATCAGAATTATTACCATAGAAATATGCGGTACCATGTAGTGTGGACTCTTCAACATCAAAATTTTTATGAATTAATTGATTTGTGGCAACTTCGTAGATTTCGACAGAAAGGTTAGAGTTTTCACGGTCGAAACTTTTGTACTGGTCGCCAACAAAATTAGTATTAATATCTAATGCATATAAGACATAGTTATTAGCTGTTACTGCTGCTCGAGCCCTTGCGTCTGCTGTATCACTATATTTAGAAATACCATCATAAGCACCTGCAGTAGATAAGTATGAAATTGCATTCATTCCAACGATGTCTGCTGTTGCCGCAAGCGCAAAAAGGATGAATGCAATGACTTTACATAGATAACTTGAACGTAATCTTTTTTTATTGCGCTCTTTCATGACTATCCTCCATCTTATAGCCTTGTCCCCAAACTACTTTGATGTATCTTGGCTCAGATGGATCAATCTCAATCTTTTCACGTAAGTGACGGATATGAACAGCGATAACAGATTCGCTACCAATTGGTTCATCATTCCATACATTTTTATAAATCTCAGCGGAAGTAAATACTTTTCCTGGCTGTTTCATTAACATCTTTAAAATACCAAACTCCATCGGTGTAAGCGTGACTTCATTACCATCAACAGATACTTTCTTTGTGGTGTCATCTAAAATGATTCCACCAATCATAAGTTCATCAGTATCTGCACTAACACCACCAAGTTGGTGATATCTTCTTAACTGTGAGTTAACACGTGCTAAAACTTCGGATGGATTGAATGGTTTTGTGATATAGTCATCTGCACCAATATCAAGACCGTTTACTTTATCCTGATCTTCACTCTTTGCGGTTAGTAAAATAATTGGGATATTTGTAAGTTTGCGAATTTCCTTTGTCGCTTTAATACCATCCATGATAGGCATCATAATATCCATTAATACCAAATCAACATCTTCTGTCTTAACGATATCAACTGCATCTTTTCCATTTCGAGCTGTTAGTAATTGATACTCATCTTTGGATAAATAGATTTTTAGGGCTTCTAAAATATCGACATCGTCATCAACAATTAAAATTGTATGTGTTGTTTTCATATGTTCCTCACGATTTCTATACTACAAAATGTATCACAAAGAAAAAATAATTCCACTATTTAACGTATTTTTGCGTTATACAAGGCGTTTTTGATAACCTCCAGATACAGAAACACGTGTATGTGCGATTACGAAGGCATTTGGATCAAGTTTTCGAATCTCTCTTTGGACAGAAGATACCTCACTTTTTGCGACAATTGTTACGAGTACTTCTGTTTGTTGATTGGTATAAGCACCCTTACCATCCCAGCAGGTAACACCTCTTGCGTATTCATGCATGATCATCTCTTTCACTTCAGGCACATGTGTGAAAATCATTAGTTCAACTTCAATGTTTTGATAATGCCAACGATCAATCGTCACAGAGAATACAACGATATAGATAATCGAATATAGCGCGGTTGATACATCAAATAATATTGCCATTAATGTATAGAGAATAATATTGTAAATAATATTAAAGATTCCAACAGAAATCTTCTTTGACTTATGGCTTAGATATAGGCCTAATAAATCTAAACCTCCTGCACTTGCGCTATTGGTAAGTATTAGTCCACATCCAACACCACCTAATAATCCAGCAATCACAATGCATGCAAGTTTATCATCGAGGATAGGCACAGTAGGCGCAATAATATATGTAAAGATAATTGTCTGTAAGGCTACAGATAGCACTGTTCCTACAACCATGCGTTTCTTCATTGTCTTTAAAGCGAGAAGAAAGAGTGGAATATTAAACGCAAGGTTGATAATACCTGCTGTATCTACATTTTGAATATTGGAAAAGAATAATGTACGTAACATCTGGGCTGTACCAGGCACTCCACCAGAGTAAAGCTTTAAAGGTACTAAGAAGAAGTTGACTGATAATGCATATAAGGATGATCCAATTAAGATAAGTAGGATATTTAAGGCTGTAACTTTCTTGGGTTTTACATAGATTTCTTGTGACATATGATGTTCCTCTTTTTCACTAACATAATCATAAAGAAAAAGATGGTATTTTCAAACCGCTTTGATGAAATATCTTCTGTTATATTCATGCTAGAGATATTTAGGATATAGTATTCTGATTTAGTAAAGATAACGCAAATGAATAATTTTGACAAAATACTGAATGTGTATTAATGTGATAAAAAATAAGCAAGTATTTTAAAGACAATTCAATTGACAGAGAAATATAGAATTAGTATCACCGAATAATTATGTGAAGGGGATATTTATGCTAAAAAAATTTAAGATAAAGAAACACACTAAATATGAGATTATCTCTTTTATAAGTTTGATGATTTCCTACGCTGTCGGAACATTTTTTAGTAAATACGAAAGATTTGATATTCTTGGTTTTCTTGGTTTTCTTGGATCTTTTGGATTATTGGCTATATCAATTGTTACATATATGCTTTCTATCAAGAATAATCCAAATAAAAATAAGATATTCCACTCAAGAAAAGGAAAGATATTATTTGTTTTAGGATGTTTTATAGCAATCATTCTGTTAATGATTTTAATGTATGAGCATAAGTGATTTTCTAATATTAAACTAAGGAAAATATGATGAAGAGAAAAAGATATTATATTTTAGATGTTTTAGCAACATCAACTTTTCTATTAGTATTGTATTTGGAGAATATTGCTAGGCCGCTAAGAATATATAGGGAATATCTAATTGATTATATTCAATTGATTGCATTTATCATGATTGGTTGGATATTTATACGATTTATTTCTGCGATAACAGTAAAATTAATCTTTAAAAACTCGAATTATATTTTCCTCTGTTTTCGATTCGCCCATAACAAGATGATGATTGATAAATCCATTGATGGATTGGCAAGTGACTTCAACGGTTCTGTTATTGAAGAAAGTGACACACTGGAAACTTATCAAAATAAACTGCTCCGGTTTGAAAGAACAGTTTTACTGATACTTATATTTATTTGCGCATTATTATTGGTAGGATTTTTTTGGGCACACAATGATTTATATCTGATATGTATCAGTGCATTACTGTTTGTTCTGGCGATAAAAAACAATACTATATGTAAAAATGCTAACTACTTATTTTATAGTCTATATATCGAACAGGCGCTCTTACAAGATGTACATGCTCCCGCGATTCATCAAGCCTTAATACAATATATTTATCAAGACGATAATAAAGATTATAAAAAGGCAGATCTGCTCATAAAGAAAATGATATGGGATTATAACCATCATACTCTTCAAAGAGAGATTGAATTTGATAAGTGGGATGTTGATGCTTCGCTATATCTTTATGGAGAGATAATATTAAAAGCAATATATTTTAAAGAAGATGCTACAGATAAATTGGAAGAATTGTGCCAAACCACTGAAAATAGTATATTCTTAGAAAAACTGAAAAAGACAATTATCTGGATGAAAATGCATGAAATAGATGAATACTCATCATTACTTCCAGAAAGACTACGTAACAAAATAAAAGGAAGCCTTACATTATAACAATTTGGCTTCCATTTTATTTTAGTAATTTTCCTTCTTAACTTCGAAGAAGCTTTCCTTGTAGCTGCATAGTGGGCAGATCTTAGGAGCCTTCTTGGACTCAATTGTGTAACCACAGATTTCGCACTGCCATACTACTGGCTCGTCCTTTTCGAATACTTGTGAGTTTAAGACATTAGCCTTTAACTTCTCGTATCTTTCTTCGTGTTCCTTTTCAACCTTAGCTACCATATCCATTTGAGCTGCGATACGTGTGAATCCTTCTTCACGAGCTTCTGCAGCCATTCTCTTGTACATGTCTGTCCACTCGTAGTTTTCACCATCAGCACCCATCTGTAAGCATTCATGAGTTGTTGGGATAGCGCCACCGCATAATGCGATGAACCACTGCTTAGCGTGTTCCTGTTCGTTACGTGCTGTTTCTAAGAAGATGTTTGCGATTTGTTCGTAACCTTCTTCACGAGCCTTCTCAGCGAAGAAAGTGTACTTGTTGCGAGCCATTGACTCGCCAGCGAATGCATCATTTAAATTCTTTTCAGTTTTTGAACCCTTTAATTCCATTGCTTGTGTCCTCCTCATTTAGACAATCTTTGCAAATTCCCTCAAAAATAGTGACATGACTGAATACTTTTCCACCGGTGAATTTTTCTACCTTTTCATCTGGGCAAGAATCATAAGGCATTTCACCAAGGTCAATCATCTTACCGCACTTTGTGCAACGTAAGTGATCGTGTGGAGCAGGGTTACCGTCATAGAAGTTGTAGCCTTCACCTGTATACTTACGAATCACACCTTCTTGGACGAGAAGATTGAGATTGCGATATACAGTCGCTAAACCAATGCCGGTCTCCTTTTGATCTAAAGCAGACTTAACTTCTTCCGCAGTCATATGCGTTCCAACTCCTTGGATGATATTCAATATTTCCTGTTTTTGATAAGTCTGTCTTCTTTTCATAATCACCACTTATTGAGAACCATTATCATTATAGAATGATTTGTTTTGAATTCAACACCTTTGCTCAAAGAAGTTTGTGATTTTTTCGCATGTTAGAACTAACTAACCTGAAAATATTTCATTTTTAATGAAAGTTAGACACATTTAAACAATAAAAAACGGCATTTCTGCCGTTTTAAGAGATTGGATCAAGGATAGTGTATCCTTCTTCCTTACATTGTTCGATTGTTTCTGCGTTTGCGACAATGCAGGATGTTGGCTCTTGTAATGCCTTTTCAAAGAGTTCTACGTATCTTGCAAGATCTTCTCTTGTCATAGAGAGAATTTTTTTGCGTGCAGCACATAAGTTTTCGTATGTGGTGTTACGGAAGTAGCGAATATCTGCTAGTCGAACTTTTGCAGCTGGTGCTAAGAGTGGCTCTGCTGCCGCAATTGTTCCAATGATATATCCTGCTAAGTCGGTATGTTCATCTTCAGCGAGTTGCTTGATACGTTTGTATATATCGCGGTAAACCTCAATGGAATGTAGAGGACTTGGGTCACGGTAGGAGTATGCGGCGATATTTCCATTTGGATTTGCACTAAAGCCTGTACCATACGCATTGCCTTTCACACGAACTTCAGTCCATAGATAATCATAGGTCAATAGATGAGCGATTACCTGCAAGCATGGATCGTATTCAAAGTTGAATGACTTAATGTTAGTACCTGCAGCAGAGTAGGAGATACCTGCTGGGATTTGAAGTGCTTCTTTTGGTTCTTGTAAGAGTGGGTAGTGTACAACATTTCCCTGTGCTTCAATGCGATTGATACCAGCGACAAATTCTTCTACCACATCTAAATGATTACCAGTTACACTCGCAATCAGACGATCCTTAGAGAATAATACTTCCTGGTACATCTCAAATTCATTGAGGACTTCATCAATCATTTCATCGTAGTTATCTTCTAACTGCTTACTAAATAATGCATTCTCATATCCACCGATATATTCACGGAATACACCTTCTGCACTATGGTGCGCAGATACACGACGCATTGCGAAGGAGTGTCCATTCATGATGATGGATTGTCTTGCGCCTTCGTTACCTTGTTTGAGGATAGGTAAGATTTCTTCCTTTGTAAACTTTGTATCTTTGATTACTTCTAAAATGAGTGGGACAACCTTATCTATATTTCTTTCAAGTACAGAACAGGATACCGCAAGGACTGGAATGCATGCATCAGAACGATTATCTGGTGAGTATACGTCTGTTACAATATTTAAGGAACCAAGGTCCTTGCGTACAGCACGTTGTAACTGGCGAACTGTTTTCTTGGTAGTTGGTAAGTTCATGAGTAAATCAGTAAATAAACCAACCGCTGGTAAATGCTTGATTGTAATTCCTGCAAGTGAGAAGTAGAAGAATAGGTATACAATACCTGATTCTTGCGCTGGGTGGACCAGTGTCTTAACAGACTGCACTTTTTCAATTTGTAGTGGTAAATCTTCTGGTTTTTCATCAATCTCTGAAAGATGAATCTTAGGTAGGGTAGCTAATTGTTCCTTTGTGTCAGAGGACTGCTGCCAGAGGTCTAATGCCTTGTTTTGTTCAATATACTTTAGAACATTCTCTTTGCTGGAAGCCTTGATATCTGCTAGACGTTTCTTTTCATCTGCGATACGTTCAGCTCCCATTGTTGTGGATGGCACGACAGTAAGAGAGTTTAGATGTTCTTCGTCCAATAAGAAGGATGATAATAGTTCCTCGAAATATCCTTGTTCAATCTTTTCACGTAAGATATCAAATATCTTTCCATTAGATAGTGGTTCTGCTGGATCACCACCGTATAACCAACTATCCATTGCGCGTTGTCCATACATTAAACCTGCTGGTTCATGACTTTCACGATAACGGAATTCCATCTGGTTGATTGTTGCGTGTAATTCTTCGTGGTCTAGTCCATTCTTTACAAGCTCGCTTGTGGCAGAGCGTAACGTTTCTCGGATTGCATTATACTTGTCTGCGTCTGTATTACGAATAGTTAAGACAAGCCATGGCTGTTGAATACCATCATATAAGTCTAAATCAACATCTTCACCGAGATTGTTATCGAGGATAGCCTTCTTTAATGGTGATTCATTGTTGGCCACAAGTGTGGAAGATAGTGTAGACCATGCGATATTTTGTACATAAGAATCGTATGTAGAAATAATCTTTGCAAAAGAGATATGAGAGCGATTCTCTGTAGGTTCATTTTCACTGACTTCGTAGGATATACGATTGTGTACAGCTGGTAGAACCTTCTGCATAGGAATTGCGAAATCCATCTCTTCCTTTTGATAGTTAACAAAGTATTCTTCATGGATAAAACGAAGTACTTCATCAATATCTAGGTTACCATCTACCCAAATACGAGCGTTGGATGGATGATAGAACTTCTGATGTGTTTCGATAAACTTCTCATAAGTTAAATCTGTGATGTAACGTGGATCACCGCCAGATACATATTTATAGCAGTTATCTGGGAATAGCATACGATTAAGTTCATCTACGATTGTTTCATCAACAGAGGAGAAGGCACCCTTCATTTCATTGAGTACAACACCACTATATTCCATCTCTTCATTTACATCATGAATCTGATAATGCCAACCTTCTTGTAAGAAGATATTTGGATTCGTATAGATTGCTGGTTGAAATACCGCATCCATATATACAGAAATGAGGTTCATATAGTCTTTGTCATTGCGACTACTTACCGGATACATTGTCTTATCTGGATACGTAAAAGCATTTAAGAATGTTTGTAAACTACTCTTTAATAGTTCTACAAATGGTTCACGTACAGGATACTTCTTTGAACCATTTAGAACACTATGTTCTAGAATGTGGAAAACACCTGTATCGTTATCAGGGATTGTTTTGAAGGTAATCGCAAAGGTCTTATTTTTATCATCACGTTTTAACCAACAGAGTTCTGCGTTTGTTTGAACGTGGCGGAACATATATAAAGTTCCTTTTGCGTCTTCAATATCTTTGATTTGTTCAAGGACAAATCCATGTAGCTTGTTGTTTAGTTCTAAATTCATACTGAACCTCCATACCTGTTAATCATACAGCATTATTGTACAGAATCATAAAAAAGATGCTCGTAAGCATCATTGAACAATATGAGTAATTATGCAACTTAGAAACAAGAGTTTGAAGTCTGGTTATTTATCCATGATAGGCATACAATTTAATTAGATAAAACAAAGGGGAAGAAAAATGAAGAATGACATAAAATTGTTTATGATATATGCAGTAATTAATGGAATACAACAATATTTTTTCTTAGTTAAGATGAAGTTGCCAGACCTCTCTATTTTGATTACTATCATACTTTCTCTTTTATATATACTTATATATCGTAAATTACAAAATAAGCAGCATTAAATAAATTGAATATTCATAGAAAAGGTAGGGTATTTCGAATAGAGTTATCCTGCCTCTTTATATGAAGAAAAAAGATGCTCGTAAGCATCTTTAGTCAATAATTTGATTGATGACAATTTCTGCACGCCCTAGGTTGATGTGATCTCCCTCATGGATACGAGCTTTACCAAGCGGTGGTAGTTTAATTCCATTTAGGTATGTTCCATTGTGTTCGGAAACATCTGCTAAATAGAATGTATCACTTTCGATTAATATGCGTGCATGTTTACGGCTGATTGCTGGTTCATTGATGACAAGGTCACAACTAGCAGCTTCACGACCGATCAAGCATGGTAATTTACTAATTGTATGGTCCTTTGTTTGCCCTGCAACTTTGATTGTAACGAGAATCTTTGGATCAGCTTCATCTAGATTTGTTGTAGAGAAGATTTCCTCGAATAGTGTTGCGGAATCATCATTATTCTTTTCGCGGATTGGTGTATCCAAGGAATCAACCTTTACTGGTTTGATTGCTGGGGATACTGGCATAACAGGTCTTTCTAAGTCAGTAAGAACTGTTGTCGCAGCGAGTGAGTCCTCTACATTCTGCTTTGGTTGTTGCATTGGTTCTGGTTTTGGAGCGATTGGTGTAGCTTGTACAACTTTCTTAACTTGTGGCTTTCTTGTTGTACCTACATCGTTTCCGTCCGCATCTACATAATATGTATTTTTCTTAAATGCCAAGAAGATAACGGCCGCAAGTAAGACAACGTTTGTGCCTACTAGGCCCATGATAATCAATTTGACAATTGTTGGATCACTTAACATAAATTACTCCTCTTATTAATATCGTTAACCTTATAATACAACAAACCTTACATTTTTTCACGTTCACTTACATCGTGTGTAATTTTAACGATTGGAGATGGTCGTGATAATTGGGTTTCTGCGTAGATATCCTCTTCTGTTGGTGGAACGATAGGAATATCATTCTTGGACTCTAAGTGAATCGTGCGGTATACGATGATATCTAGGATTGCAACGAAGATAAAGAAGAAGATTAGTCCGATATCGGATTCTACCATCAGTGTTGCGTCAAAGATTGTATGTAGTAATACCGCAAATGCATAAGAAGCTTTTAAGTTTAGTGACTTTACATCAGGGCTATTAACAGCTTCAGCTACTTTTGCATGACCATAGTATAAGCCCATGTATACCGCAAAGCTCATGTGTCCTGGAATTGTGAGAAGTGCACGCTGTAAAGCAACACCTGTTCCATAATTAAATACATAGAAGACATTTTCTAATGCCGCAAATCCAAGTGATACGAATACAGCGTATACAATACCATCAAAGCGATAATTGAATGCCTTGTCTTTCCATGTGAATCGATAGAGGAAGAAGAACTTTGCGCCTTCTTCGATGAGCCCAACAAAGATTGCGGTTAGAATACCGTAATTGACTTGTGTAGCTGTCACTACATTTTCTAAAAGATAAAAGACTACCTGTTCAGAAAGCATCTCTAATATGATTGCGACTGGTACAGAGAGTAGACCACCAATAATACATTTTAGTAATAAGAGTGGTGGTTCTTTTTCTTTATCATCATTGCGATAGATATAAATCATGAAGAAGATTGCAGGTAAAATCGCAATCGCAAGATAGAACAGTGTTTGTTCTAAGGTTAATTGTCCGTATTGATTTAACATTCGTTAGCACACACCTTTCTGATCAGTTTTACCATGAACTAAATCATAGATCTGATTTTTTGAGATACCTGTCTGTTTGGCAACTTCTTTGATTGCGGCACTTGTAGACATTCCACTTTCAATAGAAGTATTTACCATATTCAGGATTTGCCCCATATCGATATCTTTTTCATAGTCATCTTGATTGCCTTCAATCACAACAACCATTTCACCTTTTAATTCTGAGGCAATTGGCAGGATCTCGGAAATCGTACCACGGATGAACTCCTCATGTACCTTTGTTAATTCGCGGGCGATACAGATATGACGATCACCTAATACATCTAAGCAACTTTGAAGCATCTTTTCAATGCGATGTGGTGCTTCATACATAATGAGTGTCATTGGATAAGATTGGTATAGACGTAGTTTCTTAACACAATCATGTGTGGATGGTGGTAAGAAACCGATGAAGATGAATGGTTGTGCGATTAATCCTGACGCAACGAGTGCGTTCAAGAAAGCACTACAGCCTGAAATTGGTACAACGTTGTATCCAAGCGCTGTCACTTCACTGACAACCCTTTGACCTGGATCGTTGATTAATGGATATCCAGCATCAGAGATTAAGGCAATATTATTTCCTTGGGATAGTAAGTTAATAATGCCTTTTGTGCTAGATGTTTCATTAAAGTTTTGATAGGCAATCAATCGTTTTGAAATACCAAAATGCTTTAGTAACTGTCCACTATTACGTGTGTCTTCACACGCAATTACATCGACGCTATTTAAGACATCAATAGCTCGTGGAGTCATCTCGTTGAGATTCCCAATCGGAGTAGGTACTAAATAGAGCGTTGGTTTTTCATTTTCGAAGGATTTCTGGCGGTTCATGCGTTATCGCCCTCATCTTTTTTCTTGCGTCCAAATGTACGTACAGTAACATTCTTGCGTTCAGCACTATTCTTTTCCACGTTTTGGCGTGGTTGATTTTGCTTGTTGGAATGTGCTTTGTTTGGTTTCTTGTTGTTTGAACGGTTATTTTGTGGTTTTGATGGTTCTACCTTTACCGTTGGTAAGTCAGTGGAAACATGTACCGCTTTGTCTTTATTCACTGGTGCAGCTACACCCTCATGAACCATCGTACGATGTACTGGTTTATCATTCTTTTGGTTGTTCTGTTGAACAAAGCCTTTACGTGGAATAGCTTTCTCACGTAAATTATCCAAGGAAATAAAGAGTACTTGTTCGCGATTTTCTAACTTAGCTTCTTGCTTCATGACATTCATGCTTGTAAGACGGTATACCATACCATCATATTCAACTTGAGATCCCATCTTAGGAAGTCCTGTTGTTAGTTCTTTATAATCATTTTCTTCATACTTCAAGCAGCACATTAACTTACCGCACATACCGGAGAGTTTCTCTACGTTAAGGGCAAGCTGTTGTGTCTTAGCCATATTGATTGAAATAACATCAAAGTGATTCTTGAATCGGCTGCAACATGTTTCCATACCACACATACCGATACCACCGACCATCTTTGCCTTATCACGTTCACCAATCTGACGTAGCTCAATACGGCAGTGCAGACGTGTTCCTAATACCTTTAAAAGCTCGCGGAAATCGACACGTTGATCAGCGAGGTATACAAATAGAACCTTTGAGCGATCAAGCGTATACTGTGCACTCATCAGATTCATATCGAGATTTAAACTTTGAATTTCTTCGTTACAGATACGATACGCTTCACTTTCCGCAATGGCGTTTTCAGCGTACATCTTTTGGTCTTTCTCTGTAGCGATACGAATAATTGGTTTTGTTGGCATATGTAGATTGTATCTTTCGATACATAAAGCATCCGCATCCACCTCACCCATTTCGATTCCTTGTGCTGTTTCTACAACAACCCAGCTTCCTTTTTTGATATCTGCGTTATCGCAGCCAAAAGAATACGGTTTTGTAGCATTCTTAAATCGCACAGCGACGGAATAGGCATATTTCACTGTCGGTTGTTCCTGTTCTTGGTGCATTGGACAACCGCATGAACCGTGTTCACATTCCATGTTCATGGTTGAATTCCTCCAATCTATAGAAGGTTTGATCCATTAATAGATTTAAATCAATAAACCGATTAATCTTATCTTTTTGTTCTTGTAAGATAATGATCAATTCTCCATATTCTTTCTGTTTGTTTATTTCTTGTTGTAATAATTCTTTGTACCAATGTGGTCCTTCAACATGCTTGCATATAACATCATGGGCAAATAATGACATGAGGTCGAAGAATCCATTGAGTAATAAAATGTTTTCTTTCTTTGCTTTTGCACTGTCTTTTTCGCTTGAACGATAGGAGATATCATAATCTACCAATAGTTCTTCGCGACTTCCTTCAAGATTAAAGTATTGTCTAAACATCATCTTGCAGGTTTCAAAGATAGAACTGTCCGCAAATTCCTTCATCTGATTGATATCTTTTACAAGGTGAGAGATAAAGTAAGCATCCACATCTTGTACGCCAACTTCTTTTGCTTTGGAAAGTAGATAGTCTTCTGATAATGGGGAGAAGGGGATTAACGTACAGCGTGAAACAATGGTTGGTAAGATACGATCGATGTTATCAGTAGTAAGAATAGCAACAACACCAGATGCTGGTTCTTCCAAAAACTTTAACATACTGTTTTGCGCAGAGATACTTGCGTTTTCTACGTTTTCTAAAATGTATACACGTGAGCCATCTCCATCTTCTAATGCAGTCTTTGAGAATTTCTCTTGGATTGTATCTACATCATCTTTGGAGATTGCATTCTTGGAACCATCAAGTAGAACCATGTCTGCATATAAGCCCTCTTCTACACGCCGGCATGTATTGCATTCTTCACAAGCGATACCATGGTGTTGTTCGCAAAAGATACTCTTTGCGAATAAAAGAGCAGCTTCGTGTTTTAGGGTTCCGTGAGGGCCGGATAAAAGATAAGCATTCGCAACTCTATGATTCATGCATGCATTTTCTAACGCATGATAAAACAGAGGTTGTTGTTGCTGTAACTCATCCTTGCGCATCTAATAATCCTTTCACAATTTCATAGGACTTTTGAATCACTGTATCGACATCAGCGGTCGCATCTACGATAATCATACGATCAGCGTATTTCTCAATCACTTTTTGATAACCTTCATGAACACGCTCGTGGAATTCAACACTTTCTTGATCAAGTCTGTCTAGTACTTCTCTTCCTTTACGGATGCGCTTTAAACCTGTTTCCGCATCAATCTGTAGGAAGATTGTCTTATCAGGCATATGGTTTTCAATCGCAAATTGGTTGATTTCGTAAACTTCATCCATACCAATCTCGCGGCCACAACCTTGATATGCTAGGGAACTGTCCACAAAGCGGTCACTGATGACATGAATTCCTTGAGCAAGAACAGGTAAAACCTTATCTACAAGGTGCTGTCTTCTACTTGCGGCATAAAGTAGTGCTTCTGTTCTAGCATCCATCTCTGTATTCTTAGGGTCTAAGATAACATGACGAATCTGTTCGGCAATATTGGAACCACCTGGTTCTCTTGTATAACGTACCTGATAGCCATCTGCTTCTAGCATTTTTGTGACAGCAGTACTCACGGTTGTTTTACCGCTTCCATCAGGTCCTTCAAATGTAATAAATAATCCAGTTTTCATAACCTTTATTATACCATTCTTCTATTGCCCTGCATATACGCCCAAGTGGAGAGATAAATGAAAAAGTCGCCAATCAAGCGACTATTGGTTACTTTCGACGCAGTTTAAGTGCGATTTCTGTACCGTTTTTTGAGCTTTGTACGACATATACATCACCACCATGTTGGCGGGCAATCTCTTTTACAAGGGCAAGGCCAAGACCAGCACCACCCATATCACGGCTACGTGATTTATCAACTCTAAAGAAGGGTTCAAAGATGTGTTGCCAATCTTCTTGTTGGATACCAGGGCCATTATCACTGACGATAACAGTCGCAAATTCACCATCTTCCTTGATGGATACAGTTACATTTCCACCGGTATGGTTATACTTGATGGCATTTTCCACAAGGTTATAGATAGCACGGTAGATAAGGGTATCATTACCGATGATTTCAGCAGTCCCTGGATTTTGGGTGATAGTAATTTCTTTCTTATCTGCGACTGCTGTTAAATCACAAATGACTTCTTCAGCCATATCGGCTAATGAGATACGATCTTGTTTTTGGGCCGATTGTAGGTCTGTCATCTCAAGAAGAATATCAATGACATGTGATAGACGTGATGTCTGCATACGAATCATATGGACGGTTTCTTGATACTCCGCAGCACTAGGATTGTTGTTTTTCTCAAATACTTCCAGCTTTGTACGCATTACCGCAAGCGGTGTACGTAATTCATGTGCAGCGTTTGCGGAGAATTGCCGTTGTGCTGCGAAGGTATTACTGAGTCGTTCTAACATCTCATTAAATGCGTTTGTTAGTTGTTCAATTTCAATAGAACTTTGATCACTTACAACTAAATGTTTTAAGTTTTTTGCTTGGATGTCTTCAATCTGTTCACCGAGATTTTGTAGAGGCTTTAATGCATAACCGATGAAGAAGTACATCATAGAGCTACTTGCGACAGTAATGATGATTGTAATGAGTAAACTACTTTTCCAGAAATCAGCTTGAATTCCTTTTGCCATATCAGAGATGACATCTTTGGTAGAAATCTGTAGTTGTACAACTTCTCCAGTTGTATCTGTTGCAGGGCTAGTTGGTAATATCGCAACTGCGGAATCTTCAATCTTACTCATCGAGGAGATTGCGGACTTACTGATTGCATAACTAATCGCAAGACAGGATAGGATGACGATAATTGCGGTAATGACGGTGAGTTTCCACTGTAGAGAACGACGTTTATTCATCTTGTTGTCCTCCGATGACATACCCTTGGCCTATGCGATTTGTGATAGGGTCATAGCCAAGTGCAGCTCGTAATTTCTTACGCAAAGCGGAGATGTGCACACGAATAGAATTACTAAAGCTATCAACACTACTATCCCAAACATGTTGGATGAGTTCCTCTTGTGGGACTGGACGTTCTTGATGTAGTAATAAGTACTCCAATACTCCTAACTCTTTACGTGTTAATGGAAGCTTTTCACCTTTAGCCATAACCGTTCGACTCTTGGTGTCTAATGAAAGTTCTCCACAGGAGAGAATGACATTATTTTGTACGGTGCGTCTTCTTGTTAGACTACGAACGCGTGCTTCTAACTCCTCAAAGTGGAATGGTTTGCATAGGTAGTCATTGGCACCGCTATCGAGACCATCAATCTTATCCTGTAAATGTCCACGTGCAGATAGAATTAATACAGCCGTTTCTGAATCTTCTTTACGAAGATTACGGAGTACTTCCATTCCATCCATGATAGGTAAGTTTAAATCTAGGATGATCAAGTCATAACTTTCATCCATTGCCATATTCCAAGCTGTACCACCATCAAAACATGTGTCTACTTCATATCCATCAAGACGTAAACCCTTTGCGATTGTTTCACAAAGGGCGATTTCATCTTCAACCACTAATATTCTCATATGCAAAATGTTCCTTTCATATTGTTACTAATTGTCAGAAGAACATCCAACACATTGTTGGAAGCTGAGTATATCTGTACCAAGTATAGCACATACAAAAGAAAACAAGATAAGCCATTCCTATACTAAAAACGAGTGTTTATGCAGGCATGATGATGAATGAAATCAGAAAAATTACATTGTTAAATTTCTTAACACAAATTTTATATCTGCTTTGTTATATTTTTCACGTCAGATAGAAAATGAGTGTAAAGGAGGACAATGCAATGGATTTAATAAATAAATATCCTACACAATTTAGAATTGCTACACAGGCATTTCTAATAGTACTAGCAATTGTATTTATTTGTGTTGGGGCTTCTCGTGGAGAAGTTGAAAGTGTATTCGGCAAAGCAATTCGTCTTTGTTTGGAGTGTGTAGGAATTGGATAGTTATGACATCAGCTAAATCAAGAGCGTTTCTAAAATTCCTGAAGAGACGTAATACAATTCAGATGTTTGCGACATTCCTAACAAACATGCATATCCCTAACTTTTTCAAAGGTGTTCTCTATAATGGAAAAATTAAGCAGGTATGTGTACCAGGTTTAAACTGTTATTCATGTCCAGCTGCTACAGGAGCGTGCCCAGTAGGCTCCTTCCAAGCGGTTGTCGGTTCATCCAAGTATAACTTCTCCTATTACATCAGTGGAATTCTAATTTTCTTTGGTGTGATGATTGGAAGGTTGATCTGTGGATTCATGTGCCCATTTGGTTGGTATCAAGATTTATTACATAAGATTCCAACAAAGAAGTTTAGTACGAAGAAATTAAGATTCTTAACATATACAAAGTTTATTATTCTCGCTGTAGCAGTTATATTACTTCCAATCATTATGACAAATAAAGCAGGTATTGCATTACCTTACTTCTGCAAATACATTTGTCCACAAGGTATCTTGGAAGGTGGTATTCCACTCTCTATCGTAGATAAAAACATTCGTGCAACATTAGGTACATTATTTACCTGGAAGTTTACAATTCTCATCACGATTACAACATTATCAATATTTGTATATCGTCCATTCTGCAAATGGATTTGTCCACTTGGAGCATTCTATGCATTATTCAACAAGATTGCAATCTTCAACTACAACGTAGATAAAAACAAGTGTGTATCCTGTGGTAAGTGTGCAAGAGTTTGTAAGATGGATGTCGATATTACAAAGAATACTGGTGACTTGGAATGTATCCGTTGTGGAGAATGCATTACTGCATGTCCAACCAAAGCTATCAGTACTTACTTAGCGATTAAGAAAAAGAGTGACGCTAAGAATCCAAAAGTAACAAATAAGAATTTACAAAAGGCATAAAACAGAAAGAGGAAAAAGAAAATGAATTTGTTCAAGAGATTTACCCTAGTTGGTGTAGCAGCAGTTATGGCAGTTACATTAGCAGCATGCAACAACAAGAAAGAAGACAAAGCAACGACAACAACATCTACAACAACTGAAACAGCTAACGTAGAAGCATTCCCAAAGTTTAAAGGTAAGGATTTCGATGGTAAGGATGTAGATGAATCCTTATTCAGCAAGAATGAAGTAACACTTGTAAACTTCTGGTTCAATGGATGTGCAGCATGTGTAAATGAAATGCCAGCGCTTGAAAAGTTTAATAAGAAGTTAAAGGAACATGGTGCAGAAATCGTTGGTGTTAACGTAGAAGCAACAGATGAAGCTACTCTCAAAGACGCAAAGGATATTCTATCAAAGCAAGGTGCTACATATAGAAATATCGTCATCAATGGTGGTGATGATGCGAAGGCTTACCTAGCTAAGATCTTCAGTTTCCCTACAACAGTTATGGTTGATAAGAATGGTAACATCGTTGGTGATCCAATCGTTGGTAACTTAGAAGATGAAAAGAAACAAGAAGAAATCATCAAGATGATTGAAGAAGTGAAATCTGGAAGCGGTGTTACAACAACAGTAACTGAAGGACAGTCTGCAGGAGCAAATGATGAATTAACAGATCTTTATGCAAAGGAAAGCGAAGTATTCGGCAAGCATCAAGATATCTGGAATAAAGTATTCGCAACAATGTCCAAGGATCAGATTGAGCAAACACAGAGTATGCCATATGACGAAGTATTAAAGGCACAAGTTGAAGCAAACAAGGCTTCCTTCTCCGAAGATGAATTAAAGACACTTGAAGAAGATATCAAGATGATTTCTGAGATTGAAAAACAAATCGCAGAAGCAAGCGCAAAAGCTAGCAAATAACATTAACAACATATTGTGGTTTTCCCTTCTTTTCCCTGGGCTTATGTCCCAGGGTTTTATTATGGGGGGGTAGTGCTATAATGTAATTACAGATAAAATCATAGGACTTTACGGATTTGTCAGTAAATGAAGAATCATTTGGAGGTGACTATGAAAAAGACGATTCCGATAATATTAATTGCATCATTTTCGTGTTCGCTAGCAGGTTGTTCTACTCGAAGACAAGTAAGTCAAGAAGTAACTTCGAGTAATGAAGTAACACAAGTTGAAGAAGAATCTGGATATGCATACAAATTGTCCGAACTACATGAAATTAATCAGAATGATTTAGTATCTTCTGATACATCACAGTTTTATGATATGGAATGCAATCCGATTAATCCGAGTGAGTTATCATTAAAACTTTATGTAAATTATTTTATTGATGATCAACAAATTTCTCTTAACGAAGTAATACTATCACCAATCCAAATTACGCCATCTTTTAGAGTAACGACGGGTGAAGTGATTACAATATCTGGTACAGACGATACGACAAATTTTGAAAATGATAATGTTCAAATGCAGTCGTTGTTGCAGAAGATAATTGGCTTCAACACTAAACTACAAATCTCTCTCGATTTAGAAAGAGTGCAGTATGTACCGGCTAGTGATCGAGTGATAACTTATTATTTCTATCCAATCTGTTATAGGGTAGAAACATTCAGTAATAAAATGGGAGCTCCATTAGATACCTTCTATACATTAAAAGGTGGACATCAAGTGAATGGATTATTCTGTGATGGAATCTATGAAGTACGTTCAGTAAAAGATATTCAATAACACTGAAAGAGTGGATAATTATGGTTCTTTTATTTACATTTAAACCATTAATTCTATTGGTACCCATCAAGACAAAATTGAATTAGAATATTTGTCTATTTTAGAAATAAGAGTATTCAAAATGAAAATAAAGGCAAAAGAGAGTACTAAATTATGTAAGTACTCTCTTTTCTATTTTCAGACTATTTCAGACGCACAGCGGCGGGGAAGAATCCCTGCCACTGTTTTTTGTATTCTTGGCAAATTGGATTTTAAGCTTTAGTTATTGGAATCCATAACTCCATTTTGTAATCAGGACTATGCATATCACCTTCATAGTAATATTCAAAGTCAGACTTTCCTGAGTGAACATAGCCATGCTCGGGAAAGAATACTTCCATCGCATATTTCCATCCGGTATGAATGCAATCTGGAACACTTCCTGTTAACTCTACAACGGCATACTCTGCTTCATCAATTTCTAAAACATCTAAGCCCATGCTTCTTGCTTTGTCTACATTATTAACAATATAGCCTGCCATATAGTTTATTGTGCTTGGGTTTTCCACATCATGGCAAACGCCAACACTTTGACCGTTTCCCAAACTTGCAAGTTCATCGTGGCTATATTTTTCATACAGCTTATCCCATACACTTGGACATAATGATGAATTAATACTTTGTTCATTTACTCCTGCGACTGTAAAGGCTTGTTTCTTTTGAATTGTAATATTCATGCTTCTTCCTCCTCTTACACTGAGTGCTAATTGCACCCGTGAAACTAATTTAAATGGTTTCCCATTTCTCACCTCTGAAGGAGTAAATCCATGAAAATTTTTAAACGCTGTTCCAAATGAATCTGATGACTCGTATCCGAATTTGAATGCAACATCAATAATCTTTTCGTCCGTATCTCTTAATATAACGGCTGCTTCCGTCAATCTTCTGCTTCTTAAATATTCTGAGAGCGTTGTTTCGATCAGAATAGAAAACAAGCGGCTGGACATTGAATAAGAGTATCCGGATAACTGAGTTACTTTCTTTTCGTCAATTTCATCATCAAGAACTGTTTCAAGATAATCAATCGTATTGTTAAACGACTTAATAATATTCATTTTGATTCCCTCTTTCGTTCGGCATATTTTAGTATAGAGAAAGACGTCTTTTCTTACCCTACAGTATTCGTACGAATTTTATAGGTTTCTTTTCGTGCAATTCCGTATACATACCTTCCAGTAGTTCTGTAATCAAATCCGTATCCTCAAATCTGTCGAATACATGCATCAATGTCTTTGAACCTCCATCGGTTCGGTCACTTTTTATACACATGCATTTTCTTTGCGTATATCGAAAGATTCTGTAGGTTTTTTCTTGGTGTGCCAGACATGGTATATATCTTGGAGGTTGAAAGGT
Organism: Solobacterium sp.; assembly: GCA_015256775.1. Taxonomy (GTDB): domain Bacteria; phylum Bacillota_I; class Bacilli_A; order Erysipelotrichales; family Erysipelotrichaceae; genus Bulleidia. The sequence continues at coordinate 52,494 of JABZLM010000006.1, read as the reverse complement.
ACCTCTAACCAAGGAATGTAGTCCCTAAGGTTGAGCCGAATTCAAGGATTTCCATCGTGAGGTGGAATCTGAAGAAAGAACTAGGCAAACTGCTGGTTCGAGGGTCACGAATCTCAATTGAGGCAGGTAGATGGTAGGAAAGATGTATGTCTTACTCTGTGGTCTTATCAGTGCCGAAAAGTGCATAGTTATTAAGCTGATTGTTTAACCATAATTATAGTTTAAATAAGATTCCAATGATTGCGGCTGCGATAATAAATAGTATTGGATGTGTCTTTGGTTTAAAGTGATAAACAGTTAACATGCATGCAAATATGATAATAGGCTTCCACTTAAATAAACTTAAAAGAGATTTTGTTGTTTGAAATGCAGTAATATCAAATAATGCAAGTAAATAGATACCTATGACGGCAGATGTAATTAAACCAACTACTGCAGGTCTTAAGCCCATAAATGCATTTTGTACAATCACAGAGTCTTCGAATTTTTGAAGTGCTGTTGCAATCAGAATAATAGATAGAAATGCTGGTGCTGTAACAGATAGAGTTGTAGCGATACCACCGAAGAAACCGTATACGTGATTCCCTACATAGGTTGCCATATTGACACCCATTGGTCCAGGTGTTGACTCGCTGATAGCGACCATGGTCGTTAAGTCTGTTAGACTAAACCATCCATATTTTAATGACATCTCCTGTAAGAAGGGGATTGTTGCAAGTCCACCGCCGATGGAGAATAAACCGGTTTTAAAGAATTCCCAGCATAACAATAAAAAATTTGCCATGATAATTACCTCACTGGTATCTTATCACGACAAATTTTGTTGTAAAACAATTATTCTGTAGAATCATCTACTCGAGTTTTGACACCCCAGATGAAGTAAATCATATGGCCTAACCATACAACCCCAAGAATTACACATGGAATATACAATGCCTTACGAATCATCATAATAAATCCGAATAACATAAATACAGTAACTGTGCACATCACGCGAATTTTAGCGGCTTTTGTCATACCTTTACCGCTAAGATGGCTCTCTAAGTTATTTTTGTATATCTTGGTGTTGATAAACCAGTTGTGCAGTCTTTCGGAACTCTTACTGTAGCTATATACTGCGAGTAGTAAGAATGGGAAGGAAGGTAGTAGTGGAATAAATGCTCCTATTACACCAACCCCAAGGCTGATGCTTCCTAGTACTATCCAAAATATTTTTTTTGAATTCATTTCTGTTTCTCCAGTTTTCTTTTCTCTTTGATACTTTCGATGAGATGTCGAATTGTTGCGAGTGGATAATATAACAACATTCTTGGACCGCAAAAGCGCATCACATTTTTAATTCTTTCTCTCATTTCTGGTTTGTAGCAATGTACACGGCAGTTTGCACAGAAGGTTTTTGTCTCCATAAATGGGCAGTGGTTACTGCGCGTTGTAGCGTAATCAAGTAACTCCTGGCATTCAGGACAAAGACCATCTTTTGTGCCGTGTTTCTTCCTACAATAGACTTCAATCATCTTTGTGACGATAGAAATCTCACGTTGACGTTTTTCTTCAATTTTGTTCATGCATGACACCTTCTGATGCACGATAGATGCGGTCAGCGATTGCCATTGTAGATTCACGATGGGATACCAAAATAATGCATTTATCGTGTTTTTGCTGTTTTAGAGATTTAAGAATAATACCCTCGTTGATACTATCTACGTTACTTGTAGGTTCATCCAACAAGATTAACTTACTACCACGTAGAAATGCACGGGCTAATCCAATGCGTTGTTTTTCGCCTGCAGAAAGATTATCTCCAAGTGTTCCGACTTTGCTTTGGTAGCCATCTGGTAGCGTCATGATAAAGTCATGGACAGATGCCATACGGCATGCATCTTGAATTTCCTCTAACGTAGCTTTTGGTTTAGCGATACGAAGGTTTTCTTCAACCGTATCATCAAAGAGATATGTTGTTTGGCTTACCATTGTGGCATTCGATAATAAACTATCTGTATTAATATCGTTAATATCGATGCCGTTGTAGAGGATATCTCCTGTTTCTTTTTGCCAGAATCGAAGTAATAGTTTTAGGAATGTTGATTTACCACAGCCAGACTCACCGACGATACCAACAATCTCACCAGTCTTTGCATGTATAGAGATATCTTTTAGTACCTGTATTTGTCCATCATATGAGAAAGATAGGTGATTTACTTCTAAGTTTTCGAATGTAAAATCTTTAGCTTCTGTGATTGGTGTTACTGCTGGTTTTTCTGATAGTAAGTTCAGTACACGGTCACCAGATGCAAATGTCTGTGTTAAGTTGCCTGGTAGTGCAGAGATAGCAATAACTGGTCCGAATGATCCAAATACTGCTGTTACACCGATTAACATCTTACCGATTGTTAGATTGTTATTTGCGACTAGGATAATACCTACAATTAATGTAAGGATGATGAAGATTGAAACGCTTAGTTCTGTTTCTGCAGTCGCTTTCGCTGTATCGTGCTTCATCTTTTTTGTTTCAAGAAGAAGTGAATCAGAACGTTTGTTTACTTCATCTTTACGCTGATCTTGTGCGTGCATAAGCACGATATCCTTAATACCCTTAATACTATCTAAGAAGTAAGCGTTAAAGGAAGCAAATTCAGCACGATAACGAACACCAGATTCTTTTAATCTGCTAGAAGAAATCATTGGAACAATAATACCGATTGAAAGATATCCAAGTAATGCGATTAATGCGAGATACCAGTTTACTGTAAATCCAACAAATAACGTAACGCAGGTTGAGACGATTACCGCAATACAGATTGGAGAAATCGTATGCGCGTAGAATACTTCTAATGTTTCAATATCGGCTGTAATCATTGAGATGATTGCGCCTTTTTGCTTGCTTTCAAGTTTTGCAGGACAAAGAATACGTAATGCACGGAAAATCTTGTCACGTAATACAGCTAGTAGCTTAAATGCGATGTAGTGGTTACTGTATTGTTCAAGGTAACGTAAGAAACCACGTAATATACCAAAACCGATTGTTAAGGCAATGATTGCGCCATAAGAGAGAGGGATTGCTTCCCCAAGTGATTTGGCAATGCCAACTGCACCCATGAGAGTTACACCCATGGCGACAATGAAACCTACAGAACCGTTTATTACAGCAAGAATCATAATGTATGCTAGTGAACCTAGCAAGGTAATAAGACTTGCCATAATCACAGCACCACTACGGCGGACATATCTCTCGTTTGTCATGCGATCACCTCCGTATAGCCATCTTCTAAGTTCTTTTGCGCTGTATATAGTTTTGCATAACCTTCATGCATGTTCATGAGTTCATTGTGTGTACCATGTTCTTTAACTTCTCCATCTTCGATGTAATAGATGGTATCAGCCGCAATGACATTTGCTAAACGATGTGAAATAACGATAACGGATTTCTCTTTGGAGAGTTCCTTGATGTTATTCATGATAATTGCTTCACTTTCAATATCAATATTACTCGTGGCTTCATCGAAGATGTATATATCTTTGTTTGCAACTAGATTAATTGCAAGTGCTAGTCGTTGTTTCTGTCCACCAGAAATATTTGCGGCGTCTTCTGTAATGACTTTATCTAGACCGCCGTTATCGATAATAAAATCATATAGATTTACTTTCTTAAGTGCGCTATAGATTTCTTCGTCTGTAACGTTGTCTTTGGCTAGCATAAAGTTTTGACGGATTGTTTCATTAAAGATATAGGTGTTATAACTTACAACTGAAATGTGAGAATAGTATGATTCTCTACTTAATGTTTCCAAAGGTTTATTCCCAACAAGAATAGAACCTTGTTGAGGATGATATGCACCTAACAATAAATTTACAACTGTAGACTTACCTGAACCGGATTCACCAACAATTGCGCACATGCCAGTTGAACCAAAGTTCATGGATGCATGTTTTAACACATCACGTTTTCCATCATAAGAGAATGTGACATCCTTCACTGTAATTTCTGTACTAGCTACTGTTTCATTACCCCATACTGGATCTGGTTGAGCAAGCAGGGATAGAATCTTATTGCCAGCACTTGCACCATTCATGGCAATATGGAAGGCAGAACCGAATGCACGTAGTGGTAAGAAGAAGTCTACTGCTACAAGAATTAAGAATAGTGCTGCGTAAGCAGAAAGACTTCCGTTTACAACGGCAAGTATCGTTAGCGCAATACCAAGACCAGCACCACCATAGGCAACCATATCCATAATTGTTGTACTAGCTAGCTGCATGACTAATACTTTCATCGTAATCTTGCGGAATTCTTCGCTTGTTTCGTTCATCTTGATATTTTGTGCAGCGTCTGCTTGGAAGATCTTTAGTTCTTTTAGTCCTTGTACACTATCTAGGAAACTATCTCCCATGGATGTGTATTTACCCCAGTACTTCGCAAAGATTTTCTTTGCGTAACGGGATACCGCAATAATGGACATTGGAATGAGTGGTACACATGCAAGTAATACAAGTGCAACAGCCCAATTGATACGTACAGTGACGATAAACAAAATGATAGGAGCAATCATCGCATAAAAGAATTGTGGAATATATGCGGAATAATATAGGTCTAACTGTTCAACACCTTCCATGGATAACTGTGTTAAACCAGCCATACTCATATTGTCGGTAGTACGAACACCAAGCTTGATAATTTTGTCATAGATTTTCTGGCGCAAATCCTTCTTCACATTTCTTCCTAATGTATCCTTCAAGTCTCCAATACTACGAGAAGTTACATAACGGATTGCCATCGCAATGATTACAATCACCGCCGGTAGAATGAACCCTTGTGCATTACTACCAGAGGATGTATATTCTGCAGCATATTGAATGGCATAACAGATGGATGCGGTGATTGCAAGATTAGCAAATAAACCCACTATCATAAGACCAACTGCATAGAATATATATTTTTTATTATGCCCTAAAAGGGCTAAAAGTTTCTTATCTATCATGTTTAGAATTCCTTTCGCATAGACTATTTTACACGATAAGTTAGTTATATATAACCAAAAGGCTATAAAAAACAACAATCTTAGAGATTGTTGTGAAAGAGAATTGCTTATTTGAGGTGAATCTTATTTTTATATGTATAGAATACATAGCCAAATACTGCGGCCAATATTACCAATAGGACGGTAGGAATGTTAGTGAAATACGCTAGCAAGAATGCCACTAGACAGATAAGTAGACTTGGAATATCTATAATACTTGTTTTGAATAGGTTTTTGACTGCACCAAACATCAACACACATACAGCAATCTGTATTCCGGCAAGTGCGTGTTTTACAACTTCTAATGAGGAGAAGTTGGATAAGAAAGTTGCGATGATACTAATGATAATAATAGATGGGGTAATGACACCGAGTGTGGAAATAAGCGCCCCAAGGAAACCATCAATCTTTCCACCGATGAATGTGGATAAGTTGACTGCGATTGCGCCTGGTGTACATTGGCTGATTGCATAGTAATTTAGGATATCTTCCGCCGTCACCCAATGATGTTTATCAACAACTTCTTTTTGAATCATCGGAATCATTGCATACCCACCACCGAAGGTAAATAGACCAATTTTAAACCAGGAAATATATAGTTTTACAAATTTATTCATACAACCTCGTATTCTCGGTTTTAACACTAGCATTTTTTCTTTGATTCGTAAATGAAATCAAGTATATAGAATGCGATTGAAGAGATATAAAAAATCGTGTAATATGCTATAATTCACTGGTGAGAGGTTATAAAAATGAAAAACAGAAAGAACTCTGATTTTGGTTGGATATTCTTCTTAATATTTTTTCTAGGAGGAGGAACATTTATACCTATGTTAATTATTGTTGGTATCGTATTTGCGATTGTAATGGCAGCGGTAAATGCCTCAAAGAGAAACGAACAAAGATCAAACCCATATGCTAGCTATTCCTCATCTACATACTATGCGGGAAATCGCGCTTCAAATATTTCCGCATCACAGATGGCAAAGAATAACATCTTCTTACGCAAGTGGTTTAGAACGCATACTGCCTTAAATGTTAGTACAGGAATTGAATTACGTGTACGTAATGGTGAATATAAGTCACTTTCTAATTTGGATGTATACCGCAATGGTATCTTGGTAAGTGGACTCAATGTATTTGGTGCGAACTATCCAGAATCTTATGAACAGATCTTAAGAGAAGTTTCTAAGCAAGCAGATGATTATCAAAATACAGATGTCATCGATGTACAAGCTACACCAACAAATGTGAAGAAGGAAGAAGTAAAAGTTGAAGAACCATCTTCTAGTGCACAGAGCTATATTGATCAAATTAACGCACTCAATGACGCAATTCCGGATGAGGAAATCTCAAATGGATTATTTGAAACATGTGCACTTTTAAAACAGGCACAGAAGTTAGAAACAACTTTCCCTGCATCTAAGGGAAAACTTAAGAAGTTGTATGAATATTATTTGCCAATCCTTGTGCGTATTCTAAAACAATACGACGCTCTTCAGACGGCACAGACTGACCCTAACTATAAAGAAACAAAAGAGAAGTTAGGAAAGACGGTTGTATTAATCAATGATGCGATGAAGAATATGATTGCAAGTTATACAGACCAGGACTTTATTAATCTATCTGCTGATATGGCTACTTTGAATGCTGTATTAAAGAAGGATGGCTTAACAAGTGATGGTATGATTGAAGTTGGACATAAAGGAGACGAGTAATGTCGAAAGATCGTAGAACAGAGGAAAAAGAAAGACTTTGGAATGAGGTCTTAGGCAAAAAGCGTGCTTATGAATCTACAGATGCGTCTGAACAAATCACATTAAGTATTGATAGTAATGAACAAAGTCAAAACTTAAACATCCTAAAACAGCCAGACCAAGCAATGCAGGAACTAAATGCGATTTTGCGTAAACAACAAAAAGATTTAGAGGATATGCATGCGGCGCTACAGAAAAAGGATGAGCCTTTAGATATCTCCGCAATGAGTATGGATGTATTAGAACGTGATTTAAAGCGTGACTATGGTTTAACTGAAGTTGAACAAAAACCTGTTGAGAAGAAGGAATTCAACTCACAGAAGTTATTCGATGATATCTACAATGTGATTATCTCCAAGGTGATGGGACAAAAAGATGCAATCCATCAGATGGTAAATGCATTTAGAAGACCATATTTAATGGGGGAAGAAGCAGGAAAGGCGAAGAATGTTATTCTTGTTTCTGGGCCTGTAGGTTCTGGTAGACATGAAGCAGTTACTCAGATGGCTCGTTCTTTATATGAACGTCAAGTATTTATCAGTGATGAAGTATATACGATTGATATGAGTCGTTATACATCTTCAGCACAGGAACAGATTTTCTTACAGGACTTATATGAAGCTATCTCTGGCAACGGTTCTGTTATCTGCTTTGAGAATTTTGAAAATGGTTTCCCTGCATTCTTACGTATGATTAGTTCACTTGTTACGACGGGTAGCTGTGTATTAAACAAACGTTATGTATTAAATAAGGGTGTACTTATAGAAAATCAAACTGGTCTTGTAAAGGACAGTGTTGATACTTTAAGCGTTGGTGGTAAGTATCTTGTATTTATGACAACAGGTAGTGTATCAAAGGTTCAAGATGCCTTTGGGGCAGATTTTATGTACCATGTGTTGGATACTGTTACCTTAAAGAAGTTAGATGATGAAAGTATTCGTTCAATTGTTCAGGTTCAAACTGCAAATTTGATTAAGAAGGCGGAAGAAAACTTAAAGATTAAATTAGTAGTTGAAGATTCTGTTCAGGAATGGGTTATTCAACACTTTAATAAGGATTTAGGTGCTGCCTCTATTAGTTCTAACTTCTATGATTTCTATGTATCTCTAGGACAGGCAGTATTAGACCATTCCCTGGGAAATATGGAAGAAATCAAGATGACAGTGAAGAATGATATTCCTGTTGCTACAATCAAAGAAGAAGATATTCAGATGAGTCGCTCACGCAATAGTAGTGAGGAACTTGAAGAAGTAAATCGTGAATTAAGTGAGATTATCGGTCTGGATGAAGTGAAGGCATATATATCTTCCTTGCAATCCTTGGTTGCGATGCAACAAAAGCGTCGTGAGCAGGGCATGAAGACAGCAACACTTTCTAAACATATGATCTTTACAGGCAATCCTGGTACTGGTAAAACAACGATTGCGAGATTGATTTCTCGTTACATGAAGGCCATTGGTGCGTTAACACAAGGACAGCTTGTAGAAGTATCTAGATCGGACTTAGTAGCGCAATATGTTGGTCAGACAGCTCCATTAACGATGTCGGTAATCAAGTCTGCGATTGGTGGTGTGCTATTTATCGATGAAGCGTATTCTCTACATCGTGGAAAAGATGATGCGTTTGGATTAGAGTGTATCGATACACTTGTAAAGGCAATGGAAGATAACCGTGATAACTTAATCGTTATCTTAGCGGGATATAAGAAGGAAATGTCTGTATTCCTAGAGTCTAACTCAGGTCTAAAGTCACGTTTCCCAAATATCATCAACTTCAAGGACTACACAGGTGAAGAACTCTATCAGATTGCTTGTCTACAAGCAAAGGGTAAAGGTTATCATATTGATGAAGCTGTTAAGGATAAGCTAACCGCTTATTTCAATGAAGTACAGAGTATCAATGCTATGGAAGCTGGTAACGGTAGACTTGCACGTAATATGATTGAAGACGCAATCTTACGTCAATCCACAAGATTAGTATCGAATCCAGATAGCGATATGAGTGAGCTTATTGAGGCTGACTTTGATTTCACAATTAAGGTTCAACCGCCAAAAGCAAGTGATTCTCCTTCGCTAGAAGATTTATTAAAGATGACACAGAAATAGTATTAAAAAGTGCTGGGCGATAGTTTAGCACTTTTTATATGTTTACATGCATGCACGTTTATCAATAAAATAGTTGGATATGCAAGTAAATTGTTGAAAGAAATTTACATATAATATGCATGCATGTTTTAGCACAATAAATATTGTGTTAATTTTGTGTGAAAATTGTGTATTTTATGCGCTAAATTTGACGTTTTAAATAATTTTCGTGTATCATTTTCATATGAAACATAGATTAAAAATGACGACAAAGAAATTTCTTGCGTTTGGTTTGGCTGCTTGCATGGTAGGTGGTACTGCACTTAGTTATGTGCTCGCAAGAAGAGACTATATGAACAAACAGATGTTATTATCGCAGGCTAGGTTATATGATTCACTTCGACTTAACATGAGTGGTATTACGACAGCTGAGTATGGAAGTACCTTTGATGTACATACACTCGTTGCGGAACATACTGGTGATTTAAAGATTGATGGACAGATTGATGCTAGTGCAATTGGATCCTATCCAGTTAAACTGATTTTATCTGGTAAAGAGTCTAAGTTTGGTTTAACAAATTCCAAGACATTTACAGCGAGTGTAAATGTTGTGGACACGAAACCTGCAGAGATTACTTTAGCTGCTAGTAAAGTTGATATTAAAGCAGGAAGTTCGTATGACCTTTTCTCAAATATTACCTCAGTCATCGATCCAATAGATGGTAGTTTAACTGCTTCAACGGAAAATGGTAAGGGTAACTATACAGTTGCGGTTGATGGTGATATCTCAAAAGCAGGAACTTATACAGCGACTGTAACTGCAACAGATAAGAATGGGAATGTTTCTACTGCTTCTTATACAATTAATGTCACAAGAGCGTATGTGTCCACTGGACCAGTAGATACTTCTGGTAATTATCAGACAATCTATTCTTACCTAACGGGTACACTTGGTTTGTCTAAGGCAGCTGCTTGTGGTGTTTTGGCGAATATGTGGCAAGAATCCAAGTTTAATCCAACTGCTGGTTCATCCTATTACGGTTTATGCCAATGGGGTGGCGGTAGATATACAAACTTAGTTAACTATTGTGCAAATAATGGCCTCGACTATACAACGGTTGAAGGACAGTTAGCTTTCTTAACACATGAGTTAACAGGTGCGTATAACAGTACTCTTGTTGGATTACAGAATGTTGCAGATTCAGCAGAAGGCGCTGCTGAGGCAGCTACAATCTTCGTAACAAGATATGAAGGTGCTTCACATACAGCTGGACGTGCTGATAAGGCATATGCATATTATCTAGAAGGATAATAGTTAATAATCAATTAGATTGGTATTTCCTCCATCTCGAAGAATTCTTTCGAAAAGATGGAGGTTTTTGTTTGCGAATTTTACAAAATAGTTTTGGATTAGATTCGTATATGTAACATGGAATATATGATAATAAGAATTGTGGTATAGTAGAAAAACATAGAGCAGAGAAACAGCCTACATTAGCTCTGCACATTTCTATGTCAATTCGTATGAAGGTGATAGGGCTTCCATATGGGGGATGGTTTTATCATGGAAGAAAAAGGAGAAATTAAAAGTATGAAACAAATGGAGAGAATTGCTGGCTTTATATTGTTGGCAATTGTAATCTTATTCGGCATGTTTGGATTAAGTTCCTCAATGCTGTATTTCAGATTAATGATGGGCGCAATTTTAGGTTACGCTTTAGCGAGAGGCTTTATGGGCTTTGCGGGAAGTGTAAATCGTGCCTATAAGGGTGGTTCTACAAAGCTCATGAGAGCCTTGATGTTTATGTTTTTCGTTTCGGCTGCAGTTAGTACAGCAGTCCTATATAATGCGGATGTTTCCCAGTTTGATCTTTGGGTAAACCCAATTAACTTAGGTTTGATCTTAGGAGGTCTTCTCTTCGGATTTGGTATGGCGTTTGCGTCATGTTGTGCATCAGGTGTACTAACAGACTTAGTTGCGGCATTTCCTAGAGGTATTGTTACCTTACTATTCTTCTGTATTGGTGTATTTGTAGGCTTCCCAATTCAGAATACAGCAAGCTGGGTACAGGATTCTTTAATCAAGTTTGGTGATAAGAATGGTGTATACTTCCCAGACTTATTTGCGTTTGATGGTTTACAGGGTTACTTAGGTGCGTTAATTCTAACTGGTATTCTTTGCTTGATCGTAGTGAAGTTAAGTTATCTCTATGAAAAGAAGAGAAAGGAAGCAGGAACTTACTTTGGCATTGGTAGTGAAACGGTACAGTTAGCTGCTGAAAAGAAGTCTCTTGATGAAACAGAAGCTGTTTGTCCATGCAGTGAAGAAGGTTATGTGAAGATCTTCGCACGTCCTTGGAGTTTAAGAACGGCTGTTCTTGTCATCTCTGCAGTATTCGTATTACTCATGGGTGTTACAAAAGCAGGTTGGGGTGCAAGTACACCTTACGGATTCTGGTTTGGTAAGTTACTCATGTTGTTTGGTGTTAAGGTAGAAACAATTGTTGAATTTACAAAGGGGGCTGCAGGTCCTTACCAAATGCCTTTCTTTGAACACCCAATCAATGTGCAGAACGTAGGTATCGTATTAGGTACATTTGTATATATGCTTACATCAAATAACTTCATCTCCTTCTGCAAGTCAAGTTGGAAGATGAATCCAAAGCAGGCATTATTCTATGCAATTGGCGGCTTTGCGATGGGATTTGGTACAAGACTTTCTAACGGATGTAACGTAGGAGCTCTATATACTCCAATCGCAAACTTCTCACTATCCGGATGGATCTTCCTTGTAGTCTTAGTAGTCGGTGGTGTTGTAGGAAATATCATTGCTAAAAAAGTTCGCTTAGATGGATAAAAAATTAAGATATATCGATGTTCTTGGATTAGTAATTGGAGCCATTATAGGCTGGGGTTCCTTTACTCTTCCAGGTACAAAGTTTTTAAAAGAAGCAGGTGTAATCAATACCTTTATCGGGCTTTTGATTGGTGGTGTCTTTATCATGGTGATACAAAATGGCTATCACATCATGCTCGAGAATCATAGAGAAGATGGTGGAGAGTTTACCTATGCTTTAAATCATTTAGGCAAGGTACATGGCTTTGTAGTGGGCTGGTCCCTAAGTCTTTGTTATTTAAGCATGGTTCCACTTAATGCAGGCGCATTTGTTCTTCTGTTACGTGAGATATTTGGTGCGAAGATGGATTTCTTCTATCTATATTCCATTTCGGGATATCCTATCTATCTAACGGATGTACTTGTGATGTCTGCTGTCATTATTTTGTTTGGTTACATCAATATTCAAGGGTTAAAAATTAGCACGAAGGTGCAAAATATCATGAGCATTCTTTTGGCTGTCATTGTATCAGGGCTTCTATGTTTGATGTTTATGAGAAGTGATTTGCAGGCCTTTCATCAAAACTATGTGGAAAACTACCGCTTTTCGTTCAGTGAGATTTCAAAGATCGTAGCGATAGCTCCCTTCTTATTTGTAGGGTTTGATGTAGTACCACAGGTTTCAGAAGAACTTGGCTTTAAACCTGAAAAATCTACGTTACTCGTAGGGATTTCGGTATTGATTGGTATATTCATTTATGGAGCATTAAATACTATAGCTGGATTAGGCTTTTCACCTGAAGCAGCTATGAAGACGCATTGGGCTGTCGCGGATGCGGTGATTCAACACTTAGGTAAAGCTGGATTCTATATCATGTTAATTGCTTTGGCAGCTGCTGTGATTGGTGGAATCAATGGTTTTATGATTGCGTCGAGTAAACTGATTGCAAGTCTATCCCAAAGAAAGCATTTAGGCCCAAAATACAGCATCAAAAACGAGAAAGGTGTACAACCATATGCTATTCTCTTTGTCTGTGCGATTAGTTTAATTGGAGCCTTTGTTGGTAGACGTGTAATTATCTACATTGTAGATATGGCAAGTGTGCTTGCGGCAGTAGCGTATATGTATGTAAGTTTCATCAGTATATCCCTTGCGAAATCTAAGGTGGAAAAAGTACTGTGTGTGCTTGGCTCGCTGATTTCAGCCAGTTTTATCGTGCTGTTAATGTTTCCAGGATCTCCCGCACAACTTTCAAAGGAAGCTTTCATTAGTCTAATTTTATGGACGGTTTGTGGTATTTTGGTATATCAATTTAGAAAAAGAAAGAATGTTTCGTGAAGAAAAGGAGAAAGTATGAAGATTGTAGTTATAGGTGGTGTAGCTGGTGGTGCCAGTGTTGCCGCAAGAGCTAGAAGAATCGATGAAACAGCAGAAGTTATTATGTTTGAAAGAGGAGAGAATGTATCCTTCTCTAACTGCTGCCTACCTTTCGCTTTAAGTGGAATCGTTGATAACAGCGATAAGCTAGTTTTGATGAATCCAGAAGAGTTCTGGAATAAGTACAGAATCAAGGCTTTGGTAAAGCATGAGGTTACAGAGATTCATCCAGACAAGAAAGAAGTAGTCGTAAAGAATTTAGTTACTGGAGAAAGCTTTACAGAAAGTTATGATAAATTAGCACTTTCACCAGGTGCGAACGCAATCTTGCCGGCTTCAATTAAAGGTATCGACCGTGAGAATGTATTTGTAGTAAAGAATGTTACAGACATTAAAAAGATTGAAGCTTATGTAGCTGCGAAGAATGTGAATAAGGTAACTGTTGTTGGTGGTGGTTTTATTGGTCTAGAAGTGGCTGAGAATTTCCGCGAAGCAGGAAAAGAAGTAAATCTAGTGGAAGGTTTACCACAGGTTATGAAACCTCTTGATGAAGATATGGCACAGATTCTCCACAAGGAAATTATTGATAATGGTATTAACCTTTATTTAGGAAAGACAGTGACAGAAGTCGGTGAAGGTGAAGTAGTTCTCTCTAGTGGAGAACATCTTCCAGCTGAAGCTGTGATTATGGCAATCGGTGTAGCGCCAGAGACAAAGCTTGCGAAGGATTGTGGTATCGAGCTTGGTAAGACAGGGGCAATCTTAGTAAACTATAACTACCAGACAAACTATCCTGATATTTATGCAGTAGGAGACGCAATCGAAGTTACAAATAGACTTACAAATGATAAGACTAGACTTCCACTTGCAGGACCTGCACAAAGACAGGCAAGAGCTGCTGCTGACCATATGTTTGGTGAAACACACAGTAATAGAGGTGTTATTGGCTCAAGCTGTATCCATCTCTTTGGCTTAAATGTAGCAAACACAGGTTTAAATGAAAAAGATTGTCAACAACACGGTTATAACTATGACTTTGCGTATACAATCCCAGGAGATAAGGTTGGCTTAATGCCAGATAGTAACCCACTTTTCTTTAAGCTTATTTTTGAAAAGCCTACGGGAAGAATCTTAGGAGCGCAGGCAGTTGGTAAGGGTAGTGTAGATAAGAGAATCGATGTGATTGCGGCTATGATTAGTATGAACGCAACACTTGAAGACTTAAAGGAATTAGAGCTATGCTATTCCCCATACTACTCAACAGCGAAGGATGTTGTGAATCACACAGCTCTTGTAGGACTAAATCTTTTACATGATAAATTTAGACAGGTTCCAGTTTACAAAGTAAGAGAGCTTGTGGAAAATAATGCATGCATTATCGATGTTCGTGAACCAGATGAGTTTGAAAAGGGACATCTGATTAACGCGGTGAATATTCCAATGTCTCAGTTTAGAGAAAGACTCAGTGAAATTCCTACAGATGTTCCTGTATACTTGCACTGTCGTTCTTCACAACGTAGTTACAATGTCATCTGTGCATTACAGAAGCTTGGCTATACAAATGTTTACAATATTTCTGGTTCTTATCTAGGTATTAGTTTCTATGAATACTATAGAGATAAGGCAGAGGGCAGAAAGCCAATTGTGACAGAATATAACTTTGCATAATAAAGTGAAAATTGTTGAAAAATGTTAAAGAATGGGGTTTCCTCATTCTTTTCAATATGCAAAATGATATAATCAAAAGCGCAGAGGTGCTAGCAACATGAATAAATTTTTATTAAAAATTATAACTGTGATGACCGTACTTACAAGTACGATTTCCACAGTTGTATACGCTGATGAAGAATCGAAATCGGATGATAGTTCGACGGTACGTATTCTATTTACGCATGACTTACATGATCATATCGATTCCTATCGCGTGACGAATACAGAGACGGGTGAACCAGAAGTGATTGGTGGATATGCACAACTAGCAGGAACCATTGCGGCAAATCGTAACGATCATACGGTACTAGTCGATGCGGGTGATTTCTCGATGGGTACTTTCTATAATGCCTTATTTGAAAAGAGTGCACCTGATTTATCGCTATTAGGAATGATGGGTTATGATGCGACAACACTTGGAAACCATGAGTTTGATTATGGTGTCACCTCTCTTACAAAGATGATTGAAAGTTCTACCAATACCCCTCCAATTCTTTGTAGTAACCTTACATTTGGTGAGGATGAGGAATCGCAGGCGTTAAAGAAAGCCTGGGAAGATCACGGTGGTGCAGAATATAAAATCATTGAACGTGGTGGATATAAGATTGGCTTATTTGGGGTAATGGGTGAAGACAGTGTCTATTACACAGCTGCTGGTAGTAACACTTTCCCTGACCGTATCGAAGTAGCCAAGAAGATGGTTCAGAAACTGAAAGAAGAAGGTGCACAAGTGATTGTTTGCCTTTCTCATAGTGGCACAAATAAAGACCCTAGTAAGTCGGAGGATGAAATCCTTGCAGAGAAGGTAGATGGTATCGACGTTATTATCAGTGGTCATACCCATACTGTTTTAACAGAACCGATTCATAAGAATAAAACATGGATTGTATCTGCGGGATGTTTTGGTAAGTATCTTGGTTTGTTAGATATCAACGCAAAGACAAAAGAGAAGATTGATTATCAATTAATTCCTATTACGGCAGAAAGTCCAGTCGATCAAACAATTAACGCAAAGATTCAAGAATATAAAACGGATGTAAATGAAAATTATCTCAAGCAATATGGATATACAATGGACCAATCGATTGGGTATACAAACTTCCCGCTAACGGATGTGTATGAAGATTATTCCGCCTTTACAGGAAACTCTATGGCAGACCTCATTACGGATGCCTATGTATATGCAAGCAAGTTAACAACCAAAGATACTTCATTTACGATAGGATTAACCGCAAAGGGCATTATCCGCTCTGGACTTGTAAAGGGTGATATCACAGTTGGAGAAGTATACGATGCGGTAAACCTTGGCAAGGGAAATGATGGCTTACTTGGATATCCACTGATTCGTGTATATATGAAGGGCTCTGATTTAATCAAAGTTGCAGAGTTAGACCGTAGTGTGGGTAAAGATATGATGGTGGATGGGCAACTATTCTTTAGTGGCATGCAGTATCATTACTCTGATTACCGCTTTATCTTAAATCATGTAGTTGATGCGGAAGTTCGCACGAATGCAGGTTTCTATATACCTGTAGAAAAAGATAAGTTGTACCCAGTGGTAACGAACTTGTATATCGCAAATATGTTGCCATCGGTAGGTAAGAAGACATTTAATCAGTTAGACATTCATACATATGATGCCTCAGGTCATGAAATCAAAGATTTCTCAGATATGATCTTGTACAATGCGGATGGAACTGAGTTAAAAGAATGGCAAGCAATCACACGTTATATCTCAGATATGGATAAAGTAAATGGAGTATCTGAGATGAAAGCGCAGTACCAAACCACAAGAGATCAGAAAATTAAGGATAAGCATTTTAGTTTCATACGCTTCTTCCAAAACACTTCAGCCTTTGGCTATCGTATCTATCTAGCAATCATTATCGCAATCGCAGCACTGCTAGGAATCATCAGACTTATCACATATCTGATTCGCAGACAGCGCGAGAAAAAAATGAATATCAATTAAAAAACAACGTGGTATACTAAATCTATATACAACAGAAGGGGAATGACATGAGCGAAAATAATACAAATCAAACACAAACACAGGCACAAGCACAGACACAAACAGAGCCAGAAATCACGCTTACGCTTACGCCTGATGAGCTTCAAGAAGAAAACCAAAAGCAGTTAGCTGACTTAGAAGCAAAAAAAGCTGCTGAAGAAGATGAGAAACTAAAATCTATTGATCCAATTGAGGCAACAGAATTCAGTGATGCAGAACAAAAGACAATCGATACTTTCTCACAGAAGATTGATATCATGGATTCCAATACAGTTCTCCAGTACGGTTCTGCTGCGCAGAAGAAAGTAACGGATTTCTCCAATACAGCATTGCAGAATGTACGTACAAAGGACTTGGGTGAGATTGGAAATATCCTCACAGATCTTGTTGTAAATTTAAAGAATACATCTGACTCTGATGAGAAGAAGGGATTCTTCGCAAGCTTATTTGAAAAAGGTAAGTCAAAGGTTGAAGAGTTCAGAGCTCGCTATGACAAGGCAGAAGCTAACGTTGAAAAGATTGCAGGTGTCTTAGAAGATCATCAAATTCAATTATTGAAGGATATCGCTTTACTCGATGAACTCTATGAACGTAACCAAGTAAACATCAAGGAATTAAGCATGTATATCATTGCTGGACGTAAGAAGTTAAAGGACGTTCGTGCAAATGAATTACCTGCATTAATCGCAAAGGCAAAGCAGACAGGCTTACCTGAAGATGCACAGAAAGCAAATGACTTGGAACAGGCTTGTGTACGTTTTGAAAAGAAACTCTATGATCTTGAACTAACAAGACAGGTTTCCATTCAGATGGCTCCACAGATTCGTTTGGTACAGAACAACGATACGCTAATGACTGAAAAGATCCAGAGTACGCTTGCGAATACAATTCCACTTTGGAAGAATCAGATTGTATTGTCTTTAGGTATCACACACTCCAAGCAAGCAATGGAAGCACAACGTGAAGTTACAAACATGACGAATGAACTTCTCAAGAAGAATGCGGAAACATTGCACCAAGCAACAGTTGATACAGCGAAAGAGAGTGAACGTGGTATTGTTGATATCGAAACATTACAACATACAAACGAGCAGTTAATTTCTACATTGGATGAAGTATTGAACATCCAGAAGGAAGGCCGTGACAAGCGTGAAGCTGCACAGCTTGAACTACGTCGTATTGAAAACCAATTAACAAATAAGTTATTGGAAATCAATGCAGAAAAAGACGTCACAAAGAGATAGTTTCCAAAAAAAGAAGTGGTTTCACTTCTTTTTTTAAGTCGATAAAGAAGCTTCCAAAGTCGTAAAACACGTTTTAGACTATTTATGGATGGAGAAAACCACTATGTAGATAACGACAAGTGACAGATAATATAAAATTATGGGGTGATTATAAAATGAACAATTATATAAAAATGAATCAAGATAGATGGAATAATGTAAAAAATGACTATACGGAACCATTGACACATGAAGAATTAGAAGAAGTTAGAAATAATCCAATTTCTGTAGCATTAACCGTTGGGAAAAAGGTTCCAAAAGAATGGTTTGAAAAAACAAACGGGAAAAAGATCTTAGGTTTAGCTTGTGGCGGTGGACAACAGGGACCGGTTTTCGCTGTAAAAGGTTATGATGTCACTATAATGGATTTTTCTAAATCACAATTACAAAGAGATGATATGGTTGCGAAAAGAGAAGGCTTAAAAATCAATACAGTTCAAGGCGATATGACAAAACCATTTCCATTTGAAAATGAAACTTTTGATATTGTTTTTAATCCGGTTTCAAATGTATATATAGAAGATTTAGAAAACATGTATAAAGAAGCCGCTCGAGTATTGAAAAAGGGTGGATTATTAATGGTCGGATTTATGAACCCTTGGATATACATGTATGATGCTGACACTGTATGGGACAAACCCGATGAGGAATTACTTTTAAAGTTTTCAATCCCTTTTAATTCAAGAGAGCTTGAAGAGGAAGGCAAGATAACCATAAACCCAGAATATGGATATGAATTTAGTCATACTTTAGAAACTCAGATTAGAGGACAACTTAAAAATGGTCTTGCTATGATAGATTTTTATGAATCGTGCGATAAAAGACATCGATTATCCCATTATGGAAGTGACTATATAGCTACACTTTGCATTAAACTATAATGAGATAGAACGTACTTCAGGAGAATATCTTGTTTATTTTCTGTAAGGGTTAAAACCTTAAATCTCAGTTTGTCTAATTGAATAGGGCAATTTTAGAAACAGTAAATTAAATGGTTTGCTGTTTTTTTATGCAATATTTAGGAAATCTCAAGAAACGGTCCATTGACCGTAGAATCTAACAACAGCATAATTTATTTATAGTTATTATGGAGGTTTTGTGATGTTAAATGAAAAAGTTACGATGTTATCAACATCAGATAAGAAATCATATATTAAAATGTTAACGGATGATTTACCGGTATTTCGTGCTCGTATTGGAATCTCGCAAGAAGAATTATGCATGATTCTAGGTATCTCTCGTCAGACATATAGTGCAGTGGAAACCGGCAGACGTGAAATGAGCTGGCATACATTCTTAACACTATTATTGTATTTTAGTTACAATGTTAAAACAAAGACCATGCTAGAAGATAGTGGCATTATCTCTGGTAAACTAGCAGAATTGCTAAATTATACACGTCGATAAAAAGATTTTTGATTAACGGTGTTATAATAAAGTTCATCGCGGAGGTGCCAAATGATTTGTAAGAACTGTGGAAAAGAAATATCTGACAAAAGCAAGTTCTGCGGCTATTGCGGCGCAAAAGTTGTAGAACAGACTGTACAATCACAGCCTGAGGCTGTGAAAGAAAGTATGTTTTCAAGGTTTTGTTTCAACAGGTCTGACCTCATTACACTATGGAAGACTGCCGAAAATCCCTTCCAAGGTAGTGATTTATCATTTTCGGCATCAGTTGTTATTGTGGTATTGAATCTGATTGCGAATGTTCTAATCTTGAGATGTATCATCTGTGGCATTGGACTAACAATTTTCTTTTTAGGAAGTATTTATACATATTGTTATCTAAACCGCAAAGAAGGACAAAAACCAGAAAATGTATACTGTGATGTAGCGAGAATTATATTTGTCCCAACAGTATTTATATTACTTGCAGGCATATTTATTTTCTTCCAGACGCTTGAAGCCCTCTGGGTTTGGTCAATGCTTTTATCGATGTCATTTTGTATGGGTTCTCTTTTTGCGACAGTTAAAAGAGGAAACAAGTTCTTAATGATAGCGTTAATTACGTTTATATATGCAGTTATTCTTACGATACTCGTTTCTCAACATACACTTGGAAAGTTCTTTGGTCTAGTTTCATTACTAGGATTTAGAACGATGTGGTAAGTGATGAGATATTATCGTAGAAAGAAAAGAGTAAAGAGAACATGGGCCATCGCTATTGCGTTGGTAATCTGTTTTATATTAATGACGATTCGCAATATTTATATGCAAGCATATCGTGCAAGACAATTCTTGTTAGAGGAACAGCTAGTTGAGACTGATCCAAACATGCATACATATAACTGGGATAACTTAACATGGAGTAATGGATTTCCATCCTATGAGGATGATACATATACATCTGAAATTGGTATTGATGTTTCATCTCATCAAAAGTCAATCGATTGGGCAGCTGTTAAAAACAGTGGTGTGAAGTTTGCGATGATTCAGGTTGGATATCGTGGATATGAAACAGGAGCTCTCATGGATGATGCGTACTTTGAAGAGAATATCCAAGGCGCAATAGAGAATGGAATTGATGTAGGTGTTTATTTCTTCTCCCAAGCGGTTTCCGCAGAAGAAGCACGCGCTGAGGCAGACTTTGTCTTAGAACGCGTAAAGAAATACAAATTACAACTTCCAATTGTATTTGACTTAGAAGAAGTAAGTAATGCGACAGACCGTGTAGAAAATACAACTTCCGAAGAGCGTACACAAGCAGCTGTTACATTTATGAACCATATAAAAAATGCTGGCTACCAAGCAATGGTATACAGCAGTTCTCAATTATTTGAGACAGTATTTGATATAAACTATCTACATGATTATGATTTCTGGGTAGCAGATTATTCCTCTGTACCAAACTTTAATTATCATTTCAGTATCTGGCAGTATACAGATGCTGGAACAGTAGATGGTATTTCGACAAACGTAGATATGAATATCATGTTTGTAAAGAAGTAGTTATTCATTGACAGGTTCTTCGTAAAGAGTGGAACCTGTTTTTTCTATTTCTGCACTCCCTTTTGTTAGATCCGAGAATGTGTCTTGTAGATTTTCTTCGTTACTTGCAAAGTATGCATGTGCGTTATCATCGTAATCAAAGCTGGCATCGCTTGTATGATTGCGTATCCAGTTTTCTACGCTACCGATATATTCATATGGATATTTCACATGCCAGGTAGCGACAGACACGTCTATGACTTTATAGGTATCTTGTAAAACTGCTGTGGTTGCGCCTCCGTATGCACGAATTAATCCGCCAGCCCCAAGTTTGATTCCACCAAAGTAACGCACAACGCAGACTACCGTATCAGATAATCCTGCCTTGCGAATCGCCTCGAGGATAGGGATGCCAGCAGTACCTGCAGGTTCATGATTATCATTGGATTTTTGATAAGCATCGTTTTCTCCGACGATATATGCAGTACATACATGCGTCGCATCACGGAATTCATCACGGATGTAGTCGATGTATGCTTTGGCTTCTTCTTCGC
Source organism: Solobacterium sp. (assembly GCA_015256775.1). Lineage (GTDB taxonomy): Bacteria > Bacillota_I > Bacilli_A > Erysipelotrichales > Erysipelotrichaceae > Bulleidia. Next base: position 30,938 of record JABZLM010000006.1, on the reverse strand, counting down.
TTCTTGCGACTGTTGCACAGGCGATAAAACGTGATTTCTGGATGACAGTTTCTTTACGGAATTCATTTTTTAGACGCATGATAACCTCTTTCATAAATCATTATAGTATAATATACGCAGGTAAAAAATATGGGAAAAATTAAACAATTAGATACATTAACAGCGAATATGATAGCGGCTGGTGAAGTCGTAGAAAGACCGATGGGTGTCGTTAAGGAACTTGTGGAGAACGCAATCGATGCGGGTAGTACTCGTATTGAAGTGAATATCACAGAAGGTGGAATTCAACGCTTAAGTGTCATTGATAATGGTTGTGGTATGGATGCACAGGATGCACAACTCTGTTTTGGTCGTCATGCGACGTCAAAGATTCAATCACAGAATGATTTATGGTCCATTCATACATTGGGCTTTCGAGGCGAAGCACTACCATCGATCGCTTCTGTATCTAGGATGGTATTAAGCACATCTGATGGTAAGGATGCGACAAGAGTTGTCGTTGCCTATGGCAAAATGGAGAGTGTTACACCATATCCATGTAATCAGGGAACAGAGATTTCGGTAGAAGGTTTATTCTATCAGACACCTGCGCGTCTTAAGCATATGCGCTCTGCTGCATATGAAGCATCTCTCATTCAGGATGTTGTTTCGAAGTTTGCGTTATCCCATCCAGAGATTGCGTTTATTTTGCGCAGTGATGATAGAGAATCCTTCCGCACTAGCGGACAGGGCAACCTTTTAGAAGTTGTATATCAGGTATTTGGTAGAATGGCTGCAGAGAATGCGATTCCTGTGGATTTTAGTGACTTTGATTATGCGGTAAAGGGTTATCTTATTAAGCCAAGTATCACACGTGCTAGCCGTACAGGAATGAATTTATTCCTAAACGGTAGAATGGTAAGAACATATAAATTATATAAAGCAGTACAAGATGGTTACGAAGATTTCATTGTAAAGGGTAGATATCCAATTTGTGTCTTAGATATAGCAATGGATCCTCATCTTTTAGATGTAAACGTACATCCTTCCAAATGGGAAGTACGTTTATCAAAGGAAATTCAATTAGAAACACTTATTAAAAACAATGTCGCAAATATGTTACGTGGCACGGTTCTTGCGCCTGCGGCGGAAGTTCGTGAAGCAAGACAAGAATATTATCAACCAATTTCTTTCGATACTGACCGTTTGATACAAGAAGCAGAGTATCGTAAGGAACAACAGCGTAGACAATCCATCGTTGAACCAGTTATTTCTACACCACAAGAAGTAAAGGTGGAAAAGCAAGAAGTCACTTTAGAACAAGAAATTGCAGAAACAGAAGCTGAACTCAAACGGGTCTCAACACAGTTTGAACAGGAATATCCAGAATATAAGCCTCAGAAACAAGTCTTTCCGCCGATGGAAGTCATCGGTCAACTTCATGAGAAATTCATTCTCTGCGCAACAGAGAAGGGACTAGTCATCATCGACCAACATGCGGCACAAGAGCGTGTGCATTACGAAGAATACAAAGCAAAGTTAAACCAAGATCCTGTGATGATGGACTGTTTAGTGCCAATTACAATTCATGCTGGTAACGATCTTGTAAGACGGGTTGAAGAAATCAATGCGGCAGTGGAAGATATCCATGTCGTATTTGAACCATTTGGAAAAGGTACACTAGTTGTACATAGTGTACCAGTATGGATGCAGGATATTGATGAAACACAATTCTTGAATGATGTAATTGATCTGTTTAAGAATGATCGTGATATCAAATATGCACGCATGGAAAAGAAGAAGATTGCGACAATGGCTTGTCATCATTCCATTCGCTTTAATCGTAGTTTAACAATGGATGAGATGAAGGAAGTTGTGCGTCAACTATCTCTATGTGAAAATCCGTATCATTGTCCACATGGTAGACCAACCTTTATCACACTGGATGAAAAGACTTTAGTAAAGGAATTCTTGCGATGAAAAAAGTAATTGTCATTGTTGGACCTACTGCAGTAGGAAAGAGTGATTTTGCGATTGAACTTGCGAAGAAGTTAAATGGAGAAATCATTAGTGGAGATTCCATACAGGTTTATGAAGGCTTGGATATTGGTTCTGGTAAGGTGACAATCCAAGAGATGGATGGTGTACCACATCATTTGATTGATATCTATACGACCAAACAAAGCTATACAGTTGCGGACTTTCAAGCAAAAGCGAGAGATTTAATAGACAATAGTGAGAAACCGATGATTATCTGTGGTGGTACTGGACTCTATATTAAGGCATGCTTGTATGATTATCAGTTCAGTGATGAAAGTGGTGCTGGTATTGATGCGGACTTAGAAAAATACAGTAATGAAGAACTGTACAAGCAACTAGTAGAATTGGATCCTAAACAAAGTGAGAAGATTCATCCAAACAATCGACAACGCCTATTACGAAGTCTGACTATTGCAAGAAGAAGTCCAAAAGTACAGAGTGAAATGATAGCAGAACAAGATCATCGTATGTTGTATGATGCACGCATTATCGGCTGTACAATGCCGCGTGAAGAACTCTATGCACGCATTAATGCACGTGTAGAAAAGATGTTTCAAGCAGGTTTAAAACAAGAGGTAGAAAGCTTATTACAGCATGGGGTATCTTTTACAGATGCATGTATGAAGGGAATTGGCTATCGTGAATGGGAAGGCTATTTTGAAGGAAAGAAATCCCTTGAAGAAGTTAAAGAAGAGATTCAGAAACATTCTCGCCAATTCGCAAAGCGACAGTATACGTGGTTCCATCATCAGATGGATGTAGAATGGTTTGAAAATAACAACGCTATACAACGTCAAGAAATGCTAGATGACTTGGTACATTGGTATCAAAAATAAAAACAAATCTTAAAATATACAATTTGACTTTAGGTCAAATAGTCATATAATAATATTGTCAGGAGGACTTAACAATGAGTGAATTTGACAGAAACAATGTTTATGGAGCTTATAATGAGGAAACTGGCCTCAAAGCTTATATAACAAAAGTATTTACACACATGGGAATTGGTTTAACAATCACAGCAGCAGTTGCGTATCTTTTCTACCACTCCTTAGTCACAAGAGGAACATTAGCACGTATCGTATTCTTTAGCGATTTTGCATTTTTTATCCAGATTGGTTTATTGATTTCGCAGTTTGTATTAGTAATTTCTCTCAATGCGGCAATTACACGTTTATCAAAAGGCGCATGTAATGCATTGTTCTTAACATACGCAGCTCTAAGTGGTGTTACATTTGGCGTTATTCCACTTGCGTATGGAGTAGGGGTTGTATTCCAAGCGTTTGTATTTGCGGCAATCTTATTTATCAGTTGTGCAGTGATTGGTCATGTTACAAATGTTGATTTAACAAAGTATCAAGGAATCTTACTTGGAGGATTATTTGCGTTAATCATCGCAAGTGTCGTATCTATCTTTATTCCAGCATTACGTAATAATCTATTGATTGCATATCTTGGACTATTTATCTTCATGATTTATACAGCATTTGATATTCAACGTATCAAGCAGTTCTACTACATGACAGCTGATGGAACAGATCAAAGAGATAAACTAGCTATCTATGGTGCATTACAGTTATATCTAGACTTCGTCAATATGTTCCTATACTTACTAAGAATTTTAGGTAGAAGAAGACGTTAATCACAAATCAATGTTAAAATAATGACAGGTCGTAAAGACCTGTCATTTTTCACCAGGAAGGAGGATTGATGGATGAAAGTCGCAGAACTAAATTTTACAGTGATGTATCAGAAGTATATTACGATTGAAGCGGATGATTTAACAGAACTGTTAAAAGATAAGATTGAAGTACATCAGGATGATTGTTATGCGGTATGTTCAGCGTACTGTACAGAAGATGGAATGTTGATGTTTAATGTGCTATCCATCGGTAATTCATGGGAAACATGTCTTAGAGGAATGGATGATCCAGAAATGCTTGGGTTCTATACGATGGAACAAGTATGTAACCGTGAAGTCAGAGTTGTTAATGAAACCGTGCAAATGGTAAAGAAGAATGCCTCATGGATTGAAAAGACAGAAACGAAGGATGAAGACTTACGACGTTTGCGAAAAGATGAAAGATTAGACGCATTACGTGATCCATTCTATCCAGATACTGTACTAGCAGGTGTCATGCATGGTTCTATTATCCACGAGATAACAGTGCGCTTAACAGGAATCCATGGGCCGTTTGTTGTAGGTGAAGTAGATGAAGAACCTAGTCAAGAAATTGGATTACACTTTACAGATAAAGTATGGGCAATCCCATATTACACAGATGATGAAGCACATTTGATTATCTTATTCGGTGGAGAAACACTCAGCGAAGAAGAGTCAGAAGTGTTAGAAAAAATTGTAAATGAGACAGGGAAATTAGGGATTGATTTTTCTGGAATCTCTATGAAGAGTTAGGAGAATAACATGAGCCAAAGCCAAGATATTAGATATACTTGTCCTTATTGTCATAAGGAATTTGATACAACAATCTATACAGCAATCAACGCCGAACAAGATCCAGACCTCAAGGAAGCGTGCATTAGTGGGGATATTTTTAGACATACATGCCCCCATTGTCAACATGCATTCATGATCCAACCACCACTTGTGTATTCTGATCCATCAAGAAAATTCTTGATTTGGCTTAGTCAACAAGAGCCTGCAGAGTCTTTGAAACAGTTAGCACAGCCGCTTGTAAAGCAAGGATTTAAGTTAAGACGTTGTGCAACAGTACAAGAATTCGCCGAAAAAATACAGATTTTTGAAGATGGTGTAGATGACATCATGGTAGAACTTGCAAAATACGATAGCTTTATTGAGTATATCGACAATAAAAAAGGAACTACAGAAGATGTGACTGGTATTGAATATCAACATACCGAAAACGATGTAATGAAGATTAATGTACGGGCAGATGATAAGGGAATGTCATTCCTAATACCAGTTAGTGTTCTTGAAGAAGAGATGAAAGTAGATAAAGATCGCTTCGCGATTGACGAAACAGATTTTCCACGTATCAATCATGATTGGATTATCAGTGCTTATACAGAAGCGGCTGGCAAGGCTTAAACGATCGTATAATACAGGTTATATGAAGTGCATGCATGTTTTTCGATAAACATGCATGCACTTTTTGAAAATTTTTCATACAGATGTTCAAAAATGTACAAAATAATAAAATTTATTTTGACTAAACTATGTAAATTATTTTGATAATACTTATAATAGAAATTGTCGGTATGTAGTGACGGTGGTTAGATGCCACTCATTCGAATGATAATTAAGAAGGGAAAAAGAATAAAATGAACAAAAAGGGCCGTGATTTCGTAATTGCAACAAATGCATTCAGTCATTGCATTCAAGCAATTAAGGCGGAAGAAATCAAATCAACAAAGCTTAAGGGTGCAGAAACAATGTTACTATTATATTTAGGCTTTAACCCTGAAGGCTTAACAAACACTGAATTAGTTGAATGTAGTAAGATGGACAAGGCAGCTGTCTCTAGATCGCTTGCCGAGTTAGCAAAAGGAAAATTCATTCGTTTTGAATATCGCAACGGTAAGAGCAGATATGGAGCACATGCTGTACTAACTACAACAGGTAAAGAAGTTACAGAACATATTGTGGAAAGAATCGGTAAGGTTCTTACAAAGGCACTTGGTCATTTAAGCGCTGAAGAAAAGAAGTCTTTTGTGGCAAATATGGCTACTGTTGCATCTGCTATGCTAGAGATAGTAGAATAGTTATGTTGAAATAAGATAGAGTAATCTATCTTTTTGTTTATATGGAGGAAATATGAAAGACTATACTATTTTAGGAAGAGTCGTAAGTGGATTAGGGATTGCATACGATAAGGATGCTGGTGTAGCTTGTGCTACAGAAATGGGATATACATATGCATTAACAACATTTCAAAATGTATATACAATTATCGCCAAGTTCAGTCTTGTTGACCAAGACAATCGTAAGCCAAATGATTTAAATCTACGTGGACTTGTAAGTGCAGTGAAGAAGGTTGGCAGCGCAAAAGCAAGTGGGAATGTTGTGACTATCACATTTAAAACTGCTTTAACTGCAAATGGAAAAGCGAAGAATGTTATTTCTTCTATTCCTGAAGTTATTAACTGGTTCTATATGAATGGTTATTCTAACTGTGCAGAGGAAACATTAGAACCTGCAGATACAAAAGTATTTATTAATCGTGGCGTGATTCACTTCTATACAGAGGAAGTTGCGAATCAGATGTTGACGGAACTTGCTGTAGAACAAGCTGCAGCACCTGTTGTAGTTGAAAACTATGCATTAGGTACAGCATTTGCTTTAGCTGGTGTTATTGTTGGCGCAATCCTCATTGTTATCGTTGGACAATTAGGATATATCTCACTACTTGGTGGTGTTGTGATGGGATTTTTGACACTAACTGCATACCAAAAGGGTGCGGGCAAGTTAAGTAAGATTGGTATCGTGATCTGTTTTGTATTAATGTTAATCGGTGTGTATTATGCAAATAAGTTTGACTTTGCCCTAACAGTCACACGAATTTTCCACCAAGAAGGCTATAAGAATGTTCGTATGATGGATGCGTTTGGTGTTCTTCCTGAGATGATGGAAAAGGGTATTATCGATAGTGCAGACTATTATGTAATGTTCGCATTCCAGTGTGTAGCTGCTATAGGTGGTGCAATTTCTCCACTCGTAACATTATTACAAAAGAATAAGGCTGCTAGCATCACAAGAATTCTTGGATAATACATCACATAATTTTACAAAATCTTGCCATATTTGAGTGACAATAAATTTGTACTATATAAGTGCAGATAGGAATATCTGCCCTGAATGATTGCTCCCCTTAGCAAACATCAGTGAAATTCTATCCCCTTATTAAATAAAAACAAGAGAAGACCATGCGGAGGTCTTTTCTTGTTATAGGGGGGTAGTATCATCCAATATAGGCAAAAGGCGCTACATTGCTAGCGCCTTTTGTTATGTTGTACTTATAGTTGTTTCTCTAACCAATCGGATAGAGCTTTATAACGATTGGTTAGATTTTCATGATGTCCAAATTCATCGAATACAGAAGTAATGCCATTTAACTCTTTATGAATCAAAGCGTGGATCTCTTCTGCACATTGTGGAGCAGTATCTAGAATATTGTGGTGATGAATACCTTCTGTTTTGCCGTTACATAGGTAAACGCTAGCGTTTTGATTGATAACGGGATTCTCTTTGCAGAAGTTAACGAACTCTGGATACCAGAAGGAACCACAGATAGAGAATACTGCACTAGGAATGTTTGTTCGATACAAACTATATACGGCGGCTAATCCTCCTAAGGAATAGCCACCATAAATGATTTTGTTTGTATCGATAGAATATCTACTTTGAAGTTCTGGTAGAACGTTATTAAATAGTTCATTGTGATATTCATCTGCTTGTCCACCAAAGTTTTCTGCGCCTGCTCTGGTAGCTTCTGCTTGCCATGGCGTATAATCTTTTAATCTATTTTCTGGTAGTAGTCCTACGAGAATTGCTTTTTCTTTGCAAGTGTATAGATGTTGTAGGTTACCATCATTGCATAGAATGAGTGGATATGCGTAATTTGGATCGTAGTGTTGTGGTAGTGATAGTTTTGTTTGAATCATCATTTTATTTCTTTAGGAATGAGTTGATTGTTTCAAGTGCATCAATCACAGATGGACCGTAATCCATTAATTCATCATATGAGATTGTTAGAATCTTACCGTTCTTGATTGCTGGAACATCAGCGAGTACTGCGTTATTCTTCATGAGTTCTACGGCGTTAGCATCTAACTTCTGATTGCGGTCGCTTGTAACGTAGATGATGAATTCTGGTGCAGATGTAACTAAGTTTTCTAGAGTTAATCCAGAAGTTCCTGTTGCGATATTCGTGTAACCAAATACATTTAGAACACTTTCTTGTAGTGCTGACTTGTATGCGCCATATGTTTCATCATTGTATGCACACATGATGAGTGCATTCTTTAGTTCCTTTGGTTGATTTTTATTTGCGGATAGTACAGAATCAACTCTTTCTTGTAGCTTCTTAGCGTATGCGTTTGCTTTTTCTTGTACGTTGAAGATGATACCGATGTTGATGATGTCTTCAATAACGTTGTTTAAGCTTTGTTCTGTGTTAGAAACAGATGCCTTTTGGGAGTAGATGCTGATACCATTTTGGTTCCATGTATCTACAGTTCCAAGTGACTTGTCTGAGAACATCATATTTCTACCGATAATTGCATCTGGATTGTAGGAGAGTGCTACTTCTTGAGATACTGTCTTCTTATCGCCAATGTGTGGAATCTTTTCGATTGCTTCAGCGTAGCTGTCGGTAACCTTGTTATCTGGGTCAAGCATACCTACAATCTTATCTTGTAGACCTAAATCGATTAAGATCTTTGTGGCAGATAGGTTGTTTGTAATAACATGTTCTGGAGCTTTTTCAAAAGTTTGTTGGATTTCTGTACCATCAGCGTTGTAAGTTGTGATTGTTACTGGGTACTTTGTTTCTTCTGCTTTTGTTTCTGCTGTGTTTTCTGTAGTAGCTGTTGTGCTATCCTTTTGGGATGTTGTGGATTTGTTGCTGCAACCAATCAATGAGAATGATAATACTGCAGCGAGTGTAGCGTTTAATAATTTTTTCATGAGTTTTCCTTTCATATATACTCTATTAATGCCTGTTGATCAGGGGTCCATGTTAGTTTACAGTTGATGCCATATACATCGTGCATCGATTGTTCTGTGATTGTTGTTTGTGGTGTTCCTTCATAGCGGATGGTACCTTGTTTCATCAGATAGATATAATCTGAATAGCGACATGCAAGTTGAATATCGTGTAATACCGCGAGAACATTGATGTTTAAGTCTTTTACGATTTGTAGGATTTCAATTTGATATCGGATATCTAAGTGATTGGTTGGCTCATCCAATAGAAGTAGAGTTGGTTGTTGTGCAATAGCACGGGCTAAGGCAACACGTTGTTTTTCTCCTCCGGATAATGAGAGGTAGGAGCGGTCTGCTTTATCGAGCATGCCAACTTTCTGGAGAGCATCTTCAACGATTTCGTAGTCTTTATGTGTTTCCGATTGCATAAACGGGATATGTGGTGTTCGACCAAGAAGAACCATATCTTTAACACTGCAATCGAAATTGATTTCGTTGAACTGTGCTACGACTGCAATTTTCTTTGCGGCTTCTCTTAGATGCAAATCATCAATGCTTTTGCCGTTGAATACAATCTCACCAGAATCTCTTTTTAGAACACGGTAGATGTTCTTGAGCAGGGTTGTTTTTCCACAGCCGTTTGGGCCGAGAATGGTAACGAAGCGCTGTTTATCTACATTGATGGAAACGTGGTCTAGAATTTTTTTATCCTTGATGGAATAACATACATCTTTACAAATAAGATCCATACTTAACCACCTTTCTGATTCTTAATGACAATGTAGACAAAGAATGGTGCACCAACCAGTGCTGTAAAGATACCAATTGGTAGTTCTGCATTTGGTAAAAGACAACGTGCTAGTACGTCTGCCCATATCACAAAGAGACTGCCTAGGATTACCGAGATAGGAATCATCTTTTGGTGACTTGTTCCGACTAGAGCTCTTGCGATGTGTGGCGTAATGAGTCCCACAAAGCCAATAATTCCACAACTTGAAACGAGAATACCGGTGATAAACGCAATGACTAGCATGTAAATCATTCTGTATTTCTGAAGAGAAATACCTAAAGTGATAGCAACTTCATCTCCCATTAACATCGCATTCATGATGCGGTGTTGTGTCATAAAGAAGAGACAGGCAACTAAGATAATGATGAATGGAAGGAGAATACTTCCCCAAGAGGAACTGGCAAGAGAGCCCATGGTCCAGAATTTAATGGTCATCATATTGTCGGAGTTTGCGCCGATAGAGATGATGAAGTTGGAAATGGCACTAAATAGTGCATTGACAACAACACCAGATAATACCAAGCTCGTGGTCGTAATCTTTTTACCTGCAGAAGCAATCACCAATACGATAATCGTTGCGATAATTGCGCCAAGGAAGGCACCAAAACCAATCAATGATTTAAGTCCTAGGATAATTAGGAGAGTTGCGCCGAAGGTTGCACCTGCGGAGATTCCCAATATATATGGTTCACAGATGGGATTATTAACCGTCGTCTGCATCGTACTGCCACAAAGCGCAAGACCTGCACCAGCGATGAGTCCCATAATGACACGAGGACTACGCATATTCCATACAATCGCAATCGTAGATTTCGCAATATGATCTACATTTCCAATATGAAATAGATGATTGACGATAATTTGATATGTATCTAAGATAGGAATCTTTACAGCACCTAGAGATACAGCAACTAGTAAGGATATCCCCAAACAGACACATAAGAACAGTAATAGATATGGAAATGTAATATCACGTTTCGACTTCGCTATCATTGAATTTATGTCATACCTTTCGCTTAAGTTAGTTATGGCAAACTAACCACCGTATCATTATAAATGGAAAGTTTATGAATTTAAATGTAGAATAGTAAAAAAACATGGATAATTATATAAAATATTATCCATGTAAGAAAGATTGTATAAAAAAAGAGGTGAAAGTATGCAGAAAAAGGATTTTGTGATTGCTTGTCAGAAAGAATATACCAGTCGTAAGTTATTGATTACGGGAATTTCTTTACAGACCAAAGAGAGTGGAAAACAGATTTCCTATGATACAACGCATAGTGCCTTTATTTACCCTCTTTCGGGATCCGCAATCATTTCTTTTAATGATCAAACATTCCATGTTAGTTCAAACGATATTATTCACGGGGCGAAAAATCAAAGAGTTACATTTGAAGTTACTTCAAAGGAATCGTTTGTCCATTTGAATATTTATTACGATCCAGAGGTTCCATGGCACGGTAGTAGCGACATCATGAATATGGTATATAAAATCTCTTCACTTCAAGATAGTAGTTTTATTGAGTTATTAAATCGTTTGAAGAATAGTGTCATGCGTGCAAACTGGGATGACCAGATTCAACGTAACTTAATCGCTCAACAACTGATTCTTAGTTCCTTTGGCTATTCATATATCAATCAGGAATTATTACAGATTGAAAATGCGATTGAACTGATGGGAACTTCATATCATGAGAATCTAAAGTTAAAGGATTTAGCTAAAGCTGCACAGATGGATGAGGCACATTTCTCCTATAAGTTTAATAAAGTCTATCATATTCGTCCAATTGACTATCTAATTCGTTTGCGATTAAGAAAAGCAGCCGATTTATTACTGAAGGGTTATTCAGTAACGGAGGCTGCTTGGAATGTAGGATATCAAGATCCATTATATTTTAGTCGATTGTATAAGAAACATTTTGGAATATCCCCAAGTCATACCTATCAAAATGAAGGAGGGGATATTGCATATCGAAGACAATCGAAAGAGAACTAACCTAAGATATGGAAAGCACTGCGGATATCTTTGTCTTTTCCTAATACTAATAAGGATTCTTCAGAGTTGAGTATATGAGAAGCACCTGGTGTAACAGAGATATCGTCATCTTTCTTAATCGCAATGATGTTGATGTTGTAGTGTTTACGTACATCAACCTGGCCGATTGTCTTACCTAACCATTCATTAGGTACAGCGATTTCGAATACCGCGAAGTCTTTGCCGATTTGAATATAGTCAAAGATATTATCACTGCTATAACGCATGGCAGTTAAGTTACCCATTAACTTTTCAGGATATACAACTGCATCTGCGCCATTTCGTAATAAGAACTTTTCTTGTGTATCACGTGCAGCACGGGATACAACTTTCTTTGCGCCTAACTCCTTGAGGTAAGAAGTGATTTCTAGGGAAGCTAAGAAGTTATCACCAACCGCAACGATACAAACATCAAAATTCTTAAGACCTAGTGTCTTTAAGAAATCTTGGTTTGTCGCATCACCAACTTCGGCGTTTGTAACATAAGGTAATACTTCTCTTACCTTATCTTCATCATTATCAATACCTAATACCTGAATATCTAAATCATTTAACTTGCGGGCAATATGACGGCCAAAACGACCCATACCAATAATTAAAATCTGTTTCATACTCTCTCCTATTTAGCCTACGGCTACATTTTCTTCAATACATCTACCTAAGCATTGATTGCGGAATGGGAACATACCATAAATCAAGGTGAGTCCTCCAATACGTCCAGCGAACATTAGGAAGATTAAGATGATTCTTGAAATGATTGTTAAATCACGTGTGATACCAAGGGTTAAACCTACGGTAGCGATTGCGGATGCGGTCTCATACATTGCGGTTATCATTGGAACATTCTCAATGACACTAATAATCATTGCGGCACCTACACATAATGAGATATATAACATCAAGATTGTGGTAGCGTTACGTACGACTGTCTCTGGAATTGTTCTACCGAAACTCTCTGTACGGGAACGGTTTCTAAAGATTGCCATACTTGTTGTGACTAATACGAAGAAGGTTGTTATCTTCATACCACCACCAGTAGAACCTGGTGCAGCACCAATTAACATTAATATAATCTGTAAGAAGATACTGGATTCAGTCATCTTTGTAAGGTCTACTGTATTAAATCCAGCAGTACGTGGTGTTACAGATTGGAAGAAGGATGCTAGGATTCTTGACCCTAAAGGCATGCCTGTAAAATCCACAAAGAAGAAGTAGATTGCAGGGAATACGACTAGGATTGCGGTCATTAACAAGATGATCTTAGACTGCATGTGGTAACGGTGTAGATTAAACTTGTACTCTTTGATATCTGCCCAAGTGGAGAAGCTCAATCCACCAATCAGAATTAAAGACATAATTGAGATATTGATAATTGGATTGGACACATAACTTGTTAGGGATGAGAATGGTTCGCGTACACCCATTAAGTCAAATCCTGCATTACAGAAAGCAGAGATAGAATGGAAGATACTATACCAAATACCTTTAACGACCCCAAAATCCGGTATAAATATAAATGACATGAGTATGGCGAAGAAACCTTCCACCATAAATGTAATCTTAAAGATAAAGTGCAGTAAGCGGATAATTCCACCAACAGCTGAGATTGAGATGGAGTTTGCTAAAGTAGAACGAGCAAGATATCCAATGCGTTTACCAGTAATAAGCGCCAAGGATGTGATAACCGTTATAACACCAAGGCCACCAATCTGGATTAAAATAATAATGACAAGCTGTCCGAAGAAGCTCCAATATGTGGCGGTGTCGTAGACAATCAATCCCGTTACGCAAACACACGACGTTGATGTAAATAGTGCGTTGATAAATGGTGTCCATTGACCAGATTGACTAGCAAGCGGTGTTGTCAGTAACAATGCACCAAATAAGATAATCGCCCCGAATCCCAGAATAATCATCTGTGGATATGTTAGATGTAGTTTATTTCTAAGAAAATTCATAATACCCTTTCAGAATGTAGTATATACGTATATGATACTATCATAGCGACTAAAATATTATAGTATTCTCGGCGTTTATTACCAACATTATTTGTGAAAAATAAGAGAAAATACAAAGAATTGGGGTACAAAATACATGGAATTGAAATTTTACTTTGTTAGACACGGAAAAACCTTATTTAACCTGAAAGGGCGTATGCAGGGTTGGTGTGATAGTCCGCTGTTAGATGAGGGTATTCAACAGGCAGAAAACGTTGCGTCCGCACTCAGAAATGTGCCGTTTAATCGAGCATATTGTTCTACCTCTGAAAGAGCTTGGGATACAGCAAAAGAAATCTGTAAGTATCATGATATTCCATTAATCCTTACCAAAGGCCTGAAGGAGTTCTCTTTTGGCTCTTTAGATGGTGCACGTAAGGAAGAGGTCTTGGACTCTCCGTTCTTTGATGATTGGTCATCAGAAGGTGGGGAAACAAATTCAGGATTTGCACAAAGAGTTCGTACAACAATGCAGAACATCGTTGAGGAATCTAGTGATGGCGATACAATTTTATTGGTTGGTCATGGTGCGTATGCGGTTCGTATTTTAGAAATCCTGTTTGGAATGAATCTAGATGATTATGTAGAACGCTGTAAGGCACAAGATCGTTGGCTCATGCCGAATACAGGCATGTTGATATTCCATTATAAGGATGGAAAGTTCTTTTTAGACCAAGAGCCAATTAATGTGAATGAATATCGTCAAATCTATCATCCAAAGACAATTGATATTTATTTGATGCGCCATGGTGAAACAAGATTTAATGTCCAAGAGCGTATGCAGGGCAGATGTGATAGTCCTTTAACTAAAAAGGGAATTCAAGAAGCACAAGAGGCAGCTGAGAAGTTAAAGGAGATACCTTTTTCTATGATTTATGTTTCAACAGCGGAAAGAGCGCGTGATACTGCAGATATCATGGCTCAATATCACCCAGGAAATAGTGTCTATACAAAGAAGATTTGTGAAGTTAGTTATGGTGACCTTGAAGGTATGACATTCAAAGAGGCAGATCCTAGTGGCAAACGTTTTATGGATACGCACTATGGTGATGTTGGTGGCGAGGAGTATGACGATGTCACAAAGCGCATGAATTCTATCTTTCATGAAATTTATGATACGCATCAAGATCAAGATAAAGTATTACTGGTTTCTCACGGAGACTTCTATCTTGTATGTCTAGAAGCCTTATTTGGATTAAAGAAGGAGGATGTCTTCCAAGAAGCCTCCGAACTGGGTATCAATACCGTTCCAAACTGTGGAATCGCACACTTTAGAATGACAAGCGACCAATATGAACTCATTCAAAAGATGAGCGATTAATAAAGATATAGGGCAACATGTGGCGTAACATATGTTGTCTTTTTGTAACGAGTTTGAGATTTGAAACAAAATTGGGAATATTTTTACAAAAAAATGATAATCTTTGTTGACAGGAGGGTTAGTGTTTGCTAACATACAGTTAGCACAGGCTAACTGATGTCTCACTCTTTCCATCACACACTCCTTTATGCATCAGTACCTGCGTGTTCCGGAACCCTTTATTTACAAGTCATGGGCAGACTTGTAAAAAAATCTAATTGACATAATGTCCGGAAAAAATCCATGCATATCCGTGTCCTCCTCAAATTACACTGGAATATGCGAAATAATAAAGAATATTGTAGGGACGGGGCATCCAAGCAATATTCTTTTTTCTTTCGTTTCGAAAAGTGATATGATTAAACTCGTGAACAGGGGTGCATGCATGCTGAGAAAAAACCCTTATCACCTGATCTAGGTAAAGCTAGCGTAGGGAGTTCAGGTTTTAATTCCTTGCGCCTTCAAAATGGAGGTGTATTTTTTATGAAAAACGATCAGATTAAAACGATTGCGTTCATGGCAATCTACATGGCGTTATATGTAGCGCTAAAAATGGTAGGAAATATGATACCTTTCCTACAGATGCCAAATGGTGGATCTATTGAACTGGAGTTAATTCCACTGATGATTGCATCGTATCATCTTGGTTGGAAGTATGGAGTTCTGTGTGGACTAGCTTCATTCTTACTAACAATTGTATTAGGTTTTCCAATGTATTTTGTTCAACCAATACAGATTCTATTAGACTACGTGCTACCAATCAGTATTGTTGGAATGGTTTCGCTCTTTAAGCCTTTTGAACATGCAAGCAAACCCATTGTATTAACTGTGGTATCTTTAATTGGTTTATCTGCATGTGCTGCTGTATATTACTCTTACGGTATGAATTTAATGGCTCTAGTAGCTGGCATTGTATTAGCAGCCTTGGTCATTGCATTAGGCCTATTCCTAACAAGCACAAAAGGTCATTTCGGTATTGTGATTGTAATGATCATCAAGTACTTCTCTACGGTTATTTCCGGTGCGTATTTCTGGGCAGAGGGCACTGCAGCTGGAAGCTTACCAGCGTGGACGTTCTCCCTAGGTTATAATCTTTGGTATAACTTAGTAACGATGATTGTCTGCTTATTGATGGTTCCAGTACTAATGAGCAGAATAAAAAAAGCAAATATCCAAGGAATGTAACAGATTGGCACAAGCCAGTCTGTTTTTTGGCTATAATAGAGACGGAGGATTTAATATGACAAAATATATATTTCTAGATATTGATGGCACCTTATATAGTCCAACAACCAATGAAACACCTGAGAGTGCTTTACGTGCAATTCATAAAGCAAGACAGAATGGTCATAAAGTATTCTTATGTACAGGAAGAAGCTTAGCTGAGATTGTGACATATCTAGAATATGATATTGATGGTTATATCCTTGCGGCTGGTGCGAAAGTCTATGCCGATCGCAAATGTATCTATGATAGTCCAATTCCAAAAGAAGAATTACAGTATCTAAAAGATATGATTAATGGTATGAAACTAGGGTATGGCTTAGAAGGAAATGCAGGGGCGTATGGGAATGAATTAGGTTATGAATTCCTGCTTAAATACTTTTCGCTACCGAATGCAAGCTACGAAGAAAAAGTACAGAATGCAATGGCAAACTGTATCTATCCAGAAGAAGCGGCACATGAAGATGATGAAATATACAAAATCTGTGTATACAGCGAAGATGGACATGAATTTGACCAGTTAGAAAAAGCTCTACACAGTCAATATATCCTCACCCGTGTCATCGAAGACCCTATCAAAAAATTCTATGGGGCAGAAATTACCAATAAAGATATCAATAAGGGAACTGGCATTGAGAAAGTTCTAGAACATTTCTGTGCTGATCGCAGTGATGCGATAGGTATTGGCGATAGTGGAAATGATATTCCGATGTTGTCCTATTGTGGAACTTCCGTTGCGATGGGAAACGGGTCAGAGAGTGTTAAGATGATTGCGGATTATGTTACTAAAGATATTTTGGATGATGGCATTTACCATGCATTCAAGCACTTTGGACTAATCGACTAAAGGGAGAAAATTCTATGAAAGTTGGTATTGTCGGAAATGGAATGATAGTCCCTATCGCAATTGAAGCGATGTTACGTGCTGAGATTGAAGTAACAGCGTTATGGTGTCGCAATGAAGCAAAGGGGAAACCAATTGTTGAGAAATATCAGATACAAAATCAATACACAGATTATCAAGCATTTCTAGATGATGATTCATTTGATACTGTCTATATTGGTTTAACGAATGCTTTACATTACCAATACGCAAAGGATGCAATCCTTGCAAGAAAACATGTTATCGTAGAAAAGCCTTTTACTATATCTACTGCCGAAGCTAAAGAACTGCATGCTTTAGCACTAGAACATGAATGCATGTTATTTGAAGCAATCCTTTCTCGATACAGTAAAAACTATGAACATCTAAAAGATGAAATAGTAAAGATTGGAAAAATCAAACTCATACAAGCCAACTTTAGCAAGTACTCTAGTCGTTATGATGAATTTAGAAGGGGTATCATTACACCAACCTTTGACAAAGCACATGGTGGTGGAGCACTTATGGATTTAAATGTATATAACATCCATTTTGTTGTTGGTTTATTTGGTTTGCCAAAGAAGGTACAGTATTATCCAAACCTAGCAGAAAATGGTGTAGATACATCAGGTATATTGATTATGGAGTATCCAGACTTTCAAGCGGTATGTACTGCTGCGAAAGATTCAACGTCTGATCCATTTGTAATAATTCAAGCAGAAGATGGTACAATCGTCTATCCTGAAAGACCGGGATATGTAAGATATGGAGAGCGACATGATCGTCTGACAAATCTTACGGAAGAAATTGATGTTGTTGTAGAGGAAGATCCAATGAAAAATGAATTCCTATATATACAGGAAATCATTGACACAAAAAATACTGAACAGATGAATGCGTGGTTAGAAAAATCAACGATGACAGTAGCTGTTTTAGAACAAGCATTACAATCGATTTTACAGGGTTAGATATTCTTATCTAACCTTTGTTAATTTATTAACGCAATTCTTGCAAGAAGAAACACATGAGCGTATAATTCGGTTAGTTAATATGAACTAACTTTAGAAAGAGGGCAATGTGAGATACCGTATTAATCCGCTTGTTTTGATTTTCTATAATATATTGATTCCATGTATTTTAATGTTTGTACATGATAGATGGATTCCTTTATATTTCTTTATTGTCAGTAGTTTGTTTTTGCTTTACATGAAGAAATATAAAAGATTATGTAAAGCTATCGGAATTACAATTTTATTCTATTTAGGACAACAGCTTTTGATGTTGAGTAATGTTGAGGTAGTGCAGTTTGTTTCGATGTTATTCATGATGATTGTTCGATTGATGCCAACATATATTGTGGCGCTTATCTTGATGTATGATTATCAACCATCTGAGGTAATTTCTGCTTTACAGAGTATTCATGTACCAAGAGCGTTCATTATAGCGTTAAGTATTACGTTACGATATATACCAACATTCTTTCGAGAATTACGATATATCAATGAATCGATGCGTCTGCGTGGGATTCGTTTTGAAACGAAAAGTATCGTAAAGAGTTTTGGATATTTTGTAGTTCCACAATTATTTCGTTGTTTGATTTTAGCAGATGAATTAACATCTGCAGGACTGTGCAAGGGAATTGATTGCATGGGAAGAAGGACGTCATATTACAATATTCGCTTTGGAATGAAGGATGTGCTTGTTACAGTTGCGATTTGCTTAGGACTGGTGGGAGAGATGTTATGGGTTCGTATGTCGTAGAGGGTAAGAACATTTCCTTCCAATATCAAGATAGTTCGGAAGGAATTCAAGATGTTCATTTTGCGCTACAGCCAGGTGAAATCATTTTGGTGACTGGTAATAGTGGTAGTGGTAAATCTACATTCCTGAAATGTCTCAATGGGCTGATTCCTCGTGTTGTCGAAGGAACACTGCAAGGGGAAATCTTACTCAATGATCAAAATACAAAGGATATGACGATGGCAGAGATTAGTCGTTATATCAGTTCTGTTTTTCAAAATCCACGTAGTCAATTCTTTACAACGAATACAACCAGTGAACTTGTATTCAGTATGGAGAATTATGGTTGTAAGAATGATGCAATGGAAGCACAACTTCAACAAGTCACTACATTACTCAAAATTCAAAAGTTATTGAATCGTGATATCTTCCAGTTATCCGGAGGAGAGCGCCAAATGGTAGCGATAGCCTCCGCAATGATGTTGGGACAAAAAATCATCTTGTTAGATGAACCATCTGCCAACCTTGATTATCACAATACGTATGTATTTAGAGCGTTGGTTGAGAAATTAAAACAAGAAGGGTATACCGTCTTGATTGCGGATCATCGCTTCTATTATCTAAGTGGATTAATCAGTCGTGTTTTCCTATTTGATGATGGTAAGATGCAAATCTTCAATAGTGAACAGGCATTTAAAGATTCAAACTATGATACACGAAGCTTTGATTTATTTGCGATGGATATAACATTTCAAACACCTAGTGTAACGAAAGAAAAAGTTCTTTCATTAGTGGATATTTCATACAAGGATGTCTTACAAAACATATCGCTAGATTTCTTTACCAACGAAGTCACTGCGATAGTTGGCACAAACGGAGTTGGCAAGACAACACTAGCACGATTACTCTGCAAGAGTATTCCATGCACGCATGGAAGGATAATCGGTGAGATGCCTTTCTATATTATGCAAGATGCGGATTATCAATTATTTGGTACATCCGTACAAGCAGAGCTTGAAATCGCAGATCATAAGATTAGTCAGAATGATATACGAGATGTGATGGATTATTTACAACTGACAAAGTACGCAGATACGCATCCATTCTCTTTGAGTGGTGGACAGAAACAGCGTATACAAGTCGCACTAGGAATCTTGAGTAATCGTAAAGTTATCATTTTCGATGAACCAACCAGTGGTTTAGACCTAATATCTATGCATAGAGTCGCAAAAGAAATTCAAGAGTTAAAAAAGAAAGCATGTGTCATTGTCATATCACATGATTACGAGTTTATTCGCTATATCAGTAATCGTGTTGTGTATTTAAAAGATAAAACTGTAAAAAAAGATATTTCGCTTGATGCGGAACATTTATCTGAATTCAATCAAATTTTTATAGAAATGAGGGATGAATCATGAATTTGAAGATGAAGGATTTTGTATTACTTGCTTTACTGACAGCGTTATATATCATTGTGTATTTTGTAGCAATGATGATAATTTCGCTTATGGGTCCGTTTGGACATGCGATTAGTCCAGGTGTTTGTGGACTGTTATCTGGAGCAATCTTAATCTTTATCAGTCGTAAGATTGGTAAGATGTGGCAATTTACCCTGATGGAACTCATCATCATGGGCGTATTCGCTCTGATGGGAGCTGGTTATCTACCTTGGTTTATTACATCAATGATAGGTGCAGTTTTAGCAGATGTTATCGCATCTACATCAAATAAGCCAAGTGTGTTAAAGGTTGCGATTGCATCAGGTCTTATCCATGTTGGAAATGCTTTAGGTGGTATCATTCCTGCATGTTTCTTTGCAGAACAGTATATGAATGAATGGATTGCAAGAGGTCAAAAACCAGATCAAATGTTAGAGATGGTCAAAGCAACACAAGGTGTAATGGGAATTCTTGGAACTGTTATTACATTCATTTTATCTGTTATTGGTGTATACATTGGCTATTCAATATTAAAGGGACACCTAAAGGAGAACTAAATGGAGATTGAAGAGAAAATAAAAGAAGATGTTAAGCGGTCGATTGAAACGAAGAAAAAGGATGCCATTAGTCCAAGCTTAGTCAATAAATGGTTGTTCTCTTTCGCACCAGAGTTAAAAGGTAAGATGAGATTATCGATTATGCTTGCATGTTTTGGTGAAAGTTTAAAGTTTACATCTTATTTCTTTGCGGCATATGTCGCAACAGCAGTAATTTCAAATCATATAGATTTACAAAAAATCTACTTATATGGGGGATTAACACTGCTGGCTCTTGCGCTACAATGCACACTAACATGTTTATCTAGTGTAAAGAGTCATCGAATTTCGTTTGAGATTCTTAGAAGTATTCGCGAAAAATTAAGTGAGAAGTTAGAACGTGTTCCACTTGGGTATGTTACATCAACACCGATAGGATATTATAAAGCGCTAATCGTTGATCGAGTTGGCTCTTTGGAGGATTGGATTGCGCATGTCATGCCTGAGTTACCTTCTCGTTTATTACACCCAATTCTAGCAACCATCCTTCTATTCGTGGTGGATTATCGTTTAGGTCTAGCATGTTTTGTGAGTGTTCCATTTATTATTTTGGGATTTATCATCATGTATCATAACAGTGATGAGCGTATGTATACTTGGCTCAATTCAAATCAAGATTTAAATGCTAGAATCGTTGAATATGTAAATGGGATTCATGTCATTAAGACATTTGGGCAGAGCAGACGTAGTTATCAAAAGTTTACAGATTCTGTTAATTACTACTTCTCCTCTACATTAGATTGGTGGAAACAAAGCTGGATTGCGATGGCTATATTATTTGCGTTTGTAAATTCACCAATTCTTGGAACGTTACCGGTTGGTTTATATTTGTACTCACAACAAATCATCAATATGTGGCAGCTGATGTTGGGCTTAATCCTACCGCTATCGATTATTCCAAATGCATTCCAAATCATGATGAGTATGGAAATCTACTCCTCAATTGAAACGGGGTTCCGCATGATTCGTAAAGTGCTTACGATGCCTGAGCTTGTAAGACCTAATCAGGAAGTGACGCTATCAGATCAATGTTATCGATTTGAAAATGTATCATTCTCATATGAAAAGGGTATTGAAGTATTACATGATATCAACTTTGAAGTAAAACCAAATTCTGTATTTGCGATTGTTGGAGAAAGTGGAAGTGGAAAGTCTACAATTGCCAAGTTAATGGCTGGGTTCTTTGATGCGGATGATGGAAGAATTTACTTTGGTGACCAAGATGTCAAAAGTATACCAACATCACAACTTATGAAACATGTAGCGTATGTTGCACAAGACAACTTCTTATTTGACACAAGTATCCGTGAGAATCTAAAGATTGCAAAAGCAGACGCAACGGATGAAGAGATTCAAGCGGCTTTGAAAGCAGCGAACTGCTTAGAACTAATTGAACGGTTGCCAGAAGGCTTAAATTCAAATGCGGGTGATTGTGGAAAGTTTCTCTCGGGCGGTGAAAGACAACGTATTACACTTGCTAGAGCGATGCTAGCAGATGCGCAGTGCATCATACTAGATGAAGCTACTGCATATGCGGATGTTGAAAATGAAGCGAAGATTCAAGAAGCGCTAAGCAGATTAATGAAGGATAAGACACTGATTGTTGTGGCTCATCGGCTGAATACAATTGTGGGTGCGGATCAAATTATGGTGTTAGGCCATGGCAAGATTGAAAGCATCGGTACCCACAAAGAATTAATACAGAATTCTTCTGCGTATCAAAAACTATGGCAAAGCTACAGTGGTAAGGAGGTGGTTGAATGAACTACTTTCGTAGATTATTTGAATTAGTTGGAAAAGATAAAGTGAAGTTTATCTTTGGCTTATTCTTTGCGTTCTTCAAGAACTTTAGTTTTATGTTTATCTTTGGTGCGTTGTATATTGCGTTCTTGAACATACATGCACTAACAGCTACGGTGATATGGAATTGCCTGATGATTATGATTGGTGGAATCTTATTCCACTTTGTATTCCGTTACTTGGAGGATATCCTTGTTTCAGCGGAAGGCTATGTCATGTTTAGAAATTTCCGCTTGCAGGTAGGAGATGAATTAAAGAAAGCTCCGTTAGGATATTTCGATGATGCAAAATTAGGAAATATTCAAGGCGCTATGACGACATCAATAAACGCACTTGAAAACTTTACCATGATGTTAGTCACTGGCGTGATTGCTGGATTTGGAATTTCCATCTTATTAACCATTGCAATGTTAAAGATGAATGTAACGTTAGGGTTATTCATGATTCCAGTGTTAGTGATACTTTCATTTACATTAGGCAAACTTTATAAAATCGCAATGCGAAATGTTCCTTTACAACATAAAGTTGAACAAGAGATGAATTTTGCGGTAATCGATATGATTCGTGGCATGTCTGTTTTAAGAACATATCCGATTAACGAAGATAATCCTGTTAAAAATATGATTCAAGAAAAGGCAAAAGACCTTTATGAAAAGAAAAAGGAAGTTGATGTTCGTTGCGAGGTAGAGTTTTCATGGCGTGCTAAAATTTATAGTTTTATCGTAAATGCCGCGAGTGTTATCTTAATCATTCTTACAGTTCATCTATACATGCATGATGAGATTAACTTCGCAAATTGTATGACTATGTTGGTGGGGTCTTACTTAATCTTCTTAGGCTTAGCTCCATTAAGTGATACAGCCTTCTTATACGCAAAGATTCCAGGTCAACAAAAGTACTTAGATGATGTATTCCAAATTCCTCAATTAGAGGAAGGTACGCAAACTACAATTAACAAACCTTTGGATATTCGCTTTGACCATGTGTGGTTTGGTTATCGTAAAGATACACCTGTAATCAAAGATCTTAGTTTTGAAATTAAACAAAATGAAAAGGTCGCTATTGTAGGACCTAGTGGATGCGGTAAGACGACAATTGTCAATCTTCTCTCACGATTCTGGGATGTAGATAAGGGAACGATATATCTAGCAGGGAAGGATATTCGTGAGTATACAGTAGAGACATTGTTTAAGCAGATGTCTGTCGTATTCCAGGATGTATATTTATTCAACGATACGATTATGAATAATATACGCTTCGCAAAACCAGAAGCGAGCGATCAAGAAATCTTTGACGTATGTAAAAAAGCACGTTGTGCAGAGTTTATATCAAAACTTCCACAGGGTTATGAAACTATCATTGGTGAAGGTGGTGCAAACCTCAGTGGTGGTGAGAAACAACGCATCAGTATCGCTCGTGCATTGTTAAAGGATGCGCCAATCATTCTGCTAGATGAAGCTACGTCGAGCGTAGACCCAGAAAATGAGGCAGAAATTCTGGCTGCGATTGATGCGCTGTGTAAAGGAAAGACAGTTATATCAATTGCACATCGCATTAGTACGGTAGAAAGTGTAGATCATATACTCGTCATTAACAATGGCTCTCTACAAGAAGAAGGGAAACATGAGGAACTGATTCAGAATGGTGGAATCTATGCTGGCTTTATCAAATCTCGTAGAGACGCAAAAGGTTGGAGAATCGAGAATTAAACTATGCATGAATGGTTGATCGTCGATAGGATTCAAATAATGATTGAAATTACATATCGATAAGAACTTCTGTTATAATCTATTTTGGGGTTAGACTATCATGTCTGACCCTTTGTTAATTTGTTAACTTAGTTCTTGCAAGGATAAATACATGGGCGTATAATTCAGTTAGTTTACTAAAACTAACCACGAAAATGATGGTCTGTACGTGCTTGCATGTCAATCGGATTATTGACTAACATTGTTGGAATTTCAAACAAAAATAGGGTGAAATTCACAAATAAAAAAATAATCTGATAATATCATTGGACGTACAAACCGCTTTCATTTAAAATGAAAAACGTTAGGTAGACGGAGGAGAAAACAATGCTAAATAATGAAAAATGGCAAGGCTTCCAGGGCAGAAACTGGAAGGAAGAATGCAATGTTCGCGACTTCATCCAAGCAAACTACAAACCATATGATGGTGATGAGAGTTTCTTGGCTGACGCAACAGATGCGACTAACAAGCTTTGGGGCAAGTTACAGGAATTGCAGAAGGCTGAACGTTCAAAGGGTGGCGTTCTAGATGAAGAGGCTGATGTAGTATCAGGCTTAACTGCGTATGGCCCTGGCTATATTGATGAATCCTTAAAGGATTTGGAAAAGGTTGTAGGTCTTCAAACAGACAAGCCTTTAAAGAGAGCGTTTATGCCTTATGGTGGTATTCGTATGGCAGAAGAAGCTTTATCTACATATGGCTATACACCAAATCCAGAATTACATAAGATCTTTACAGAGTATCACAAGACACATAACCAGGCAGTATTTGATGCGTATACACCAGAGATGAAGGCTGCTAGAAGTAGCCATGTTATTACTGGTTTACCAGATACATACGGTCGTGGACGTATCGTTGGTGACTATCGTCGTGTAGCTTTATATGGTGTTGACCAATTGATTGCGTGGAAAGAAGAAGATAAGTTAAATTGCGGCGATGGCACAATGGTTGATGATGTCATCCGTCAAAGAGAAGAACTATCTGAGCAGATTCGTGCATTAGAAGGCATGAAGAAGATGGCTGCTGTATATGGATATGATATTTCCGCTCCAGCATCTAACGCGAAGGAAGCAGTTCAGTGGTTATACTTCGGTTACTTAGCAGCTATCAAGACACAGAATGGTGCTGCGATGTCTGTAGGACGTATTTCTACATTCTTAGATATTTATATCGAAAGAGACTTAGAAGCAGGTACATTAACAGAAAGCGAAGCACAGGAATTAATTGACCATATCGTTATGAAGTTCCGTATGGTTAAGTTTGCTCGTATTCCTGCATATAATGAATTATTCTCTGGCGACCCAGTATGGGCAACACTAGAAGTTGCAGGTATGGGTATGGATGGTCGCTCTATGGTTACAAAGAACGACTTCCGTTTCTTACATACATTAGAAAATATGGGTCCTTCACCAGAACCTAACTTAACAGTATTGTACTCATCCCGTTTACCAGAAAACTTCCGTAAGTATGCGGCTAAGATTTCTGTCACAACAAGTTCTATTCAGTATGAAAATGACGATGTAATGCGCCCTGAATGGGGAGATGATTACAGCATCTGCTGCTGCGTATCTGCTACACAGACAGGTAAGGAAATGCAGTTCTTCGGTGCTCGTGCAAACCTCGCAAAGGCACTTCTATACGCTATCAATGGTGGTGTAGATGAAAAGAGCTTTAAGCAAGTTGGACCAGCATATCGTCCAATTACTTCTGAATACTTAGACTACGCCGAAGTAGAAGCAAAGTATCTACAGATGCTAGATTGGTTAGCAGGTTTATATGTAAACATCTTGAACCTCATCCAATACATGCATGATAAGTATTACTATGAAGCAGCTGAAATGGCTTTAATTGATACAGATGTAAGAAGAACATTCGCTACAGGTATTGCCGGATTCAGCCATGTTATTGACTCACTATCCGCAATCAAGTATGCAAAGGTTAAGACAGTTCGTGATGAAAATGGATTGGTTGTTGACTATGAGATTGAGGGAGACTTCCCTAAGTATGGTAATGATGATGACCGTGCAGATGAAATCGGTGTATGGTTATTGAAGACATTCATCACAATGATCAAGAAGCACCACACATACCGTAACTCAGAAGCTACAACTTCAATTTTGACAATCACATCAAATGTTGTTTATGGTAAGTACACAGGTAATATGCCAGATGGCCGTCGTGCTTGGACACCATTAGCTCCAGGTGCTAACCCATCTTATGGTGCAGAGCAGAATGGATTACTTGCGTCACTAAACTCATTAACAAAACTTCCATATCACTGGGCATTAGATGGTATCTCTAATACACAGACAATGGATCCTAATGCATTAGGTCATAGCGATGTCGAAAGATCTAACAACCTTGTAAACGTATTAGATGGTTACTTTGACCAAGGTGCTCACCACCTCAACGTTAACGTCTTCGGTAAGGAGAAGCTCGTTGATGCGATGGAACATCCAGAGAAGCCAGAATATGCTAACTTCACAATCCGTGTTTCCGGATATGCAGTTAAGTTTATCTCTCTAACAAGAGAACAACAGTTGGACGTTATCGCAAGAACATTCCACGATCATATGTAATTGTTCTTGTGTAAAACAGGACTATAGTTTGGTAAAATGACTCTGTTATCTACAGAGTCATTTTTATCAAAAAGATATAAAGGAGTGAGAATATGAAGGGACGCATACATTCATTTGAAACCTTCGGGGCAGTTGATGGACCTGGAGTACGATTTATTATATTTTTAAAAGGTTGTAATATGCGTTGTAAATATTGCCATAATCCAGATACTTGGGAGATGGCTGGAGGAGAACTCTATACCGCAGAAGAAGTATTACAAAAGGCATTACGCTATAAAAACTACTGGGTCAACGGTGGTGGAATCACAGTATCTGGTGGAGAAGCGTTATTACAAATGGATTTCATGATTGAATTATTTGAACTAGCACATAAGCATGGTATCCACTGTACTTTAGATACAGCGGGCAATCCATTTACATATGAAGAGCCATTTTTCTCAAAGTTTGAACGATTAATGAAAGTAACAGACTTGGTACTCTTTGATTTAAAAGAGATTGATGATAAAGTGCATCGTTATCTAACAGGTGCATCCAACGAAAATATTCTAGAGTGTGCGAAATATCTTTCGGATCATCATATTCCAATGTGGATTCGACATGTTCTGGTTCCAGGCATTACCGCAAACGAAGAGGATTTAAAGAAACTCAGAGAATTTATCGATACGTTAGATTCTGTTGAAAGAGTAGAAGTGTTACCATATCATGTGTTAGGTATTTCGAAATACGAGAAGATGGGTATCAGTTATCCTCTAATGGATACGCCACAACCTACAAAAGAACAGATTGAAACTGCAGAAAGGATTTTGGGGGCAAAGAAATGAGTGATATTTTCGGCATTGAAAAGAAAAGAAACTTACGCGATCTAGGTGGTTACAAGACTCAAAATGGCAAACATGTTAAGAAAGGGTATTTCTTTCGTAGCAGTCGCTTAATGGACTTTGATCAAGCAGAACTTAAAATTTTGAATTCTTTAAATATTAAGAAGATTTATGATTTACGTTCAAAGGAAGAAGTGAAGGATGCACCAGATCCAACGTTGAAATGTGCCGAATACATTCATTCATCTGCTGCGGCACGTGCAGATGGAACGGAAGTAAACTTTTCGCCAGCTGCACTCATCGCAGAAAATGTCTATTCCAAAGAATGCAATGATGAATTTACACATAAGGTGTATGGTAACTTACCATTCTCTTATGCATATAAGAGAATGTTTGAAGATATTGTGGCAGGCAATGTACCAATCCTATTCCATTGTTCCGCCGGAAAAGATCGTACAGGAATTGCGGCAATCTTAATTCTACTAGCACTTGGTGTAGATGAAGAAACAGCGATGTATGACTACATGTTAACAAATGAATACCGTAAGGAATATATCGAACGTTTCAAGAAGGATTTCCCACTTACAAAAATAGATGGGGAACTTGCGGGTATGTTACTGGCGTACGAGGGAGTGACATACACCAATGCAGCATATTCACTAAAACGTATCAAAGAGAAGTACGCTAGCTATGATGAATACTTCGAAAAAGAATACAATCTTGATAAAGACGCATTACAAAGATTAAGAGACTTATACACAGAATAAGCGGCAGAAATATCTGTCGTTTTCTATATGTTGTTTTGTATTATTTTGCGAAAGGTATATGATTACATATGGAGAAATACAATGGAATTATCAAAGAAGCAGAAAAACTTGATAGCGAAGATATTAAAGAATGGAATACCAATACTAATATTGTTATTTATTCTGAACTTCTTTTATCAAGAGACAAGAAAATATGATTTTGTAGGGGTTTGGTTTCCGGATTATGAAGATGATATTACTATCCAGTTTAATCCAGATTATTCAGGTGTTTATTATGATGATCTTACAAAGATTGCCTTTCACTGGAAGAACCACGGTAACCAACTTGAGATGACAATGAATGATGAAACGAAAGTCTATCGATACACGATAGAAGGGAAAGATATCCACCTACAATCGGATGATGAATCCTTCATTCTATATAAATACGGAAATTAATTAGCAATCATTTAATTTCTGTGATAATGATAAAAAGCCTTTAAATAAAGGCTTTTTATATATTATTAATATAATTTTATAAAAATATATAAAATAATTAGCACTTAAGTATTGACAGTGCTAAAAATATGAGTATATTAGTATGTGTAAGGTGAAAGACCTTAGGAGGTATATGATATGAAATATATGACAACAAGAAAGAATGATTTATTCAATGATATGTTTGATGATGTGTTTAGAGCTCCAGTATTCACAGGAAATAATATTTTAAAGACAGATGTTCGCGAGAAAGATGGAAAGTACATCTTGGAAGTAGAAGTTCCTGGATATAAGAAGGATGAAGTATCCATTAGTTTATTCAATGGTAATCTAACAATCAGCGCTGCTCGTTCATCTTCTGATGAAGAAACTGATGATAAGGGTAGAATCTTACGTCAGGAAAGATTCAGTGGTAGTACATCTCGTACATTCTATGTAGGTGATGCAATTAAGGATACAGATATCCACGCTTCATTCGATAATGGTATCTTAAAGATTGAATTACCAACAGAACAGAAGAAAGAAGAAGAAACAAAGAAATTTATCGAAATTTTATAACTGGAAGAAATTCCAGTTTTTTTGTGCAAAAGAAAAGCCATTGCATTATACAATGGCTTTTAAACTATCTATATGATTTTCTCTTTGAGAAGAGGTAACTGCTAGCGATAATGCCAACGAACATCATTCCAATGTAGAGATAGATGTTTGTATTATCACTTGTCTTTGGTGTGGAAGTGATTCTTGGCTGTTCTGTATTTGTAATGGTGAAACCTGTTGTTTGATTGCCGGTTATTGTAGTGTTATAACCACTTACAGCATCTTCACTGATTGTGTATTGAATCTCTGTACCATTCTGGTCGTACTTACGTACGTTAGTGAAACTAGCTGTCCAGTTATTTGTATCATCTAGTGTCAGAGTAGTACCCGTATCTGTTCCGTTTGCGAATAAGTGAACCGTGATAGGACCAGCCTTTAGACCTACCCATGTCTTTGTGACAGAGATATTTGTCCGGATTGGTTTATCGGAGATGGTTTGTAACGCACCATCTGTAGCTGTTACTTGTAATGTGTACTCTGTGTTATTTAATTCATAGCCAGCAGGAGCGGTTGTCTCTTTGACTTTATAGGTACCTTGTACTAAAGCTTCGGAAGTAACTGTACCATCAGCACCTGTTGTTAAATTAAATGTTGTGCCATCTGGTTGTGTGACTGTAAATACTGCGTTAGCTAAAGTGATTGAGTTATCGTCTTCATCAACTTTTGTTAATTTGATTTTGTGTGCGAGGTCACCTGAACCAGAGCCTCCAGAGTAAGCTCTTGTAAAGTGTGCATCAAAATCATAAGTTTGACCATTAGATGTTAGTGTGAGGGTGTTATTTAAGTCTGTACCTTCTGTATATGTAGATTGATATGTGAGATGATACTGTTCCCCATTGATATTTCCAACATTAATTGTAAATGACTGGTCGTTATCAGACATTGTTAGTTTTCCTGTTAAATTGACAGGTGTTGATGTTCCGGCAATATCATTACCATATTGATCCATCTGAACTGTAAATAAGCGAATTGTATTTGGTAAAATTCTTTCGTTAGAACCAACGATAGTATCGTGGATAATTGCATTTGGTAATATTGCTTGTCTATGGTTGATGCGAATTTCCCAGTTTGCGATATTTGGGTTGGTTGTATCATACCAAGCAAATTTATGTAGCGTTTCATTATTTAAAATCTGTGGTCCATCAACATTGACGGAACCGGTTGAAGATGAAGTGTTAGGTTTTCCAGCATTGACAGTAATAGTAAATGAACTAGATTGATTAATAGGAACCCTTGTTAAATCAAATCTAGCAGATAGTTGAATATTACCGTTAATGTTGTAGCGATTTTCAACCCAATTTGTAAATACAACTTTCGCGGTTGCGCCATTTGTGCCTGCAGTGATATGTTTTCTTTTTGAATTCTAGCAATATTTCTACTTTCTCGTTGCGGTTAAAATCT
>JABZLM010000021.1 GCA_015256775.1 Solobacterium sp. | reverse complement strand
ATGGAAGTGGAGAAGTTCAATTGGAAGTAAAGAAGAATCGATTAAACGCAGATTTCGAAAAGATTCCAGAAGCGGTTGAAAGAATCTTTAAAAATAAGCGTTTGGCAGCAAATCTTAAATTATTTCGTTCGAGACAACCAGCGTTATTTAATCTAGCAGTTGTAGTCGCCATTGTTGTGATTATGGTGATGTATTTACTATCACCTATGTCTTCTGTTAGAGCGGTATCAATTGATGGAACAAATTATTTAAGTGATGACTATATTAAGAAAATTGCTGGTGTAAATAACTCTTCAAAATTATATTTTACAGTACCTGTATTGGTGGAAAGAAATCTAGAAGTTAATCCATTAATTGAGGATGCAAAAGTCAGTCTAAACAGTGGTAATACGGTAACAATTACTGTAAAAGAAAAGAAGTTAGTTGGCTATCAATCTGAGGGTTCTGAACTGATTTGGTTTGGTAATGGTGAGCAAACGACTATTGATGATAGCAATCGACAAGTAGTCGCATCGCTTCCAAAACTAATTGGTTTTAGTGATACAGATTTATTAAAAAAAGTATCGGTCGCATTAAATGAGATTGATGATTCTATTTTGCAGCAGATTTCTACAATCTCTGTATATCCATTACGCTATGATGCACATGCATTACTGGTGCACATGCGCATTGGTAGTTACTTTGTGGCTTCGTATAACAATCTGAATATTTTAAATGATTACTTTACAATCTACAGTCAAGCTACAGATAAAACAAAGTGTTTGTGGGGGACTAGCAAAGATCAAGTAGCCTATACAGCTGCTTGTCCATGGGAACAGAAGTCATCAGATACAGCAACAGCAGTTACAAATATTGCATATTGGTATGATGCTGAAGGTAATGTTCGTACTGATGCAAGTGGTTTACCAATTGAGAAACACTTCTATACAGATGCTGAAGGAAATGTTGCAATTGATGCAAATGGGAATCCTATCGCAATACCAATTGATGATAAAGGAATTGAGGTTATTGATGATAAGTTCCAAGAAAATTACAAAGCAGGATATTATTCTACTGGTGTTTTGAATACACCAACACCTGCGCAGTAACATGAAAATCCTGTGAAATAAACGATATACAGGTAACATATTTTGTATAATAATAACCATTTTGATATAATACATAACGTTAGTAAGGAGTAACTTATGACAGTTGAAAAGAAAACAAACTATGGTAGTATCTCCGTTTCAGAAGAAGCAGTTGCTTCGTTAGCTGGTGGGGTAATTACAGAATCTTATGGTGTTGTTGGTATGGCCAGCAAACAAATTTTAAAAGATGGCTGGGCTGAACTATTAAAGAAAGAAAACTATACGAAAGGTGTAGTTGTTCGTAATGGTAAAGCTGGTTTAGAAATTGATTTATATATCGTTGTAAGTTTCGGTGTTAAGATCTCAGAAGTTGTTACCGAAGCACAGAAGAAAGTTAAGTATATGCTTGAAAAGTCACTCTCCCAGGAAGTTGCCCAGGTGAATGTCTTTGTTCAGGGCGTTCGCGTCGTAGCATAAGGATATGGGGTTATTGTAATGGAAAAGATTAATGGTTTAATTTTAAAAAATTTACTGGAAAGTGGAGCACACAATTTAAGCAATCAACGTAAAGCAGTTGATGCCATGAATGTATTCCCAGTACCAGATGGAGATACAGGTACAAATATGTCTTTGACTATTTTGAATGGTATCTCAGAAGTAACAAAAAGTGGATCTGAGTCACTTTCAACTGTTGCGAAGATTTTCAGCCGAGGTTTATTAATGGGGGCACGCGGTAATTCAGGTGTTATTTTATCCCAGATTTTCCGTGGATTTGCACAGTATGCTAAAGATAAAGAAGAACTTACGGTGAAAGAATTCTCTGAAGCTTTAATAAATGGATCTAAGATGGCTTATAAGGCTGTTATGCGCCCTACAGAAGGTACAATTTTAACCGTCGTAAGAGAAAGTTCAGAGTATGGGGAAATCTTTGTTAATAACCATCCTGAAGCTTCTATGGAAGAGTTTGTGAATTATATTGTCGACGAAGCAAATGCCTCTCTACAGCGTACGCCTGAATTATTAGATGTACTAAAGGAAGCACATTGTGTGGACTCTGGTGCGATGGGTTATGTAACAATTCTTGAAGGTTTCAAGTCTTGTCTACAAGGAAATCCAATTACTGAGAATCTGGCAGGTGGTAATGCAGAGAGCGAAGTTAGTGAAAAAGCTTCTGGATATCGTGTTGAATATATCGTTACTCTTAGCGATAACGGTAAGAAGACTTTTAAGGAAGAAAGAGTTCGAAAGCAATTAGAACAGATTGGTAATGATATCCAATTGGCTGTAAAAGAAGATACATTTGCATTAAGTGTACATTCTATGACGCCAGGGGAAGTATTAATGCTTGGACAGAAGTATGGTAAGTTTACAAAGGTTCAAGTGGAAGATATTCAATCTGACTTACAACTATCCTTGATGGAAGCAGAAGAAGCTGTGATTGAAAATGCAGCTTATGGTATTATCGCTGTAGCTGCTGGTGAAGGGTTGAAGAAGTTATTTACTGATTATCGTGTAAACTATGTTGTTAGTGGTGGTCAGACAATGAATCCATCTACAGAAGACTTTGTTACTGCGATTTCTAAGGTACATGCAGATACAATCTATATCTTGCCAAATAACTCAAATATTATTATGGCCGCAAAACAAGCTGCTGAAGTTACAGAGGATAAGAAGATTATTGTTATCGAAACAAAATCTGTACCACAGGGCTTAAGTGCTTGCATTAGCTTCAACCCAGAGGAAGAAGTAGATGCAAATACTGAGGCGATGAAAGAAGCTATTACACTAGTTAAGACTGGTTCTATTACTTACGCTGTTAAGGATACAACAGTAGATGGTAAGCAGATTAATTCTGGTGACTACATGGCTATCTTAGAGAAGGAAATTATCTTTAATGAAAAGGATAAGCTAGCTGTTACGAAGGAACTAATCAAGCAGATGTGTGATGAAGATACAGAAGTTGTAACACTTATCAAGGGTTCTGAAGCTACTGATGAAGAATGTGAAGAAGTTCGTCAATTTATAGAACAGAACTATAATGTAGATATTGATGTTGAAGATGGTCAACAACCTGTATACAGTTTTATTATCGGTGCTGAATAAATCCAATAGGGAACACTCCAATTGTGTGGAATGTTCCTTTTTTTAAATCCTTCATGTATGATATATACGTTAGGAATATATGGATAATACAAAGCAATTAAATATTGAATATTTTTCATTACAATCGTTATTTTGGATGACATATTGCATGGTTGTTGGTTTTTCAGTAACCTATCTTTTATCATGCGGATATTCCAATTCTGAAGCAGGTTATATCTTGGCTTCCGCAAATATATGTGCTTTAATTTTACAGCCATTTTTTGCGGATTTAGCAGATCGCTCGAAGAAAATTAATGCTATGACTATATTTTTGGTTTCGATTGAGATTATCTTTGTATGCTCAATTGGACTATTCTTTATCGGTGTTCGTTCACTTATATTAACACTCATTTATGTCGTGATGATTACCCTAGCGAATGCTGTGATTGCATTTTTGACATCAATACAATTTTTAATGGATACTTCAAAGTCAAAAATTAATTTTGGCTTATGCAGAGCGGGTGGCTCATTATGCTTTGCGATTCTTTCGGCTTTGATGGGTATCATGATTGAAAGAATCGGAATGAAATCGATTCCTTTGGCATTATTTATCATTACGCTATTAATGATCGGATTATGCATATTTATTACTCATCATAGTATTAATGGTAATATCAAAGCTGTATTGACTTTAGAGAAGAAACGTTCAAGTTCGTTATTTGTCTTCTTCAAAGAAAATCTAAGGTTTATGATTTTATCTATCGCAATGTTATTTATCTATTACGCTCATGCCTTCATAACAAACTTTACGATTTCTATTGTGCGTAATGTTGGTGGAGACAATCGTGAAATGGGATATCTCATTGCGTTTATGGCACTTATGGAACTTCCAGGTATGATTGGCTTTAAAGAGATCAGTCGTCGTTTTAAAGTATCTTCTTTACTCTTATTTTCGATGATTATGTTTAGTATCAAAGCTATCATTGTTTGGTTATCTCCATCATTGATGACTTTAACTTTTGGTTTTGCTTTACAAGTTGTTTCTTTTGCGATATATATTCCTGCATCTGTGCAATATGCAAATATTATCATTGATGAGAAAGATACTGTTAAAGCACAGATGATGTTTAATTTAATGCAAACTGGTGGTGCGGTATTTTCATCAATCATCGGTGGATGGTTAATTGACTTTAGTGGTATATCACATGCATTACTGATTGGTGCTATTTTATCTTGTATCGGTACGATAATTGCATTTGCAGGTATACAAAATACAAAGAGGTAACTATGAAGAAATTTACAAATCATATTTATTACATGGATAACAATCCAGAAACAGATCAACCTTACGTCTATCTGATTCATGGCTCTAAGTTTAACTTACAGATAGATGCTGGTAATAGTCCTGAAAACTACCATAAATTTTTATCGGAAGTGAAAGACTTAGGTTTAAATCCACCTAAGCTTTTAGCGATTACACATTGGCATTGGGATCATACCTTTGGTATGGTTGGTTGTAGTGTTCCAATGATTGCTTCTGTAAAAACCAATGAATACTTAAAGAAAGTAAAAAATTGGAAATGGACAGAAGAGGCGATGCATGATCGTTTAAATACAGGAGAAGATATACAGTTTTGTTACGATTGTATGCATAAGCAGTATTTAGATATCGGAACAATTCAAGTATGTAATGCAGATATTACATTTCATAGTGAAATAGAAATTGATTTAGGTGATATTCACGTAAAAGGTATTCAAATTGATACACCGCATACAAGAGATGCTGTTTTATATTATGTAAAAGAAGAGAAAATAGTAATTGCGGCTGATGCGGAATATGAAGACTATTACGATAATAATAGTCAGTATGATCCAGCACGTTTAACATCCTTTATTCAATTTTTGGAGGGATTAGATTTTGCATATTATTTACGTGGACATGATGACTTTAAACTTACAAAAGAAGAAATCTTAAATAAGCTTAAAGCTGCGTTGTAAACGAAATCATTTTATAAGTTCAATGGTATAATAAACACATGGATTTAAGTGATAAAAGACTAAAATTAACTTCAAAGCGAGTACAAATATTACATGAACTTGGCCTTTATACAACAGATGATCTTTTGATGTATTATCCATATCGTTATGAGGTTATTACAACTTCTGCTTTTTCAGATTGGAAAATCAAAGATAAAGTCTGGTTTGAAGGGGAAGTTGTTCAACTTCCAAGAAGTTGGCGTAAAGGTAGACTTGTAACAACTACTTTTCAAGTGCGCTTTCAGGAACAAATTTTGACCGTTACTATATTTAATCGACCTTGGGCGAAGTCATTAAATTTAAACCAAATATTGACAATACAAGGTGTATATCAGGGTAACTGTAAAGTTACTGCAATGAGCTATGACACAAAGAGTTTGGTAGAACATGCACCTATTACACCTATCTATAGTATTAAGGATGGGATTCGGCAAAAGACATTACAAACAATTATTCATTCTGTTCTAAATCAATTACACGATGAAATAATTGATGATATTCCTGAAGAATTTAGACAAGCATATCGATTGCTACCACTCAAACTTGCGTATCGTTGTATTCATATTCCAAGTAGTATGAATGAAGTGCAAGCTGCAGTACGTACATTAAAGTATGCTGAGTTTTTACGTTTTTTTACTGCAATTCAACTCATGCGTAGTACGGAGGGAATTCGTATTACAAAAAAGCCGAAAATCTTTTCGTCAAAGAAGATTCAGCAAGCAATTCAAAGTCTTAGCTTTGAAATGACAGCTGATCAAAGAGATACATTAGAGAAGATTTTGTATGATATGGGTAGTACGCATTCGATGTATCGCTTGGTACAGGGAGATGTTGGCTGCGGTAAGACCGTTGTGGCAACACTTGCCTTATATGCAGCTTTCTTAAGCGGATATCAAGCTGCAATGCTAGCACCAACGGAAATACTGGCTCGACAACATTACCAATCAGTAAATGAAGTTCTTGCACCATTTGGCGTTAAAACAGAAGTGTTATATTCAGCCTTATCATCTTCGAAGAAGAATGAGATATTAAAGGATGTGGCTTCAGGGAAAATTGATATCTTGATAGGTACACACAGTATGATTCAAGATACTGTAACCTTTCATAAGTTAGGATTAACTATAGCGGATGAACAACAGCGTTTTGGTGTTGCACAGCGTAAGGCTTTAAAACAAAAGGGTGAGCAAGTTGATTTCCTTTTGATGAGTGCTACACCAATTCCTAGAACGCTTGCGGCATCTTTATTTGGAGATATGGATGTTAGTACGATAGAGACTATGCCAGCAGGAAGAATTACTCCTATCACCACACTTATCAAAGAGAATAGTTTTCGTACAGTTTTAGAAGATGTAAAACGTCTTCTTATAAGCGGAAGACAGTTATATGTTATCTGTGCAGCCGTTGATGAAAATGAAGAGTATCATGCTAGAAATGTCTATGATACGATGGAATCGATACAGAAATTATTTCCACAAGATAAAGTAGCCTGCTTGCATGGTCGGATGTCCACAGACGAAAAACAAGCAATTATGCAAGCATTCCATGACAATGATATACAGATATTGGTATCTACAACTGTCATTGAAGTTGGTGTCAATGTTGTTAATGCGACAGGAATGATTATCTATGATGCGGACCGGTTTGGTCTATCGCAGTTACATCAGTTGCGTGGACGTATCCAACGTGGTAGCGAACAAGGATATTGTTGGTTATTAACAGCTAGTCAAGATGAACGTGTATTACAGCGTTTAGAAGTACTTGTTAAATCAAACAATGGCTTTGAGATATCGTATGAAGATTTACGTTTGCGTGGGCCTGGTGATATACTTGGTACTAGACAAAGTGGTGTTCCAGACTTTATTTTAGGAAATATCGTTGAGGATACCGCAATGATTAATCAAGCGCGAAAAGACGCTTTAAAAGTGATGGAATCTGCAGATAATCCGGATTATCAGATATTATTAGAAACCGTTCAAAAGCGGAATGAAAAAAATGCGGAATATGCGGATTAGGAGGTGTTATTTTGAATATTATTGAATGGCTAGAAAATCGTCATATCAAGGTAAATAATAAAAAGATGGTACAACAGGCTTTTATACATTCTAGTTATGCACATGAGCATAAGAGTAAGAATGATAACGAACGCTTGGAGTTTATGGGAGATGCAGTATTACAACTATGGTCTAGTAATGCGATTTATCCTTTGAATCTAAGTGAAGGGCATATGACACGTTTACGTGCACAACTTGTATGTGAAAAAGCATTAGCAATTTATGGTCGCCAGTTACATCTCAACGATTATTTATTATTGGGTTCTGGCGAAGAAAAGACAGGTGGTAGAAACAAGGATGCGATTATCGCAGACATGTTTGAAGCATTCCTTGGCGCATTATTCTTAGACCAAGGAATGGATGCGGTTGATAACATTCTTTCAGAAGTGATTACACCAAGACTTGCACATCCTGAGGATGTGGGAGTGATTCATGACTATAAAACAAAACTACAAGAATATGTACAATCTGATTCACGACAGACAGTGAGATATGAGCTAGTTAGTGAAACAGGACCTAGCAATGCACCAGAATTTGTCATGAATGTTCTAGTTGATGGGTTAGTACTTGGTACAGGTAGTGGACAATCTAAAAAACAAGCAGAGCAAAATGCGGCTCGAAATGCATTTGAAAAAATGGCTAAATAATAAGGGGGATACAATGGTCATTACAGAAATCATAAACGTAATCAAGTTAGGTCAATTAGACGATAAGTTGACAGCACTCTATGGTGCAGAGGCTCTTGCATCACAAAAAGTACGCTATGAAGAAGTACTTTTGAAAGCGAAAGATTTATTAGGGGATAAAGAAGCACATATCTTTAGTGCACCAGGAAGAACAGAAGTAGGTGGTAATCATACAGACCATCAATTAGGTCGTGTAGTCGCTGCTAGTATTGATTTAGATGTCATCGCGGTAGTTGTTCCTACAGATGATTTTATTATTACATATCATGCTAAGGGATTTAGTGTTAGCCCAGTTGATTTGCATAATTTAGAAATTAATGAGTCTGAAAAGAACACAACAGAATCTTTAATTCGTGGTATCGCTGCTGGCTTTACAAAAAAAGGTTATAAAGTTGGTGGATTTAAGGCATATTCAGAGAGCAATGTACTTTCTGGTGGTGGTATGTCTAGTTCTGCTGCATTTGAAGTATTAATCGGAACAATCTTTAGTCACTTATATAATGACGCAATGATTTCTTCAGAAGAAATAGCCAAGATTGGTCAGTTTTCTGAGAATGTATATTTCATGAAAGCAAGCGGTCTTTTAGATCAGATGGCATGTTCTGTAGGTAGCTTTGCGGCAATGGATTTTGCGAATAAAGAAAATCCACAAGTTACCTCGATCCCATTTAATCCAGCAGATTATGGATACGACTTAATTTTGACAGACGTCAAGGCAAGCCATGCGGATTTAAGTGATGAATATAGTGCTGTACCTCATGAAATGAAAGCAGTTGCCAAATTATTTGGTAAGGAAGTATTAAGCCAGATTTCCTTAAACGAATTGTTAGAGAATACTGCTAAGATTCGTAAGGAAGTCGGTGATCGTGCATTTTTACGTGCGTATCACTTTCTAAACGAAACAAGTCGTGCCAAACTACAGGCAGAAGCATTAAAGAAGAATGATATTAAGACGTTCTTACACTTGGTAAATGAAAGTGGTCATTCATCTTATATGTATCTACAGAATGTGTTAATTCCAGGTGATAGTCACAATCAAGCACTCGCGATTGCGTTAGCTTTGAGTGAGTCTGTACTTGGTGATGATGGTGCGTGTCGTGTTCATGGTGGTGGTTTTGCAGGAACAATTCAAGCATACGTACCACACGCAAAGACATCTGAATATATCACCTTGATGGAATCTACATTCGGTAAAGATTGTTGCTACAAGTTACGTATCCGTGATTGTGGTGGTATTTGCGTTATTTAGCGAGGAAAAAATGTTAAAAGAAAACTATATTTTATTAGGAAAAGCAGGTGATAAAGAGATTTGCTTATTGCCAAACATGTTAAACCGTCATGGCTTAATTGCAGGTGCTTCAGGTACTGGTAAGACAGTCACATTGAAGGTTATAGCAGAATCATTAAGCCAAATGGGTGTATCTACATTCATCGCGGATGTTAAGGGCGATTTATCTGGAATGATCCAAGAAGGTGATTTATCTGTTATTTCTGGTAGACTTGAAAAACTTGGTATCACTGATTTTGAAGTGCGTAAGTTTCCTGTACATTTCTTTGATGTCTATCGTAAGAAGGGTCATCCAATTCGTGCCATCATGGAAGAATTTGATTCCTTATTACTTGCGCGTATTTTGGAATTAACAGATGCACAAGAAGGTAACCTTCAAATCATCTTGAAAGTTGCGCAAGATATGAACTTAGATATTATCGACTTAAAAGACCTACAGGCAATGACAAATTATGTTGGTGAACATGCTAGTGAGCTTTCTTTGGAATATGGTAATGTTACAAAACAAAGTATTGGTGGTATTCAAAGAAAGTTATTACAGTTAGAACAACAGGGTGGAACAAACTTATTTGGTATGCCAGCACTTTCTATCCATGATTTAATCTGTACTGAAGGTGGCTTAGGTATGATGAATATGTTAGAGTGCCAAGAGTTATTCCAACATCCACTTTTATACGCTACATTCTTGTTATGGTTATTAAATCGCATCTATCAGGATTTACCAGAAGTTGGTGATGTAGAGAAGCCGAAGATTGTATTTTTCTTTGATGAAGCGCATTTATTGTTTAAGGATGCACCTAAGGCGTTGCTCGATAAGATTGAACAGATTGTTAAGTTAGTTCGTTCAAAGGGTGTTGGCGTATTCTTTATTACACAATCTCCAAACGATGTTCCTAATTCAGTTCTTGCACAATTATCCAATCGGATTCAACATGCATTACGTGCATATACACCTACAGAAATCAAAGCTGTTAAGTTAGCTGCTGATTCCTTCCGTGCAAATCCCAATTTAGATACCGCAGAACGTATTACGAATATGAAGACGGGTACTGCTCTTGTATCTGTGTTGGATGAAGATGGTGCTCCGACAATAGTAGAAGAAACAATGATCTTACCTCCAATGTCATCGATGCAGATTGCGGATGATACACTAGTGATGCAGACAATTCAGCATGATTCTATCTATGGTAAATATGAAAAAGATATTGACCCAGAGAGTGCCTTTGAGAGTATGAATGCGATTAAGGAACAAGAGGAAGAAGAAGTTCGTCTTGCGAAAGAGAAAATAGCACATGAAAAACTTGCGGCGGCACAAGCAAAAGAAGATGCGAAACGCAATAAAGAAAATGACTGGACTGGACGTATTGCTAAGAAGATTCGTAATCGTACAGAAACAGAATTAATCAATGTTGGAATTCGTTCTGCAAAGAAATTCTTATCCGGTTTCTTTAAGTAAACGATATAGTGGCTAGGACTTCTAGTCACTTTTCTTTATGGTCAATTCTATGTGTTTTCTTATTTAAGAATAGCAAGAATGAGATGTAATTTTATGTTAAAATAAGGGGACGAAAAGGAGTAAGGTATGGCACAATATTTAAAAGATTTAGTGAAGATTGATAATCAAGATGATTTATATGAAGAGATTGAAATTGAGAGAGTTCGATTATTTCGTGCACGTAATCTTTTAGAATTACACTTACATACTCCAAATGTATTATCTTTTGAGAGTTATCAAGAAATTCATCATAAATTAAAAAAACTTACTGGCTCAAATATCCAATTGTTCATACAGCCAGAACAGACTCGTTGTAACCAAGTTGAGATTCGAAAATACTTAGATGTTTTCTTTCAAGCAAATCCAGAGATGCGCATTCTTGAAAGTGGTACTTTCCAGTACGATGCGCAAAAGTGCATTATCAAATATGCGTTTGCTAGTACGTCTGATTGCGACCGTGCAAGTAGTTATATTGAACATGTAGAGTCCTTTTTAGGAACCATTGGTTTGCATGGTGTGACGGTTTTAACCGAAACTTTAATTCCAGTGATGCAAAATGAAATTAAGGAAGTTAGCGTAACGGTTGTTAGTGAAGAAGTTGAAAAACCACAAGAGAAACCAACTTATAAATACCAGCGTACCAAGATGGATGATTTTGAGAAAATAAGCTTAGTTGATGTACATGATCCTATTGTAGATATTCAATTCGAAGGTGAAGTATTTGGAAATGATTACATTGAAATACGTAAGACTGGTAGAACAATTCAATCATTTAGTATATTTGATGGTACAGATGCGATTGCGGTAAAAAGATTTGAAGGGCGTGGTGTAACGAAAGAGGATCTCTCATCAATTCATGATGGTGATTATGTTCGCGTCTATGGAACGATTTCTTATGATAATTTTGCAAAGGACTTAACCTGTATTGCGTCTAATGTTGTAAAGTTAGAAAAAGCAAAGATTGTTGATACGGCACAAACAAAGCGTGTTGAATTACACATGCATTCAAATCTATCTGAAATGGATGGCGTTTGTGATATCAAGGATATCGTAACCTATGTATATAACTTAGGACATCGTGGAATTGCGATTACAGATCATGCGGATGTACAGTCTCTTGTAAAAGCGTATAATACAGCGCAATCACTAAAGAAGAAAGATCCTGATAGAGAGTTTAGAGTTGGTCTTGGATGTGAGTTTAATCTTGCAAATGATGAACTTACAATTGTTCGAAATGCGATAGATGAAAATCTAGACGATGTAACTTATATCTCTTTTGACTTAGAAACAACTGGTTTATCTTGTTATTTTGACCACATTATTGAATTTGGTGCAGTTCGTATTAAAAATTCAACGATTATCGATCGTAAACAGTTATTTATTAAGCCTCCAGTATCAATTCCTGGATTTATTACATCAAAAACAAATATTACAAATGATATGGTGAAAAATGCTAAACCATTTGCGGAAGCGATTGATGAAATCTTAGACTATATCAAAGACGATGTATTGGTAGCACATAATGCGACGTTTGACTACTATTTCTTAAATGAAGAGTTACGTCGTATTGGTAGAAAACCATTAACCAATGTTGTAATTGATACCTTGGATATGTCTCGTGCTGTATTACCAGACCGTAGAGCATATCGTTTAGGTAACTTATCACGATACTATCACGTTAATTACAATGAAGAAGAGGCTCACCGTGCTGATTTTGATGCGGGTGCATTAGCAGATGTATTCTTGTGTTTATTAAAGGATGCTAAGGATAAGTTTGCAACAAAGACGATATCTGACTTACAATCCAAGTTACAGTCTGCAAAGTCTTTTATGAAAGTAAGACGAAGTCATGTTTGTGCTATCGCAAAAAATCATGATGGTTTAGTTGCGTTATATAAACTTGTTACAGAGTCTAATACAAACACATTAGCTGTTAATGGGAAGGCAACTGGAAAAGAGGGTACTGACGTGGCTGCCGAACCACGCGTTGTGCGCTCTACGCTTGAAAAGTATAGGAAAAATTTATTACTTGGATCAGCATGCTTGAATGGTGAGGTATTTGAACTTGCATGTAATGGTGATGATGCTCGCTTAGAAGAAGCGATGAAACTTTATGATTACATTGAGTTACAACCTTTAGGTAACTATTCTACATCCATTGTATTAGGTAGCATTCCTAGTGTTGACCGTTTAAAAGAAGTACAAAAACGAATTATTCGTATGGCACAGAAGTTAAATATTCCAGTCTGTGCCACTAGCGATGCGCATTATTGTACACGTGAACAAAAAGTATTCCGTGATGTATATATCATGTCACAAGGAGTCGGTGGTACAATCCATCCACTTTATATTCGTGATGAAGCGTTACGTTTACGCACAAAGAATCCTGACCAACATATTCGTTTAACAGATGAAATGAAAAATGAATTTGCTTGGTTAGATGATCCAGATTTAATCGAGGAAATTGTTGTACGTAATCCGAATAGTATTTTTGATTTAATTGAAGAGGTAAGACCTGTTCCAGCTGGAACATACCCTCCAGTTATTGAAGGCTCTGATGACAAATTACGAAACATTTGTCATGATACTGCAATGCGTATGTACGGTTTCGAAGGTAAAGTTCCTGAGATTGTAACTGACCGTTTGAATAGTGAATTGGACAATATTATTCGTAATGGATTTGGTGTACATTACTACATTGCACATTTACTGGTTAAGAAATCAAATGATGATGGATACGTTGTTGGTTCACGTGGATCGGTAGGTTCATCTTTCACAGCTACAATGTCTGGTATCACAGAAGTTAATCCACTACGTCCTCATTATCTGTGTCCAAAGTGTCATTACAGTGAGTTTTTTGATGATCCAACGATTGCATCAGGTTTTGACTTACCTGATAAGGTATGT
Source organism: Solobacterium sp. (assembly GCA_015256775.1). Classification (GTDB taxonomy): domain Bacteria; phylum Bacillota_I; class Bacilli_A; order Erysipelotrichales; family Erysipelotrichaceae; genus Bulleidia. The sequence goes on along the minus strand of JABZLM010000021.1, from coordinate 9,294 downwards.
CCGCATTGTGGTGAAACGATGCGCGGTAATGGACATAATATCCCATTCCAAACTTTCTTAGGATTCAACGCGGATAAGACGCCGGATATTGACTTAAACTTCTCTAATGAATATCAATGGCGTGCACATGCATTTATTAAAGATGTATTTGGTGAAGACCATGCATTCCGCGCAGGTACAATTGGTACGGTGGCTGAAAAGACTGCCTTTGGATATGTACAAGGTTATTGCGAAAAAATGAAGATTAACAACATGCGAAGACCAATGAAAGATTATCTTGCACATGGTTGTCAAAACGTTAAACGTACAACAGGTCAGCACCCGGGTGGTATTATCATTATTCCGCATGAATATATTGCGGAAGATTTTACACCAGTACAGTATCCAGCAAATGATCCAACATCTGCTTGGAAGACTACACACTATGACTTTCATGATATTCACGATAATGTCTTGAAGTTTGATATCTTAGGTCACGTCGATCCTACAGCCATGCGTTTATTGCAGAAGATTGCTACAGTAAAACCTTTGGATATTCCAATGAATGATACTGAAACCTTATCTTTATTCTCGTGTGATGATGCATTAAAAGCAGATACGAGAATCTATAAGAAGGAAACAGGTGCGCTAGGTTTACCTGAGTTTGGTACACGTACGACACGTGGAGTACTCGAAGAAACTCGTCCGAAGAAGTTCTCTGATTTGGTTATTATTTCTGGTTTATCACATGGAACAGATGTATGGGCAGGAAATGCACAGGAATTAATTCGTCAAGGTCATACAATTGATGAAGTTATTGGGTGTCGTGATGATATTATGACTTATCTTCTAGACCATAATTTAGAATCATTAGATGCCTTTAAGATTATGGAATCCGTACGTAAGGGTAAAGGTTTAACGGAAGCTTGGGAGAAATCGATGATTGAGCATCAAGTTCCAGATTGGTATATTGAATCCTGTAAGAAGATTAAGTACATGTTTCCAAAAGCCCACGCAGTTGCGTATGTTATGATGGCTATGCGTATTGCATGGTACAAGGTACATGAGCCACTCAATTTCTATATTCAGTATTTAACATTACGTTGTGATACTTATGAAATTGAAACAATGGCGAAGGGCATAGATGTCATTCGTGCACGTATGAATGATATCAGTACACGTATTGCGGAACGTAATCCAGAAAATCCAGTTTCAAATAAAGAAAAGTCATTGTTTGATGTACTAGAAGTTTGTGAAGAACTATATGCGCGTGGATATAATATTTCTAATGTTGATTTATACAAATCACTTGCGGTGGAGTTTAGAGTTTCTCCAGATAACCCAAAGACAATCATTCCACCTTTTACAGTTATTGATGGATTAGGTGTAAACGTAGCAAAATCAATTGAGGAAGCACGTGAAAAGGGTGAATTTTTATCAAAAGAAGATATCCTTAAGCGTACACAGGTTTCTTCATCTATGTTAGTGAAGCTTGCACACATGGGTTGTTTAGAAGGATTACAAGAAAGTAATCAAATGAGTTTATTCTAATCTTGACGTTTTTCACAAGCAGGTCTAAAATTTGGATATCAAATGCGTTGAAAAGGACACGGTATGTATAGTGCTGATATAGAGAGTATCCTATTTGCTGGAAGGGATATGATGCATATATGTATTACTACCTTGGAGCAGTGCTCGAAAGAGTCACCGTAGTTCTACGTTACAGATATAAAGTGTCAACGTTTATCGTTGGAATTAAGGTGGTACCGCGCTATTAGCGTCCTTTCAAAGAAAGGGGCGCTTTTTGTTTGCCCCATTAAAGGAGGAAGATTATGAGAAATTTTAAAGAAGATGCAGCATTAAATACGTTAAATCATAGTTGTGCGCATTTAATGGCTCAGGCTGTAAAACATCTATACCCACAAGCGAAGTTCTGGGTAGGCCCAGTTGTGGAAGAAGGTTTCTACTACGACATTGATTTAGGTGATGAAGTCATTCGTGATGAAGATCTACCTAAAATTGAAAAAGAAATGAAGAAGTGTGCTAAAGCTGATAAGCGTATTGTTCGCCAAGAGATTACACGTGAAGAAGCATTAGAGCAGTTTAAGGATGATGAGTACAAGATAGACTTAATCAACCGTATGCCGGAAGGTACACATATCTCTATGTATACTCAGGGGGACTTTACTGACTTATGTCGTGGACCACATACAGAAACAACAAAGAACTGTCGTTACTTTAAGTTAATTAAACATTCAGGTGCTTATTGGAAGGGCGATAAAAATAATAAGGTACTACAACGTATCTATGGTGTATGTTTACCAACCCAAGAAGAACTTGATTCTCACTTGGCTGATTTAGAAGATGCTAAACAAAGAGATCATCGTAAACTAGGTAAAGATATGCAAATCTTTTTGTTCTCAGATATTGTCGGTGGTGGTTTGCCATTATGGTTACCAAATGGTCTTACTGTTAGACGTTTATTATCAGACTATATTATGAATAAAGAACTTGCTAGAGGTTACCAACATGTGTTAACTCCGTCTGTTGCTAGTACAAAGCTATATAAGATTTCAGGACATCTTGCACACTATAAGGATGATATGTTCCCAATTATGTCACGAGACGATGATGAATTTGTATTACGTCCTATGAACTGTCCTGAACATATGATTATTTATAAGTCTCAATTGCATTCATATCGTGATTTACCAATTCGTATTGCTGAGATTGCAAATGACTTCCGTTTTGAAGCCTCTGGTGCTTTAACTGGTATTGAACGTTCACGTGCATTTACACAGAATGACTCTCATATTTTCTGTACAGAGGAACAGATTGCTTCTGAAATTAAAGCAGTTACTGAATTAATTCTAGATGTATATAAGGACTTCAATTTAAATCAGTTTGAATTCCGCCTTTCTTTACGCGATAAGGAAAATACAGAGAAGTATTTTGGTAATGATGAACTTTGGGAAAGAAGTGAATCTGAGTTACGTGAAGTATTAAAGGAAATGAATGTTCCTTATTATGAAGCAGAAGGTGAAGCTGCATTCTATGGTCCTAAGATTGACGTACAAGTACGTTCTGCATTAGGTCATGATGTAACACTTTCTACAATTCAGTTAGATTATCAGTTACCTGAACGTTTTGAACTAGAGTATGTCGCAAACTGCGGTGAAAAGAAGAGACCTGTTGTCATTCACCGTGCAATTCTAGGATCAATTGATCGTTTCGTTGCATTCTTACTCGAAGAAACGAAGGGTATCTTACCATTATGGTTAGCTCCTCGCCAAGCAGTTGTGATTCCTGTATCACCAGAAGCACATGGTGACTATGCAAAGAAAGTTGTTGAGGAACTACGCAAAATTGGTGTGCGTACAGAATTAGATGATCGTAATGAGAAACTAGGTTATCGTATTCGTGAAGCACAGACAAATAAACTTCCGATTGAAGTTGTAGTAGGCGATGGTGAAATTGAAAATAATGGTATTACTTTACGTCGCTATGGTTCTCGACAGGAAACTAAGATGTCCCTTGAAGATTTCTTAATTGCAATTAAAGCTGAAATTGATGAGAAGCGTTTAGCTCCAGAAATTCAAAAGGCTTAGTATTATAGGGAATAGACAAGTTCTATTCCTTTTATCTTTGCCAAAACATGAAAAAAAATTTCATCAATTCCATAATTTCGTAAAATTTTGTGAAATTGTGTTAAAATGCAATTAATAACGAAAGCGATTTCAGCAATGAAGTCCACCTGAAATACATCAGGTTATTCAGAAAGGGAATAGACATGGAAAACTACAAGAAAATAGCTGAAGAAGTTGTTGAAGCTGTCGGCGGTAAATCCAATATTCAGGAAAACTCAACATGCATGACAAGACTTCACTTAACTTTAGCTGACAAGTCTAAAGTAGACTTGGATCGCGTCAAGAAGATCGATGGTGTTATGGGAACTGTTGATGGCGAAGAACTTCAAATCGTTTTTGGACCTGGTAAGGTTACAAAGATTGGTGAAGAAGTATCCGCAATCACAGGTATCTCTGCTGATGAACGCAAAGAAGTTCACAATGAAGATTTAGAAAAAGATATCGACTTACAGGCACGTGCTAAGGAAAACAAGGCTGCTCAGCAAGCTAAACACAACGGACCAGTACAGGTATTTTTAAAGCATTTTGCAAATATCTTCTTACCTGCATTACCAGGTATTGCTGGTGCTGGTTTAATCTACGGTATCTTAAATGTATTGAAGTTATTCTTCAGAGTTCCAGGTATCGCTGCAGTACAACTTGATCCAGCAATTGCTCAATCTTGGTGGTATTTAACACTTAATACAGCTGGTTGGACATTATTTGCTTACTTACCAATTTACATTGGTATGAACGCTGCTAAGGAATATAAGGGTTCTCCAATTCTTGGTGGCATGATGGGTGCGATGTTCGTAGGAAATGCTGCTATGCCTTTATTAATGAAGGTTGGCGATCCTGCAGCAGGTATCAATTTACCAATTACTGGCACACCATTTGACGCTGCTGCTGGTGGTATCTTAGCTGCTGTATTTGGTGGTATTGTAATTGCTCACGTTGAACGTTGGTTAAGAAGTTGGGTTCCTGATACATTAGATATGATCTTAACTCCACTATGTTCATTAATTATCACAGCGTTCTTAGCAATCTTTATCTTACAGCCATTAGGCGCTGTGTTAACAAAGGCTATCTTTGCATTAGCTGATGTATTATTAAACAAGTTAGGATTCATTGGTGCGTATGCATTATCCGCATTACAGTTACCATTAGTATCTGTTGGTTTACACCGTGCATTCACTCCAATTCATACAATTATGAATGATCCAAATGGTGCTACTCATGGTGTTAACTACTTATTACCAATCTTACAGGTTGCTGGTGCAGGACAAGTTGGTGCTGTTATCGCATTATTTGCAAGAGCTAAGAAGAATCACAAGAAGTTATCTGAAGCTATCCTAGCTTCTGTACCTGCTGGTATTTTAGGTATCGGTGAACCATTAATGTATGGTGTTACATTACCATTAGGTAAGCCATTCTTAACAGCTTCATTAGGCGCTGGTTTTGGTGGTATTATGATTTCCTTATTCCATGTAGGTTCTGTTGCACAGGGTGTATCTGGTATCTTAGGATTCTTAATTGTTAATGAAGGTGGCGCTTTAGGTTACTTAGTTGGCTATGTAACTGCTATTGTAGCTGCATTCATCATCACATACTTCTTTGGATGGAATGAAGAGAAAGTGACTGAATTATTCGGTTAATGTTTGACTTTCATCTTCATACGACAAAGTCAGATGGGGTATTAAGCATTGAAGAGATGCTTGATACCCTTCATTTATCTTCCATCCAACCCTTTAGTATTACAGATCATAATCACGCATTAGCGTATGAGTGTTTTGATTACACTCAATTTCCATGCATTCCAGGTACTGAAATTGCCACAAGTTACAAAGGAGAGATTATCGAACTATTAGGTTATGGGATTAATCCATCAGTTATTAATGCATGGTATAAAGATTTTTATAGTGAGCAAAACTTAGAACGTATTGAAAAATTATTATTTAATAGAATTCAAGAATGTGCGCGCAGACAAGGTTATCTTTTCGATAATACACTTTCATTAAATTCATTTGAAAAAGGGATTTCAAAGAAGGTGATGTATCAGGAACTAGTTGATAAAAATCCTATGTTTGTTAGTTATTTCCCTACATATAAAGCATTCTTTAGACAAGGATTGTCAAATCCTGATAGTCCGTTTTTTATCAATGAAGGGGATACATATCTTTCGTTCGATGAAACGATTGACTTGATTCATCGTGCTGGTGGGAAAGCATTTTTGGCACATATTTTTGAATATGATGCATTCCGAAAGAATCACTATATTGATGAAGTGAAAGATAAGTTAGATGGTATGGAATGTTTCCATCCAAGTATTCCTATGAGGGAATCGGTTAAACTCTTTCATTATTGTGAAGAGAATGAATTATATGTAAGTGGTGGAAGCGATTTCCATAAACCAGAAAGACATATTCCGATGGGTGTTCATCTTGATGAAACATTGTTGTGTAGTTCTCGTTTTGACTGGATACCAGAAAGTTTACGAAATCTTTTATAGATTTTGAATGTCGTTGACACTAGAAACAAAACTATACTACTATAATGAAGTCAATGATAGGAGAAGAAAATTATGTTCAATTTTTTCAAGAAGAAAGAAGAATTAAAGAATAATATTATTGTGAATGATGATGCGATTGTTGCAATTGCGGATGGTCAGTTAATTGATGTTGCAACTGTTCCAGATCCAGTATTTGCAGAAAAGATGATGGGGGATAGTGTTGCCTTTACATATGATGGTGATAAGGTTGTACTATGTTCTCCAGCAAATGGTGAATTATCTGTTTTATTCCCTACAGGACATGCATTTGGCATTACTACTAAGCATGGTGTGGAATTACTTGTTCATTGTGGTGTAAATACAGTAGAAGCCAATGGTGATGGTTTTAAAATATTATCCAAGAAACAGGGTGATAGTGTAAAAGCAGGAGATCCAATTGTTGAGGTTGATTTAAAGAAACTACGTGCAAAGTACAATATGAGTACTATGTTAGTAGTAACAAATGCAAATACACAAACGATTCAATTTATTGAACCTACAACTGTAAAATTAGGTCAATCCATTATTAAGTAAAAAAAGGCTCTATACGTTTAATCGTATAGAACTTTTTTTCTTATAACAATTCTTTTAGTTTATCAATAACTTCTGTAACAGGAACTTCTATAGAGTCACCAATGCGAGATTTTAATTCAACCTTACCATCTGCTACACCACGACCAACTGTAATTCTAAAAGGAATACCAATTAATTCCATATCTTTAAATTTAACACCTGGACGTTCATCACGGTTATCAAGTACTACTTCAATGCCTTGGGCTTGTAATGTATCGTGTAGTTCATTACCAATACGAACTTGTTCTTCATCCTTCATGGAAATGATTACAATAGCTACTTGGAAAGGTGCTAAATCTTTTGGCCAATTAATACCGTTTTCATCGGCATTTTGTTCTGCTAGGGCAGCCATTGCACGAGCAGGGCCAATACCATAGGAACCCATCCAAACATACTGCAACTGATTATTTTGATCAAGATACTGTAAGTCTAACGCCTTAGAATATTTTGTGCCAAGTTTGAATGTATTACCAACTTCAATACCATGTGCGAAGTGTACAACTCCTTCACCATTTGGATTTTTATCTCCTTCTTGGATATTTCTTAAATCTCCATGTCCGGTAAGAGTGAAATCTTTTTGGTTTACTCCTGTGTAGTGGTAACCAGTTTTATTTGCACCTACCACAAAGTTATACATGTATAGTACTTCTTCATCTGCGTAAAGAGGGCATTGAATGTTGACTGGACCAGCAAAACCAATTTCAGCATTAGTCGCTGCCATAACCATTGCAGGATCCGCAAGTTCAACAGAGTTAGCCTCTAGTAGTTTACGTAGTTTTGTTTCATTAACATCACGATCACCACGTACCATAACAGCTACTGCTTTGCCGTCAACGTTATAGATTAATGTCTTAACGAACTTCTTTACATCTTTCTTTAGGAAGTCTGTCACTTCTTCGATTGTACGTGAATGCGGTGTTTCGACTAGAGTAAGAGTTTCTAATGTGTCTTCCTTCGTTGCAATCTCTGGAACACAAGGTGCGACTTCAATATTGCTTGCGAAACTATCATCATCACTTAATACAAGGATGTCTTCACCAAGTGGAGTAATAGCCTGGAATTCTTCTGACAATAAGCCACCCATGACACCTGTATCTGCACGAACAATACGATAATCTAAGTGAAGACGATTCATGATGTTCTTATATGCATTAAATTGTTTTGCATAAGATATATCTAATCCAGCTTCATCTTTATCAAATGTGTAGGAGTCCTTCATTGTAAATTCACGCACTCTAATCAAGCCATAACGTGGACGCGGTTCATCACGGAACTTTGTTTGAATTTGATAGAGGGAAAATGGCATATCTTTGTAGGAACGAATCTGCATCTTAGCAGCCATCGCAAATAATTCTTCATGTGTTGGACCTAGTACATAAGGAACACCTTTACGGTCTTCTAATGAAAACATGCCTTTGCCAAAACCAGCACGTCTTCCAGATGATACATAAACTTCCTCAGGAATCAATGAAGGCATTGATAATTCTTGGCAATCTATTTTATTCATTTCATCACGGATAATTGCGTAAATCTTAGATAAAACACGATTACCCATTGGTAACATCATATACACACCAGCAGAGCTTTTCTTGATCATGCCAGCACGTACAAGTAGATTTGAACTTACTGAATCTTCATCTTTCGCATTCTCGCGAATTGTAAAGAAATAACTGTTTTTTAATCGCATAATATACCTCTTATAACCCTTAAGATTATAACATAGTTACCTCTAAATAGAATATTATCTAAAGCCTACATCCTAAGAAATCTTGAGAATGTTAGAATGATTTTTTTGTATGCATTAATCTGAAGTAGAATATATACAAAATACATAAATCGTTATATTTCATGCATATTTATATGTTTTTTTGGAATATTTGTTCGGAATTATTTACATAACTTTATTAATTGATATAATTAGTAAAATTATAAAAGGGAGGAATTACGTTAATGGCATATTACTATGATGAACCTTCACATACTTTTAGTGAATATTTACTCGTTCCAGGATTTACAGGACCTGAAAATATTCCTACCAATGTTTCACTAAAAACACCACTTGTCCGTTTTAAGAAGGGTGAAGAACCAGCGATTTCTTTAAATATCCCAATGATTAGTGCAGTCATGCAGTCTGTATCTGGAGATCGTTTAGGTATCGCACTTGCGAAAGAGGGTGGAATGGCATTCATCTTTGGTTCACAACCAATTGAAAGTCAAGCAGCTATGGTTGCACGAGTTAAGAATCATAAAGCAGGATTTGTTATCAGTGATTCAAATGTGAAACCAGACGCAAAGTTCACTGAAGTTTACGCTTTGATTGAAAAAACAGGACATTCTACAATTGCAGTTACTGAGGATGGAACGCCAAACGGTAAGTTAATGGGTCTTCTTACTTCACGTGACTACCGTATATCTCGTATGACTGGTAATGAACTTGTTAAGGATTATATGACACTACGTGAAAATCTAATCGTCGGTGGGCCTAATACAACATTATCATCCGCAAATGATCTCATTTGGGATAATAAGTTAAATACACTTCCTGTTGTGGATGAAAATGATCATCTT
>JABZLM010000005.1 GCA_015256775.1 Solobacterium sp. | reverse complement strand
TGAAGAGTGGTTTCTTACAACCTATGGTTGCGGCTATCAACTGTTCCTTATGGGTGACATATGGTTTTATGCAAGAAAAGAAGGATTGGCCACTAATGATGGCAAATTTACCTGGTGTATTCTTTGGCGCAATCGCCGCAATTACAGCACTTTAGAAAGCGTTCCTAAGGGAATGTTTTTTTATGCAAAAGATTGATGAAATCTATAGTAATATCGTTGACTTTCTACGACGATAGGAAGAAGATTAGTATGGTTTCCAAAGAGAGTGTGTGGAAACATGGAGGAGAAAAATAATGGAAAACAAAAAGAACCCTTATGCAGGTACTAAAACTGAAAAGAACCTCTTAGAAGCATTTAGAGGAGAATCAGAGGCTAGAAACAAGTATACATTCTTCGCTTCTGTAGCTAAGAAAGCAGGCTTTGAACAAATCGCTGCTCTATTCTTAAAGACAGCCGAAAATGAAAAGGAACATGCAAAGCTTTGGTTTAAGGCATTAGGCATGCTTGGTGATGTTAAGGAAAACTTACAAGCAGCTGCAAATGGTGAAAACTATGAGTGGACTGACATGTATGAACGTATGGCAAAGGATGCGGAAGAAGAAGGCTTCCACGACCTAGCTGCTCAGTTTAGAGGTGTTGGTGCTATCGAAAAGATGCATGAAGAACGTTACAGAAAGTTACTTCAGAATGTAGAAATGCAGGAAGTATTCAAGAAGAGCGAAGTGAAGATTTGGGAATGTCGTAACTGTGGTCATATCGTTGTTGGTATGGAAGCTCCAGAAGTTTGCCCAGTGTGTCATCACCCACAAGCATTCTTTGAAATTCACGCAGAGAATTATTAATAGTATAAATATATGCCAAGGCACAATGTGCTTTGGTTTTTTTGTTGTAAGATACATCGCATATGAATAAACAAATAGACAGTTTTTTCAGTAGAAAAAGATAATAAAAATGATGGGAATGATTGCACTAGTATGATTAAAAAGGGTAAAATCAGTATGTAAAGTTGGAGAAAATATATGGGAAAAATCTATACAATCGGTGAAGCATTAATTGACTTTATTCCAGTACAGACAGCCGCAAGCCTAAGTGCTGTGGATGCCTTTCAAAAAAGACCAGGGGGAGCACCAGCTAATGTGGCAGTAGCCGCAGCGAAACTAGGTGCAGAAGCTTATTTTATTGGTATGGTTGGAGATGATCCATTTGGACATTTCTTAAAAGATACGATTGCGAGTTATGGTGTTAATACAAGATATTTAAAGACTACAAAGAAGGCAAAGACAGCGCTAGCTTTTGTAAGTCTAGCGGATGATGGACAACGTGACTTTAGTTTCTATCGTAATCCAAGTGCGGACTTACTCTTAGATAAGTGTGATGTTGAAGAAGTTGAATTTACAAGCGATGACTATATCAGTTTTGGCTCTGTTGACTTAGTGGAGTATCCTGTAAAGTACGCAACAGAGTATTTGTTACAGAAGGCAAAAGCAGCGAATGCGACAATCCTATTTGATCCAAACATCCGTAAAGATCTTTGGGATGATTTAAATGAGTGTAAACAAACAGTATTATCCTTTATGAAGTATGCAAATATCGTTAAGATGGCAGATGATGAAGTAGAATTCATCACTGGTAAAAAGTCAGTCAAAGAAGCTATCGAAGTGGTAAAACAATATGGTGTTGAACATGTCATTGTGACATATGGACCTGAGGGTAGTGATGCGTACCTGAAACATTGTCATAGCCATGCGGATGCGCGTAAAGTTGATCCAGTTGATACAACTGGTGCAGGTGATACGTTTGTTGGCGCGCTGTTATACTATTTAGATCATCACAAACAAAAGCCTGATCAGATTTCACCTGAGATGATCAAAGATGGATTATGCTTTGCAAATCACGCAGCTGCCATCGTTACGACGAAAAAGGGTGCGATGAATGCAGCCCCAACATTAGAAGAATTACAGAAATAAAAAATAGGAGAATATCATGTTTAAAAGAGCAGAGATGAATACCTATGAAGCAGAGATTACTTGTCATTCCTGTGGGAAGAAAGAAAAGGTTAAAATCAAATCACTCATTGATACAGCTTTAGATCCATCGGCAGAAACAAACCTACTACGTGGTAAATTATTCCGTCATAGCTGCTCAAAATGCCATACGGAACAAAACATGTTATATACATGCATGTATCATGATGGTAGTAAGAATCTTTTGATTGGATATCCAGATAACCAAAAAGATTATGAAGAGATGAACCTCATGTTCAATCGTCGCTATCATCGTGATGAGTTAGATGAAGCCTTAAATAAGTGGATTGAAACATGCACGAAGAGAATTGTGTCGAATCAATCAGACATGCAAGAAAAGGCATTGATTGCCCTACTTGGGTTAGATGATCGTATCATTGAAATTGGTAAGTATGTAACAGGTGATCTGGCTAAGATACAATCACAAAGTTTAGAAATCGATCATATGTATTTCAATACAAGTGGTGATGAGTATGCGTTCTTGATTCAATCTGGTGATGGGATTGTGGGAGAAGTTCCTTTTACCAAAGAACTGTATCAAACTTTAGAAGAACACTACAAACCATATCTAGCTGAAGATGAATCTGTAGAAATTGACTCTAATTGGGTCAGTGATTTCCTAAGAAAAGTAAAAGATAAGCAGAGCCAGTCAAACTAATGACTGGCTCTTATTGTTAGTTCAATCATGTGTAGTGCAGTAGCACGTAGTTCATATTGAATCTGTTCTTGGTTTTGGTTTAATTTTGTTTGTATCGATGCTAGTTGACTTGTTTGTGTGCGATTTGTTTGTAAGGTGATGATAAGATCGTTATCTTTTACCTTCGTATCAATTACCTTCACATTACAGTTAAATTCATTCGCAAGGAAGACAGCCATATTTTGTGCAATCGTATAACGTGTTTCTTGTATATCTTGCCGTAATTGATTTCGTTTATTTGCTTGACGACGAATTGAGTACTTCTTGATATAGTAAACAAATCGTATAAATGTAACAATAATAAAGAAGAATAACGCAAGCTGGTAATAATCTAAAGTGAAGATTGAGAATACCTTCTGTATCGAATACATGTATGCATGTATTGAAGAGAGTATCACAGCAATGCCTGTTGCGATCCGTGCATGATGTGGAATTGCTTGTAAGAAGGATGCGATAAATAATAGACTATAGGAAATAAACTGATAGTCTTTGGTTGGCTCTGCACTATAGAAAATTTGATAGAGTTGAATGATTGACCAACCGAAGAAGAGAATTGCCATTGCCTGATACAGTGTATAACGATTATCTTCTTCTATCGGTTCTACATGATCCCATAATAGGACATCTGCCTCTTCAGCAAGCTGACGTGCACCCGAGGAAAAATCGCTATTGGTGATCACAACTGCTTTATCTAGCTTGTAATAAGCGATACCGGAGAAGGCTTGCTGTACAGCATCGTTTCCTACAGTTCCACTGTAATACTTACACTGAAAACCGTATTTTAAATTCCCTTTGGTAGCGATAATATCAATACCTTGATCACCACTTACCTTGGTGAGAGTAATATTCTTATATCCAAGCTTGGATAAATATTTTGCACAGCTGTGTTCGTATTGAATTCCGTTCATAAAATCATTATACAGTACTTATTTTGAATTTGCAGGAAGAAGGGTAAATAATTCATTTTTACGCTTTTCTTCTTCGATAAGGTTATTATAAGCGAGCTGTGCATACGTCTCTAATTTCGATGAATACGCATTATGTTCACCATAAACAAAGTAGTTACCATCTTTATCAATACAACCTAAAGCCGATACGACAGGCACATCTTGATATACATTTTGAAGGAAGTTTTGATATGGCGTTAGTTTTGCGTTTGCGTTTTCCGCAAGTAAGGTACTGAGGTAGTTTGCGCTGATATAAGGGATGCTACCACTAGGAATATCATAGTTAGCCCACATAAAGAAGTGTGTGATATATCTGCGTTGATTTTCCGCATTACTAAGTTCGTGTAGACTCTTGCCATAGAGTTCTTCGTAGAATGTATCTTCAATAAACGGTTGATGGTCACCATACATTAGAATGATTGTTGGCTCAGATACATTTTTAAAGTAATTGACAAGCTGTTCTAGGGCTATGTCACTTCTGCGGATGATACTGAGATACTCTTCTGTCTGTGGGTAATTTCCCTTCATGGAAGTGATATGTACATCATGAATCAATCCTGTATCGTATGGGGAATGATTCTGCATCGTCACATTAAACATGAAGAATGGTTTTGATGGATCACGTTGCTTATATAAATCAATGACATGTTGGAAATCCCATTCATCAGAGATATAGTTTCTTAACTTCTGATAGTTTGTGATATCTTCCATACCAATAAATCGTTCAAAGTTCATGTATTGATAGGTATTGATACGATTCCAATTCTCTTTGTGGTAAGGATGGAAGGCAGTCGTACTATAGTTTTGATCAGATAAAGTCATCGCAAGACCGGGCTGTGTATGTTTTTCATATAGCGTATAGGCATTGGAGCCAATCGGTAAAAATGCCATAGAGTTACCGGTCAAAAATTCATATTCTGTATTGCTGGTACCAGTTCCTATCGTGGAAACATAGACATTTCCTTGAATGGTATTTTTAGTATTTTTCATACTGTTTTCAAATGGAAGATAGTCTTTATCGGTCTCGAATTTTCCGACTACTTGTAAGTCGGAGAAGGCTTCATTCATGATGGTGATGATATTTGGGTGTTCTACCGTCGCATTTGGAAGCTGTCCGAGTGCCGTTTCTGTGATGGTTTGTTTAGAACTGGTATTTTCCTTTAACTTTGTTGAAAGTGTTTCTATATCATAGCCATGTGGCTTTTGGAGAGATAGATAGCGTGTATTGACGAAGAATTCCGCAATTGCACCGTAGTTTTCATATCCTCTTGCTTGATTGAAGAAGTCTGGTGTTGCGCCAAGCGTAAGTTGAAAGAAATCTGTACCATAGAAAGTAATTAGTACTGCAGCAGATAGGAAGAGGCAAGTTGTACGATAGAGTATCCGTTGTTTTGTCTTCTTTGTTTTTGGTAACCAGAATAATAGCGCAAAGATAATATTGACTATAGTTAGCGTAAATAGCACCTGTACATTAAATGTCAGTTGATAATTGGTGGCGACGCCAGCTGCAGTTTTGATGACACTTAAATCCCATGGTAAAAGAGGGATACCTTTAAACTGCTTTACATACATGTTTGCGATTCCAAAAATGCTTAGGATGATAGTGGTAATCGCAAAGGAGAATTTCATGTTTGCAAGTACTACGTAGAAAATCATTGTAAGCAGAAGAATGATGCCGTAGTTCACAAATACATTACCGATACCTTCGATATCGGAGAGTAAGTTATTATTGCAGAGTTCGACTGCCATTTCTATCAGTAACGGTACAAGCATGATTGTGATCACTTTGATTGTCATATCGATTTTTGGTTTATGGGGTATCCATTTAAGAAGGATTGGTAGGGACGATACAATAATTGTGATGAAAAACATGGTATTTGTTGGATCGAGTTTATGATAATCCTGGTAAAAATAGATATTTGTGACCAACAAAATGGTCGTGATTAGGAGTGAAATGATGCGTCTTAATTTATTCATAAGAATATTATAGTTGGATTGTAATGGAATTGTCACTTTTGTTATATATACTATGCTTGCAAGATGGTAGAATATTATTAAAGAGTTAGTTTATTCTACTTATATCAAAAGAAATACATCATTTTGCAAGATATAGTCTGTTAGAAAAGATACAGGAGAATTTATATGTTAAAAAGTAAGAAGATTTTGATTGCGGTACTTGTTGCGGTGGTGGCGATTGTCGCTACAATATTTACCTTCTTCCAAAAGAATCTTGGTGGAGCTAGTGGTGGAGCGGTTGCCTATGTAGATACCATTAGTAATATCATGGGTTCCACAGGTGGTGGAAATGATCGTTATTCTGGTGTGGTGGAAGCCCAACAGAGTGTAAAGGTCAATAAAAATCAAGAGAAGAAGATTGAACAGGTGTTCGTGTCTGTGGGTGATCAGGTAATTCCTACCACAGTCCTTTTCCGCTATGATGTTTCAGAAGCACAGAAACAAATTAGCTCAATCAATCTAGATATTGAATCATTAAGAGGCACAATTACGGACAAGAATAATGCAATCTCTGAATATAAGGCTAGCGGTGATACCAGCCAGGTTGCGATTGCGGAAAATGATATTCGTGTTGCACAGTTATCTATCCAACAAAAACAGTTGGATTTAGCTGCAAAACAAAAAGAAATCGATACTGCAGATGTGCTTGCTAATACAACCGGTATTATTAAGGCTATCAATGAAAATAGTACCGATGCGCAAGGTAATGCAACTGCCTTTATCGAAATCTCACAATCTGGTGAATTTAGAGTCAAGGGTACTATTGATGAAACATCTATTACATCTATTTCTCTTGGAGAAGAGATGATTGTACGTTCTAGAACGGATGAGTCAAAGTTCTGGACAGGAAAAATTACAGAAATCAAGACAGAACCAAATGCAAAACAAAATGATATGTACAGCATGGGCGGCTCTAGTAATTCTGAAAAGGCCAGTACGTATCCATTCTATATTTCATTAGATTCTTCAGATGGCTTAATGTTAGGCCAGCACGTGTATTTAGAAAAGAATAACGGAACTGCTGTGAAGAAGGATGGCATTTGGTTAGATGCATCTTATATCGTGATGGAAGGCGATAAAGCATATCTATGGGTTGCCAATCAGAATCATCGCTTAGAAAAGCGTGAAGTTGAAATTGGTGAATTAGATGAAAATTTGTACCAATATGAGATTAAATCTGGTGTATCTGAATCTGATAGTATCGCATGGCCAATGGAAGACTATAAAGAAGGTATGAAGACAGAATCTATCTCTACAGTAGGAAGTGGAGAATAAGTATGTTATTGAACTTACAAGGAATCTATAAAAGCTATGGTGGCACCATTGAAGTACCTGTTTTAAAGAATGTTTCAATACAGGTAGAAGAAGGTGAGTATGTCGCAATTATGGGTCCTTCTGGTTCTGGTAAGACAACGCTAATGAACATCATTGGCTGTTTAGACCGCTGTACAGAAGGAACTTATGAACTAGATGGCACAGATATTTCGCGTATCTCAGAAAATGAGTTATCAGAAGTACGTTTAAAGAAGATTGGTTTTGTATTTCAAACATTTGAACTTTTGCCGGGTGAAACTGCAATTGAAAACGTAGCTTTACCACTAGTGTATGCAGGTGTTCCAAAGCCAGAACGTGAAAAGGCTGCGATTGAAGCATTAACTAAGGTTGGTTTAGGCGAACGTGTAAACTTTAAACCAAACCAATTATCTGGTGGACAGAAACAACGTGTAGCGATTGCACGAGCACTCATTAATCATCCGCGTATTCTTTTAGCAGATGAGCCAACAGGAGCACTTGACCAAGCATCTGGTAAACAAGTGATGGAATTATTTGAAGAGTTAAACAAAGAGGGTGTCACAATCGTTATGATTACACATGATGCACATGTCGCAAGCATGGCAAAGCGTGTAATTCATATTATTGATGGCATGATACAGGAGGGCGCGCATGAATAAAAAACGAATCATTATTAGTGTTTCTGTTGTTGCGGCCTTAGTCATTGGATACTTTGGAATCCTGCAATATCGTAAGGCATCCCGCAAGGTGGATGTTGTGCAAGTTAGTACGATGAATATGGGTGGTAATCCAATGGAATCACAGATGAGTGGCTTGGTATCAGATCCAGCTACACAGACGGTTACACCATCTTCATCGCAAATCATCAGTGCGGTGTATGTTACGGAAGGACAAGCAGTAGCTGTTGGTGATAAGTTACTTGCGTATGATATTACTAGTTTGAACTATACAGTAGAATTAAAGAAGATTGAAATCTCTACTACACAGCTTCGTTTAGAACAAGCGAAAAAAGAATTACAACAACTACAAAATACAAAGCCGATAGAAAGAAAGGTAGCCCCAACACCTACTCCTACACCAGAACCAGAATTTAAACTGGATACAGAAGTGGGCACACAGGTAGAAGACAATAAAGTGTGGAACTATCTAAATTCTTTAACGGATGAGGATACAGAGTTTACAAAGGATCTTGACGAACCAACACCTACCCCAACTACACAGACTTCACCAGTTCCAACTCCGACACCTACACCAACCCCAGCAGTTCCTGCTGTAAACACATATGAAAAGGGCACAAAGGCTAATCCATATCACTTTGCGATAAAGGGCGATGGTTTCCTAACTGGAAAGTTTGTGAAAGAACTGATTCAGAAAGCAGAAACAGATGGAAAGACATTCTATGTTTCCCTTGATGTTTACAAAGATGATGATAAAACAAAAGGTCTTGTGGATTCTTGGTTAGTATCTGTAGATAGACTAAAGGAAATCTTAGGTACAGAAACAAATGATTTGGCAAAGGTTGATCTTAAGACACGTACACTTCTTAAGGTGCAAGTTTTTCACGAAGATCCAGTACCTGAAATTGAACCGGATGGGATGACGGCTTCAGAGCTTGTACGTGCTATTCACGCAAAGGAATCTGAAGTTCGTGAGTATGATATCGACATACGTCGTAAACAGTTAGAATTATCAGAACTACAGACACAGCTAGCGGATGGTGTTGTTTACGCAAAGCGAAGTGGTGTCATTAAAGGTTTAAAGGATATGAATCATGTACCTACCGATGGAACACCGTTCTTAACTGTTGCAGGTGGAACGGGTACAGAAGTAAAGGGTACTATTTCAGAATTGTTATTAACAACAATTCAAAAGGGTACTAAGGTATCTGTTACAAGTTATGAAACTGGTTCAATTTACGAAGCAGTTGTTACACAGATTGATAACTTCCCGACGAATTCTGGTGAAGGATTCTATGGTGGTAATCCAAATGTATCAATGTATGGTTTTACTGCATATATTGAAAAAGGTGATGATTTAAAACAAGGTACATATCTCGCTTTATCAATTCAACAAGAAAATATGGATACATCTTCTATCTACCTCAGCAATGCCTTTATCCGTGATGAACACGGACAGAAGTATGTTATGAAAGATGTAGATGGAAAACTTGTAAAGACATACATCAAGACAGGAAAAGTGTACTTCAATATGTCAACAGAAGTATTATCTGGTCTTGCGGATACGGACTATATTTCCTTCCCATATGGTGATGGTGCGATAGAGGGTACTCGTACGAAGATTGATATGGATGATAATGCTATGTTAGGAGGCTACTAATGGGTGAGAATATTAGATTATCAATTCGTGGAATCCTATCGCATAAGATGCGTTCAATTCTAACAATGCTGGGTATAATTATTGGTATTGCGGCAATCATCGCTATCGTTTCCACAATCAAAGGTACCAATGAACAGATTCAAACAAACCTCATCGGTTCAGGTGTCAATACCGTCAATGTACGTATGACACAAGGCGATTGGGAGTATGACTTTGGACAAGGAATTCCGGGTAAATATAAAGAAGTTTCTGCATCTCAAAAAGATGATTTAAAGAATATTTCTGGTGTAGTCAATGTATCACTCTATCATCGCCGTCAGGTATATGACGGTGTATTCCATCTGACAAACTCTTTGACTGGCGGATATGTATACGGAATCGATGATACGTATTTACAGACAAATGGCTTGGTTGTAAGTCGCGGTAGAGCTTTCTCTACAAATGATGTGGTTAAGAATCGTAAAGTATGTTTATTGGATAAAGTTTCTGCCGAACAGTTATTCCAAGGAGAAAATCCAATTGGGAAAACTGTAGAAATTCAAAAGGAACCATTCGTAGTTGTTGGTGTTGTTTCACCAGCGGTAGAGTTTGAACCTACCATTAAAAATATGAATGATTACTATACATATAACCAGGATACTTCTGGAAAGGTATATGTACCAACATCCGTCTGGCCACTATTATACCAATATGATGAGCCAGAAAATGTAATCTTACGTGCAAAAGACACAAATTCAATGACAACAATTGGTAAGCAAGCAGAAGAAATCTTAAATGCGACAGCGACTGGCAATGGTGATACAAGTTATAAGTCAGAAGATCTGATGAAGCAAGCCAAGCAAATACAACAATTATCTCAAGCAACCAATACAATGTTGTTGTGGATTGCGGGTATCTCCTTACTTGTCGGTGGTATTGGTGTAATGAATATTATGTTAGTAAGCGTAACAGAGAGAACACGTGAAATTGGTTTAAAGAAAGCAATTGGAGCTCCTAAGAAATCGATTCTGATTCAATTCCTTACAGAAGCGGTCGTTCTTACATCGACTGGTGGTGTCATTGGAGTCATCTCAGGCGTTATCCTAGCATTCTTGATATCAAAGCTTAATGGTACACCGATAGCCATTAGCGTCGAAGCTTCTATCTTCGCAGTATTATTCTCTATGTTAATTGGTATTGTGTTTGGTATCTTACCATCCTACAAGGCCGCAAATTTAAATCCTATCGACGCATTACGCCGTGAGTGATTGATGATATCATCAATCACTTTTTTGATGCGAAAAATGGATGAGAATGATATCATAATAAAAATGTCGACAGCAGGAGGATATATGAAATTTTTATTTGCCCCCGATTCATTCAAAGGTACGATGAGTGCTATCAATATTAATCGCTTGTTAAGACATGCGACTCATCGTGTGCTTGGAAGTGTGGAATATATCGATGTAACAATGGCTGATGGTGGAGAAGGAACAGTGGAAACTGTCACTCGTAATCTGCGAGGTTCAATTATGTATGTACCAACACATGGTCCATACATGAAACGAAGAGAAGCTAAATTTGGTTTAGTAAATCAAAAAGAAGCAATCCTAGAAGTTGCGGAAGCAGTGGGTTTAGCATTGGTTCCACAAGAGAAACGTGATCCTCGTTACACGTCATCCTATGGTGTAGGTGAGTTAATTGCGCATATTCTTGATGATGGAATTCGTGATATTAAGATTGCGATTGGTGGAACATCCACAAATGATGGTGGTATCGGTGCCATGCAAGCGTTAGGTGTACGCTTTTTAGATAAAGGTGGTAATGAAGTAAAAGGGATTGGCGATAGTCTAAAAGATATCGTTACAATCGATACTTCACGTATGAACCCATTAGTTCAAGAAGCTAAGTTTACAATCATGTGTGATGTGGATAATCCTTTATGTGGTCCAAATGGCGCAACAATGTGCTATGGAAAACAAAAAGGAGGCACCCCAGAAGTGTTAGAAGAACTTGAAAAGGGAATGGAAAACTACCGTCAGGTTTTACTAAAAACATTTGGGAAAGATGTAAATGAAATTCTTGGCTCAGGTGCAGCAGGTGGTATGGGTGCAGCCTTCTCATTATTCTTGATTGGTGAGATGAAGTCGGGTATTGAAGTTGTAATGGATTTAATGAACTTTGATCAGATGCTAGATGGCGTTGATTATGTCATTAGTGGTGAAGGAAGAGCTGATGCACAAACATTACATGGTAAAGTACTTTATGGCATTGGTAAACGCTGTAAAGAAAAAAATATCCCAGTCATCGCAATCTGCGGATGCCTTGGAAACGGTTATGAAGCATTATATGAACACGGTATTACAAAGTTCTATGCAACAGTAGATAATGATTTGAGCGAAAAAGAAATTCTAGCAAATGCGAATGATAACTTTATGAAGACAGCTGTTCGTATGTTTGAAGATATCAAAAATGGAAATATTTCTTAGTTGAAAGCCATCGTAAATGATATGATTTATATAGAGAAAAGTTTCATGGAGGATAATTGATATGATTTTAAAAGTTGTACGTGAAAAGGAAACGAAATACTATGTTCCTACACAGATTCAGGCAATGACAGTTTCAGCTGTATACAATTCAGATGATATGTATGATGTGACATTTATTGTAAATGGAGTTTCTGAACCAGTAAGAACTTTCCCATCTAAAGAAGATGCGGAAGAATTCTTAGTACGTTTAGATACATTGTATTGTTCACATAATCCTGAAGTTCATATTGTGAATTTGAATACCCTATAATATTTTAGAGAATAGTATTCGTAAAAGAATTAAGTAAACAAAAGCACTTCAAGACGAAGTGCTTTTTGTTTAACTGCATGCATGAATGTATTTAAAAAAGCCCACAACACGTGGGCTTATCTTACATCTTAGATCCCTTGGAACCCTTTGCGCTTGAAGCAGAGAAGTTACTGAGGATATTTGTTTCATAGGAGAAGGTCATTTTTGATCTTCTTCTTTCTCTATCTAATGCAAGTTCTACAAGCTTATCCATTAACTCAGAGAATGATACACCAGCTGCTTGCCATAGATAGAAGGCAAGAGAACCTGGGATGGTATTAATTTCATTTACATAAACTTTCTTAGTATCCGCATCCATCAAGAAGTCAATACGACAAACACCAGAGGTGCCAAGTACACGGAAAGTTTCCTTCGCTAATTGTTGGATGAGTCTTGTTTGTTCATCCGTAAGTGGTGCAGGTACGATACGTGCTGTACTTGCCATGCCTTTAGAACCTTCGCTCTTTGTGCTCTTACTACCACCGAGGTACTTATCAGAGAAGCTGAGCAATTCATCTTGGGAAACTGAACTTACTTCTTCTAGTACACTGGCTACACAGGAATAGGAGTCTCCAACAACGGAACAGTTGATTTCACGCATTGGTTTTACAACCTTTTCTGTGATGATTTTTTCGTCATACTGACGTGCTTCATCAAAACATGCTAGATATTCTTCATCGTTATGCGCGATAGAGATACCAACAGATGAACCTGTACGGGCAGGTTTGATAATCACTGGATAGATTAAGCGATGTACTTTATCGAGAATTTCACTTTGACGTGTATCCATTTCTGCCCCATATACCCAGAACCAGTTTGTGATTGGTAGGTTGTTATCATTGAGAACATTCTTTTGTAAAACCTTATCTTGTCCAATCGCTGCACCATAGAGGTCACATCCAGCATATGGAACCTTCAACATTTCAAAGAAACCTTGGATTGTGCCATCTTCACCATTTGTACCATGCATCACAGGGATAGCCACATCAATTGTACCTAATTCCTTAGGACCAAATAGGGATGTTTTAACAGGACGGATTACAACACGATTATCCTCTGATGTAATGGAGACTTGTGTACATTGGGAAATCAAATGCTTGAGATCCTTGTAGTTACTCATATCCTTTAATAAATCAGAGACATATAGTTTACGTTCCTTGGAAACATATACAGGAATGACATTGTATTTATTTTTATCAAGTGCTTCAATCGCTTGATGTGCAGAGATAATACTTACTTCATGTTCGACGGATTCACCACCGAAAAATACTGCGATATTTAATTTCATAAGACCTCCGTTAACACTCCTTATTATACTCTAAACTCCATTCGAAACGAAAATGAAATTTTATAACTTAAAATGAAGTTAATCATAACTAATTAAAGTGGCTGAAAGTGTAGAGAAATCGCATAAACGTGATAAAATATCAAGGAAGAAGAGGTAGGAATACAAAATGAATAAAATTGCACAGTTTGAAAAAGTTAGTTATGAAGAGTTTTATAAGGATTGGCTCAAGACTTTTCCAAATGAAACAAGAGATATTGCGGAAATATACAACGCAATTAAGCTTCCACGACGTGCAACGAAAGGTTCTGCAGGGTATGATTTTTATACACCAATTGATTTGAAGATTGCCCCACAAGAAACGGTATTAATACCTACTGGTATCAGAGTAAAGATGGCGGATGATTATGTATTGATGTTATTTCCACGTAGTGGACTAGGATTCAAGTATCGTTTACAGATGAATAACACAGTTGGCATTATTGATAGTGACTACTATCACGCAGATAATGAAGGTCATATCTTCTGCAAACTAACAAATGATACAAATGAAAATAAGACAGTTGAGATTGCAAGTGGTCAGGGAATGTTGCAGGGTATTTTCGTATCCTTCGGTATTACGGTAGATGATGAAGTAGATGCTGTCAGAACTGGTGGCTTTGGCAGTACAACAAAATAGAAAGACAGGTAGTAAAATGGATTTAAAACTTTGGCAAGAAATAGATCAGAAAGAACCAATTCCAGAACATATTTTGAAACGTATGGAGGAATTAAGACAAAAAGGTGCGATTTTACCTGAGGAAAAATATATCAAGCGTCCAACGATGATTGAAGGAATTCGCAAGGCTTCGCTATTAAATAAACAGGTATTAGACGAAGTAGAAAAGCATATTCACGTTGGTATGTCGACACAGGAAATCGATGATATTGTTAAAGATTTCACTGAAAAAAATGGTGGGATCTGTGCACCATATCACTATGAGGGTTTTCCAAAACATGTATGCACATCAATAAATAGTGTTGTATGCCATGGAATCCCAAAGCATATTCAGAAACTGCATGATGGTGATATTATCAACGTTGACTGTACAACAATTGTGGATGGCTATTATGGTGATGCGTCCCGTATGTTCTGTATTGGAAATGTAAGTGAAGAGCGCCGTAAGCTTGTCGAAGAAACAAAGAAATGTCTTGAGATTGGACTAGCAGCTGCACAACCATGGAATACCGTTGGGGATATTGGTTATGCAATACAGAAGTATGCGACATCCAAAGGATATAGTGTTGTAAGAGAATTGGGTGGCCATGGAGTAGGCATTGAATTCCATGAAGATCCATTTGTGGCGCATGTTGGTAAGAAGGGTACAGGTATGGTACTTGTACCAGGTATGATTCTTACAATTGAGCCAATGATTAACGTAGGAAAAGCTTCGGTTGTAATTGATCCATATGATAATTGGACAATCAGCACGAAAGATGGCAAAGATAGTGCGCAATGGGAATATACAATTTTGATTACAGAAGATGGTAATGAAGTATTAAGTTATTAATATATTAGATAATTTGTGGAGGGTTAGTTGAAAGGACATGAGTAATCACAATATTTATGTAACAGGTCATAAACATCCAGATAGTGATTCAATCTGCTCGGCAATTGCGTTTGCGAATTTATTGAATAAGACTGGTAGTACGGCAATTGCTTGTCGTCAAGGACCTTTGAATGAAGAAACAAAATTTATTTTACGTACATTTCATTTAGATAATCCGTTATTGATGACGGATGCACGTGCACGTTTAGCAGATATCAATCTCGATACTCCAACAACCATTCGTTATGATGAAACAGTTCATCATGCATGGCATCTGATGTTAAGAACACAAAACCGTTCTTTATATGTTCTGGATGAAAATGAGAATCTATGTGGTATCTGTTCTACAAGTGATCTTTCTCGTTATCGTATCCACGAAGATACTGATTTAAAGGACTTGATGGCAACTGCGACATTAGATAATATCGCACGTACGATTGGTGGCAAGGTTGTATTGCGACCAAAAGAATTCAGTATAAATGGTCAAGTACACATCGTTACTTTAGATGATTTGAAACTGGTTGAGAGTTTTATCGCTGGCAGTATTATCATCATGTCCGAAGGCCATGAAAAGCAGCTAAACTTAATTCGTCTAGGTGTAAAATGTTTGGTTCTAACTTGTGATGAACATGCGGCAGATGATGTTAAAGAACTAGCCAAGGAATATGGTTGTGCAATCGTTGAGACACCTGATCGTACCATGCATACAGCGACAGTTATCACGGAAAGCTATTCTGTTTCTCAGATTATGACTACAAACTTAATCTGTTTTAAGAATACAGAGTATGTAGAAGATGTTGCGACAAAGATGAATGCCTCACGTGTACGGAGTTATCCTGTACTGGATGAAAACGGTAAGGTTGTAGGTGGTGTATCACGTTACCACACACGTAACTATAAGAAGTTACGTATTGCGCTTGTTGACCATAGCGCAACAAACCAAACAATGAATCATATTGATAAAGCAGATATTGTCGCAATTATTGACCATCACCATATTGGTGATATTCAAACAGACCATCCGATTGAATACCGTAATCATCGTTGTGGCTGTACAAGTACAATTGTGTATGGCTTATATTGTGAGAAGAATATCGTTCCAGATCCAACTATGGCTGGCTTAATGATGAGTGCAATTCTCTCTGATACATTAAACTTTAAGTCTGCCACAACAACCTTAGAAGATATCAATGTGGCTAAGAAGTTAGCAGAACTTGCAGGTATCGATGATATTGATGCTTACGCAAGAGAGATGTTAGGTGCTTCTGTTGCCTTGAAGGATTCTACACCACATGAAATCCTCAATCGTGACCTTAAGAACTATGATATCGGTAGATACAAGATTTCTATCGGGCAGACAAACTATAGTCATACCGAAGAAGTACAGAAGTTACTACCTGCATTCAAGGAGAATATGGAGAAGGAACAGAAGGATCGTCATTTAGATCTGTTACTGATGTTGTTTACAGATGTAATGGGTAATGGTTCTTACTTCGTCTTCTATGGACCGATGTCTTATGTATTATCCGAGATGATTGAAACACAGATTGATGAACATTCAGGTTATGATCCAAATATCATTTCCAGAAAACAGCAGCTATTACCAAAACTATCTGCGATTATCAAAGAACTCTAAGTCCTGCTTTGCAGGGCTTTTTGTGTTACCATAGATGAGTAGAAAGAGGTTTTATGCTAGATATTTGTTTACTAGGTACAGGTGGAACAGTTCCCTTACCAAATCGATGGTTAACATCCTTGTTGGTAAGATGGAATGGAAATACATTACTAGTGGATTGTGGAGAGGGTACACAGATAGCCATACATCAACATGGATATTCTTGTAAGACAATCGATACAATTCTTTTAACACATTTCCATACAGACCATACAGCTGGCTTACCTGGTCTTTTACTGACGATGGCAAAGTCTGAGCGTACAGAACCTGTAACGATTTATGGGCCAAAAGGATTAACAGAAGTATTTGAAGGTATCTATAAAGTTGCTCGTTATATTCCTTTTGAAATAAGACTTGTAGAAATCGATGGACCACAAACTGATTTTGAAATAAAAGGTCTTAAAATCAAAGCATTACATGCCAAACATAGTGTACCTTGTTATGCGTATATCTTTGAATTAGATCGTACGCGTAAGTTTGATAAGGACAAGGCAATTGCGAAGGGTGTTCCAATGCAACTATGGGGAAAGCTTCAAAAAGGAAATACGATTGAGTTTGATGGTAAGATATATACACCTGATGATGTGTTAGGTGAAAGTCGTCAAGGTCTTAAGATGGTCTATGCAACAGATACAAGACCACTAGAAGAATTGGTAACATACGGAAGTCATGCAGACCTCTATATTGGTGAGGGTATGTATGGTGATCCAGAAAAGATTGAAAAAGCAAATCTGAACAAACATAGTACTATGCAAGAAACAGCTATCCTTGCAAAGCAGATGATGGTAAAAGAATTGTGGTTTACACATTATTCTCCATCCATCAAAGATCCATTGGAATATGAAACGGTCATAAGACAAATCTTCCCGCAGGCAATCATTCCTGCAGATGGACAACAAAAGGTACTTCGGTTTGTGGATGAAGGGGAATAAAATGAGTGTCTATCATATTGTGATAAATCCTGCCGGGGCTAGTGGTAGGACGAATGAATGTTGGAATATCATCAAAAAAGAACTCGATACAATTGGTGTTAATTATGAAGTACATCTTTCAACTCTCGAACATGGTATTAAGGAAATCATGCAAGAACTCACTTCAACCAATGAAAGAGTTAATATCATCTTGATTGGTGGCGATGGTTCTATGAATCTAGCAGTAAACGGTATTGTGAACTTTGATAAGACATATCTTGGTTTGATTCCTTGTGGATCAGGGAATGACCTAGCAAAGTCACTTGGGATTCATGGAACAGAGATTGAATGTTTACACCGTATTCTAAATGACCAGAATGGCAGCGACTTAGACGTAGGTATATTGACATACCATACACGCTACGATGAAAAGGGAAATAAGGTATCTGATGAACCATATTCACGTCGCTACAATATCAGTTCTGGTATTGGCTATGACGCCGCAATCTCTGAGCAGGTTCAACGATCACCATGGAAGAAAGTCTTAAATGCATTACATTTAGGTAAGCTAATTTACTTGTTTGTTGGTGCACGCTTAATTTTCTTACATCATCACTTCAAGACAAAGATTCAGATTGATGATCAAAGTTATTCCTATGATAAGTTATTGTTTATCGCAACAATGAACGAACCATATGAAGGTGGAGGCTTTATGTTCTGTCCAACAGCGAATCCATGTGATGGTATCTTAAATACTTGTATTGCGGATGGTTTAGGTAGAATTGACTTCTTCCGTATCTTCCCTTACGCAATGAAGGGAGAACATGGAAAGTTCAAAGGTGTTTCCCTAAAAGAGGGCAAACAAATCCATATTCAAACAGAACAACCAGTATGGGTTCATACAGATGGTGAAGTAGAATATAAGACGGACTCTGTAACTTATTATCTAATGGATGAAAAGTTACACTTCCTTGGCTGGTAATTCGGTATAAAAAGGATTATATCAACACATGCATTCATGTTTGATGATAATTCTTTTTTTCTATTATGAAAACTTGAGATATAGAGAAATCTATCTTATCTATCTCTGGCTAAAGAAGAAAATTAAAGATATTATTGCTAAAAAGTGAAATGAGCCTTCATTATAGTAAGATGCATATTATTTAAACAGTAGTTTTTATAAAAAGTGTGATGATTTAAAATAATAGTAAAATTTAGATGCCTAAAAATTGTTAGAAAATAATAAGTTGTGAAATTATTAATAATTTGCTAATGATTAGTTGTATAATTACAATATAATAAAAAATTTTTGGGAGATAATTATGAATTTTAAAAGGGTGCACTTAGATGTAAACGATAATAGGCTTATCACAATGATTAAACCTTATGAAGATAAATTAGATGCTATTGAATCTTATTATTGGAGTTTAAAGAAGGATGTTTTAGTAGTTAAAATTCAGAAACGAAAGAAAAGTGAAATATTTGGTGTACCAAATATAGATGGTACTAGTGATTCGTTAACTGATCTTATTGATGAGGAGCAAATATGTGAATTAGAATTCGTGGTTATATTCACCTGTACGAATATAATTTATTATACTGGCAATCAAAAGGAGGTATCTATTGTTGTAAAAAATTTTTTTAAGATTAATAATGTAAATTTCTTACCTAATATTAACCTAGAAGACTTTTCTGAATTGAGTAAGATAATTATTACTGATAATAAACCTTATCAAGCAACTCTGGAAGGTGATGACAATCGAATGAATACGGTGAGAGCTATTAGTGAGCTTGCTGATCCAATTAATACTAGCAAAATAAAAACAGAGTTTGATGTTAGAATTAAAGGGAGTACGGTATTTTCCCAAAAATTAAGTGACTTTATAAATAAGCAGCCGGCAGGTATTGAAATTGGTTTTCATGGATATAATAAACAAGGTAAAAAAATTTTTTATTCAGCAAATCAATCAACACTAAAGGTAAGTGTTTTTGGAAAAAATTTAACACATAAGGAGAGGCAGCAGATTGAAGAAAAACAAATATTATCAGAACTGCGAAATGCAATAGGAGACGGAAAAGATGCTATTTAACTTTTTCCTAAAATTACCAAAGTTATTTATATTTTCATATAAAAAAGTTCACTTGTTTGTAATAATAACTTCGATTGTTATTCAAATAGGATTAAATGTTCGATTATCGAAGATAGATAACCCTGCAATTTATAATGATTATTTATCAATACTAAATAGTCTTGGAATTCTTGGTACTTTTTTGTCCTTGCACTAGACAAGATTAATTTTACAAAAATATTAAAAGATTTTGCTAAAGATACTCATGTTTCATTTACTTCAAGAACGGTTCCAGAAGGAAGTTTGCTGACAAATACTTTATTTAGCATTTTTGTGGCTGAAGTAGTATTGATTACATTACAATATGTTCTCTACATGTTTGAAATAAAATTTATATTTCTATTAATTTTAAGTACTTGCTATATGTTAGTTGGATTTGTATTTATTGTTTGTGTATGGCATGGAATTGAAATATATGCTGAAAAATAATTGTAGTTATTTAAAATAGAACCTGTAATAGTTTATTAATAAGTGCATGTATTTATGTAAAAGGAAATTCGATATAGAAATGATACAGTAATAATGTATTACCAATATTAAAATTTGAAGAATAAAAAGTACTACAACTAAATAAAAATTAGATACTCTTCATAAAATTGTTTTTATATTAGACATTTTACAGTTCATAAATATGAATGCATGATTTATGAATACTATTCTAATAGTATTAGTGATTAGTAATCGGATTTTATTTAGAATTGAAACATGGCTTCGAAAAGCTAAAAATATATGGATAAAATTGATTACAGAAACTAAATAAATGTATTACATTCATATATCTAATAGAAAAAATCACCACTAATTGTATATGAGTTATGATTTAAAGAAATAAAAACCCTTTAAATAAAGGGCTTATTTCTAATTTGAATGGTGTGCTCGATGGGAATTGAACCCACAACCTTTTGATTCGGAATCAAATGCGCTATCCAGTTGCGCCACGAGCACAGAACACTTTATATATTAGCACGGTATGCTATAATTTTGAAGTTATGAATATGAATGTAGATAAGATAAAAATGATTGTCTGTGATATAGACAATACACTGATTCCAAGTGGCTCTGAGCAGTTAAGTGAGCGTAATCGTAATGCTTTACAAACAGCACTGGCGAATGGGTATGATGTCATGATTAATACGGGTAGACATTATACGTTCTTACAGCCAACGCTATTTGAGGATTTACCAATGGATATCATTGGGACAATCAACGGTGCGTGTTTGGTAGAGCGTGATGGAACTGTATTAGAGACACATCCACTACCAACAGAGTATATGAATCGAATCATTTCTTTTGCGCAAGCGAATGATATTGGTCTAGGTTTTAAGTTTGTAGACCACGTTGTAACATACAACGCACATCAGAAGTTTGTGGATGGATATGTCAATGGGGATCCTGTTAAGGCACAACTTCTAATTGATGATACGGCGAAACGTACACATCACTTAGAATATGGGAATCCTTTAGGAACGTTCTTAGTAGGTGATGAAGATGTGATTATGAATTTTGCAAAGGAGATACCTGACTTGGTATTTGCTTGGTCATCTTTGAAGGGATTTGATGTATTCTTGCATTCTATCAATAAATCGTTAACTGTAGAAGCTGTTCTCAAAGAGAAGGGCTATACTTGGGAAAATGTTATTGCGTTTGGTGATGCTGGAAATGATACACCATTTATTCAGAAAGCAGGAATTGGTGTTGCCTTAGGCAATGCGAAGGATGATGTTCGTGAGCATGCGGATATTGTTGCGGATACTTGCGCAAATGATGGTGTAGCGAAGGTATTAGAAGAATTAGGGATTGTATAACGAAAAAGTAGATGCTGTGGAGTGAACCCAATTTCTTGGACACTGTAATTTACAGACATGATAAGGCTTGATTCCTTGCCTGGCAAGGAGTTAGGCCTTTTAATTTTGTCTGTATTCTTTCTTCGTTGTAATAGTGTATGTATTCATTCATGGCACTTTCTAGCTCAGCTAAGGTTTTGAATTCATATTCATGTCCATAGAACATCTCATTCTTCATCTTTCCAAAGAAGTTCTCCATCACACAATTATCTAGACAGTTTCCCTTGCGTGACATCGATTGTATGATTCCATATTCATGTAGAGCCGTATGGTATTGATTCATTTGATATTGCCATCCTTGATCAGAATGGAATATCAGTCCTTCTATATTTGGATATTTATGAAATGCGATATCAAGCATATTGTCAATCTGCTCATAGTTTGGAGTCTTAGATATGTCCCAAGATACAATCTTTCTATTATGCATGTCTAGGATTGGGGATAGATACAACTTACCTGCAGCGATATGAAACTCTGATACATCTGTTGTCCATTTCTCACTCACTGTGTTTGTTGAGAAGTTACGTTTGTAATATGTATTATGATTCTCTTCATCAATAACGACATCTAGTAAGTGGTTCTTTACTGTACCATTCATATTGCCTTTATATGATTTGTATTTAGCTTTAGGTGTATTTCCAAACAGACTCATCTTATGCATGAGTCTTTGTACTGTCTTATGATTGATTGTTGGATACAGCTTTCTGATTTCCAGATAAATGCGTCGATATCCATATCTTCCCTTATGTGTATAGAAAATATTGATGATATCATTCATTACATCATCATACTTGAAATCACTGTCTTGTTTGTCTTTCCAATAATAGTAGTCAGAGCGGCTGATATAATAAGGCAAGCGTGTGTTGTCATTGATTGTTTGAATGATAAATCTAACAGGCACTTGTAGTTCTTGCCTTAGCTCCGATATCGTTCTAACTATTTCTTCTTTTCTCTCTTTTCTCTTTCCGTAACTAAGGCATCTAATTTTTTTATGAATTCGTTCTCTATTAATAGCCTCAAGTTCTGCTCGCGTAGGAACTTGTTTTCTTTCTCTAACTCCTCGATTGTTTTCTTCTTTGGCATGTCGTCCTCGCTTCCTTATAACGACATTATATCCATTTTCTTTATATTCTTTAATCCATCTACGCAGAATACTATTGGTAGATAATCCTAAGTCTAATAATACGCTCAGTATTGACTCATGAAGTGTCAATACTCTATAGATGGCTTCTTCTTTAAATTCAGCAGAGTAATCATGATGAATATGGCGTAGAATATCCAATCCATGTCTATCAACTAGCCTAACAATATATTCAATTTTAGATTTTGTGATTTTCCATTTTAACTGGAGTTGTGAAAGTGTGAATCCACGTTTACGTTCCTTATAGATCTTGACTTTGTCTTCAAATGTAAATTTCATAATAAAAGCGAACCTCCTAAGTTGTTGTCCAACTTTTGGGGTTCACTTCACTGGTCATCTACTTTTTAAATGGTTCATACATTGGATTTGGTTGATCGAATATTTTGTGTTTCTTATTAGTAATTGGATTTCTAAATGCAATCCAATCTGCCCATAAGCCCATAGCAGGGAAATCTTTTGTCTTTATACCATAGAGTACGTCATTGACGATAGGATGGTCAATGCTGGCAAGGTGAACACGGATTTGGTGAGTTCTGCCAGTTTCAAGTGTACATCCTAGTAAACTGTAGGATTGATAATTGCCTTGTGCTTCTACACGTGTGATAGCTTCAACTCCTGTTGAAGAAACACGATACATACCACTGTTATGACGGTCTCTTCCAAGTGGTTTATTGATTGTCATATGGAAGTTTGGATCAATATTACCATTTGTAATCGCTAGGTAGTGACGATGAATTTTCTTGCTAGAAAGTTGTGCGTCAAACCATGGTTGGAAGAATGGTATCTTTGAGTAGATGACAAGTCCAACCGTATCCTTATCTAAACGGTGAATTGGTCGTACTGGTTGTTTGATGCCATGGTTGATCTGGTATCTAGCCGCATAAGCATTCAAGCATGTTGTATCACCAGGATCACCATGGATAATCATACCTGCATCTTTATGCACGATATAGATGAATGCGTCTTCGTATATGACTTTACATTCTGTTTCTGCAGGAATCCAATCGATTGGTTCTTCTGGGAAGGTGATTGTGATAGTTTTGTGGTCAATGATTTCTTTGCCGTGTTTGACTGGGGTACCGTCTAATAAGATTTGTTTATTTAACAATAGTAGATATTTGTTTTTCTTTGATTGATAGTAATCGTTTAGAAAATCTTCTACTGTTTTTTTGAGGTATTTTCCTTCTGGATCAATCGTAATCGTATTGTCTTTTACGAGGTATTTCATTAACCTAACTCCAATACTGTAATAGATTCTACAAGTGGCGTTTGTGGGAATAAGTCATAAGGAATTACAGTCACTACGTGATAGCGTTGCTTGAGTACTTTGAGGTTCTTTGCAAGGGTGGAAGGATTACAAGAGATATATACGATCTTCTTTGGTAATACATGCATGATGGTATCTAGCATTTCATCATCCATACCACTGCGTGGTGGATCAACTAATAAGCAGTCAACTGTCTTCTTCATCGCAATCTTGCGTAAACCATGTGCCGCATCATCACAGATGAATTCTGTATTTGTGATGTTGTTTAGTTTAGCGTTGTTTGTGGCATTTTCAACAGCACTTGGAACAGATTCAATACCATAGACAACATTTGCCTTATCCTTGGCCATAAGTGCCATCGTACCGATACCGCAATAAGCTTCTACCAATACCTTGCATGGGTCAATTTTACTGATTGCCATCTGATACATCTTTTCGGCTTGGTCAATGTTTAACTGGAAGAAAGATTCAGCTGAAAGTTGTAGTTGAATCTGATCCATGGAGATGGTTAATGCATTTTTGCCTGCAAGTACTTTTGCGGGTGAACCAAATATCTGATTTGTCTTACGATTGGTATTAAAGGATTGACATAGGGATTCCATACCAGGAATTTCCATGATTCTATCAATGATGATAGAAGGGATATGTTCTTTACCGGTGATAAGGGTACACTGTGCTTTGCCATCGATCACACGTAGAACGATATAGCGTAGTCCTTTTTGTGCTCTCTGGTTATAGGCATCATAACCTTCTTCGTTGAGAATACGTAAGATTTCTTTACGGATTTCTTCTAGCTTTGGATCATGGATTAAGAAATGTTCGATAGGATGGAAGTGGTTTGTCTTTGGTTCATACATACCATTGACCAATACATCATGTGATTTCTGGACTGGTAGTTTACATTGAGAGCGATAACCAACTTGCTTTTCACTTGCGTGCATATCACGCACGAAGGAACGTTTTACATTTCCATATTTAAATAATGCTTGTTCAAGAATGTCTTGTTTGTGACGTAATTGTTTTTGGTAATCCAAAATAAAGAGAGGGCAACCATGTGCTTGTTCTAGTGGACTAGGGGATTCAATACGATCTGGTGATTTCGTGATAAGTCGCTTGAGGCGAGCCATTGCGTATTTTGGTTTCTCCTCGATGATGTCAACTTCTGCTGTTTCTTCTGGTAATACTCCATCACAGAACACTGGTTTTCGATTGATAAAACCGATACCTTCGCCGTTGATTCCTAACTTTTTAAATTCTACTTTCATAGTGACCTCATTTGCTTAAAAGCTTCTTTCTACAATATCTGTGTTTAGCGTATCACGCTTTTATCGTTCTTAATAGATAAAATGGCTAATTAAAGATTAAATTTAATAACCAGAAAAGAGGAAGTTCAAGATTGGGTTGTTGCAAACGCTTTCGTTACGTTTTAAAATGGATATAACGGGAGTCAGAAAAATTCTGACAAAGAAAGGGAAAGAATTATCATGAAGAAATTATTAACTTCTGTGCTATCACTTGCAATGATTGCAACGATGGCAGGTTGTGGCGGAGATACTGCAAAGAACAGTACTGCTACAGAAACAGGTTCAGGCAAGGCTACTGCTGAAGTTGCTGTTGTTACTGACGTAGGTCAGTTAATGGACAAAGGCTTCAACCAAGGTACTTATGAAGGTGCCGTAAAGTATGCGGAAGACCACAAGTTAACACACAATTACTATCAACCAGCTAACGGTGCAGACGCAACAGATAACGACCGTATCGATGCGATGAAACAAGCTATCGAAAATGGCGCAAAGATTATTGTGGCTCCAGGATTCTTACAGGCTAAGGCAATGGAAACAGTTGCCAAGGAAAATCCAGATGTTAAATTTGCATTTGTTGATGGTTGGGCTTTAGGTCTACCAAACGTTACAGCTATCGTGTATAAGGAACAGGAAGCTGGTTACTTTGCTGGATACGCTGCAGTAATGGAAGGTTATACAAAGTTAGGTTATACAGGCGGAGGCGGAGGTGCTAACCCTGCATGTAATCGTTTCGGTTATGGTTTCGTTCAAGGCGCAAGTGCTGCTGCGAAGGAAAAGGGAATTACAGTAGAAATCAAGTACTCCTATAAGTATGGTTCTACATTCTCAGCTTCAACAGAATTACAGACACAGATTGCTGGTTGGTATGCATCTGGAACTGAAGTTGTATTCGCATGTGGTGGATCAATGTTCCAGTCTGTATTATCTGCAGCTTCTGAATATGAAAATGCAAAGATTATCGGTGTAGACGTTGACCAGTCTGCTGAAAGTTCAAAGGTTATTACAAGTGCTATGAAGGGCTTAAGCGCATCTGTTGAACGTATTTTAGGTCAATTCTATGATAATAAGTGGGACAGTGAACTTGCTGATAAGGCTCAGAACCTCGGCGCAGCTGAAGGTGCTACAGGCTTACCAGAAGATACATGGTCAATGAAGAACTTCACAGTTGAACAATATAAGGCATTGTTCAAGAAGGTTGCTGACGGTGAAATCGTACCAGATTCTAAGACACCGGATGACGCAAACAACGCTGACTGGTTGAAGGGCATTCCAAACGTAACAATTGATTTTGAAGCGTAATGAAGTCATAAGTTCTTTACAGGGATGATAGTAACGCTATCATCCCTGTGTTTGTATATTCTTGTTGTATGCAAGGACGGTTTTATATCCTGTATCAAAGATACGTGATATAAAACTGCTCATATAACCTTGCAAAAATATCATGTATAATTATCTTGCAACAAGAAAATAATTGATTATTACATCATCGGTAATGGAGGATAGACTATGGATGAGAAGATAGTTCATGAATCTCCCTATATTATTGAAATGCGCAATATTACCAAGATTTTCCCTGGTATTATCGCAAATGACAATATTACATTGCAGTTAAAGAAGGGTGAAATTCATGCACTTTTGGGTGAAAATGGTGCCGGTAAGAGTACTTTGATGAGTGTTCTTTTCGGTCTATATCAACCAGAAGAGGGACAGATTTATAAGAATGGAAAGCCAGTTCAAATCAATAATCCAAATGATGCGAATGATTTGGGTATTGGAATGGTACACCAGCACTTTAAGTTAGTACAGGTGTTTACTGTTCTAGAAAATATTATTCTTGGTGTTGAAACAACAAAACTTGGCTTTATCAGTAAGAAAGAAGCACGTAAAAAGGTTGTTGCGTTATCGAAGGCTTATGGATTGAATGTAGATCCAGATGCACTAGTTGAAAATATTACGGTAGGTATGCAACAGCGTACAGAAATCTTAAAGATGTTATATCGTGATAATGATATTTTAATCTTTGATGAACCTACAGCTGTATTGACACCACAAGAAATTGAAGAACTCATGCAAATCATGAAGAGTCTTGCAAAGGAAGGAAAGTCAATCTTATTTATCACTCATAAATTAAATGAAATTATGCAGGTAGCAGATCGATGCTCTGTACTTCGTAAGGGTGCGTATATCGGTACGGTTGATGTGAAGAATACGACAAAGGAAGAACTATCAAATATGATGGTTGGTCGTGATGTTAAGTTCGTCGTAGATAAAAAGGAAAGTAATCCTACTGAAGAAGTATTAGAACTGGAGAATTTGTGTGTCTTTGATAAGATTCACAAGAAGGATAGTATTCATGATGTATCTTTCAAGGTGCGTAAGGGTGAGATTGTTTGTATCGCAGGTATTGATGGCAATGGTCAAACAGAGTTAGTACATGCAATCACTGGTCTTGAAAAGATTAAGAGTGGTAAGGTAAAACTCAATATTGATGGTGAAATGAGAGATGTATCGCATACTACAATTCGCTATAAGAATACACATGGGATATCGCATATTCCAGAAGATCGCCATAAACACGGCTTAATTTTGGATTATACCTTAGAACAAAATTTAGTTTTACAACGGTATCTTGAACCAGAGTTTCAAAGTCATGGCATGATTCGGTTCAAGGAAGTTCGGAAGTATGCGGAAAGACTCATTCAAGAATACGACGTACGTAGTGGTCAAGGGCCAATTACAATTTCTCGTAGTATGTCTGGTGGTAACCAACAGAAGGCTATTATTGCACGTGAATTAGACCGTAAGCACAATTTATTGATTGCGGTACAGCCTACACGTGGTCTTGATGTTGGTGCGATTGAGTATATTCATAAACAGATTATTCAAAGTCGTGATAGTGGAGCAGGTGTATTGCTTGTTTCTCTAGAATTAGATGAAGTTATGAACTTATCTGACCGTATTCTTGTCATGTATGAAGGTGAAATTGTTGGCGAACTAGATCCTAAGAAGACAACTGTACAAGAGTTAGGTCTATATATGGCAGGTGCGAAGCGTAATGGTAAGGAGGAGAAGAGCGATGAAAAATAAAAATAAAAAATCCTCTGAAGGATTAAAGTCGCTAAGTGCTTCTTTACTGTGTATCTTCGGCGGTATCTTTGTTGGATTTGTTGTTCTTGTATTACTATCTGTATTTAATCCTCGTATTGGATTTGCGGAAGCAGTACGCGGTATTCTGATCGTTCTTGGTGGACCGTTCTCTGGTGGTGGTAACTCATTATTCCAGTTTGGTAATATGTTGTTTAATGCAACTCCATTAATTCTAACGGGTTTATCTGCATGTATTGCATTTAAGACGGGTTTATTTAATATTGGTGCTCCAGGACAGTACTTAATGGGTGCGATGGTAACATTGATTGTTTCATTATCAATCCCATCTGCAGTTGTTCCATCTCCAGTGATTTGGTTACTTGCATTAATTTGCGGTACATTAGCTGGTGCACTTTGGGGTGCGATTCCTGGTTTCTTCAAAGCATATCTCAATGTCAATGAAGTCATTGTTTGTATTATGACAAACTGGATTGCGGCCAATGTAGTCAGCTGGGTATTTAATGGCTCCAAGTTTATCAACGTTGCGGAATCAAAAGTAAACTTCATTATGAAAACAGAAGTAAATAATATCGCAACGGCAACATTTGGATTAGATAAGATTTTCTCCGGTGGCTCTGTTGTATCCTATGCTGACGCAAGTATCTTCCTAGCAATCTGTGTAGCCATCGCACTTTATATTGTGATGAATAAGACGACGTTTGGATATGAACTAAAGGCTTGTGGATATAACCGTGATGGTGCAAAGTATGCAGGCATGAATGAAAAGAGAAATCTACTTCTAGCGATGGCTATTGCTGGTGGACTTGCGGCGATGGGTGCTTCTATCTGGTGCCTCAATGGTCATCAGGACTTTAAGTGGGAAACATACCAGACATTACCAGTGGATGGATTCAATGGTATCCCAGCAGCCTTGCTTGCAGGAAATAATCCTATCGGCATTATCTTTACTGCAATTTTCTTAAAGTATATCAACGTAGGTGGATCAAACCTAGCAGCGAATACTGCATTCAACGAATATGTATCTCAGTTAATGGTAGCGATGATTGTATACTTCTCAGGCTTTGCAAGATATATCAGTATGTTACTAAGCACGAAGAAGAAATCCTTACAAGAAATTGAGACAGAGATCAAAAATAGCAAGGAGGAAAAGAAATGATTTTTATTCTTCAGAAAACATTGATTTTTACCATTCCGCTATTGATCGTTGCCTTAGCAGGTATGTTTGCGGAACGTAGTGGTATCATCAACATTGCATTAGACGGTATTATGATTTTTGGTGCCTTCATTGGTGCAGTTGTGACACTATTATTACGACAGAACGTTCCATTCTTCGTTGACCATAATCAGATTATGTTTGTGGTAGCGATGCTTGCGGCAGCTGTTGCAGGGGCATTATTCTCACTTCTATTATCTGTATCTGCGATTAAGTTTAAAGCAGATCAGACAATTGCTGGTACTGCATTAAATCTTCTTGCGCCAGCTGTTGCACTATTTTTTATCAAGGTATTTACAAGTAAAGACCAGTTAGAGATGGGTACAGCTGTCGACTCCCTTGGACAACGTCATGACTTTGGTTATGTTATCCAAAATAAAGAAGCGACAGGTATCTTTTCGGTACTATTTGATAAGGCGTATATTTCGACCTTTATCGCAATTGTATTATTTATTATCTTATCTATCTTCTTGTATAAGACGAAGACAGGTTTACGTTTGCGTGCATGTGGTGAACATCCACAGGCAGCTGACTCTGTAGGTATCAATGTATATAAGATGCGTTATCTTGGCACAACAATCTCAGGTGCGTTAGGTGGATTTGGCGGTTACTTGTATATTGCGACAGTTGCCAATGGTACAGCTTCTGGTGCAGTAGCTGGTATGGGATTCTTAGCGATGGCGATTATGATTTTCGGTAACTGGTCACCACTTGGTGTTGCTTTTGGTTCTTTAATGTTTGGTTTCCTAAAGTGTTTAAGTGTTGTTTATAACCAGATTCCATTCACAAAAGGACTACCATTACCAATGTATTTCTATAACATTATTCCTTATCTTGTCGTATTAATTGTGTTAGGCTTCTCTAGTGGAAAATCTAGAGCACCTAAGGCAGAAGGTATTCCTT
This sequence comes from Solobacterium sp., assembly GCA_015256775.1. Classification (GTDB taxonomy): domain Bacteria; phylum Bacillota_I; class Bacilli_A; order Erysipelotrichales; family Erysipelotrichaceae; genus Bulleidia. The sequence continues at coordinate 64,921 of JABZLM010000005.1, read as the reverse complement.
ACGATAAGGGAACACGTTAATCATAAAGATGGAGAAGTTGTGGCAGGCAACTTCTTTTCTTTGCGACTTTTGGCGCATTAGGAAAAAGATGGATATTGTGGTAAAATAGAAGTGGTGAAAGTAGGTGATTTCTTTGTATAAAGTAAAAGATATCGTTGTCTATCGAAGAGATGTATGTCGCATTACAGGAAAGAAACGCAGTGACTTTACGGGGGAACAATGTTATATTCTTGAACCGTATTTTCCTACTTCTGGATCTGTTTCTATTCAGGTTCCAGTGTCCAATAAAGCAGGTCACTTACGTGATTTAATTACCAAAGAGGAGATTGATCAGTTGATTATCGATACACCTGATTTAGAGACTCTTGAAAGTAAACCTGCGAATATGAAGAGTCAGTATGCTTCACTGTTAAAGGGAAATGATATAAGTGAATTAGTACGTATCATCAAGACTTCGTATGGACGTAATCAAGAACGTCTTGAACAACATAAGAAGTTAGCTTCTATCGATGATGAATATTTACAGATAGCTGAGAAATACCTATATGAAGAACTTTCTGTTGTGTTAGATTTATCGATTGAAGACACAAAGGAATATTTTGAAAAAGAGGTAGCGAAACTAACTCTTGAATAAGAGGTGACTATGGAGAAAAATGATACACTATTACAAGCGTTTGAGTGGTATCTTCCAGATGATAGTCAACATTGGAATAAACTGAAGGTGCTGGCACCTTCTTTTTCTAATCTGGGAGTCACACTGGTGTGGTTGCCACCAGCATATAAAGGAGCTGGTGGAGTACATGATGTGGGATATGGTGTCTATGATTTATATGATCTTGGAGAGTTTGATCAAAAGGGAACGATTCCTACAAAATATGGTACGAAACAAGAATATCTAGATGCGATTGATGCATTGCAAAAAGAAAATATATCAGTTCTAGCGGATATTGTGCTAAATCAGAAAATGGGTGGTGATACAGAAGAAACGATAGATGTCATTAAATCAGACCCAAATAATCGTAATGAAGAAATCGGTGGTGATTATCAAATTACCGCATGGACAAAATTTACCTTTCCGAATCGTAAAGGAAAGTACTCTACATTTACCTGGAATGCAAGTCATTTTGATGGTACGGACTGGGATGAAAAGAAGAAACAAAGTGCCGTCTATCTTATTGAAGGAAAGAACTGGGATTCAAATGTAGATAGTGAACATGGTAACTTTGACTACTTAATGGGTTGTGATATTGATTTTAAAAATCAAGAAGTACTACAAGAATTTAATCGTTGGGGTAAATGGTATTTAGATACTACCGGTATTAATGGTATGCGTTTAGATGCGGTTAAACATATTGATAACCAATTCTTTAAGAATTGGTTATCTGACATGCGTGCATACAAAGGAGAAAATTTCTTTGCGGTAGGTGAGTATTGGAATGGTGATCTTGGTAAGCTACAGGAGTATCTTGCGGATGCATCGGATTGTATGTCTTTATTTGATGTGCCATTACACTATCAGTTATTAAACGCATCCGATACAAATGGGAACTTTGATATGCGTCAGTTGTTTCAAGGAACACTTGTAGAAAATGATCCATGGCATGCGGTAACGTTCGTGGATAATCATGATACTGAGCCAGGACAATCATTGGAATCCTTTGTCTTATCATGGTTCAAGCCACTAGCGTATGCGTTAATTTTATTGCGTATTGATGGTTTGCCATGTGTATTCTATGGGGATTTATACGGAATTCCTGCTAAGAATGTTCCTGCGGTAGCTGAGCTTCCTACATTAATGAAGATTAGAGAACTTTATGCTTATGGCGAACAACATGACTATTTCGATAATCCAGATATAATTGGTTGGACAAGAAGTGGTAGTGATGAATTTAGTGGAAGTGGTTTGGCTGTTGTGCTAAGTAATCGATGTGGTGGTTCTAAGAGAATGTATATCGGTACAAATCATTCAGGAAAGGAATTCAGAGATATTTTAGGAAACTGTATTAATACAGTTATGATTGATGAAGATGGTTGTGGAGAATTCTCCTGTACTGATGGAAGTGTTAGTGTATGGCTGGAAAAGACTTTGGAAGTTAAAGTAAGCCTTGACTAACAGAAATGTGTTCGGCGAAAATATAGATGTAATTTGAGGGAGTAGCTGGCACATGCCCGTGCAGCAAGTCAACATACTGGTAAAAACCTGGCTTGTTTTAATTAGCGAGACTCATGATTACCTTTTTGGTAATACATGGTCTTTTTTTATTAACATGTTCCTTACCATATTCAATAGGAGTGAATGGATATGATAAAACTATTAATACAAGCCGCTTTATTGGGTGTTGGTCTTGCGATGGATGCTTTCTCTGTATCAATGGCAAATGGTATGAACGAAAAGAAAATGGCAATATCTAGAATGATTCAGATTGCCATTGTTTTTGCGGGTTTTCAATTTTTAATGCCAATGATTGGATGGTTTGCGGTACATACGGTTTCTTCTGCTTTTACAATCTTTATGGATGTTGTACCGTGGATTGCCTTAATCTTACTACTCTATATCGGTGGTGGAATGATCAAGGATGGTTTTGAAGAAGAGGAAGAGGATGAAGCTGAATATGAAGCTAGTACTCGTAAACTTCTGATTCAAGGTATCGCGACTTCGATTGATGCTTTATCTGTTGGATTTACGATTGCAGACTATACATTATCCTCCGCATTGATTACTTCAGTTATCATTGCAGTTGTAACATTTATCATTTGTTATGTAGGTGTCGTGCTAGGTAAGAAGTTTGGTATGGTCTTTGCGAATAAATCATCCATTTTAGGTGGGGTGATTCTGATCCTCATTGGGATTGAAATCTTTGTGACTGGAATTGGGTTATTGTAGAATAACCTTTTTATTTTAGACTAGGGAATATATTGATAAAGTCATCATGTATTGTTAAATCTGCGGTAGAGTCATAACTTGTTTGGTCACGATTAATTAGGACGAGTTTATCACCGCCAAAATAACGCAGTAGTCCTGCGGCTGGATATACAACAAGAGATGTACCTAATACGATACAGGTATCCGCAGTTTGTAATGCATGTAAAGCTTGATTGAGAATAGTTTCATCTAATCCTTCTTCATACAAGACTACATCTGGTTTAATGATACCATTACATTTTGGACAGTGTGGTACAGTATCCATTTTTAAGATTTCATCGAGTGGGTACTTTGCATGGCATTGCATGCATGTGTTACGTAAAACACTACCATGTAATTCTAATACATTTGTTGAACCTGCTAATTGATGTAAACCATCAATGTTTTGTGTGATGATGGTAACCTTTTTATTGCGCTTTTCTAAAGTAGCGATATATTGATGTACAAAAGAGGGCTTAACATCTGGATATAGCATTTTATCGCGATAAAAGCGAAAGAATTCCTCTGTGTGTTGTTTGAAGAAATGGTGACTTAAGATTTCTTCTGGTGGAAATTGATACTTTTGATTGTAGAGTCCATCTGTGCTACGGAAATCAGGAATGCCACTTGCGGTGGATACACCTGCACCAGTAAAGAATACGATATGATTTGAATTGTCGATGATTTGTTGAAGTTCTTGTATCTTTTCGTTCATAGGGTTCCTTTCGAATAGGTATCGATTACCGTATTTGCGATTGTTAATAATTTTTCTTTTAACTCTGCAGGTTGGAGTACTGTCACGCGATTATAGAATAACAATAGCCAACTTAAAAGGGTTGGAGTAATCGCTGTTTTTAAGCTTACTGTAAAAGAGTTGTCTTTTACTTCTGAAATAATCATATGACTGCCAAATTCATCTTGGATGATACTTGCCATATCAGTCGTACATTTGATGGTAATTGTTTCTGCTTTCCCTGCATACATCTTCATAGATGTTTGTAGGTGATCATCTAAGTTGAATGCGATTGTCTCTACTGGTTGTTCAATCAGACGAACGGTTTCCATCTTATCAATACGATAGTTTGTAAAGGATTGATACTTCTCACTATAGAGTACACAATAGTATTTTCCTTCGTAGGAAGTGACTGCATAAGGTGTTGAAATATAACGCTTTTTATTCTTGCGATATTTCTTTTCCTTGGAAATTGTATAGTCGAAGTAGTAGAAGGAAATCTGATAGGAATGCTTGATCGCATGTAAAATCAATTTTATATTGGATAAAATATCTTGATTACTTGTATGTGAATTAGACTTACGTTTAAGACTGTGATATGGGCTGGAAAGTGTCTGTATTTTATTTTGTAATGTGGTAACTTCTTTGTTAGATAAAGATGTGATTTGACTTAAATAGTCTGATAGGATAAAGTGCTCTGCTTCATCAAAGTACGGTACGAGATAATAGCCAGAATAAAATTTATGAAATTCATAGCGAATATCATAGTTGTATTCTCGCAGTATCTCAATTGCTCGATATATAGTACGGCGATTCGAAGGAAAACCTTCTGACTCTAAGATAGCCTGTAGTTCAGGCATTGAAATGAGATGTTCTTGATCTGGATACTGACGTAGTATCTCTAAAATTTGTGATGGGAGTGCGTTTGTATTTTTCATATTCTTAATTGATGTGCATTTATATGCACATCAATTATATACCTAACTGCTAAGATAATCCATGTAGAAAAGGTGATGAGTATGACAAACAAACAACTATATTTCGTAAATCGTTCGGTATTATTTCTGGCAATTGCCTATGCAATCAATGGGTATACACTACCTTCACTAGCGTGCAGTATTGTATCTGCATTCTTAACTTGTGAGTTTATTGGATATGAAAAGATGAAGGATAACGTAATACAAATGTTCGTTATGGGTATTGTGCTAAGCGGAGTGATCCGTATGGTTGGTTTACAAATAACATTACCAATGGTAGAGGTATCCGCATACGCTTCTGTAATCTTTGCGGTAAATTGGGTAAAGTATCATTTCCACACAGTTTCAGAATTATTAGGGCATATTTTATCTTTAATGTTTGTGTTTATTGGGATTGCGGTCGTATTACCATTAAGTTCCTTACAGCTTGGCTATACAATGGTATTTATCACAATTGTATTTATGCCTATACTATGTTCTTATGGAATCGCATTATTCTTTACAAAAGAATATGCAAATACCTTGGATAAGAAGGCTACGTTACGTTAAAATAGGTACTAAGGAAAGTACTTATGATAAACTATCTGATAAAAAAATATATTAAAAATGCGGATGATATTCAAAATGAAACCGTACGCTTTGCGTATGGAAAGGTGACGAGTATTATCGGGATTATCGCAAACCTATTATTATTCATCGTAAAATTAGCAATTGGTTTTATGACAAGTTCTGTTTCTATCATGTCAGATGGCTTTAACAACCTATCTGATGTGATGACATGTCTTGTGACGGTGTTAGGATATCGTATTGCAAGTAAGCCAGCGGATAAAGAACATCCTTTTGGGCATGGTCGAGTAGAGTATGTGGTTAGTTTTGTGATTGCGGTGGTTATCTTTACCGTAGGTTTTGAACTAATCAAACAGGGCATCCAGCAGATTATGGAACCAAATGAGATTCTATTTCGACCAGTACTCATGTTAATACTGGTATTATCCATTGGTGTTAAGTTGTGGATTAGTTATCTCAATCATACGATTGGAAAGAGAATTGATAATCTTGCGATGATTGCGACGGCACAGGATGCACGTAATGACGCATGGTCTACACTAATTACAATTGTAGCGATGTTGTTAAGCCAACTCAAAACAACATTTCCATTTGATGGTGTGGCGACACTGATGATTGCGTGCTTAATATTAAAATCAGGATATGAATTGATTAAAGAAATCATTGACCGTCTCATTGGAAAACCAGCAGATAAAGAGTTGGTAAAACAAATTCGTGAAATTATTTTAAAACATAAAGAGATTCGTGGTCTTCATGATTTAATTATTCATGATTATGGACCGGGTGTTAAGATTGGTAGTGCACATGCAGAAGTTGATGCGAAGATGAATGTTGTAAAGATTCACGATATTATCGACCAAGCAGAACGTGAAGTTGGAGATACACTACATGTGATGATGACTTTGCATATGGATCCTATTGAATATGATAATCCTATTACAAATGCATATTTTGAAGACTTAAAACGTATTCTTTTACAGATTGATCCAGGAATTACAGTTCATGATTTTAGAACTGTATTAGGTAATGAACATACCAATCTAGTTTTTGATTTGGTGATTCCTTATGGCTTTCATTTAGAGGATGAACAAATCAAAGTAGAGATTGACCGTCACTTTGAAAAGTATCCGAATAAGATTTATACTGTTATTACATTCGATCATCCGTATACAGGGGGCTGATATGAAGAAGATAACGATTTGGCATACAAATGATGTACATAGTCAGTTTGAGGATTTCTCTGCAATTGTGCGTTATATTCGTAAACATATAAATTTTGAAAAAGATTTCCTGCTTGATGCAGGAGATTTTTGCGACCAGAAGTCGGTAATGATTAATGGGACACATGGAGTAGGTGGCATAGAATTGTTAAAGAGTGCGGGTTATGATGCGATGGCAATTGGAAACAATGAATTCTTTGCGGGTATGGAGTATTTAGAGGAAATGACAAATCAAAACTTTCCCTTACTATCCGCAAATCTTTTCCGCTTAAACAAAGAACCTATCTCTGGTGTTTTACCATTTATCACTCTTACGCGTAGTGGTGTACGTGTTTTAATCATTGGTATTTCACCCTACTGGGGAGAAAGTCCTGAGAGTACTGCATTTACAGATATGTGTGGTATGAAATTGCTTGAACCAACATCACTTGTACAAAAGATTCTTGAACAAGAGAAGGGCAACTATGATATTTCAATCTTATTATCCCATGGAGGTATTAAGAAAGACCGTGAAATTGCGGAAACAGTGAATGGATTAGATTGCATTATTGGTGGACATTCTCATACGGAAATGGATGAGGCGGAGCATATCAATGGTACTTGGATTCATCAAAGTGGTTGTTGGGCAAAGTATCTTGGTAAATTAACGTTAGAAGTAGATGATGATTATCATGTTGTGTCTGCAAGTGGAGAAAATATTGTGGTGGAGAAAGAAAAAGATCCTCAGATTGAATCTGTGATGGCACAACAAACTGAAATAGCAATCGCAGAACTCAGTAAAGTTCTTTATGTCTTACCACAAGATTTAGAGTTTTCGATTGAACATGAATGCATGGCAATGAATGTGCTTGCGGATATGATGTGGAAAACATATCCTTCGGATTTGGCTTTGATCAATCATGGAATTCTTTCAAAAGGGATTGCAAAGGAAGTTACGAAGTTAAATCTTTTGGAGGTTTCTCCATCCCCATTAAATCCAACGACTTTAGTATGGTCTGGAAAACAAATCAAGGATGCGATATTTGCCTCACAAAAAGAAGAATATATCCATATGACTCCAAATCGTTGGGCAGGATTTCGTGGAAAAGAACTTGGTACATTAGCGGTAAGCCAAAATGTGCAAGTGGATTGTGATTTACAAACAATTACAATTGATGGAAAACCACTTGATGAAGAAAAGGAATATTGTGTTCTAACGAGTGATTTTCTACAGAGAGGATATGGCTATGAGATGCTAGGGGAATCGCTAAAAAAGACAAGCTTTGCGAAAGAGTTTTTTAGAGATCTTTTAGAGATGAAATTGGATGATGTACAGTTTATTGAATCTGCGAAAATAAGTCGTTTCTATCGAGGTAAGATATGAGAAAATTCTTTTCAAGAAGTAATTTATTACTGATATTAGCATCGATTATCTGGGGCTGTGCATTTGTAGCACAGAATGTAGGAATGAACTATATTGGCCCATGGACGTTTTCGACAATCCGTTTTTTGATTGCGGGTTTTTCACTTCTAGCAATCATTCCGATTCTAGACAAGAAACGTACCCATGTTATTCGTCCTAAGACGAAGGAAGAAAAAAAGAAGTTATTATTAGGCTCTGTCTTATGTGGTCTTGCCTTATCCATTGGTAGTATCGTACAACAGATTGCAATGTTGACGGTACCAGTTGCGAAAGCTGGTTTTCTAACAACACTATATGTATTGTTCGTGCCAATCATCACACTATTATTTGGTAAAAAGATTCCTTTAAAAGTCTGGATCGGTATCGCAATGGCTTTATTTGGGTTATACCTTTTAAGTATGGCAGGTAATCTTGCGATAGGAATTGGCGAAATATTCTTGATTCTAGCTGCGTTCTTATTTGCGATACACATTATCATCATTGGTCATTTTAGTACGCGTGTTGACCCAGTTCGCTTGTCTTGTGGACAACTATTAATTGGCGGATTTGCGACAGTGATTCCAATGATTGTGATTGAAAAGCCTACAATAGGCGCAATCTTAGCAGCCTATATTCCATTACTATATACGGGTATCTTTTCTTCTTGTGTTGCGTATACACTACAGATTTTTGCTCAGAAGGAAGCTAACCCAACGATTGCGGGAATGTTATTATCCTTGGAGTCTGTATTTGCGGCTTTAGCAGGGTATCTAATATTAAATCAAGTATTAAATACCAGAGAATTAATTGGTTGTGTACTCATCTTTATTGCGATTGTGATTGCACAACTTCCTGATCGTTCTGACATGGTAAATGTCACAAAAGAAACATAATTTCTAGACATAAAAAAGGCGATGTTACGCCTTTTTTTATGATTTAGTTCTTTGCGTCTACGATGAGGTTTGTAATCTTCTTGGCAAACTCAACTGGATTTTTGATTGGTAATCCTTCAATCAATAAAGCTTGATCATAGAGTACATCTGTATATTCCTTAAGTTTGTCAGGGGAAGATGTAGATACTTCGTGTAGCTTATTGAAGATAGGGTGGTTAGGATTGATTTCCAGAATCTTTGTGGCCGTAATCGCTCTATCCTTATTCATTGGATCATTTGCCATATAGCGTTCCATATCTAGGGATACACCTTCATCCGCAACGATACATACAGGATCATCAATCAATCTGGATGAGATACGTACTTCCTTAACTTTATCTGCTAAAGCATCCTTCATCGCTGTTAACATATCCTTGTTTTCAGCTGTCTTTTCTTCAATTTCTTTCTTTTCTTCTTCGCTATCTAAGTCTAGATTTGCTTGAGAGATGGAGATGAACTTCTTTTCATCATAGTTTTGCATAATACCAGAAACAAACTCATCACGCTCATCTAAGAAGTAGAGAACTTCATAGCCTTTCTTCTTTAACTTAGGCATGATAGGGGAACGTTCAATTTCATCCACGGAAGAACCTACAGCATAGTAGATTGCGTTTTGACCTTCTACCATACGGTCTGTATATTCCTTCAGGGTGACATACTTACCTTCCTTAGAGGATCTAAATAAGATAAGGTCTTGGAGCTGTTCCTTATGAATACCATAATCTTGGTAGATACCATACTTTAAATTTAAACCGAAGTTATCAAAGAACTTCTCATAGTTTTCACGATCATTCTTTAACATATCTTCTAATGCGGAATGAATCTTCTTTTCGATAGATTTCGCAAGTAGCTTAACCTGACGGTCTTGTTGGAGAATCTCACGGGAGATATTAAGATTTAAGTCATCACTGTCAATGATACCCTGTACAAAACGGTAGTAATCAGGTACGAGATCTTTTGCTTTATCAAGAATGAATACACCTTTAGAGTATAACTGTAATCCTGCTTCAAAGTCTTGATAATAGAAGTTATATGGTGTTCTAGAAGGAATGAATAATAACGCTGTGTAGGATAGTGTTCCTTCAACGTTATAGTGAATTACTTTCTGTGGATTCTCCCAATCATTGAACTTAGACTTATAGAAAGAGTTGTATTCTTCTTCTGTTACTTCGGACTTTGGCTTTTTCCAAAGTGGAACCATTGAGTTCAGTGTTACAAGTTCCTTAGTGTCAATTGTCTTTCCTTCTTCTGTTGGATCAGGAATAGACTTTGTGACTTCCATTTGAATAGGATAGCGAACATAATCAGAATACTTTTTTACGAGCTCACGAATCTTATATTCTTCTAGGAATTCATCGAAAGACTCTTCCTCTGTATTGTCCTTAAGATCAATCGTAATCTTTGTGCCTGCTTCAGGTTTTTCAATCTCTGTGATTGTGTATCCATCTTCACCAGAACTTGACCATGCATAACCTTTTTCTTCTGCTGGAGACTTTGTCTCTACGAGAACATGCTTTGCGACGATGAATGCACTATAGAAACCAACTCCAAATTGACCGATAATATCAACGTTATTTGTGTTATTTTCAAGTTGTTTACGGAATTCAGCAGAGCCACTTCTTGCGATTGTACCTAGGTTTTTTTCTAGTTCCTCTGCACTCATACCAACACCAGTATCTTCGATAATCAGTTGGCGTGTATCCTTTTTGATTTCTAGTGTAATTTTTAAATTCTCAGGATTTGTTGCGTAGCGAGAATCTGTAAGAGAGAGATAATGACGTTTATCTAAAGCGTCAGAAGCGTTAGAGATTAACTCACGTAAGAAGATTTCACGATTGGTATAAATCGAGTGAATCATCATATCTAGCAATCTTTTAGATTCTGCTTTAAATTGTTTCTTTGCCATAGTAATATACCTCCTTAGCACTCTTGTGCTATGACTGCTAATATAGTGTATCACTGAATGAGAATGATTTCAAATCAAAAATAAAGATTCCAGTTTTATTGGAATAGCTTGAGATAGGATGGTGAAGACAATAGGAGATAATACTAGTTATAATGCGACATTCTATTAATAATGGAATATAAATAATACTCTAGAATTTCTGTAGTTCAGTATGAAAACCAGTATTCATTTTCTATATTGAAGTTATGAAAAAAACAATACAAGATTCTATGAGATTGATGACATACCAAATGAGAAAATTACGCATCAACCATCATATGACACAAAAACAAATGGCAGATATTCTAAATGTTTCAGCACAATCAATTTCTGCGTATGAAAATGGTGTAATTCGTCCAGACATCGAAATCATTATGAAATACGCCGAGTATTTTAAAGTGGATATGGATTATCTGACCGGTGTTAATTTATATGGGCCAATCAAAGACGTATTTCCAACGCAGACGGAAGCACAGATGTTTATGGCATATCGCAGAAGACCTGCTTGGATGAGAAAGGTGATACGTGAGCTTTGTTTTAATGGAACAAAGTATCGTACCCAAGATGAAGAGTCAGAATATACAACTTTGTTAAGTGATCATGAAGGAGACTATCAATAAAGACATCCATGTTTCGTTACATAGATGTCTTTTCATAAACACGAATACGGAACTGACAAGTAAGATCTAATGTTGGAATCTTTAATAAACGTTGCTTGTCCTCAATGGATGTTTTATATGCATATGGTGTCATTTGAAATAATTGATTCAGTGTTTCTTGATCTAGTGTTGCGGTATTTTCAATCATTTCATCTTGAATCAGTGTTAAGTTTGTATTGATATCCTCTAAGATATTTTCATATGGAGTATCATAGAGAACAGCTTTCATTTCAAATAAGTGTTTTGGCCCAGGGGTAACAAAAATAAACTTACCACCTGGTTTTAAGATACGTTGTAATTCTTCAGTTGCGGCAGGTGCAAAGCAGGTGACTGCTACATCACAGGATTCATCTTCGATTGGAAGGTGAAAGATAGAGGATACAACATACTGTGTCGACTTGTCATTTTTCGAAGCGTGTTTTAGGGCATCTTTCGATAAGTCGAAACCATATTTTTCTTGTGCAATAAAACCATCAGTGTAATATCCTTCCCCACAACCTAGGTCAACAAATACTTCTGGATGAAACTTTGTATTTAGATTGACGAGATGTTCCTTCAAGAAGGCGTAAACACCTTTCTCTAGAAAAGCGGTACGTGCTTTTACCATCTCGTTATTATCACCATGGAGTGGCTTATTTGAACGATATAGGTTGATATAACCCTGCTTTGCGAAATCAAAGTGATGGTTATTTTCACATACGAGCTCACGCGCAATACGATTAAATTTTGTTTTACAAATTGGACAAATTAATTTCATAGACAAAGTATAGCACAAAGTACTTGACTGAAAGTCAGTCAGTGATATAGTAGATGTAGGAGGTAATAAAAGATGCCTGAAAATAAAGATAACGAAGAACGAAAGAATGAGTTTATAGATGCGGCAGAAAAGCTATTTAAAGAAAATGGCATTGTAGAGACAACAATCAGTTCCATCGTAAAAGAGATGGATGTAGCAAAAGGACTATTCTACTATTACTTCAAGTCAAAAGATGATGTAATTGAAGCAATCAGTAATAAATACAACGAAGCATTTAATGCCATGATGCAGGAAAGCATGAATAAAGAGGATTATACAGAACGTTTAAAACAGTTCGTTCATAACTCAGTGAAGTCTTTCCATGTATTACATGAAAAACTTAATGGCGAAGATGGTGCAGATCTTTCTAACTTAAGTGTTAGATCTACCTTGGAAGCGAAAAATAAAGCCATTACAGATTTAACAAAGTTATTTGATGAAGGCGTACGACTTGGTGAGCTAACATTAGATAACACGAAGTATTATGCGAATATCTTGATTAGTGGAATTGTTGAATTAATTGATCAAGGTGAAGCTACTAACGATGAAATTGCATTTATTATTTGGGACCTCATTGAAAGGGCCGGAAAGGACTAAGGACATGTCAGAAAATAACAAGAATGGATTCGATGATTTAGGAAAAACAATTTCCGATTTAGTAACAAATGTTACAAAGGTTGTAACAGAAAGCACAGAAGGTCTTACTTCTAAACTTAAGGTTGAAAAACAGAAGGCTGAAATTCGTGCAGAGATTGGTCATCACTCACGTGAACTATCGAAGTACTATGAAACATTAGGCCGTAACTACTACAATGATATTGTCATCAATAAAAAGTCTGGTACTTATACAGAAGTAATGGACAATATCCGTACAAAAGAAAAGCTAATTGAACTCTTAAACGAAAAATTAGATGTATTAGAGAAGTAACAAAAAAGTGCGATTCTTAGGAGTCGCACTTATCTTTTTTGCGGGAATCATAGGAATACTTACAACCGCAATAATCTTGTCGGTATAGACAATACGCATCAGATATTTCTGTGGAATGTTGTTGGCCATTTCCTTTTTTGAAATCAGAGTAGAAATATTTTGTGTGAGAATATTTCTGTTGAAGAGAACGGCCAATTTCGTTGAGCTTTTGAGAATCCTTTTGACGTGAGAAGGTCATGACTGTTGTGAAGTAGTCATAGCCATTTTTATCTGCATAGGCAAAGGCTGCGTTCATTCTCTCTGTATAACAGGAGAAACAACGTTGCCAGCCCTCTGGGTCATCTTTACGTTTTGCCAAAAGCTTTTGGTCAAAGGCATCATAGTTATAAGGCTCTATTACCATTTTAATTTCTCCATGCCATCTTTCATCCAGATACCGTTTCATATCGGATAAACGCATGTCATATTCTGAGGCTGGCCAGATGTTGGAGTTATTATACATAATCGTTACATCAAAAACTTCATGAAGAAATTCCAAAGGCCAACATGCGCATACAATACAACATGCATGCAAGAGTAATTTTGGCTTTTTGTTTGTGCTAGCTTTGATGGTTTTCATCTCCTTGAGCGACTCTACATAATAGTTTGTCTTCGTGGAAGATTTGCGATTCTTTAAATAGGCAATATAGGCTTCTTTTTCTTTCTCATTCATTGGTGATTAACATGCAATCGCCAAAGGAGAAGAAACGGTATTTCTCCTGTACTGCATGGCGATAAGCTTCTAGTGTAAATTCATATCCTACAAAAGACGCAATCATCATAATCAGTGTTGATTTTGGTAGGTGGAAGTTTGTTAACATACCATCGATCGTATGCCACTGGTATCCTGGGTAGATAAATAGTTTTGTCTCGCCGGAACATTCCTCAAACTTACCAAAGCGATTCCATACGGATTCAAGTGTACGTACGGATGTTGTGCCAATCGCAAAGATACGTTGACCATTAGACTTTGCTGTGTTTAAGGTATCTGCAGCTTCCTTGGACATATAGTAAACTTCACTATGCATGTCGTGGTCTTCGATATCTTCTGTATCCATTGGTCTAAACGTACCTAAACCAACGTGTAATGTTACATCAACGACTGTGACACCTTTTTCTTTGAGCTTGTTAAAGATTTCGTCTGTAAAGTGTAGTCCGGCAGTAGGCGCTGCCGCAGAACCTCTTACCTTGGCATATACTGTCTGATAGCGTTCTGGGTCATTTAACTTCTCTTTGATGTATGGTGGTAATGGTACATTTCCTAATTCATCTAAGATTTCATTGAAGATACCATCGTAAATCATACGCATCTTACGTAAACCTTTTTCGCCTATTTCAACGCATTCTGCACGTAAACGTCCATCGTGGAAGGAAACAATAGTGCCGAGTTTCACTACCTTCGCATTACCAACTAGACACTCCCAAACATCATCTGGAAGCTGTCTTAGTAGAAGTAACTCAACATGAGCACCTGTTTCTTCCTTTGTGCCAAATAATCTAGCAGGGATAACACGTGTGTTATTGCGTACTAGAACATCACCTGCATGCAGGTAATCTACGATATCGTAGAAGTGCTTGTCTTCATATTTCTTTTCTGTATTGTGAATGACAAGCATACGAGAAGAAGTGCGATCAAGCAGTGGGGTTTGCGCAATCAGTTCTTCTGGTAAGTTGTAATCAAAATCACTTGTTTTCCATTTCATATTAAAATCCTCTATGGTCAAATTTCATCTTCGCAAGAGTTTCCTCTTTGAAGTCATTAAAGCGGTCTTCTTTGATAGCTTTTCTTGCGTCTTCCATGAGCTTTACTAAGAAACGTAAATTATGGATAGACATGAGGCGAGTACCGAAACCTTCATTAGTACGTTGGAGGTGATTGAGGTAAGCCTTGGTATAGTTACGGCATGTATAACAATCGCACTCTGGATCAAGTGGTGTAAAGTCATTCTTATAGATGGCCTTACGGATAGAGATTCTTCCTTCACTCGTCATCAGTGTTCCATGTCTTGCGATACGGGTAGGTAGTACGCAATCGCACATATCGACGTTGCGGCTAACTGCCTCTAATAAGTCATTCACTGCACCAACACCCATTAGGTATCTTGGCTTATCAAATGGTAAGGCATCCGATGCCCACTTCACCATACGATACATTGTCTCCTTATCTTCGCCTACGGATGTACCACCGATCGCATATCCAGGAAAGTCCATCTCAATTAACTTTTCAGCGCAGTATTTGCGTAGATCTTCGTAGTCACCACCTTGGACAATGCCAAAGAGTGCCTGTTCTTCAGGACGGCTGTGTGCTTGTTTACCGCGGAGTGCCCAACGTAATGTTCTCTCTGTACTCTTTTCGACATATTCACGTGTTGCAGGGTAAGGGATACATTCGTCAAAAGACATAATGATATCGGCACCAATCTTATTTTGAATCTGGATGGATTTTTCTGGGGAGAGGAAGAGTGTATCTCCGTTGAGAGAGTTTTTGAACGTAACACCTTCTTCTGTAATTTTACGTTGATCTGCGAGGGAGAATACTTGGAATCCTCCACTATCTGTTAACATAGGACCCTTGTAGTTCATAAACTTCTGAACTCCACCAGCTTGGTCAACAATATCTTCGCCTGGTCTTAGCCATAAATGATAGGTATTGGCAAGTACCACACCAGAACCTAAATCTTTTAATTCCTCTGGGGATACGAATTTAACGGTCGCTTGTGTGCCGACAGGCATAAACATTGGTGTCTCAACATCACCGTGTGGTGTGTGTAAAATACCTGTACGGGCACCGGATTGTTTACAGATATGTGTAATTTCAAAAGTAACTGGTTGTTTCATGATTTCCCTCTTTTCCGCTATAAAGTATATCAAATATTACTTTAATTCGCTGAGAAACATCTGCGTGTTATAATGTTTTTATGAAATCGAAAGAGATACGTGTTAGAAATTTACCGAAAGATGACGTTCCGTTTTACGTTTCAAATGTAAAACCAACATCATTTTTAATGATTGCGATGATAGCTGGGATTTGTTTTTTATGGATACGTACATATTTACAGGTGATTGGGGTTATGGTCATCATGGTGTCGTTATTCTCATTATTGATGTTGCCGGATTGTAAACTGTATGAAATCCATCAGGATTACATCGTACTCTATAATCGACACGATAAATCAGAATGTTTCATTATCTACTATGAAGATATGGTATCTTGGCACTATGAATGGAATCCAAGTTATGACCAACTCGTTATTTCACTAGTGGATGGCAGTGTAGAAAAACAAGAAGTCTATGCGAAATATCGCATTGAGAAGTGGTTAAATTCTTTAGCACCAGGCAAACAAGCAAAAAAGAATTATAGAAAGTAGGATGTGATGAAATTAGTAAATCCTGAAGCAGTTGAGAAATGTAAAGCAAATATGATCTGTGAAGCGGATGTAGATGATATGAGTTTAATCTTTGACATGTTTAGTGATAGCACTAGACTCAAGATTATGAATGCGCTCTTTGTCAGCGAACTTTGTGTTGGTGATTTAGCCGCACTATTACAGATGAGTACCAGTGCTATCAGTCATCAATTATCTTCTTTGAAGAAAACAAAACTAGTGAAGACAAAGAAGATCGGTAAGAATGTCTATTATTCCATGGCAGATGAACATATCGAAAAGATTTACCAGATGACATACGAGCATATTAAAGAAGATGACTAAGATTGTAGCGATTGACTTTGAAACTGCCAATAACAAAATGGCGAGTGTTTGTTCGGTTGGTATTGCGGTTATGGAAGATGGGGTCATCATTGATCACTATTACTCTTTAATTAAACCGGAAGAAAACGTAAGTTATTTTTCCCCTTACAATATCCGTATCCATGGCATCACTGCTAGTGATGTTAAGGATGCGCCAACATTTTCAGAAATCTATCGTGAATTAACAGGATATTTTGAAGATGCGGTGATTGTGGCACACAACGCTCGATTTGATATGAACTGCTTAAAACAAGCCTGTTTAAATACAGGCATAAAGATACCGCTAATCGAGTACTTTGATACGGTGGAATTATGTAAACGTGTATTTTCAAATCTCGAACATCATCGTCTGAATGATGTGTGTGAGTATATTGGAATTGAATTAGATCATCATAATGCATTAAGCGATGCGAATGGATGTTTGGAAATCGTAATGGCAGTTATGAATCTGGTTGGAGAGTATAATATTTACCAACTACTAGAACGTTGTCAAACAAAATTATATCAGTTATAAAACGAACAATGAATATACCTATATTCGTTGTTTTTTATCTTATTTAAAAATTAAATAAGATAAAAAATATTGTAAAAAACAATATTAAAAATGATTACAATTCCCTTTTTGCATGATAAAATAACTCCATTATTAATGGGAGGACAAAAGGAATGAAGAAAGTCAGAGTGATTAGTTTTCTTTGTGCTCTGCTAATGGTATGTAGTATTTGTGTAACCACAATTTCTACAGCGGTATTCGCAGATTCATCAACACCAACAACACAACCAGTACCAACTACTAGAACTTATACAGTTCGCCATGTACGTCAAACATTGTCTGGCAACTATGATGACGAATCCTTGGCAGAATATGAAACTCTTACAGGTAATGTAGGGGATATGACACAGGCAATCGCAAATCGAACATATCCTGGCTTTCAAGCTCTGATTCCTGAACAGGTACAGATTGCGCCAAATGGAGATATTACAGTTTCTGTTTATTATGCCAGAAAGAAGTTGACGACTTATTTTCATACAGGTGATTCTGCACAGGACTTCTATTTAACATATTTATACGAGAGTACACAGACACAACCTGCACAGCCAACGATTCCAGGTAAGATATTTTTGCGTTGGGTGTATCAGGATAGCACAGGTGCTTTACAGACCTGGAATGCTGGGGTACAACCGGCAGAGGATATGCACGTCTATGCAGAGTATGATATTCCGTTTCAATCGACATATATTGTTAATTATTGGTATCAAAACGCAACGGATGAAGTATCTTTTACAGATGCGCAAAAGACTTACTCCTTATTTAATACTGAGACGAAGACACAGAATGTGAATAGTACGGTTGTCTATAACGGTCCACAATATGATACGACCTATCGTAAATATAATCAGGTAAAGACAGATGCAGAGAATGCGACAAAGCTAGTCTTAGCAGATGGTTCAACGGTAGTGAATGTATACTATGATCGTCCAGTGATGACAATCACACTTGTGTATTACAACTTCACTACAAATACAGAGGAGCGCCGTGAGTCATACCAAGGAATCTATGGACATAAGACGGATGGTATTTTTAGCATTGACCTAACCTATCTATGGTCTGCGCCAAATAATGCAAGCTCTCACTATGACAAGACACCACCTACCTTTACAGAACAACAATTCTTTAATGTTGATCCATATCATTTAGAATTCCATGCTAGAAAATTAGCAGTAGCTCCGAGTGCAAAGAATATTCATGTAATCTATCATGAACAAAATCCAGATGGCACATGGTCAAGGAATCCAAATAATCGTATTTGGGATGTAGATACACTTTCCTACAGCAAGTTTAGTGTATATTTCCCTAATACAGCCGCATTTAACTATTCATATTATTATTGGACTAATGGGGTAGATGATTACACTACAGATGTTAATGCGTCTAACCCTGATTTAACTGCATATACTGGTGGTTCACTCATCGTTGTATACAACAACAATCAAGTGGTAAATGACTATGATGGTGATGGTCAGACATATATGCACGTATATAAAACACGAAATAAGTATAATCTTCACTTAGAAAATACGGATGGCACAGTATTAAATCTCTACTATGGAGAACCATTATCTAACTATCAAAATATCCTGAATAATCCAGTAAGACCAAGTAATGTGCCAGCACACTATGTATTTACAGGTTGGTATACAACTGATACGTTCAAAGAGGGTACTAAGCTTAAAGATAATGCGACAATGTCTAATCGTGATCGTTTCTTATATGCTAGATGGGAAGAGCCACGAGTTAATGTAACGGTTGTAAGTAATGGTGCTACTTCTGTACTACCTGCACTGGTAACAATTCCTAAGATGTCTAGTGTACATAAGGATATTCCAAACATTCCTTCTAAGGATGGATATTGGTTTGATGGTTGGTATAAAGATCCAGCATTTACACAACCTTTTGATATCAATGAGTCAATTGCATATGATATGACAATCTACGCAAAGTGGGTTGGACGCAAACCGACAAGTTGGAGAATCCGTTATATCGATGATCAAGGTAGGGTTCTTGCACAAGAAGATACAGGAAATGATAACTTATTTACGGTACTCTTTAGATATGGCAAACTTATCCCAGATTATGCGGTGGATTATGAAAGTAAGAATCTAACACTTTCATCTGACCAGATGAATTTATTGGAATTCATTTATACATACCGGGTGAAAACAAATTGGGTAACCGAAGATGGTACACCAATTAAGGAAAGAGTTTATGGAACATTTGGCCCGGAGGTATTTGATGGATATGTATATCTTTCCACAAGTACAGCTATTAACGGGGATACTACACACGTCTATCGTTGGGTGGGTATCTCTACACCAAAGACGGACGATTCGTTCAATATCTCTTGGTATCTATGCGTATTCTCTGTATCGATGATGGGATACCTTTATATATTTGTTATGAGGCATAAATATCAATAAATATACAAACAAGTGACTAGTAACTAAATTACTAGTCCTTTTTGTGCTTAAAAAATGATATTTGTGTTTCATTGATACATAGAAAGTCTTGTTTTTTGTGGTTTGATAGTTACGATAGGAAGTTAAAAACAGTCGATAAACAAAGTGTAATCATAACTAAATTTCTTGCTAAAATGCCTATTCCTTGATATAACAAAGATACGATACAGTAAAGGCTATATTACGGCAATTGCATATTTGGAAACCAAGTATTATATAACATGCATGCAAGTTTTTTATCATAGAATAGCCAATTTTAGAATGATTTGTGAAAATACCCGACTTTTCGGTAGATGCAGGAGAAACTTTGTTGAAAATGCATAGTCTCTTTTTTAAGGGCAAAAGTAATCACTTAAAAATGATATTGTGGATACTAGTGGTATCGATGTTACTGCCAGTATTTTCAGTATTTTTTGCTGTGCATGCCAATGATGTGGACGATATTTCAGACCAAATTGATTTTACGAGGCTATATTTGAAAGAGAATGAAGAGATTGAAGAAAACTATCCAGAAAACAGTCTGCTGTATTTTGATAATATTTATTATCTAGGTATTGATTTAAAAAAGATTTCATCGAATGAAAATGCAAAATGGAAAGTTGGAGATTATTTTACATTCGATTTACCAGAGATTTTCTCATATATCACAGAAGATAATACAAAAATTGAAGATAAGAAATTCTCAATCGAAGATGAAACTATGAAGCTAGAAGGTGATATCGAGAACGTAGGTAGTGATATTGAACCGGATTACAAGCTAGTATTTACAATCGTAGAGATAGTAGATCCGACTACTTTTGATTGGGAAAAGTGGCAAGCAAGTGTATCCATTCCTGTCATCATCCCACCACAAAATAATGAAAGTGAAAAAACTGCAGATATATCAGTATCTTTAGAAAAGATGACTGAAAGTGGCTATCAAGCAATTAGCACAATGCATATGCGGTACACAATTGAGTCGGCTGTTGAGGATATTGAAGAAGATATAAGTGAAGAAGAAACAACGATTAAGGAAGCACCTGCTTCTAACAAATCTGTTGTAGTTGAAACTGACCGTGCAATTACGGCCATTGACCATAGTAAATTGGAATTACAGTTGGTATCTTCCAATAACCCAGCAACACCAATTGCGAATGCAAAATTCGAAATATATGCAGATGCTGATCGTACTACAGTTATCGCAACTAGAACGACTGATTCCAATGGAAAGATGTTACTGAATAATTTGAATCCTGGTATTTATTATTTGAAACAAATCACAACGGGATCTTCGTATATGTTGCCAAGTGGTGGGTATCGCTTCCGTATAGATAGTGCAGAGTATCTTGCGGTCCCAAATCTAATAGGAAAGACTTTGGTAAATGCAAAGAATGTAGTGAATGGAAACTTCATGATCGATGCTACGGAAGAATACTCCTCACAACCTCAGGGAACTATCATCTCCCAAAGCCCATCGAGTGGTACAGCCCCAAAGGGTTCAACAATACGTGTTGTCATATCGAAAGGTCCAAAACCACAAATCAATTTCAATTTATTACCTTCTTCTACAACAGCTATTAAAAAAGGCTCTTATATACAGCTTGTAGATGGAAATACAGGAAGTAATACGAAGGCAGTTGGTAATGCAAATAATTCTGTTACAAATGTTGTTCAAGTGGGTGGTCCTACTCAGGATACAGAGGAATTGAAAAAACAACTTTGGGAAGTTACTGAGTGTTATTCGACAGCAAGTGGACAACTCGCGGTAGAGTTGAAGAATGTATATTCAGGACAATATCTAACGCGAGATGCGAATGGAAATAAACTGTTATTAGGTTCTACACCGTCAACATTTATCTTTGAACCTCGTAATCAGAATCGGAAATTTTGGAAAATATACACGGTAGTTCCAAATAGAATTGTTAAAAATAGATACATTCATCGTAACGGTGTTTTAGGGCTGGAACCTGGTGGTATCTTATTTAATATTTATACCCCAACGCCATATCCGCTGCCATCAGATAACGATTCTTCATCGGAACTACCAAAGAATGATATTGGCGATATTTGGGA
This sequence comes from Solobacterium sp., assembly GCA_015256775.1. Classification (GTDB taxonomy): domain Bacteria; phylum Bacillota_I; class Bacilli_A; order Erysipelotrichales; family Erysipelotrichaceae; genus Bulleidia. The sequence continues at coordinate 43,023 of JABZLM010000005.1, read as the reverse complement.
TACATCAGGGAATATTATTACACTCAATCCAGACGCAAATATGCGTATATTAAAGACGGATTCTGGTATTAAACTTGTAAATGACCCAATTTATAAAAATGCGATGGAATTTACAAAACTAGGCTCAACTGGAGAACCAGTTTCAGGTGCTAGGTTCATGTTACAGAAATGGAATGGAAATGCATGGGTTAATATCATTCAAACGCAATCCGTTGACAAGGGTTACTTTTCCTTCGGTGGACTTCCTGCTGGTGACTTCCGCATCGTTGAAACAGCAGTATCGAACACATCAAAATATGATTTGCCTACTGATGCAGTTTCAGAGTTATCGGTAGCCGCAAATGGTGTTGTTAGTTTTAAAGAAGGTTATAGCCGGACAATTACCAACACGAAAAATGGGGGAACAAAAATCACTATCCTTAAGGTTGACTCGAAAGATAATCAAATCAAACTAAAAGATGCAGAATTTAAAATTAAGCGATTTGGTGGTGGATATGAAAAGACGCTACAAACAAATTCGAATGGAGAGTTAACATTTGATAACCTACCAATTGGAACATACATAATTGAAGAAATAAAAGCACCTAAGGATTATAAACAAAATACGATTTGGTATACATTCCAAGTTGATTCAGATTTTACAATTCGAGGACTAGCAGGGGTAAATGGTAAGAGTGGTACAATCAAAGTTGAAAACACCCCTATTACATTGGATGTCGTGCTATACAAGAAAAATAGGGCAGACAATTCACCATTAAATGGAGTCGAATTCGAACTTCAAAAAGATGGTGTAAAACTGGGTACTATCATTTCGGAAAGTGATGGGAAAGTGAATCTCAAGGATTTACGACCGGGAAACTATAAACTGTATGAAACCAAAACAAAAGATGGCTACATCTTGCCGAATGATTCCATTCTAGATTTTAAAGTAACGGGAGATGGTAACTTTACTTGGTTGAAAGGTGAAATACAAATTGTTGGGCCACAGATAGTTTTATACAATGACCAATATGCATTACAAATTCTAAATGTTGATAGCGGTAAGCGAACGACAAAAGTTAAAGGTGTAACGTTCCAATTGTATAGTGACGCTGATTGCCAACAGGTTGTAAGGGCATACGACTCAAATAAGAACCAAATAACATCAACACAAAAGACGGAGTTCACCTCGGATGCAGATGGATCCCTTAAGATATATGGATTAGCAGCCAATAAAACGTATTATCTGAAAGTAGTAAAAGCGGCAGATCATTATCTAAAGCCAGGAGGTGTAGCATCATTCACAGTTGATGCACAAGGAAATATTACATGGCATTCTCCACCTGAATGGGAGATTGTTACCTCTGATTCACATAGTCTAACATTAGCGCATCAATGGCGACTTAATATGCCAGAAAGCGGCACAAAAGATATATTAATCCTACGTATGGTAGGGTTACTACTGCTGATTGGAGGTGGTGTGATTGCGATTAGAAGTCACAACCATAAATGAACCACTCAACATAACAATAAAAAATAAAAAGGAGGAATAAATTATGTCAACCACTTACTCAAACGTAAAAAGAAAAATCACAACAATTTTAACAATTTTCAGCGTCCTGATGCTTTGTGTAGCACTTATACCATTGCGTGTACATGCATCAACAGCAACTTTAACTTTAAGTGACAATACGGGAACACCAGCCACTGCAGCAAATGGAACATTTACTGCTTATAAGGTGATTGATGATCGTTCAATTACGACTGATTTTGCAGATTTCTTTAATAACAATGCAACTTATGGTTCCTATAAGTTCAATGGAAATGAAATCTTAAATTCTGCCGTAACAATTATCACAGGTGTTCAAACAGATGTGACTAATAGTACAGAGGCTGCGAAATTAGCCGTACAATTAGAACGCTATGCGGCTGCGAAGAACCTTACAGGTATTACTTTTGCGAATAACCAAGCGGAACTCTCAAAGGGTATGTGGGTAGTTGTCGAGACAACAAGTAATGGTCAAACATGGACAGATAACGATGGATATCAACATACAAGAATTGCATCTCGTCCAATGCTTGTTAACATGGGTGATACAGCAAAGACAATTACTTTAAAAGATAGTAGTACATCACTAAGAAAAACAATTGATGATAACAATGTTCCTGTGAAGACAAATGATGTAGCTATTGGTGGTACAGTAAACTACAATGTTGAATCTGCAATTCCGATGTATGAATATAATGCACAGACAAGATTAGCTGCGAATGCATTATTATTCCAAATTGATGATATATTCTCTGTTGGATTAGATTATCAATTCACAACAGGACAACCTGCAAGTGGTGTAACTGTAACTGTAGGTGGCGTGGCAGTTGCGGCTTCTAAGTACACAGTAGCTTTTGATGAAAATGCGCGTAAACTTTCTATAAAATTCAACAATGACTGGATTATCGAAAATCAAGGACAAAATGTAAAAGTATCGTATTCTGCAAAGCTTAATTCCGATGCTGTTGCAAACGATACGACAGGGAATACAAACACAGCAACTTTAACATTTACACAGAATCCAAATACACCAAATGATACAGCAACATTATCGGATTCCACAAAGACGTTTACATATAAATTTAAGATTCATAAGATTGATAGATATAACAGCACAGCAGATATGACTGGTGTTGAGTTTACACTTTATACAGATGAAAACTGTACAGATGTACTTAAGATTAATGGTGTTGATGCAAAACTTACAGTCGGCACAGGTAATATGTCAAATGAATTAGCCGGTTTAGATGAAGGTACATATTACATGAAGGAAACAGTACTAAAGAGTGCAAGTTACAGCGATATTGGTGTAGTAAAGGTAATCGTTACGGCTGAAAAAACTGCGGATAATCAACCAACAGGTAAGGCAACTATTGCGATGCAAAGTGCACCTACAGGTTCTGATATTGAAGAAGGTAGTACAGTTTCCACAACAAATACATATGGACTAGTGCTAAAGGTAGCAAATACTAAGGGATTAAATATTCCTGAAGCAGGTGCTTTCTCCGCAATCTTAATCATGCTTGCAGGTGCATTGCTTGTAGTTGGTGGTTTATACATTATGGGCAAAGGCAATAAGGGAGAACAGAAATAATACAGCGGTTTGAAAATAACGAAAGGAGAAGTTCATGAAGAAAAACAATAAGCAACGTCTACTTGGACTTCTCATAATACTTGTTGGTATATGTACGATGGCCTATCCACGTATCGCAAACTATGTTAATCAGCAATTTGCTGTAAAAGATATTGCAGACTACAATACGGAGATGGCAAAAACAGAGGAATCGACAATCGAAAGATTGATTTCAATTGCAAAGGAATACAATAAATTGCTTCCTATAAGCTATCCAGCCGATCCATTTTCTGGTGATGGAATTAATTATGTTCAGCAGCAGGATTATCAAGATTTTGAGTTATTACAACCTGCAGTGATGCTAGGATATGTTGAAGTGCCCTCTGCTAAAATTTATGTACCAATGTACTATGGCACATCAAATACTGTTTTAGATAAGGGTGTTGGTGTCTTAGAAAATTCTTCGTTACCCGTTGGTGGAGAAGGTACACACGCAGTTATTGTTGGACATAATGGTATGGCTTCAAGACGTATCTTTACAGACCTAGAGGATGTAAAAGAAGGCGATGTTTTCTTCGTACATGTTTTGAATAAAGATTTTGCATATCAAATAGATCAAATAAAAACGGTATTACCTGATGAAGTAGAAGAGTTACGAATAATAAAAGATAGTGATTTTGTCACACTTTTAACCTGTACACCATTTGGTGTTAACGATCATCGGTTGTTGGTTCGTGGTCATCATATAGATTATGATTTTAGCCAACAACATGATTCAACTGTGAAACTGTTGTGGTGGCAAACAGCAATATTCTGGCCACTCGTTATATCAATCGTCATTTTGATAATACTCGTTGGGGTTTTTATAAAGTTTTTTAAGAAACGGAAAAAGAAAAAATAGTAAGGAAGGTGGTGATGATGTGCTAAGACACACAATGGACAATCATAGATGTTTTTGGCATGTATTGTATCATGTGTTTTTCAGTATCTTCCTGATAGTATGTACATCATTACCGACTCACGCTATAAACGATGGAAGTATCACAGTATATACCGGAACAAGTGATGGAACAAAATTAACAGGGATGGCAGTTTCTCTATATAAGATTGCCGAGAAGAAAGCAGATGGAAGTTGGCAACTGATGTCGGAATATCAAAATCTTGGTATTGATGTTTATGAACTAAGACAAGCGGATATCGAAAGAATTGAATCAGTTGCGAAAACTCAGATACCATCTCAGACTATGATTTCAAATCAGAATGGAATTACGACATTTTCAAATTTAGAGGATGCGATTTATCTTGTCAGTAAGACGGGAGAACCTAATCTTTCGCACGATTATCGTGCAAGTATGACAGCCTTTCTGGTTCAGATTCCAAAAACGGAATCTGATGGTAGTACTACCAATCATCGCCAAATTGATGCTTCTCCAAAGTGTCAGATCTATACCGCAACCGCAACGGCAATCACCGTTAACGCAGAATGGATCGATCATAATAATCAACTTGGAAAACGACCAACGAACATTCGTGTAATTTTGCGTAAAGGAAATGATTATATAGGAGAACAGATTCTCAACTCTCTGAATAACTGGTCATATACTTGGTTAAATTTACAAGCTTCTGATCAATATAACATTCAAATAGTAGATGAAATTGCAAGTTATACAACCTCTATATCTGATCCGGATAAAACAAATGAAGTATGGATATTTACGATTACAAATACAATAAAACAATCCTCAATAATAGTTAAAACCAATGATACGTTTAAGATGAATGAGTGGTTGACAATACTGTTGGTGTCGGTTGGAATTATTTTGGTTTGTTTTAAAAATATTTTCTCTGTGAATAATAAATAAAGAATCGTATTGATACATATCCTGTTATAATAATTTTGTTGATAATGACACAATCTGAAATAGTTTGTGCCATTTCTTTTTAAAGGAGAAATGAAGATGGAACTATTAGATGCTATCAAACAAAGACATTCTGTACGTTCGTATTTAGATAAACCAATTGATACAGACGTACGGGATGAATTACGTAAGTATATTGATAAATGCAATCAAGAAGGAAACCTACATATTCAATTGATAGAAAATGAACCACAAGCTTTTGCCAAAGGCTTATTTCACTATGGTCTATTCTCGAATGTAAAAAACTATATCGCTCTTGTAGGAAAGGAAGATTCTACATTCGATGAGCGTTGCGGCTACTATGGAGAGAAGATTGTACTTAAGGCACAGATGTTAGGTCTCAATACTTGTTGGGTAGGTGGTACCTATAAAAAGATTGAAAGTGTTGTAGATTTAAAACCTGGTGAAAAGTTTTTGATGGTTATCGCTATTGGATATGGCGAAAACCAAGGAAGAGAACATAAATATAAGAAGGTAAAAGATTTATCCATTGGATACCCTGACCTTCCGGATTGGTTTATAAAAGGTGTAGAGGCGGTGGCTATGGCACCGTCAGCTCTAAACCAACATAGTTATCGCTTTGGCATTAGAGATGAAAAAGTGTATGTAAAAAAAGGTTTAGGTATTGCGCTAGATACTGACATCGGTATTGCAAAGTATCACTTTGAAGTGGCGTCAGGAAAAGATTCCTCTATCTGGGAATAAAGAAACTTGAAATAAATATTTCAAAAATCTAATTTTAATGAAATTTTTTTCAGAGAAAATAGGATATATTTACAGAAATATTTGGTAATAGTATAATGAAACAAACAAAGGGGTATACGATGATTGAATTTGAAAATAATGCCTATTTCTGGCAGAAGTTAGATACGCTTTATTTATCCAGTGGTTACCAGATTACAAGAAAAAAAGGTGAAGTTCATCCACGCTTTCAGAACTTGATTTATCCAGTTGATTATGGATATATCAACGATACAAAGAGCTTTGGTAAAGATGGTGTATCGCTTTATGCAGGTAGTGGGAATCGTTATGAGATTAGTGCATTGGTTGTTGCGGCAGACATTCTAATCAAGGAATTAGATGTAAAGGTACTTGTGGGTTGTACAGAGGAAGAAGTAGACCAAGTGTTACGTTTCCTAAATCAAACAAATTATCAAAAGACAGTACTAATCCGTAAGGGTAATGAATTACCTTCTTGGGCAGAAACAGATATTTAAAAAGCCGGTTCAATGAATCGGCTTTACTCTTGGTAAGGTTCACCATTGAAGTTGATACGGAAGTCTTCAGGGCTACGTGTATCAATTAACTGTTTAGCAAACTGAATTGCCTTACCATATAATTCTGGAAATGACGCATGAATCTCTCGACTTAAGTCATAGCGAAGTGGATAAGATTTATGTTCTAAATTTAATACCTTAAAATCATTTTTGTTATACAATACCATCCCAGATAAAACGGGTGGTATTTTAATTTGCTTTTCTAGTGCACATAATAAGTCGTACTTAAGTTTTGTTGGATATAAGAACTTTGTATAGCGAACAATTTCAGTAGCAGATTCTGCACATAAACTAGGTTTAATCTTAAGATTGAATACATTTTGGAACATTCCTGCATACATTAATCCGAGTTTCGACTTAGATACTTTATCAATCTTCATATATTTGAAGACATCATAGGATTGTTCACTTCTTCCACGTTGGTGCAACATCCATACATCGATATTGGCTTCACTGATAACGTGTGCAGCACCTTCGTGTAAACCTGTTTGAATATGGGTATCTCTTGCAACCGCATTGATGAGTGGGTGTGCGGTTGAATCCAAAGCGTAGTGACATAAGAATCCATAGAAGTAACTTCTAAGATCAGAGTCATTTTCACTATACTTATCAAAGTAATCAATGAACTTATCACACTTTTCATCATGCATGAGATCACCATATTTTTTTAGGGATCCAGGTAATAGTGAAGCTCTTGAGAAGAATAACATATCCGGACCTTGGGAACCGAGATAAAACATTTCTTTATTTGTTATCATGCTTGCATGTGATTCATCCATTGTGCGAAGTACATCCTTCGCAAATTCAACATGTGTCGTTGCAGCTGGCATAGTTTTTCTATATGAGGATTGTATCCTCAATCTCCTTCATTTTCTTTGCTAGACCATAAATCTTATGGCTTGGTAGGGAACATAAACCAACGCGAATACCGTGGTTTACTTTCACTGTATAAATGTGATTCTCTAGAAATGCTTCATGAACCTTTTTGCATAAATCATTATCATAGATTTTTAATGTTACGAAGAAGCCTTCGCGGTATGGATAATGTGGTAGTTTAACTTCATGTGCTTCTGTTAAGAAGATAGAAGAGCGCTCTTTCATTAGATCGATATAAAATTGTTTTTCTTTGAGAAATTCTTCTCTATTTTCATTAACAACCCAACTGAAGTTTTCCATTGCGGCATTTGGAATATTAGACCAAGTAGCACGTGCTTTCTTTTCTAATACTGTCTTCATCTCAATAACGGATTCTTCCAGTTGTGCAAGAATCACTGCGGCTCCACAACGTAAGCCATACGAAGTCATTGTCTTTGAACAAGAAAAGCCAACAATCACCATGGCATTCTCACTGAGTCCATTCCAGATTTCCATATACTTACGAGATATATCCGCATTGTAAGCATAATCGATATATGCAATATCATCCATTAAAACAACAGGATGTGTTTTTGACACTTCATTTACAAAGTCGATAACTTCTTTCCATTCCTCGTGACTCATTGTATATCCGGTTGGATTTTCGCAAGGGTCATTGATGAGTAACAGAATACGTTCTTGCGTCTTCATTACTTCATGTACAGTTTCTTTAATGGAATCGATATTGAAGTGATTTTCATCATTGAAGAGTTCATACTCGGCAATTTTTAGATTGTTCTCGGTAGCCATCAAGCGATAACTACCCCAAGCAATATTTGGGATGATGACAGTTTCTCCTTCATCCAATACAGAAGTAAAGGTAGAGCTAACTGCACCTGAGCCACCTGGGGTTGCGACAACGTTATGTGCAAGTTTTAGATTAGTACCTTGGGTTACCCATTCATACACATCTTTACGGAAGTTAGGGTTTCCATCAAAACTTGCGGCATAGGAAGCTTTGATACGATGGTCGATTTCATCATAGTGATCAAATACAGACTTAAGTGCAACGAGGTTTCCATCGTTATCACAAAGTGTACCAATCGTTGCGTCAATTACATTTTCTTCACCATTGATACGCTTATCTTCTTTTGCTTTCGCAACGACAGTAAATACTGCGTCTGCAATTGGAGTTAGATTTGCGCTCTTTTTTGTAAATGTCATAATTCATCCTCCTCAAATAAATATGTTCCAATTCGTAACATCGTACTGCCATGTTCAATTGCGATTGGATAGTCATGACTCATACCCATAGAAAGAGTATGAAAGTATTGTTTGCCAAATATTTCCTGAAGATGTTTGAAGATATCTTGAGCTTTCGCAAAGACTTCATGGATACGTGCTGTATCTTCTGTGTGTGGTCCCATCGTCATTAAACCCTGTATCGAAATATGTGGACACTCCTGTAGTAGGAAGTTTGTAAATGTCTCCACATCAGCGGGATCTAATCCGCTCTTATTGCTATCTTCATTAGCTAAATGTAATTCAATCAGCACATCAACCGTACGATTTAATTTAGTCGCTTCTTTTTCGATAACTTTCGCAAGAGCGATATTATCGAGCGATTGAATACACGAAACAATCGGTAATATCTCTTTTACTTTATTGCGTTGTAAATGACCGATGTAATGCCAAGCAATATCTTTTGGTAGAACTGCTGCCTTTGAAACAAGTTCGGCAGTTCTATTTTCCGCAAAGATTCTTTCGCCTACGTCGTAATACGATTGTATTTCTTCGATACTGTGATGCTTGGAAACAACACATAAATCAATATCTAAGGCTGCTTGCTTAATCTTCCAGTAATGTTTTTCTATCATATTGCAATTATACACCAATGATTTTCTGCATACAAAAAGAAAACCTGCTGATGTTACAGCAGGCAAGAATTAGATCCAAGGAATTGGGAATGTATTGGATGAATCAATGAGCTTAGAGCGCTTAAGGACAGGTGCTAATGCATTGAACACAATGACTAGTAAAATGACTTCAATAGGGAATAAGAGGGAATTCTTAATGAAACTCTTTGTAAAGTAGAAAAGATAGCCTTTACCATACAACATAGAACTCCAAAGAGATCCAACCAAAACATTTACAAATAATGAATTGATGAGTTTTGCAATCACAATCTTAACGACAGTAATCTTCTGTTTATATAAGAAACATGACCATACTAGACACGCAAGCACTGGTGTTAATGTATACCCCGCAAAATAAACACCGCCACCACCTAAGAAGAAACCAAGGTTATCAGTGATAATTGCAGATAGTGCACCAGCAACTGGACCAAGAATCGATGATTCAATTGCGAGTAGCACAAAACCAAATCCCACTTTTAAGTTTTCAGATACTGGGAAATATAGTTTAGAAGCTACAATCTTGAGTGCGATAAACACACCCATTAACGCAAGATATTTTACTGATTTTAGTTTTGAAGCGGATGAGTTCCAAAATTCTTTTTTAAACATATAAAAAAACCTTCCTTTCACATCCATTTGTGAAGAAAGGTTTTCATTCACATAATGGGAGTTGTAATGACCGCAAGCTATGCTTTTCGTCTGCAGGGACCCGTTCCAAACAGCACTTAACGCCAATTACGTCTATAACATAGCATAAGTATATGCAATGTCAAATGGTGTGCATGGAATTCATGATATAATAGGGCGGTATGAAGAAAATATCAGTTACATGTGAAAGAAAAGAAGATATTGCACTGCTCAAAGAAGCAGGTGCAGATGAAGTAATCGTTGCACTCGAAGGAGGGGTGTTTAGCTCGCTCCAAACTTTTTCAATTGCGCAAATTGCAGAACTATTAACGCAAGCACGTTTGGTGCAGATACAGCTATCTGTGCTGATGAATCGTTTGTTTCCACAAAGTGAAATCAAACACGCACAACAAGAACTAAAACAATTACTTGAGATGGGAGTAGATGGTGTCATTATTGCAGATCCTGGTCTATATCAAGTGGCTAAGGAGCTATCCTTAGAAGATAAACTCATCTATAGCCCAGAGACTTTAGTGACTTCTGCAGAAGACGCAAAGTTCTGGCTGTCCACAGGAATGTATTCGGTGAATATTTCACCGCTTTTAACAGAAGAGGAAATCTTGAAGATTGCCTCAAGTGTACGTCATTGTGGTATTCAGGTATTTGGATACTTACTCATGAGTATTTCAAAGCGACCATTATTAACAGCATATCAAGAAGTCGCAAATATCAAAGAACCTTTACATCATAACCATCATCTATACCTTCGCGAACAAAAGCGTGATGGTATGATGCCAGCATATGAAAATGAAGCAGGTATGATGATATACACGGATTTTGTACAGGAGTCTTTTGCGTGGTTAGAGCCTTTTTCAAACGCAGGCATTCAGCGTTTTGAGATGTATGGAAACTATATTCCGCAAGATGCACTATTAGATGCGGTACGTATGTATCGTCGTGTGCTTGATGGGGAAGATGGTGAGAGTGTTAGAAAGGAATTTGTTTTGAAATATCCAAAATTACCAGTATCTGATGGATATTATGGACAGAAGACGATCAGATAAAGTTATGATGAAGAAACCTGAATTATTAGCCCCAGCAGGGGATCTGAATCGTTGTAAGACGGCGATTCGTTATGGTGCTGATGCAGTCTATATTGGTGGACAATCCTATTCTTTACGCTCGAGAGCTTCCAACTTTACGATGGAAGATATCAAGGAGGCATGTGAATTTGCCCGTCAGTATAACGCGCATATCCATGTCACAACAAACGTTATTCCTCATGAAGAAGATTATGAGGGCTTACGCGAGTATTTGATGAAGTTAGAAGAGTATGGTGTTACAGCGATTATTGCGGCTTCACCATCGATTATGAAACTTGCGCGTGAGTGTGCACCGAAATTGGAGATTCACTGTTCTACGCAGATGAGTATTACAAACGTTGAAACAGCTAAATTCTTACACGAACAGTTAGGGCTAGACCGTGCGGTACTTGCTCGTGAATGTTCGATTGAAGATATCTATGCCATCACTAAGGAATGTCCAGTAGATACGGAAGCCTTTATCCATGGTGGTATGTGTGTAAACTACTCTGGTAGATGTACACTATCCAATCGTATGACATTACGTGATGCCAACCGTGGAGGTTGCGCGCAAAGTTGTCGTTGGCAATATCATGTTTACCAAGATGATAAAGAATTAAATACAGATATTTTATATTCTATGGGTTCTAAAGACTTACTAGCAGCGGACTATATGTATGAATTAATGGATGCAGGTGTTAGTTCCTTGAAGATTGAAGGACGTATGAAGACAGAGTATTATGTCGCATCTGTTGTGAGTGCATATCGTCATCTGATAGATGAGATTGCAGAGAATGATGGACCACTTTCACCAGAAAGACTGGCTTATCATAAAAAGGAAATCTTGCGCGCTGAAAATCGTCAGACAACAACAGCGTTCTATCCTGGTGCAGCAGGATTAAATACATTGATTTATCATGCGTATTCTGATGCGGATGTAAATCATGACTTCCTTGCCAAAGTTGCTGGATACGATCAAGACGCAAATGTAGCCTACTTAGAGACACGTAATGCCTTTGATGTTGGTGAAATGCTAGAAGTGATTTCACCTGGCAGAGAAAAGCGTACTTTCAAAGTTGAATGGATCAAAGACCCAAAGGGAGAATATCTTGCGAGTTCTAGACGTCCGATGGTAGTGGTACAAGTTCCAATTCCATTTGAGATTGGAGAAAATGACCTAGTGCGGAGGGCACGCTAATGTTGCTAGAAGGAAATGTTAGTGTAAAAGCTGCCATTCTTGGAAATCATCGCAAAGTAGAAAAACTCTACTATGATAAACATAAAAATGATAAGGACTTAAACTTTATCTTACATCGTGCAAAGGAAAAAGGAATTCCATGCATGCCACTAGAACGTGAAGAAATTAACGCAATGGCAACTGGAAGAACACACGGTGGATTGGTTGCGGAAGCCAGTCCTAGAGTCTATCAAGAACTATCTGAATGCATGCATGGCAAAACACCATTTCTTGTATTGCTAGAAGGAGTAGAAGATCCATTTAATTTAGGATATATTATCCGCACTTTATATAGTGCAGGTTGTGATGGATTGATTCTACCTAGACATGATTGGGCAAGTGCGGAAAGCACAATTGCCAAATCCAGTGCGGGTGCGTTTGAATACATGAATATTGTCATGTCGGATGATTTACCACAGTTAGTAAAAGACATTAAAAAACAAGGTGTTAAAACCTACGCAGCAATGCGGAAAGACGCGATTACATATCTAGAAGCCGACTATCGTAAGCCTAGTTTAATAGCCATCGGTGGCGAAATGAGAGGACTATCATCTGCAGTGCGAAATGAGATTGAACAAAATATCTATATTCCATACGCAAATGATTTCCGCAATGCGTTAAACGCAGCCAGCGCTGCTGCTGTATTATCCTTTGAAGTATATCGGCAAAGGCGATAAGTACCCGAAGAAATTCGGGTTTTCATTTGAACTATGATAGAATAAAACACAATAAGGGATTAAGAGACATGCATACAATACAAGAAAAGATTATCCAATATTGGACCAAGCGTGCGGATAGTTATTCCGTTGAAAATAATGAAGAACTAGCAGGAACATCTACTGTTGCCTGGCTAAGTGAACTAACAAGCCATTTCCCAAGGAAGAAAGACCTAAAGATATTAGATATCGGTACTGGCCCAGGGTTTATGGCAATTCTTCTCAGTCGAGCAGGTTATCAGGTAACAGGTATCGACTGTACTGAAGAGATGTTAAAACAAGCTTATGAAAATGCTAGAAAGTATCATTTATCCATTCGTCTTCTCAAACAACCAGCAGAACATTTGGAGTTTGAAGATAATTCCGTTGATGTGATTATCAACCGTAATCTTACATGGAATTTAGAGAATCCTACAGCTGCCTATCAAGAGTGGTATCGTGTACTAAAACCATCAGGTAAACTCATTGTTTTCGATGCGAATTGGTATCACTACTTATTCTCTGAAGAGTTACGCAAAGCGTATGAAGAAGACCGCCAAAATGTAAAACGTGCGCATCTGTATGACCATAATATTGGTGAAAACTTTGACCAGATGGAGCATATCGCAGAACAATTACCGATGACGCTTATAGATAGACCTTCTTGGGATCGAGTAGAACTAGAGAAAATTGGTTTTCAAAATATTCAAATTGATACAGAAGTATACCAAAGGGTATGGACGCAAGAGGAAAAAATCAATTACGCTTCTACTCCTCTGTTTGAAATCGTCGCTACCAAATAGATGTGATATGATATGACTATGGAAAAGATAAGTTCATTACAGAATGCAAAAATAAAAAACTGGACACTACTACATAAGAAAAAATATCGTGATGAAACAGGTTTATTTCTTGTGGAGGGAGAACATCTCATTGGTGAAGCTTTAGCGGCCAATGCCGTAGAAACCATTGTGACGGATACAACTTCACCATTTGAGTTTGAACATGTAGTAGAAGTAACACCTGCCATCATGGCGAAGCTATCTGAGAATGTTTCAAATGTGCATTACATTGCGGTTTGCCGTCAACGTAAGTTAGATATTACAAAGCAAAATCGTCTATTATTACTGGATGGCATTCAGGATCCTGGTAATCTTGGTACGCTTATCCGTACCGCAATTTCATTTGGCTTTGATGGCGTGTATTGTTCAACTGAGACTTGTGACCTTTATAACGATAAAGCAATTCGTTCTACCCAAGGTGCTTTATTCCATATTCCTGTTGTACGCAAAGACTTCTCTACTCTCATTCCTGCATTACAAAGTCAGGGTGTAAAAGTCATTGCGACTTCCTTGCAGGAATCTACGACAATGCGTGACATACCTGTTACAGAATGTATGGCATTTGTGATGGGGAATGAAGGGCAGGGTGTTCATCAAGATATTATTGCCCAGGCTGACTATCGTGTACGCATTGAAATGGAAGGCTTTGAGTCTTTAAATGTAGCAGTAGCAGGTGGAATTATTATGTATCATTATCGGAGTGGCAAATGAGTCAAAAGAAGAATCCAGATTATTCTTTGAAAGATTTACAACCATCCCAGTTTTATATTTCGCAAGCGAAACTATCGAACATTCAAGCATGGTTTTGTAAAGATGATTTATCAAACTTTGAACCTTTACCTGTAAAGGTATTAGATGGTATTCCGATCTTAACGGATGGACATACAAGGGCAGTCTCGGCAATACTTGCAGGTTTAGAATCGGTACCATTAGTCTACGATGAAGATGAACTAGATTGGAATCTATATCGTTATTGTGTAGAACAATGTAATCAAAAGGGAATTCATTCTCCATATGATTTGGTTGATAGAGTGATTTCTGCTCAGGAATATGAAGAAAAGTGGATTGGCTGGTGTGAACAAATACCCAGTAAGTTACAACAGAATCAAAAGTAAAAGGCACATCAATCGATATGCCTTTTTTGATTAGTGTTGTTCGTAATGAATTTCTGTTCCTTCGTAAGCTGCACGCATTAATTCGATCATATCCTTGATCATTGGAACACGTGGGTTCGCTGGGGAACACTGGTCTTCGTATGAGAGGTAAGCCAACTTCTCTAAGTTTTCTTCCCATTCCTTCTTGTCAACATTTTGTGACTTGAAGTTCATTGCCATACCAACTTCAATACCTAAATCGTGAACTGCCTTGGCAAACTTTTCAACACCTTCTTGTACTGTGTTGAACTTGAGGCCGATAGCATGTGCTAATTGAGCGTAACGTTCATCAGCGTTGTAGTATTGGTACTTAGGCCATAGACCTGGTTTTTCTGGTTTTGTGCCGTTGTAGCGGATTACGTATGGTAACAATGTACCGCAAGTACGTCCGTGTACTGTGTGGAATTCAGCACCAATCTTATGAGCCATAGAGTGGCACATACCTAAGTAAGCGTTCGCAAATGCCATACCAGCCATTGTGGAAGCGTTATGCATCTTCTCACGAGCTTCTTCGTCCTTAGCACCATAGTGTACAGCTCTTGGTAAGTATTCAAATACCATCTGTACTGCCTTTAATGCAAGAGCGTCTGTGTAGTCAGTAGCCATAACGGATACGTATGCTTCACATGCGTGTGTTAATACGTCCATACCGGAGTCAGCTGTAACCTGTGCAGGTAAGCTCATTACAAGTGCTGGGTCAACGATTGCGACTGTAGGTGTTAATGAGTAGTCAGCTAATGGATACTTGAGCTTGTTAACCTTATCTGTAATAACTGCGAATGGTGATACTTCAGAACCTGTACCTGATGTAGTAGGGATACATACTAAGTGAGACTTCTTACCTAATTCAGGATACTGGAATGCACGCTTACGAATATCCATGAACTTCTGCTTTAAGTCAGCGAAGTCAACTTCTGGGTGTTCGTAGAATAACCACATACCCTTAGCAGCGTCCATGGAGGAACCACCACCTAAAGCAATGATTGTATCTGGTTTGAAGGCTTGCATTAATTCCCAACCCTTCTTAACTGTCTGTAAGGATGGATCTGGTTCAACGTCGCAGAACAATTGAACTTGTACCTTATTCTTACGGGCTGCTAACTGTTCAGTAATTCTTGATACATAACCTAAATCAACCATTGTGCGGTCTGTAACGATGAATGCACGATTGATTTCACGCATGTCGCGTAAGTATGTGATGGAATTTTGTTCAATATAAATCTTGCTTGGAATCTTGAACCACTGCATTGTATTTCTCCTTTTACCTATCTTCTTGATGTTAATCAGATTAATTGCACTAACGTTACCAGATACTGAGTTATGACCATAAGATCCACAACCTAGTGTTAATGATGGAATAAAGGAGTTATAGATATTACCGATACCACCGAATGTAGTAGGGGAGTTCCAAATTAAACGACAAGCTTTAATGCGTTCACCAAACTTCTTCGCTAATTCTGCGGAACGTGTATGAATCGCAGCTGTATGTCCAACACCGTTTAACATAACAGTAGCTTCTGCTTTATCAAATCCATCTTCAACAGAACTTGCTTTTTCCATTGCGAGTACTGGTGATAATTTTTCACGTGATAGTGGTTCTTCAACACCTGGCTTTTCTAATTCGGCAACTAAGATGGATGTTTGAGGATCAACTTTGAAACCTGCTTGTTCAGCGATCCAAGCAGCTGGTTTACCAGCAACTGCACCGTTTAACTTTGCGTTTTCTACGCCCTTGGAGTGAGCTGTATATCCAAACATGTATGTTTCAAGTAATTTCTTTTCTTTTGGTGAGCAGAAGTGTACATTATAGTGTTTGAATTCTGCTTTAACATCTTCGTAGATATTCTCATCAACGATAACCGTCTGTTCACTTGCACAGATCATACCGTTATCGAATGCCTTGGACATTGCGATATCGTTAACTGCTTGCTTGATATCTGCAGTTGTTTCAATATATGCAGGAGCGTTACCAGCACCTACACCTAATGCAGGCTTACCACAGCTGTAAGCTGCCTTAACCATTGCGTTACCACCAGTTGCAAGAATTGTAGATACACCTGGATGATTCATAAGTGCACTTGTTGCGTCCATAGATGGATGTTCAATCCACTGGATGCAGTTTTCAGGAGCACCAGCCTTTAAAGCTGCTTCATATACAATGCGTGCTGCTTCGGATGAACACTTCTGTGCATTTGGATGGAATGCAAAGATGATAGGGTTTCTTGTCTTTAATGCAAGTAAACTCTTGAAGATTGCGGTTGAAGTAGGGTTAGTTACTGGTGTTAAACCTGCAACAACACCAACTGGTTCAGCTACTTCTGTAATACCTGTAACAGGGTCTTCACTGATGATACCGACTGTCTTTAGGTCACGTAGGTAATTCACCATGTACTCACATGCAAATAAGTTCTTTGTTGCTTTATCTTCGAATACACCACGTCCTGTTTCATCAACTGCTGCTTTCGCTAATGTACCGTGCTGATCAAGTGCTGCTACTGTGCACTTTGCAACGATATAGTCGATTTTTTCTTGGTCAAATGATGCATAGTCATTGAGTGCCTTTAATGCAAGGGCAACTTTTTCATCTACTTCCTTGACACGAACTTCCACAGGGGCTGTATTTACTTTTGTTTCTTTTGTTTCTTTCTTTTTGACTGCCATGTCCTTTTCCTCCATGTGAATTATTTCACGTAAGCAAGAATACCACGTTTACATAATCAAGACAATAGTAAATGATAAAAAAATCACAAGTAATCGCTTACATTTTGAAAATTAATATTTTTGAAAGAAAAAAGGGCATTTTTAGCCCTTGGAAAATATTGTATGCATGTTAATAATACTGACAGGAAAATCGTCTTTCATCTGGGATGATAGGGACAGCTTTACAGGAGTAATCATCGACTTTGATGAAACGACCATCACCCTTGATGATTGTCGCAAGGAATTGATCAATGATATCACTTTCTCCTTGGACATAGATTTCTACTAAACCATTATCTAGATTTTTTACACTTCCAGTTAAACCATAGGATTGCGCATGCATCAAAACGAAGTAGCGAAAACCAACACCTTGGACTCTTCCTTCCACAAAAATATGATAGCGTACCATAATATCCTCCCTACAGTGATTATACAAAATAGATTTTCTGATGAGCAAGTCATATAATGAATGCAGGTGATAAACATGATACATATACTATTAAATCAATTTACATTCGACCAAGCTTGGGGCTTTGGTGAACTATCTCAACTTATTGAAAAAGATATGAAGGTATTGATGATGCCATTATCGTATAACGATGGTTGGTCGAATGAATTTGCGACTTGGGATGACTTTTTTGCGAAAGGGAAACCAGCGTATGAAATGATGGTGCGTCCTTTCTATAACTATGGCATCCGTGAAAAACAAATCAGTTGGTTTAATTATTACCAAGATAACTATGCCAGCGCAAAAGCGAAAATCGAAGCTGCGGATATTATTGTAATCACTGGTGATTGTGGTGAATGGATCATGCAGAGAATCGAAGACTTAGGCTTACGTGATTTGTTGTGTAACTTTGATGGTATCCTAATCGGACATCATGCAGGTGCTCTTGTACAACTTGATACATTTCACGAGTCAAATATCGACAATACTTTTGAACTACAAGAAGGACTTGGTCTACTCTCAGAATTTGATATAGATATTAATTACGTCGAAGATGATGAACATTTGTCTACAATCATTCGTGAAATTGAAGACGTAGGCAATCCTGTTGTGGCAATTCCAAAGAACAGTGGTCTATTAATCATGGATGGTGAATTTACATTACTTGGAGATGCCTTTGTTTTAAATCATACACATCTAGATGATATCTATCGTGCCTATGATAGTTATCGTTATGATATATAACTTCTAAAGGAGAATTGTTAATGAACGCAGATTTTCATATTAATGGAAGACAACTAGAAACAGAGCGACTTATCTTAAGACCGTTTGTAAAAGAGGACTTAGATGATTTTTATACTTACGCTTCTGTTGAAGGTGTTGGTGAAATGGCTGGTTGGAAACATCATGCTTGTAAAGAAGAAACGCAAAAAATATTAGATATGTTTATTGAGGGTGACCAAGTATTTGCAATCTACCATAAAGAAGATCAAAAAGTGATTGGTTCTCTTGGTGTTCATAAGTATGGAAGAGAAGAAGCTTTGACAGAGTTTGCGGCCTATCAAGGAAGTGAACTTGGTTTTGTTTTAAGTAAAGACTATTGGGGAAAAGGCATCATGCCAGAAGCAGTAAAGACAGTTATCAAGTATTTATTTAACGAATTAAACTATGACTTCCTGCTTTGTGGATATTTTTCATTTAATCAACAATCGAAGAGGGTTCAAGAAAAATGTGGTTTCCAACCATATCGCAAACTAATGATGACTACCTCTGAGAATACAAAAGAACCAATGATTTTGAATCTTTTGATTAATCCGCATAAAAATATAACATTAGAGTTTTCTCATCCGGAAACATTGATTTATCCACATAATATATCAGGGAAACATATATAGAAATATGTAGTGGTATTCGGTAAACAGCAAAATATAAGTTGGACATCTATGATGAAAAAGGTATGATAGTTGCATGAAATATATTGTATGTGATGACGAACAGCTTCAAATGGATATCTTGTGTAAGTACATTCATGAATATGCACAAGCATATCATTTGGAAATTGAAATATTAAAATATACAGATTGTGATAATCTCTGGTGGGATTTGCAGAATGGTCTTGTTGCAGATTTACTTTTATTGGATATTCAAATGGAGAATATGACAGGGATTGAACTTGCTCGTAAGATGAGACAAGCACGTCTAAATCATTTGATATGTTTCATCAGTGGTGTCAAAGACTTTGTCTTTGAAGGATATGATGTAGACGCATTAGCCTATCTTTTAAAACCTTATGAGAAAGATCAATTATTTAAGATATTAGATAAGGCAATCAAGCAATTACATATATCAGAAGAATTTTCGATTATTTCTTCTAAGAAGGAAGTATATAAAATTTATCATCGTGATGTGATTGGTGTTGAAGCACTTGGCCATGAGACAAAGATTTATTTGCGTAGTGATGGCATGAGCGAGGAAACAACAATTATCATCAAACAGAGTATTCGTGAAGTTCTTGAAATGTTGCATATGCCATTATTACAAATTCATCGCTCTTTTGCGGTAAATATGAAAAATATTGTACGTGTAACAAAGAAGGATTGTATTGGTGAAGATGGTATACAGTTCCCAATCGCACGTGGTAATTATGAAATGTGTATGCAGGAATTTATCGCA
Organism: Solobacterium sp.; assembly: GCA_015256775.1. Taxonomy (GTDB): domain Bacteria; phylum Bacillota_I; class Bacilli_A; order Erysipelotrichales; family Erysipelotrichaceae; genus Bulleidia. The sequence continues at coordinate 22,998 of JABZLM010000005.1, read as the reverse complement.
GCCAATCGAGGTGCATTATGATGGCTGTAATCATATTGATTGGTTTAGCACTTTATGAAGCTATTCTCAAGAAGATAAATATAACATTCATGCATGTGATTGTGTCAATTATGTTACTAGCACTTACAGGATATAGTGTTTATCGTTTCTCTTATATGATAATTGTATGGATTTTCTTATGTTTTATTTGGAATCATTATCATTTCTTAAAAGAAGAAAGAATCTTTTCAACTATCATCATTCTGTTGTATCTTGGAATTCTGTTCCTTGGTGTTTATTATGATGGTTTTATCGCAGGTGGTATTGCGGCATTAATCTTTATTTTGCTGGAATATCTTCTACAAAGAATCATGAAGCGTGAAGAAGATAAAACAATCATCTATCAGAATAAACTGATGAAACAGCAGATGGACGAAATTGAAAACATCTACATGACCATGCGTGGATGGAGACATGATTATCATAACCATCTACAGTCTTTAAAAGGGTTTCTCTCTTTGAATAAAGTTGAGCAGATGAAAGACTATCTCAATGAACTTGAGACAGATTTGGACTCTATCGATACACTCTATCATTCCGGGAACTTACAATTAGATTCTATCTTGAACGCGAAACTTGCGATTGCGGAAAAAGGACAAATTCGTATTCATTGTGATGCGTCAATTCCACCGCAATTACATGTATCAGATTTAGACTTGTGCGTTATCTTAGGAAATCTATTGGATAATGCGATTGAATCTTGTCGTAAGATAAAAGATCCGGATGAACGATTTATTCGAGTATATATTGGTATCCTAAAGAAACAACTCTATATCTCGATTACAAACGCTACAAGTGAGACAGTAAAGCAACGTACCGATCACTATTTCACGACGAAGCGAGGTGACCATGGACATGGGCTAAAGAGAGTTGATCAAGTCGTGAAGAAATATGATGGATACCTAAACCGTCAAAATGAACCAGGTGTATTTGCAACGGAGATTGTATTACCACTATAAGCATTTCGTGCATGAATTTGAACAATTCATGCATTTTTTTATTTGCTTCTGTCATATGAAGTATTGTATTTCTGCAAGGAGGTAATCACTATGAAGCTTACTAGATGGAATATTTATAAGGACCTTCTCTATCGGCTATGGGAATGTGATCCACATGTAGTGAAAATGATGTTGTTAGAGATTGTTATCTCTGTAATAGAAGGGTTTATCGTTGTATTATTACCAGCTGCAATCATTCAATTTATTACTACAACCCAAGATTGGATGACACTAGTATTACAGATACTTGGTTTGTTTGTGGTGTATGGAATCTTTAGCATGCTGCATGTTTATCTTGCGACAAGAAATAGTATGCAATATGTTATCCCAAGACAAAAATTATTTATCTTACCAGTGCTCAAAAAGGTACAGGAATTAACCTATTCCTACTACGAAACAAAGCCTGCTCAGGAAAAACTTGAAAATGCTATTCGCGCATTAGATTCGAATTGGGAGGGTGCGGAAGCTGTTTACCATAATACAGTTGTTGTTTTCTCTGCAATTTTCAGTTTGATACTATATGCAGTTTTTATCAGTCAGATTGGTCTGCCAATCCTTTTAGCTCTATTATTTATTTCCTTTCTTCATTATGGAATCTATGAAAAATGTTATGCATTGTATTTAAAGAAAGATGAAGAAAAGGCAGAGAATTATTCTAAGTCTCGTTATTTTAATAGCCTTTCACAAAAGAGTGCGAAGGGAAAAGATATTCGTCTCTATCAGATGCAGGATCTTTTAAAAGCAAAGATGCAAGAAAACAACGATATTCTCGTACAGAAGACAATTGCCGCTTCAAAATATAAAGGATGGATAGCACAAACAGATGTTATTTTAGGATTTATCCGTGATGGAATTACCTATGGGTATCTAATCTATTTGATGATGCATGGCATGATTGAAATGAGTTCTTTCGTTTTGTATATCGGTATTGTCATTAGTTATGGTCAACGATTCGCAGCATTAACTGCTGAGATTGCAAAATTACATTCTAACTTAGATATGACAAAGAGAGCTTATGAATTTAAACTGGATAAAAATGTGATTAATCAAGATGGTAAGAAAGTGATTGCACCGTTTGATATTGTTTTTGAGAATGTATCTTTCCAATATCCAGAAAGTGAAAAGTATGTCTTAAAGAATTTTAATCTACACTTTACAACAGGAGAGAAACTCGCACTTGTAGGTGTAAATGGTGCTGGCAAGACTACAATCGTGAAACTGTTAAGTGGATTATACACACCAACTTCAGGAAGAATCTTAGTCAATGGTATTGATTTGAAAGAAATCAATAAAGAAGATTACTTTGGAAAACTTGGAATTGTATTCCAAGAAATTGATTTGTTCTCTATGACGATTGGTGAAAATATTTCTTGCATGCATGAAGAAGACTATGATGAAAATCGCGTACAAGAAGCGTTACGCATCTCTAAGTTAGATACGATTGTAAATCAATTACCAAAGGGGATTCATAGTTATATCAATACAGATCTATCACCAGATGGAATCAACCTCAGTGGTGGACAACAACAACGTTTATTGCTTGCAAAGGCATATTACAAAAATCCTTCGTTACTCATCTTAGATGAACCAACTGCAGCATTGGACGCACTTGCAGAAAAGGATATGTATGAAGAGTATAAGGAAATTACAAAAGATAAGAGTGCATTATTTATTTCACACCGTTTAGCTTCAACTCGTTTCTGCGACAATATTGTCTTCTTGGAAAATGGAGAGATTATTGAACAAGGAACCCACGAGCAACTTATGAAATTAAATGGTAAATATGCAGAGATGTTTGATGTACAAGCAAAATACTATAAGGAGGAAGAACAAGATGAAACTCAAGCAATTCTATCAACAAACGCATGATTTGATTCAACTATTAAAAGTTCAATTTCCTCATATTACTGTACAGATGATTACATTAGCTTTCTGTAGAAGTACACCTAACTTCATTGTATTGTTTGGATATTCACGTATCTTAGACTTATTACTTACAAGCCAGTTTCAAGCCGCAATTCAAGTTGTCACGATTATGCTGGTGAGTAGTTATCTATTATCCTTCATTGGTAATTGGATTGACTCTTATTTACAAGGATATGAATTTATTACAGATGAAGTAATCATGAGTCAGGTGAACTATATGTCGTTTACCATGCGCTATGATATTTTTGAAGATAACGATAGCATGGCAAAAGTACGTGCAGTAAGTAATCGTATGGGTGCTACTGGAGGAACGGGTTCTTTCTTACAGATCATTATTCTGTTATGCACTAACTTATTTTCTGCTCTATATGCATTATGTTTTGTAGCGTACTTGTTTTATCAGGCAATACAGTATTCGTTCTATTTAGTATTACTACTATTACTGGCAGTTGGCTGTATTTGTTTGGGCGTTATGATTTTAAAGCGCACGAGTGCATATTATGAAGAATTAAATGAAAAAAATATTCATAATAATTCCGTGTTTAGTTACCTAATCACAGCAATGGTCAATGTAGAATACAAGAAACAAATGATGATTAATCGAATGGGTCAGTTGTTCGAAAAGTATTTTAAAAATATCATTAAAACATTCCATGTTTATTTGGACTTTTCAAAGAGAAAAGGAAGATATGAATCGGTTTATAACTTCGCATTAAGTATCTTTGGAGCATGTACATATATTTATATCGCATACTTAAGCTTGCATGGTTATTTATCAATTGGTTCTGTTCTTCTATATGCAGGTGCGATACAACAACTTATTCAATACATTTCGGGTTGTATCATATCGTATAGTGATGCAGTATTCCAATTGGATTATCTAAATTACTTTACGGATTTCTTGCATGATGAATCTATTCGTACCACAGGTTCATTACCAATTGAAAAGAGAAATGATAATGCATATGAGTTCTGCTTTGAAAATGTAAGTTTCCACTATCCAAATAGTGAACAACTTGTATTATCCAATGTGAATCTTACATTTAAAATTGGTGAAAAGTTAGCGTTAGTTGGACAAAATGGCGCTGGTAAGACAACAATCATCAAACTGCTATGTCGCTTGTATCAACCAACTGAAGGAAGAATCCTATTAAATGGTATTGATATTCAAAAGTTTGACTTCAATGAGTATACAAAAATCTTTAGTCCAGTATTCCAAGACTTTAGTATGTTCAATATCAGCGCAAAAGAAAATCTAGAGTGCGGTCATCACAATGAAGAAAAAGACATCAATGCGATTATTGCAGATGTAGGTCTAGAGAAGCGCTTTACATCTGATCAGGATGGACTGGATTGTGTATTGGAAGATTTAAATAGTGAAGGTGTTAAGTTATCTGGTGGTGAAGCACAGAAGTTAGCAATTGCACGTGCATTGTATAAAGACGCGCCGTTTGTAATCCTAGATGAACCTACTGCAGCTTTGGATCCATTCTCAGAAGCAGAAATCTATGAGAACTTTGATAAACTTGTTGGAGGTAAGACAGCTATCTATATCTCTCATCGTATGAGTTCATGTAAGTTCTGTGATCGTATAGTTGTCTTTAAAGATGGTAAGTTAGTAGAAGATGGTAATCATGATTCACTCATGCATAAACAAGGTGAATATTACACACTCTATCAAGCACAGGCAGAGTATTATCAACAATAACAAGAAGGTATACTGTTTCGACAGTATATTTTCTTTAGGCGAGAGAAGATTATTTTCGAAACTTTAATAATTTTTAAGTTTCGAAAAGAAGACCGTGTTTGTTGCCGGTCACACGGAATATGGGTATGCCTATAAAAATTAGTAACTATTGAGTTATTACAAAGTGAATCTACAATGGACGTTGGAAAACTTCATCTGAAGTAAATTGATTTTGTGGAAACTAGTGACATTCTTATGTGATTTGCCGTATAATATGGCTAATAAAGCGATAACGAAAAGAGTAGTAGCCGAACACGCTATAGAAAGAGAGGAACCTAAACGCTGAAAGGGTTCTATAGAAGACGCTTGGTGAATTCACTTTTCCAGTGGGATTAATCATCTCCGTATATCTACGTTACAGATCAATTGAGGTGCGCACGATTGTGCGAATCAGGATGGTACCGCGTGAATAACGTTCCTGCAATATTTTGCAGGAATTTTTTTATGGAGGAAAAGGTCAATGAGCGATAAAGTTATGCAGGTCCAAGAAGAAGCCTTAGCTGCGATTGAGCAAGCAACAACCTTGGAACAATTACAACAAGTCAAAATTCAATACTTAGGTAAAAAGGGTAGTATTCAGGCACTCATGTCTGAGATGAAAGCTTTACCACCAGAGGAAAAGCCAGCCTTTGGCCAGAAGGTAAATGTATGTAAGGATACAGTTGCCAAAGTATTAGAGTCAAAAGAAGAAGTGTTAAAGATTGCGGCTCTTGCAGGTAAGCTAGAAGCCGAAAAGATTGATGTTACATTAGCTGGAGATATTCATAAACTTGGAACGACACATCCACTTGTGATGATTCAACAGGAGATTGAAGATCTCTTCTTGAGTATGGGTTATAAGGTTGCGGAAGGTCCTGAAGTGGAACAGGATTACTACAACTTCGAATTGGCCAATACACCAAAAGATCACCCAGCACGTGATATGCAGGATACCTTCTATATCGATCCAAATACATTATTAAGAACACATACAACTGCGATGCAGATGCGTGAATTGGAGAAGGCAAAGGGACAGGTTCCAATCAAGTTAATTTGCCCGGGTAAGGTTTATCGTCGTGATGACGACGATGCGACACATAGCCATCAGTTTATGCAGTGTGAAGGCCTTGTTGTTGGTGAAAATATTACTTTAGCTGACCTGAAGGGAACATTAGAATACATGGCTAGCACAATGTTTGGTCAAGGCAGAACAGTTCGCTTCCGTCCATCATACTTCCCATTTACAGAGCCTTCTGTAGAAGTTGATGTTTCTTGTCCATTCTGTAATGGTAAGGGTTGTAACGTATGTAAGGGATCTGGTTGGATTGAAATCTTAGGCGCAGGTATGGTACATCCAAATGTATTACGCATGAATGGATTTGATTCTGAGAAGTATTCTGGATTTGCCTTCGGTGTAGGACTAGAAAGAGTTGCGATGTTGAAATATGGAATTGATGATATTCGCAACTTCTATACAAATGACGTTCGCTTTTTGAAGACATTCGATCGTTTTGACTAAGAGGAGGAAGGCAATGAGACTAAGTTATAAATGGCTACAGGAATATGTAGATTTAAGTGATATTACTCCACAACAACTAGCGGATAGATTAACTACTGCTGGATTAGAAGTTGAAGGAATTGAACCGATGGCACAAGGCACTGGTCTTGTGATTGCGGAAGTGATTGAATGTGAAGATATCCCAGATACACATTTACACCGTACAATCGTTCGCTATGGAGCAGGTGAAAATGACACAACACAAATTGTATGTGGTGCTTCAAACTGCCGATTAGGTTTAAAGGTAATCGCGGCTTTACCGGGTGCAGTTTTACCAGGTATTACCATTCAAGCAAAACCACTTCATGGGATTGAATCAAATGGTATGCTTTGTTCACTACGTGAGTTAGGTATTGATCATAAATATCTTACAGAAAAACAAATTAACGGAATTGAAGAGTTAGCAGAAGATGCACCTGTAGGTGAAACAAATGTACTTGGATACATAGGCTATGATGACACGATTTTAGATGTATCATTAACACCAAATCGTGCAGACTGTTCTAGCATGTGGAATATGGCAAAGGAAGTTGGTGCTATTTTACACCGTGAGGTAAAGTGGCCTGATTATGCCGGTAAATCCAACATTGGAACACCATCCACATTTAAGGTAACAAGCAACACTGAAAAGTGTGACTTCTTCATGGGTAAGGTTGTAAATCATGTAAAGGTAGGACCATCTCCAAAGTGGATGGTGGAATACTTACATGCGGCAGGTATCAATTCTATTAATAATGTGGTTGATATTTCCAACTTTGTAATGCTCGAAACAGGACAACCATTACACTATTACAATCTTGCAAAGCTTCCAACAAGAGAAATTACAGTTGTGGATGATCGTGCACTAAAGATGACTGCACTGGATGGTGTGGAGTTTGCGATTGAAAAGGGAGATATCCTCATCACGACAAATGGTGAAGTGACTGGTATTGCCGGTATCATGGGTGGGGAAGAATCCATGATCGATGAAACAACAGAGGGTATCTTTATCGAAGCAGCACATTTCAATAAGACTTCCGTACGTCGCTCATCTATCCGTTTAAACCTTATTACAGAAGCAGCCCAACGCTTTACAAAGGGTATTGAGGCATTAGCTGCACAGAAGGCAATGGACCGTTCTGTACAACTCTTACAAGAGTATGCATCTGCAGATGGATTTGAAGAGACAGTTACTTATGGCACAGATGGCTATAAGCCAGTTGTTGTAAAGGAAACACTCTCTCACTGTAATGCCTTATTAGGTACTGCATTTACAATGGATGAAGTCAAAGAAACACTCACATGGTTAAACTTTGAACCAGAAGTAAATGGAGATGAGATTACATGTCATATTCCAAGTTACCGTGTTGATATCGAAGGTCGTGCAGATATCGATGAAGAAATTGTACGTTTAATTGGTTTTGATACTTTGAAATCCACATTACCAGTAATGACTACAACAGTTGGCCAACTAACACCAAAGCAAAAACTCAGACGTATGACACGCGAAACATTGAAGGCATTTGGTCTCAATGAAATTGTTACATATACATTGATCTCTGAAGAAGAGACGAAGACAGCGTTATCTCCACTTGGTGAGGCAATCCCACTTGCGATGCCAATGTCAGAGAATCGTAAGTACATTCGTGCAAGTTTACTAAACTCTGTATTAACAAGTGTGCAATACAATGAAGCACATCAAAATACAGATAACTTGTTATTTGAAATCTCTAAGGTTTATGCAAAGGATAAGGAAGAAGAAAGACTTGCAGTTGTATTGGACGGAAATGTTCAAAATGATCCACTCCATAAGATTAATGAAGCTGGTGATTTCTATGCCTTAAAGGGAATCCTAATGACATGGTTAAATCGTTGTGGTTTCAATGATGCACGTATTACTGTACGTCCAAATACAACAGATGTTGAACACTTCCATCCATATCGCAGTGCAGAGATTCTCTTAGACCGTAAACCATTAGGTCTATTTGGTGAATTACATCCAAGCTATGCAAAGAAATATGATTTAAAACGAGTAACATATGCGGAACTTTCATTGGATGTAGTAAATGAGACAAGTGCTTCTAAGGTAAAGTTTGTACCGATTGATCGTTATCCATCTATCTCACGTGATATTGCATTAGTTGTAGATAGAGAAGTAACAGCAGAAGAAATGTTAAAGATTATTAACAGTACAGGTAAGAAGCTTGTTCGTAAATTGGAAGTATTCGATATTTACGAAGGAGAACATGTTGAAGCTGGTAAGAAATCTGTAGCTCTACGTATTACATACCAAGCTTCTGATCATACACTGAATGATGAAGAAGTACGTACTGTTCACGATGCAATTCTTGAAAAACTCAAAGAAAAGCTATCTGCAGACTTACGCTCATAACAAAAAAGCCGAGAACCGGCTTTTTTTGTATGCATGTTTTTAGTCTTTCGTTTTTAGGAATTGTTTACGATACGTACTTGGAGAACAACCAATCTCACGTTTAAATGCAAAGGTAAAGTAATTTTGGTTAGAGAAGCCAATGATAGCGGAGATATCATTCATACTATAACTGGTGGTCTCTAATAGGAATTTTGCTTCAGAGATTCTGCGCTGTATTAAGTAGCGCATCGGAGAAATCCCTTTATATTGATTAAATGCATGTACTAAGTAATATTTATTTAAGAATGTTAATTCACTGAGCTTGTCTAGGTCTATATCTTCTTTGAAGTGATCGTTGATATAGTTTTCAATGAAGATACATTCTTTCGTTGTCTTTTTTACTGGAGATACATTTAGCGTTGTATTGGTACGACGTACCATGTTAATAAGCATAATCTCTAGTAGAGAATTTACTAAGTGTTGGGAGTATTCATCTTGATGTTCCATTTCATGCAGTAATGTTTTGAGATAGAAAAGAATATCATTCTTATATGCTTTATAGTTATGCATACTGAAGTTATTATTGAAGCGTTTATCATCACTATGGAAGTGTAAACCTTCAATACCTGCTACAATATACTCAAGAGGGGAATTCTCTTTACTAACTTCCGTATGTTCGATATATGAGTTCACAATAATGAGATCATCTGCGTGAATGTCTAGGTATTTCCCTTCGACAAAGAATTTGCCTTCACCAGAGATAACATAGAAAAGCTCTGCACATGCATGACTGTGTGGAGTTGAATGCCAATCTCCTTCATAACGGGAGTGGGTAACATATAAAATCTTACCTAGTGAACGATCTTCGTTTTGGTTTTGAGAAATAGCTGTAATCATCGCTTTAATCATATCATGTAACGCATATCGGTATTCTTAAGTTTTAATTGATTATATGAAATATTGCGAAATATATATATTAGAGCAATATTTCGATAATATTTAGCAATATATCTCTTGTTTGAAAGCGTTTTCACCCATAAACTGAAATTATCAAATAAGTTTCTTAGGAGGAAAAGAGGAACAAATGAAAAAGTTATTGACATTATCATTAGCTGGTTTACTCGCAGTCGGTGCTATTGGCTGTAGTAAAAAAGAAGCTGCTTCTTCACAGAAGGAAAGTGAAGAAACAACATTGCACATCTCTGGTCTAGATGGCGGATATGGCACAAAGGGTTGGGAAGCTGTTGTTAAGGCTTTCGAAGAAAAGGAAGGCGTTAAGGTTGACCTTCGTTTAGAAAAGAACATCGCTGATACATTACGTAGTGAAGTTCAAGCTGGAACATATCCTGACTTAGTTTACTTGTCAGTTGGATCCAAGGGTGGCTTAACAGACACTATGATCGCTGAAAAGATGTTAACAGACATTACAAGCGTACTTGATGAAAAAGTATTAGGTGAAGATACAAAGGTAAAGGATAAGCTCATTGATGGTATCTATGAAGGTTTAGCTACAGAACCATACGCTGATGGCAAGCTATATTTAGCACCTATCAATTACAGCCCATGTGGATTATTCTATAACGCTAACCTATTCAAGGAAAAGGGATGGAGTGTTCCAACAACTTGGGATGAAATGTGGGAATTAGGAGAAAAGGCTAAGGCTGAAGGTATCTCATTATTTACATACCCAACAACAGGTTACTTCGATGCATTCTTCTCTGCTTTATTAAATGAAACAGCAGGACCAGAAGTATATGCGAAGTTAATGACATATAACGTTGATGCTTGGAAGTTACCAGAAGTTAAGAAGGCATTTGAAATCGTTGGCAAGCTTGCTCAGTATGTTGAACCAACAACAGTAGCCAACGCTAACGGCGATAACTTCAAGAAGAACCAACAATTAGTCTTAGATAACAAAGCTTTATTCGTTCCTAACGGAACATGGTTACCAGGCGAAATGGCTGAAGCTCCACGTGCTGAAGGATTTAAATGGGGATTCACAGCTTTACCTAAGGTAACTGCTACAGGTGATGCTTACTCTACAGCATTTACAGAACAGGTATTTATTCCTAAAGAAGCTAAGAACCCAGAATTAGCTAAGAAGTTCATTACATTCTTATATTCTGATGAAGCTACAAAGTTATTCTATGAAAACGGTGGTGCTGTAATGCCTACAAAGGATGCTTCTAAGTTCATCGGCAAGGATGACGAAAATGCTTTATACTACACAATCTATGACAATGGCGCTAAGTCAAATGCTGTAGGTTTCCAAGTTATGGACAACATCGTTGAAGGTGTGAGTGTAGCTGATGCGAATACAGGTGTTCTCTACGCAACTGTAAACTCAATCGTAAATGGTTCCAAGACAGTTGATGAATGGTATGACGCAACAGTGAAGGCTGTTGAACAGATTGCCGAAGCAAACAAATAATCAATTAGCTGTTAAGTATTAGAATTCATTAAAATAACGATGGTGGACAGCCGTCGTTATTTTAAGGAAGGGGGTAATGAAATGAAAAAAAGTGTTGAGAAGAAGCTGTTTATCACAATATGCTTAGCTCCAGCGATGATATTACTAACACTGTTTATGTTATATCCAACGATAAACGTGTTTATGATGTCGATGTTTAAATGGGGTGGCTTAAGTGATAACCGCACATTTATAGGATTAAAGAATTTCCAGATGTTATTTAAAGATATGAGTTTTATCCGCGCTCTTCAGAATACAATCTTGATCATCGTGTTAGTAACAATCGTAACGATGGCTTTCGCAATCTTATTTGCGTCAATTCTGGTTCGTGAAAAGATAAAGGGACAAAACTTCTTTAGAATCATATTCTATATTCCAAATATCCTTTCTGTCGTTGTTATTTCTGCAATTTTCAGTGCGATTTATGATCCATCTGAAAATGGCTTATTAAATTCACTTGTAGGACTTTTCAACGGTAGTGCTGGTACGACAAAGTACCTTGGTGATCCTGGTTTAGTTGTATATGCGTTAATTGCCGCACTAATTTGGCAGGCGATTGGCTATTACATGGTCATGTACATGGCCAGTATGAGTACGATACCAGAACACCTATATGAAGCTGCGTCTTTAGAGGGTAGTGGAAAAGTAAAACAATTCTTCTCGGTAACGATTCCGATGATTTGGGATAATATCCGTACAACACTTACATTCTTCGTCATTTCAACCATTAATCTGAGTTTCTTGTTTGTGCAAGTCATGACCGGTGGTGGTCCTGATGGAGCTAGTGAAACAGTGCTCAGTTATATGTACTTGCAAGCATATAATCGTTCAAGTTATGGCTATGGTATGGCAATCGGTGCAGTTGTATTTATTCTTTCATTTACCTTATCATGGGCAATCAATCGCGTAACACATCGTGATTCGATTGAGATTTAGGAGGTAATATGAAGAGAAAACATTTTGATTTATACAAAATCTTTATATATGTTGCGCTGATTTCTTTAGCGATATCCATTATCATTCCGGTATCCTGGGTATTTTTAGCATCAATTAAAACAAATGCTGAGTTCTATGGAAACCCATGGGCATTACCACAAGGATTTAATATTCAGAACTTTATTGATGCTTTCCAAATTGCACAAGTTGGTGATTTCATCTTGAACTCAGCACTTGTAACTGCAATGGCTCTAGCAATCTTACTAGTGGTTTCATTACCGGCTGCGTATGTACTTGCTAGATTCCAATTTAAAGGCAGAAAGTTCTTTAACACACTCATCATGGCTGGCTTATTTATTAATGTAAACTACATTGTTGTGCCAATCTTCTTAATGTTGAATGGTTGGGATAAGGCACTAGCAAAGAGCGGATTACAGTTCTTTATGAATAATCGTTTCGTTCTTGCGCTTGTATACGCATCTACAGCAATTCCATTTACCGTATATCTTCTTGCAAGCTACTTCCGTTCTTTACCAAAGGCATATGAAGAAGCTGCGGAAATTGATGGTTGTGGTTATTTTACAACCATGGTAAGAGTTATGTTCCGTATGGCAAAGCCAAGTATTATTACAGTTATCCTATTTAACTTCTTGGCATTCTGGAATGAATACATTATTTCATTAACACTTGTGCAGACAAAGGCACTAAAGACATTACCTGTAGGATTACAGAATCTAATGTCCGCACAGAAAGCAGCGACTAATTATGGACCGATGTATGCAGGACTTGTGATTGTTATGTTGCCGACATTGATCTTATACATTCTTGTACAAAGACGCTTAACACAAGGTATGACCTTGGGCGGTCTTAAGGACTAGGAGGACATATGAATCGAACAACACAATCAATCTTGATGGCAATTCTATTTGTTGTCAGTCTAGCGATGGTAATTATTGGTCAAAGAGAAGTTGGCTATGTGAATCTTGGTATTCAGGTAGTTGGACTGATTGGCATTTTGTTTGTTATACATCTGTATAACAAGAGATTTAAATAGGGGGACGATATATGGCAAACTTATCATTACGTCATATCAATAAGATTTACGATAATAAAGTACAAGCAGTATTTGATTTTAACTTAGAGATTCAGGATAAAGAATTCATCGTATTGGTTGGTCCTTCCGGATGTGGTAAATCAACAACTTTACGTATGATTGCAGGCTTGGAAGATATCACAAATGGTGAATTGTATATCGATGATAAATTGGTAAATGATGTTGCACCTAAGAATCGTGAGATTGCGATGGTATTCCAGTCTTATGCGTTATATCCATTTATGACAGTTTATGAAAACATGGCATTTGGATTACAGATTCGTAAGACAAATAAAGATGAAATTGACCGTCGTGTACGTGCAGCCGCAAAAGCATTAGAAATTGAACAATACTTAGATAGAAAGCCTAAGGCTTTATCTGGTGGTCAAAGACAACGTGTAGCGTTAGGTAGAGCAATCGTACGTAATGCGAAGGTATTCTTGATGGATGAACCATTATCTAACTTAGATGCCAAGCTTCGTGTACAGATGCGTAGTGAAATTATTCGACTACACAAAAACATTGGTGCTACAACAATCTATGTAACACACGATCAAACAGAGGCGATGACTATGGCTAGCCGTATTGTCATCATGAAAGATGGATATATCCAACAGATTGGAACACCAAAGGAAATCTATCAGAATCCAGTAAACATGTTCGTAGCAGGATTCATCGGTTCTCCAGCTACTAACTTCTTAAAAGGAACATACGCTGGTGGAAAATTTACCATTGGCGATATGCATATTGAACTACCGGAACAGTTTACAAAAGACATGCAAGCATATGAAGGTAAAGAAATTGTGATGGGAATTCGTCCAGAAGACTTACACGCTGAAGAGATAGTAAACGAGACATATCCAAGTGCTGTATTTGATTTTGCGATTGATGTAAGTGAACTTTTAGGTAATGAATTTATCCTACATGGAAAGATTGCAGGGCAGAAGTTACAGGCAAGGGTGAATGCACGCTATGACCTTTCAGATTGTGCATCCTTCAGATTGGCAATGGATTTAGAGAAGGTACACTTCTTTGATCCAGAGACAGAAAACCGTATCGTTTAAGGGAGAATAATTAAGTATGAGTACAGGAAGAGTTACAGTCCCAACCGATATTGATGTGATTGAGGATACAATCGAAATCATCAAGAAGTGGAAGGCTGATGCGATTCGTGATTGCGATGGCACGGATATGCCAGAAGCGTTACGAAAGATGGATATTAAGCAGTACGCTACATATTACACAACACGCAAAGATAATGCGTGGGCAAAAGAACATCCGGATGAGATGCAACAGATGTATTTGATGAGTGACTTCGTTACCGCAAAAGATACATGTTTACGTATCAAAATCATGGAACATTTCTATAAAGATCAATTCAAAGTAAATCCAACAAATGATATTCACCGTTGGTGGGAAGTGATTGATCGTACAACAGATACTATTGTTTCAAACTGGTATTTCGATGAAGAAAATGGTGATGTTGTGATTGAGGAAGCGATTCCTTATCATGCATACACAGTCAGCTTCTTAGCATTCATCGTGTGGGATCCAGTTCATATGTATAACTTCTTAACAAATGATTGGGTAGATGAAGAACATCAGATGACATTAGATGTGCGTTTACCAGAAACACAAAAACATGTCATTGAGAAGTTACATAAGTTCTGTAAAGAAAGAGAAGATGTAAATGTTGTACGCTTTACAACCTTCTTCCACCAGTTCACATTACAGTTTGATGAGTTTGCTCGTGAGAAGTTCGTTGACTGGTATGGATATAGTGCTTCTGTATCCCCATATATTTTGGAACAGTTCGAAAAGGAAGTTGGCTATAAGTTCCGTCCAGAATTTATTATTAATAAAGGCTTTCATAACAGTCAGTTCTGTGTTCCTTCCAAGGAATATAAAGACTTTATTGACTTCCAACAAAGAGAAGTATGCAAGCTTGCAAAGGTTCTCGTAGACATCTGCCATTCCTATGGTAAGGAAGCGATGATGTTCCTGGGAGACCATTGGATTGGTACAGAACCATATGGTAAGTACTTCTCTGAAATTGGATTGGATGCTGTTGTAGGTAGTGTTGGTTCAGGCTCTACATTACGTTTAATCTCTGATATCAAGGGTGTAAAGTATACAGAAGGTAGATTCTTACCATACTTCTTCCCAGACACATTCCATGAAGGTGGAGACCCATTACAGGAAGCAAAAGTAAACTGGGTAACAGCACGTCGTGCGATCTTACGTTCACCAGTTGATCGTATCGGTTATGGTGGATACTTAAAACTTGCATTAAAGTTTCCAGAGTTTATCGAGTATGTTTCTGAAGTATGCGATGAATTTAGAGAACTCTATGAACATGTAGGAAAACAAACACCATACAACCTACTCAAGGTTGGTGTATTAAATAGCTATGGCGAACTTCGTCGTTGGGGTGCACACCTTGTACATCACGCAATTCGCTACAAGCAAATCTACTCCTATACAGGTGTTCTAGAATCACTCAGTGGTTTCCCATTTGACGTGAAGTTCATCAGTTTTGAAGAATTACGTGAAAACCCAGATATCTTAAATGATATCGATGTAGTACTAAACTATGGTAGTAGTTACACAAGCTTTAGTGGTGGTGAAGAATTCGATGAAAAGATTATTACAATCTTACGTCGTTATGTAGATAATGGTGGAGGTTTCATCGGTATTGGTGAACCAACAGCTTGTGCAAGAAATGGTAAGTTCTTCACACTCTATGATGTATTAGGTGTTGATAAAGAACTAGACTTTACACTTCATACAGATAAGTACAACTGGCAGTGTCATGATCACTTCATTACAGACCAGTTAGAACATGAAGACTGGGGTGAAAACGTAAATAGTGTTTATGCATTACCAGGTACAAAGGTTATCAAGCAAGAAGACCTCAGTGTGAAGCTAGCGGTCAATGAATATGGTAAGGGTAGAGCAGTATACATGAATGGTTTACCATTTAGCTTTGAAAATGCAAGACTTCTCTATCGTGCAATCTACTACAGCTGCCATCGTGAAGATGACATGAAGAAGTGGTATTCTGAAAACTATAACGTTGATGTAAATGTATATCCTTCTACACAAAGCTATTGCGTTGTAAACAACACATATGAACCACAAGATACTGTCATTTACCGTGGAGATGGTTCATTCTTCTCATTACACTTAGAAGCTAACGAAATCAAGTGGTACCAAATCTAAACAAAAAAGGGATATTTATAAAATATCCTTTTTTCGTCCATGATAAATGATGTAACCAATACTGATCATGCATGTAAGAATAGAAATCCATATGGATACTATACGTATGTTGGTGCTTTGGTACTCACATACATACGTACCGGCAGATGGTATCGTAACACTGACGAGACCATTCTTACTTAACGTCGTTTCTAATACTTCTGCAGTATCAATATTATGAATGATATAGCCTTTATAATAAGTGATTGGTAGTACAATGGTTTGAGGATTGGTAATCGTAAAACGATATCTACCATCGTCAATCCATTCTCCAGTTGTAATTGTTTCACCTGATGTAGTTTGAATTGTCTTTGTATAACTACGGAAATCAGGAGAGTGATAAGGGAGATAATCGCCGCCCGCAAGTTCTACACGCATGTATTGTGCAGAATAGTATGGATCAATGAGTTTGCCACTGGTTACTTCTTGCCATGTGGTATTGTGTGGCATGATAAATGTACGTTTCGTTGCAGGATAGAGATGGTAGATTCCTTCTAAACTCAACAACAATATCAAACAGATAGGTACATACTTAAGCTTATGTGTAAGGTTTTCTATACCTATTACAGCAGGAACACATAATAGTGGTAATGCCAACATATTTAATCGCCATGGAAACTGTAATACTCTAACAAATGACATGTACTTCCATGGAAATATCTGTGCAGGCAATAACATGCAAATCCATCCAAGAACTAGCATCGATGTAATGAACGGTTGTTTCTCTTTCTTAGCAAGAAAGAGATAACTGATTGGTGCAATGCTCAAAAACAAACCAATATTAACAACCATTGCATTACTTGCCTTATATTGATTGCCAGATAAGCCAAACACAGTTTGGTTGGCAAAGAACTGCCAGAATGCCATTGCGTGATTTTCTAATGCGGAACTTGACGCATAGTAATTGAGATAAAATTGTTGCGATTTTAGTTGTTCTATCATAGGGAAGGTATAGAAAGCAGTTAATAAACATGCTAGCATACTTTCACTAACTAGTAGTTTATATCTATCAAAAGAACACTTTGGTAGATATATGATACAGATAATGATTACTAGAGTAAAACATAATAAGAAACTTAAGTTATGCGATAATACAGTTATCACCAAACCAATTAGATAGGAGAACGAATATTTCTGATTGGTTTCAAAGATTTCATATAGACCAGATAGTATAAGTGGAATGCCTACAAGCGCAAACACTTCACCTAATGCACCACGGACATAGATATCTGTAATGTGGTAATTGCTAAAAAGATATGCAGCGACTGCGAGTAATCGAATTGATGACTTTGATGTAAACTTGCTTGCAAGCATGTACATTGTAATTCCAGAAAAGAAGCTTGCAAGAAATACAGTTAACTTATAACTATCAACTAACACTAGTCCTAAGTTATGTAGAATTGCTGGTAACAATAAGAATATATCAGAGTAGAATAGTGGGCTTCCGTAACCAAATCCTCCATTTTCGTATGGATAGATAGCAGGGAGTATTTGTCCGTGCTGAAGTGCTCTTGCGTATTGTTCAATACGTGATACATGAAAGAAGGTATCATGTTCAATCGCAAGAAAACTCTTTGTTAGATATGGGAACATTAGTAGCACGGTTAGTGCTAAAACTATTGTGATATCAATCAATAACTTACGATATTTTCTCATCCGAAATACCATCCCGGTAGCCATGCTAGAAACTTAGCAAATTGTATTGTCGTACCAAATCCAGTCGTAACTGGCAAGAATAGGATAAAGAATCCTAGATATAGTGCTAAATATACTGGTACTATAAAGTGATATTTGCGTTCTTTTAGATGATAGATACAGTACACAATTGCAATGATGGTAAATAATGATGTTGGATAGAAGTGATATGCAAATACGATGCGATGAACGTAGATAATCCATGGTAATAGACCGCTGAAATAACCAACCACAATATACCAAGCTACCGTATCTTTCTTAAATAGTGCACGGTATGTTGTAAAAAGAATTGCTGGAACACCGGCCCATGTTAATAACGGGTTAGAGAAACAAGAAATTGTATGGAAAACATTACCTACAGTTCCAACGTAGTACCACATTGGACGTAAATCAAATACCCATTGAAACCAAGTGCTTTGATATGGGTGTGTTGCGTTTAAGTTGACGTGGTAAAAATACATCTGCTGTGCTTGTTTCCAAACGTTGGCAATAGACCATGGTTCATTACGGAAAATTTGATCAGGAATATAAGAGATACAGTAGATTGTGATTGGGATAATGATGAAGAATATTACACAAAGTAGCATTGTTTTCAGCAGTATTTGAAAGAACTGTGAATGAGCCTTTTTATCTTTCTTGTATTCGAGGTAGCGTTGAATCCAGTTTGTAAATAACATTATTGCTAGTCCTACAGCTGCATAGCATCCTGTCCACTTCGCTGATATTGATATTCCCATAAAGATACCAGATAGGAGTAGGTATAAAACTCCCTTCTGCATTGGTAGGGTATAGAAACTTGACATGCAGTACTTCAACATCCAATAGAAGGAACATAATATGAATAAAATACTAAATGGTTCTAGTGTAGCGATACGTGATGTTGTGATATGCATGAAATCTGCAGCTAGCAAGAATGAACCAATCAAAGATAATTCATCTCGTTTCAATAATAATTTTAAGATTCCATACAACACTGGTAACATGAGTACTCCAGCTATCGCACCAGGTAATCGCCAGGCAAAAGGATTCATCCCAAATAAACGAATTGATAGTGCAATAATATTGGTGCCGAGTAATGGGTGAACATTTGCGTACATATACTGTCCATTTGCGATTTCCCATGCGTTACGTACGTGATAAATTTCGTCGAAATATGCTTGGTCATAATAGGTAGGCGTAAGAACTAATTTATCTTGTTCATCAATGAGTAGACTTCCAGGGTATAGTCCATCTTTCTGCTTATCTCGCAAGATAGAAATTGGTAAAAATCCAGTATGATCTTCATTACGGAATCCAATTTCTGATAAAGAACTATTCTCGCTTAAATCAACCAGTTTGATATAACGATATTGCCAATTGCCTTGTTCAATTGCGTAAGTATAAATATTTCCTTGTTTAAGACTGGCAATACGTGTCCATTCTTGTAAATCATTAGAAGCATACAAATGAATATTATTTGTACCAATTTGATATGTGGATGGATTAGAATTTGTATCACCTTCCCCATAGATTGTATAAATCGCATCAAATTTTTCACTTTTGCCAAAGTCAAATGTGATTTGTTGTTTCTCTGCGGTTGGCTGCCATGTAGTCGTTGGAAAACTAGTTGAACCAAGCTTCCAAAAAGAAATGACAGTATAGATTAACATCATTAATACGAGTGATAAAATACTGCGATGTTTTTCGGATTTAAAATAATATAGCTGATATAAAAAATAACCGATGATTAATATCACAAAGGTAAAACATAACAGAATTAAAAATTCACTATTTGAAAACAATAATAAACTCAATTTTTCCATAATTTGAACTCCAACCCTATTATACAAGAAAAGTTTTATCCTCATCACTCTTATTGACACAGTGATAGAAAGTGCTAAGATAATTTATGTTAGCACTATATGTATTAGAGTGCTAAAAGGAGGAATAAACATGTTAAAACCATTACGTGATTATGTAGTCTTAGAAAAAGCGAAAGAAGAAGAGAAAACAAAGAGCGGTATTATTTTGACAGAACAGCCAAAGGAAGAACCTGGAAAGGGTATTGTTGTGGCTGTAGGACCTGGTAAGATGGAAAATGGAAAATTATCTCCATTGGAATTACAGGTTGGTCAAAAGGTTGTATATAAAAAATATTCTGGAACTGAAATCAAAGAAAATCAAAAAGAGTATCTATTAATAGAAGCAGAAAATATTCTGGCGATTGTAGAATAAAGTAGAAAGAAGGAATTATTATGGCAAAAGAATTAAAGTATGGTAAAGATGCACGTCAACTTATGTTGGACGGTGTTAATAAATTAGCGGATGCAGTAAAGGTGACTTTAGGCCCAAAGGGTAGAAATGTTGTATTAGAGAAATCATTTGGTTCACCAGTGATTACAAATGATGGTGTAACTATTGCTAAGGAAGTAGAGCTTGAAGATAAGTTTGAAAATATGGGTGCTAAGTTAGTATATGAAGCAGCCAATAATACAAACGAATTAGCAGGTGATGGTACAACAACTGCGACTATCTTAACCCAATCGATGATTACAGCTGGACTTAAGGCAGTTGAAAAGGGTGCTAATCCTGTACTTATGCGTGAGGGAATTGAAAAGGCTGCCAATGTTGTGGCAGACGCATTATTAAAGAACTCTCACCAAGTCACAACCAACGATGATGTAAAGAACATCGCTACTATCTCATCAGGCTCAGAAGAAATTGGTAAGATTATTGCGGAAGCGATGGAAAAGGTTGGTAATGATGGTGTTATCAACGTAGATGAATCACGTTCCTTCGAAACAGTCTTAGAGATGACAGAAGGTATGCAGTATGACAAAGGCTATGTTTCCCCATACATGGTAAGTGACCGTGATAAGATGGAAGTATCCATGGATAACCCATATATCTTGGTAACAGACCAAAAGATCAATACAATTCAAGAAATTCTACCGGTCTTGGAGGAAGTTGTTAAAATCAATAAGCCATTACTTCTTATCGCAGATGATTATGATAATGAAGTGATGAGTACATTAATCATTAATAAGTTACGTGGTACCTTCAATGTTGTTGCGACAAAGGCTCCGGGTTTTGGTGATGATGCAAAGAATCAATTGGCAGATATTGCAGTTCTAACAGGTGCAAACTTCTATGCGAAAGATTTAAATATGAACTTAGCGGAAATGACAATGAATGATTTAGGTTCTGCTAAGAAAGTAGTAGTAAGTAAAGATAAGACAATAATTATCGATGGTGCAGGAGATAGTGTTGAAGTTGCTAAACGTGCTACTGAGATTAAAGCAGCAATCGAAAATGCAAAGTCTGATTATGATAAGAAGAGACTAGCAGAAAGACTAGGTAAACTTACAAATGGTGTTGCCTTAATTAAGGTTGGTGCTACAACAGAAACAGAACTTAAGGAAAAGAAGTTACGCATCGAGGATGCACTAAACGCAACAAAGGCTGCCGTTGAAGAAGGTGTTGTGACTGGCGGTGGACTTGCATTAGTACAGGCTTATAAAGATGTACGTGCTACATTAAAGTCAGATGTAGTAGATGTACAACGTGGTATCAATGTTGTGTTAGACGCACTTAAGATGCCAATCATGCAGATAGCTGAAAATGCTGGCTTTGATGGCAATGAAATCTATGAACAACAGTTAGCAACGAAAGAAAATCATGGTTTCAACGCAAAGACAGGCGAATGGGTTGATATGTATGAAGCAGGTATTATCGATCCTACGAAGGTAACTCGCTCCGCATTATTAAATGCTGCAAGTATCTCTGGCTTATTTATCACAACAGAAGCTGCAATTGCTAAGCTTCCAGAAAAGGATGTGCCAGTACCTCCAGCAATGGGTCAGTATTAAAAGTATATTTAGCTTTAATAAATAAAATACAGAAGAGCATAACTTAATAAGGTGAGTTATGCTTTTTTCTGGGTTTTGATGAATCATTGATAATATATTTAAGTATGTATATTTTTAATGGTTATCACATTATT
Source organism: Solobacterium sp. (assembly GCA_015256775.1). Lineage (GTDB taxonomy): Bacteria > Bacillota_I > Bacilli_A > Erysipelotrichales > Erysipelotrichaceae > Bulleidia. Next base: position 964 of record JABZLM010000005.1, on the reverse strand, counting down.
AGTAACCATAATAAATCTTCATGGCAATCGTAGATATAAATTAATGGATTTTATTGTTCACTGGTATCTTAAAAATTTAAAAAAGTATATTATTAGTTTGAAGAGGATATTTAAAATGAATGAATCATACGGTCATGAATTAGATTTTGCAAGAGAGTATATGTTCGTTTTTCCGATAAGAGAAGCACCAGGATATCATATTCATTTTACAAAAAATTGCCCGGAAGAAATAAAAAATAAAGTATTAGAACTTTATCCCAAACTAATCGAAGAAACGAAAAGAAGACATAAAGAGGGTTTATATACCAGCAAAGATTATTTTTTCTGACAGTTGATTAGAATATTTGCTATGACTAGCTAAAATCGGAATACAAGTTGAGATTTTTATAGTTATTTTGAAGACTTGCAATTTATAAAAAGATATCTTATCTTGTAGAAGCAATCAGAATGGAGAATGCAATGAACGTTTACGATTGGGATGATACAATCTACCGTGGCGATTCCACTGTGGGTTTCGTGAAATATCTTTGGCTACATCGCCCTAAAACATTAATCAATTTACCGCGCACGGTTTGGTTTGGACTTTTGTATGTGCTACACATTGTGCCTAAGTTAACTTTCAAATCAAATCTATATCGCATGTTTCGTTATGTAGAAGATATGGAAAAAGTAGTTGAAGACTATACAAGTAGTCATTTAAATCATGTCAAGGAATGGTACAAAGAATCACAAAAAGAGGGTGATGTAGTTATTTCTGCTTCGCCAGAATTCTTAATTCAATCTTTTTGTAATAAGGTTGGTATTAAAACATGCATGGCAAGTCTGGTTGATATACATACAGGTATATATAGTGGACTGAATTGTCATGGAGAAGAAAAGGTACGTCGTTATCGTGAAGTATTCGACGACACAAAGATTGAAAACTTCTATTCCGATTCTTACTCTGATACACCACTTGCAAGAA